>NZ_JBFTMV010000006.1:0-239736 GCF_056397145.1 Stenotrophomonas sp. 05N423
AAATACTCTTAGCTGCAGATGTTCAACCACTGGCAACGTTTCGCTTGCTTTACAAACTACTCATTGCTTGATCAAACGTCTGCAAGATGGACAGTCATCCACTCCTGCAGGCGCCTTCACAAGATACCTGCGCATACTTTCAAAGAACTTGGAAAGCGGCCTCAGCGCCAATTCCCAGTGCCCGACGTTTCCGTCCGAGCGAGCCGCCCATTATAGCCGGCCTTTCCGCTTCGTCAACACCTCGTTTCGAGGCGGACTCCGCTGCTTCAACCCCAAACCCGAAGGCCTTTCGTCGAAGCGAGCCGCCTATTATGACAGGCTTTTCGTTGCCGTCAACACCCTCTTTCGAGGAAGTTGCCGCTGCTTCGTGGTCCCTGTCACCGAAGTGACCGGCGCCGTGAAGCGAGGGAGCGAATTCTAGACATCTTTGTGAAATGTGCAATCACTTTTTGCGGCAGAGCCGCAAAAAGTCCGCTGGCGCCAGAATCGGCAAGGGGTAGCGCCGGGCAACGCCGGCTGATCGTCCCCGGGACGCCACCGCGAGGCTGCCACTTCCTTATAAGCTGTGGGTGCAGCAACGGGCGGCTGGCGTTGCCGCTGGGCCACAATGCGGGCTCTTCCCCGCCTCCAGCCGCACGATGACCGATCCCGTACTGCGCTCGTTCTCCCTCGATCTCTCCCTGCCGGCCATCGTCGCCGGCTTCATCACGGTACTGGTCGGTTTCGCCAGTTCGGCGGTGATCGTGTTCCAGGCAGCGCAGGCGGTGGGAGCCGGACAGGCCGAGATCGCCTCCTGGATGTGGGCGCTGGGCATCGGCATGGGGGTCACCTGCATCGGCCTGTCGCTGCGCTACCGGATGCCGGTGGTGACGGCATGGTCCACGCCAGGTGCGGCGATGCTGGTGGTCGGTGCCACGGCGCTGCCGCTGTCCGATGCGATCGGCGCTTTCGTGCTGGCGGCGCTGATGGGAGCGCTGGCCGGCTTCTCGGGCGTGTTCGAAAAGGCGATGCGGCGCATTCCGGTGTCGCTGGCCTCGGGCATGCTGGCCGGCGTGCTGCTGCGTTTCGGGCTGGACGTATTCGTCTCGGTGGGCACGCAGCCGTTGCTGGTCCTGGCCATGTTCGCCACGTATCTGGCAGGACGCCGCCTGTTCCCGCGCTACGCGGTGATCGCGACCCTGCTGGTGGGCGTGACGATCGCCGGCAGCCAGGGGCTGATGCACATGGAGCAGGTGCGGCTGCAGCTGGCGCGACCGCTGTTCACCTTGCCGACGCTGTCGTGGGCGGCCGTGTTCGGCATCGCGTTGCCGCTGTTCATCGTGACCATGGCCTCGCAGAACGTGCCGGGCGTGGCGGTGCTGAAGGCCTCGGGCTACGACGCGCCGATATCGCCGGTGGTGGGCTGGATCGGTGTGGTCAACACGGTGCTGGCACCGTTCGGCGGGTATGCGCTGAACCTGGCGGCGATCACCGCGGCGATCTGCATGGGCCGCGATGTACATGAGAACCCCGCGCGGCGTTACCCCGCCGCCGTGAGCGCGGGCGTGTTCTACATCGTGATCGGGCTGTTCGGCGCGACGGTCGCAGCGGTGTTCGCCGCCTTCCCGAAGGAGCTGATCGCCACGCTGGCCGGCATCGCGCTGCTCGGCACCATCGGCAACAGCCTGGCAGTGGCGTTGAAGGACGAAGGCGAGCGCGAACCGGCGCTGGTGACGTTCCTGGTGACGGCCTCGGGGCTGTCGATGGCCGGGATCGGGTCGGCGTTCTGGGGGCTGGTGGCGGGCGTGGTGGCCATGCTGGTGTTGCGGCGACCCGCCCGCTGACGTTTCGATATCAATGCCGCCCCGGCCCTCTCCCCAACCCCTCTCCGCGCCCCGGCCCACACCAGCGGTGTGGGCGCTCAACCGCACGCGCGCCGATGGCGCGCAAGCCGTGCGGTTTCGCCCCGGTGGGAGAGAGGCTTCAAGAGCCAGCGCTACAGCGGCTTGACCTCGAACACCTGCTTCAAGGTGTGGCGCCCGCCCGGCGCCAGTTCGATCAGGTCCGGGCCGACGTTGCCGGCTTCGACGCAGACATAGTTGCGCCAGCCCGCACCGATGTCGTCCATCTTCGCGGCGGCTGCTTCACCGGCGTTCCAGACGACAGCAGTCCGGCTGCCTTCAGTGGCGATGTCGATGCTGCGGCCGAAACCCGGATCACGCAGCACGTAGTGGCCGCGCGCCTGCGTGTAAATGCGATCGCTTCGGCCCGGATCGCGCGGGTCGCGCAGGTTCCAGTCGCCCTGCTGGACGTGGGCATTGCCGCCGTCGAGCTTGTCCAGGTAGGTCAGGCCATCCAGTCCGGTCACGTCGACCTTCAACGCGTCACTGACATTGAAATAATTGTGCAGTGCCTGGGTGAAGACGGCCGGCTGGCTGCCGGTGTTCTCGGTGAGCAGTTCCTGTTCCAGCGTGCGGCCGATGCGCAGCTTCATGGTCAGGCGCAGCGACAGGCCTTCCAGCGCTGGCGGCGCCAGGGTCAGTACCACGCTGCCATCGGCTTCGCGCTGCGCGTCGCGCAGCTCCCACGGCACGGTGCGCACGAAGCCGTGCGACGGCACATCGTTGCCCTGCCCCTGTTTCGCGAAGTACGGCCAGCACACCGGGCTGCCGCCACGGATCGGCGTGGGCGGCTGCCTGGCAGCGGGCGAAAGCCACATCACGTCGCGTCCGCCCTTGGGTACGAACGACAGCAGCTGGCCGCCGAACACGCTGATGGCCGCGGTGGAGAATGGCGTTTCCACCTTCCAGGCGGTGAAGCCGTTGAAATCGCCTGTACTCAGGCCCTGCACATCCTTCATCGAAACCCCGCTCCTTACGATGGCTGACTGGACGAACTGCGGATGGTCGGCAGGCAGCCGGAAGACCGTGGGTATCGCCGGCCGCGCATCGCGCAAGGCCTGCAGGATACGGGTACCGGCGCGACCATCGGCGTTCTGCCAGCCCAGCCGCTGCTGCTCGATGCGGATGGCGCGACGGGTGGCGTCGCCGACCATGCCGTCGGCGGCGCCGATGGCGTGGCCGCGCGCGAGCAGCAGGGCCTGCAGTTCACGCCGCTCGTTGCGGCCCAGGCCGGGATCGTCGGTAGGCCAGGCGGCGCTCAGACCATTGCCACCACGCAGGCGGTCGGCCAGGGTGGCGATGGCCAGCGCATAGCTTTCGGCCGCGTTGTAGGAATAGATCGCATCGTAGTTGCGGAACACCAGCAGCGCGGGGCCCTTCGCGCCAGCCGGCAGCAGCAGCGCGGCGGCGCTGTCGTCGGCCATCGCCGCGACCTGCAGCGCGCCGCCATCAATCCGGGTGACGCCCAGCGCGCGCCAAGCGGCGAGCGGCCGGCGCTTGGCGCGCCCGGCCAGGGTGGCATCGAAACCGGCGGGAATACGTACCTCGACACCCCATGGCTGGCCGCTGCGCCAGCCCGACTGCTTGAGGTAATTGGCGGTGGAGGCCAGCGCGTCGGGGATGCTGGCGACCAGGTCGCGACGGCCATCGCCGTCGCCATCGACCGCGATGCGCGCGTAGGTGGACGGCATGAACTGGGTCTGGCCGAAGGCGCCGGCCCACGAGCCGGTGAGGCCATCGGCGGCAAGGTCGCCACGGTCGATGAGCTTGAGCAGGGCCAGCAGTTCGCCACGGAAGAACGGCTGGCGGCGGCCATTACAGGACAGGGTAGCCAGCGATTGCAGCAGGGGGCGCTTGCCGGCGATGCGGCCGTAGTCGCTCTCCACGCCCCACACCGCGACCACGGTGGCCGGATCGACGCCGTACTGGGCGGCGATGCGGTCGAGCAGTTCGCGATGGGTGGCAAGCAGGGCGCGGCCATCGGCCACGCGCTGCGTATCCACCAGGGCGGCGAGGTAATCCCAGATCGGCGTGGTGAACTCGGGCTGGGCGTCGAGCAGCGGCAGTACGCTCATGTCCGGCGCAACGCCGGCGAACAGCCCGTCGAAACGTTCGGCGGCCATGCCCTGGGCGATGGCCGCGTCGCGCAGGCCGGTGCCGCAGCTGCCGAAATCGGCGATGGCGGCCTGCGCCGACGGCGCCATGGCGAGCGCACAGGCCAGGCTCAACGCTGGCAGCATCCGGATCGATTTCATGCAACGGCTCCCTGCGACGCCACACCATGGAACGAAGTCCGATGATAAGAGGCAGCGCTCGCGCCGTGGGAGTTCAGGCGGGCTGCAGCAGGCGCAGGCCGAACATGCGCGCGGGCGCATCCCAGGCCGCGCGTACCTGCAGGCCAGCGGCGGCAGCCATCGCGGCGAACTGCGCATCGTCGTACTTGTGGCTGTATTCCACATGCATGGCTTCGCCGCGCTCGAACCCGAACGCCTGTCCAGCTACATGCACAACCTGCGCGTGGCGGCTGACCAGGGACGTCTCGATGCGCCGCCACGGGACGACGTAGCAGGCGCGATGGGCGAAGCCGGACAGGTCGAAGTCGCTTCCGATCTCGCGGTTCAGGCGCGCCAGCAGGTTGAGGGTGAAGGCGGCGGTGACGCCGGCCGCATCGTTGTAGGCGGCCTCGATGATGGCCGGATCCTTGTCCAGGTCGATGCCGATCAGGGCCAGCCCGTCCGGCCCCATCGCCTGGCGCATCCCGCGCAGGATCGATACCGCCGCTGCTTCGGTGAAATTGCCCAGCGTCGACCCCGGAAAGAACAGCAGCGTGCGCCACGCCGTGCGCTGCGATGGCGGCAGGGCCGGCAACGCGGTGAAATCGGCGCATACGGGCAGCATTTCGATGGCGGGAAGCGCCACGGCCAGCGCGCGGACGCTGTCCAGCAGCGCGGTGCGCGAAATCTCCACCGGCGTATAGGCCACCACGTCCTGCAGCGCCTGCAGCAGCAGCCGGGTCTTGCGGCCGCTGCCACTGCCGTATTCCACCACCCGCGCCAGCGGCCCGACCTGCGCGGCGATCTCCGGCAGCGCCTGCCGCAACAGCTCCAGCTCGGTACGGGTGAGGTAGTACTCCGGTTGCCGGGTGATGCGCTCGAACAGCGCCGAACCGCACGCGTCGTAGAAATACTTGGACGGCAGCGCACGCGGCCGCGCCGACAGTCCGGCGAGCACGTCGGCGGTGATGCTGGCGCGGTCGGGACGGTGGTCGATCAGCCCCTCCAGCAGCGGGTCCGGCGCGCCCATCTCAGAGGTCCCTGGCCAGGCGCAGGCCGGCGAACTGCCAGCGCGCCGCGGGCGGGAAGAAATTGCGATAGCTGGCGCGCACATGCCCGGTCGGCGTGGCGCAGCTGCCGCCACGCAGCACGAACTGGCCGCACATGAACTTGCCGTTGTATTCGCCGGCGCTGCCCGGAAGCGGACGGAAGCCGGGATAGGCGCCATACGCGCTGCGGGTCCATTCCCATACATCACCGAACAGCTGTCGCGGCACGCCCGGCTCCGCGACCGGCGCAGCCGCCGGATGCAGCAGGCCGGTGTCCGCGAAGTGACCGGCGGGCGGTCTTGCCGAGGCCGCCGCTTCCCACTCGAATTCGCTGGGCAGGCGTGCGCCGGCCCAGCGCGCGCAGGCATCGGCCTCGAACCAGCTCAAATGGCAGACCGGCGCATCCGGATCCAGCGCGCGCCAGCCGCCCAGGGTGTATTCGCGTTCCAGCGCCTCGTCCCAGTACAGCGGATGGCGCCATTGGCCGACCTGCAGCTGGGCCCAGCCTTCGCTCATCCACAGCAGCGGATCGCGGTAGCCGCCGTCGTCGATGAAGGCGCGGTATTCGGCATTGCTCAGCGGGCGGTCGGCCAGCGCGTGCGCCGGCACCAGCACGCGATGCCGCGGTGATTCGTTGTCGTAGGCGAAGCGCGCATGCGCGGGCCAGGCCGCCGCGCCGATCTCGACGAGGCGCTCGGGACTTTCGATCCACAGCGCGGCATCGCTTGCCTGCGCCGCAGGCGGCGCGGGCAGGTCGTCGCGATAGGCCGGCTGCAGCGGGTTGCTCCACAACGCATGCTTGATGTCGGTCAGCAGCAGCTCCTGGTGCTGCTGCTCATGCTGCAGGCCGAGCACAAGATGACGTTGCGCCTCGTCGTCGAGGGTACCGGCGCGCAGGCTCTGGCCGATGCCGTCGTCGACCTGCGCGCGGTATTCCAGCACCTGCGCCAGCGCCGGCCGCGACAGCAGTCCGCGCTGCGCGCGCGCATGCGCCGGGCCCATGCTCTGGTAATAGCTGTTGAACAGCGACTGCCACTGCGGGTGCAGCGGCCGGTAGCCGCGTTGCCGGCCAAGCACGAACTGTTCGAAGAACCAGGTGGTGTGCGCCAGATGCCATTTGGCCGGGCTGGCGTCGGCCATGCTCTGCACCATCGCATCCTCGGCCGAGAGCGGCGCCGCCAGGGCCATGCTGGCCTGGCGCACGGCGCGGTAACGCTCCGCCAGCGTGGGAGGCGTTGTCGCAGCGCTGGAGGCCTTCAGCAATGCGGCACTGGAAATCTGCATGCCCCGAGCTTAGCCATGCCCGGTTAGCGCGGCGTCATCGGCGCCACGCGGTGTTCAGGCAAGTGCGTCGAGGTAGTACCAGCGGCCGTCCTCGCGCACGAAGCGGCTGTGTTCGGCCATACGCACGGCGCTGCCGCCACCGATGCGGTAGCGGGCGACGAATTCCACGTCGGCGGTATCGGCGCCGGTGACCCGGTGGCGCTTCACCTCCAGGCCCAGCCATTGCGTGCGCTGGCCGGGAGCGTCGTCCAGCGACAGCGTCTGCGGCCGCGTACCGGCATGCCAGGTCGCCAGCAGGTAGTCGACGTCGCCGGTCACGTAGGCGCTGTAGCGCGAACGCATCAGCGCTTCGGCATCGGGCGCGGCCTCGCCGGCATGCCAGCGCGCGCAGCAACGCGCGTATACGTGACCGGAGCCACAGGGACAGGGAGAAGTCGGGGCGATCTGCATGCGCGCATTTTCCCATTCGCGTCGCCCCCGCGACCAGCCGGTGCAGGCGTATGCTGTCGCGCCCCCCGTTCAGGTCCGACCATGCTGGAACTCCTGCCCACCGAACTGCCGTGGCTGCTGGTCATCGCCTTCATCGCCGGGCTGGTGGATGCCGCGGTCGGCGGCGGCGGGCTGATCCAGCTGCCGGGCCTGTTCACGGTGCTGCCGCAGCACACGCCGGCCGCGCTGCTGGGCACCAACAAGTTCAGTTCGGTGTTCGGCACCGGCGCGGCGACGTGGCGCTATGCGCGCTCGGTGCGCTTCCCGTGGCGGCCGGTGCTGCTGGCGGCGGCGACGGCGTTCGTGTTCGCCTTCCTCGGCGCCACCACGGTCAGCCTGCTGTCCAAGGACGCGGTGCGGCCGCTGGTGCTGACGCTGCTGATCGTGATGCTCGGCTACACGCTGGCGAAGAAGGACTTTGGTGCCATGCACCGCCCGCGCGAGGTCGGTCGCCGCGAGCTGGCCATCGCCCTGGCGATGGGCGCGGTGATCGGCTTCTACGACGGTTTCTTCGGCCCCGGCACGGGCAGTTTCCTGATCTTCCTGTTCATCCGCTTCTTCGGCCTGGACTTCCTGCGCGCTTCGGCCGCTTCCAAGGTGGTCAACCTGGCCACCAACGTCGCCGCGCTGTCGTTCTTCATCCCCAGCGGCAACGTGCTGTTGGCCTTCGCCGTGCCGATGGCGGTGGCCAACGTGGCCGGGTCGGTGACCGGCACGCGGCTGGCCCTGCGCGGCGGCACGCCGCTGATCCGCAAGCTGTTCCTGCTGCTGGTGGTGGTGCTGATCGCGCGCATGGCGTGGGATACGTTCGCCGGCTGAACGCGGCGCGGCGGTTTGATCGAACGCAACGCCGCCACCACGGCCGGTGCGGATGATGGTCTCCATGGCGGCCCTCCCTCGCCGCCCTGGAGACCCACCATGCAACTGGATTTTTCCGGCAAGGTCGCCCTGGTCACGGGTGCCGCCTCGGGCATCGGCGAGGCCGTCGCCCGGCAACTGGCGGCCAGCGGCGCGCAGGTCGTCGTCGCCGACCTCGACCGCAGTGCCGCCGAACAGGTGGCGTCCAGCATCGGCACGCCAGCACGTGCGCGCCAGCTCGATGTCAGCGATGGCGACGCGGTGCGGCAACTGGTGGAAGCCACCGTCGCCGAGTACGGCGGGCTGCACCTTGCGGTCAACAATGCCGGCATCGGCGGCGCCAGCCTGCCGACCGCCGACTACCCGCTGGAGGAATGGCACCGCGTGCTCGGCGTGAACCTGCACGGCGTTTTCCATTCGATGAAGTACGAGATCGCCGCGATGCTGGCCGGCGGTGGCGGCGCCATCGTCAACATGGCCTCGATCCTCGGCAGCAACGGCTGGGCGGGGTCCACCGCCTACGTGGCGGCCAAGCACGCGCTGGTGGGCATGACCAAGACCGCGGCGCTGGAGTACTCCGCGCGCGGTCTGCGCATCAATGCGGTCGGCCCGGGATTCATCGACACGCCGCTGCTGGCCGGCATGGACCGCACGGCCTACGACGGCCTGGTCGCCCTGCATCCGGCCGGACGCCTGGGTACCGCCCAGGAAGTGGCGGCACTGACCTGCTTCCTGCTCTCGGACCAGGCCTCCTTCATCACCGGCAGCTATCACCTGGTGGACGGCGGCTTCTCGGCGCGCTGAGCAGTCGCACCTGGTGGGCGAGCGGCGGTATGTGGCCGACGGATGCCGTCCGTCGGCCCGTCCGCGCATTCACTTGTAGGCTCCTAACGAATTGCTTACAAATCGCGCACGCCCGTCATGGTGGCGGGCGAGGTAGTCCGGCAATCCAAGGAGCTTTCCGATGACGTCGTTATCGTTGCATCCGCACCGCCTGACCAGAGCCATACAGCTTTCCCTGTTGTGCCTGCTGCCCGCCATCGCCACCGCACAGGAATCCACCACCGCCCGCACCTTGGACACGATCCAGGTCACCGGCAGCCGCATCAAGAAAGCCGAACTGGAGACCCAGGTCCCGGTGCAGGTACTCACCCGCGAGGCCATCGATCGCACCGGCTACACCTCGGTCGCCGACGTGGTGCAGCACCTCACCGCCAGCGGCGCCTCGCTGAGCACCAAGCTCAATTCCAGCGGCAACTTCGGCTTCCCGCCCGATGGCGGCGGCGTCGGCGCCGGCGCGGCGACGGTGGACCTGCGCCACCTCGGCCCGAAGCGCGTGCTGGTGCTGGTGGACGGCATCCGCTGGGTCAACGAATCCTCCGGCTCGGGCGTGGGCTCGTCGGTGGACCTGAACACCATTCCGCTGGCACTGGTCGAGCGCATCGAAGTGCTGGAGGACGGCGCCTCGTCGATCTACGGCTCGGACGCCATCGCCGGCGTGGTCAACATCATCACCAAGAAGAACGTCGAAGGCGGCCACGTCGAAGTCCAGTACGGCGACTACAACCTCAAGGGCGGCGGCACCACCGGCGTGGACTTCAGCTTCGGCAAGAGCGGCGACCGCGCGCAGTGGGTCGTCGGTGCGTCGTACTTCAAGCAGAAGGAAATCTCCTCGGCCGAGTACAAGTGGGCGCGCGAGCCGGTGCCGGGCACCGGCCTGGCCAATGGCAGTTCGGCCACGCCACAAGGCCGTCTGGTATTCGCCGATCCGGGCGGCAACACCTACAGCATCACCTCCAACACCGGCGTGACCCAACCGCATTTCGATCCCTCCCAGACGGGTTGCGCGCGTACCGACGACTACCACTGCTTCGGTACGCCGGACCGCTTCAATTTCGCCCCGTACAACCTGCTGCTGACGCCGAACGAGCGCAAGTCGGTGTTCGGCCAGGTGCGTTTCGACTTCTCGCCCAGCGTCAGCGGCTGGTTCCGCGGCCTGTACAGCGAGCGCAAATCGGCCAACGAAGCCGCGCCCGAACCGATCTTCCTCGGCACCGATGCCGGCGTGTACAACGACTGGGCCGAGACCAAACTGGTGATCCCCGCCAACCAGCGCTACAACCCGTTCGGTTTCGACCTGACCACCATCGGCCCGGACGCCAACCTGTTCCTGATCGGCCGCCGCCCGGTCGAAGGCGGACCACGCCGCTACGAGCAGGATGTGAAGACCTGGTACGCCGCCGGTGGGCTGGAAGGCAGCTTCGAGGTCAACAGCCGGCCGTGGAGCTGGGACATCAATGCCATGTCCAGCCAGAGCAAGGCCACCCAGACCAATACCGGCAGCTACAACATCAAGCACATCAACCAGGCGCTGGGCGATCCGGCTGCCTGCGCGGCCATTGCCGGCTGCGTACCGCTGAACATCTTCGGCGGCCCGGGCACGATTACCGCGGACATGCTGGCGTGGATCTCGCCGGTGGTGCGCGACCGCAGCAAGAACACGCTGAGCCAGGCCTCGGCCAACATCACCGGCGAACTGGCCGACCTGTGGGCCGGGCCGCTGTCCTTTGCCGCCGGCACCGAGTGGCGCCGCTACAAGGGCGAGTACTACCCCGACCCGATCACCGTGGCCGGCGAGTACAACGGCGTGCCGTCCGGCATCACCATCGGCAGCTATTCGGTGAAGGAGGCCTATGCCGAGTTCGACGTGCCGCTGGCGCGCGGCGGGTTCTGGGGCAAGAGCGTGGACCTGAGCGTGGCCGGCCGCTATTCGGACTACTCCACCTTCGGCGGCACCGGCACCGGCAAGATCGGGCTGCGCTGGCAGCCGGCCGACGAACTGCTGCTGCGCATGTCCTGGGCGCAGGGCTTCCGCGCACCGTCGATCGGCGAGCTGTATGGCACGCTGAGCCGCTTCGATGCGACCCTGGTGGATCCCTGCAACAACGCCGCCTCCACCACACCGAAGTGCGTGGCCGACGGCGTGCCGCCGGGGTACGAGCAGGTCAACCCACAGATCTCGGTGGTCACCTCCGGCAACCGCGACCTGCAGCCGGAGAAGAGCCGTTCGTTCATGGCCGGCGCGGTGTGGAGCCCGGGCTGGGCCGAAGGCAGCAGCTGGGCCAGCAAGCTGGACCTGGGCGTGACCTTCTACCGCCACACCATCGACGGTGCGATCCAGGCACCGGACGCACAGGCGATCATGGACCGGTGCATCGACAGCCGCGACGCGGTGGCCTGCGCCAGCTACACCCGCAACGACCGCGGCCAGATCGTCCGCTTCGAGGACATCCTCGCCAACCTGGGCACCATCAACACCAGCGGCTGGGACTTCACCGCGCATTGGCTGTTGCCACAGGCCGGCTGGGGCCAGCTGGGACTGGACTGGAAGGCGACCTGGGTCACCCGCTACGAGCTGGTCAACGAATCCGGCCAGGCCGAGCCCAGGCGCCCCGGCGTGGAGGTCAACGACAGCTCGATTCCGGAATGGACATCGAACCTGACCGCCAACTGGGACTACCGCAACTGGAACGCGAGCTGGTCGCTGCGCTACGTCGACCGCTTGCGCGAGAGCTGCGCCGGCGCCAATGGCTTCCCGATCTGCACCGACAGCGCGGCCGACCTGCACTGGCTGGGCGCCACCACCCTGCACGATGCGCAGGTCAGCTGGCGCACCGACGCGTGGATGAAGGGGCTGAAGATCACCGTGGGCGTCAACAACGTGTTCGACAAGAACCCGCCGATCTGCCTGAGCTGCACGCTCAACGGCTACGATCCCGGCACCTATGACCTGCCCGGCCGCTACAGCTACGCCAGACTCAGTCTCGATTTCTGAGCAGCAGCACCGCCAACGACAAAGGGAGCCGCAGGGCTCCCTTTGTTTTCCGCCGTGTCGAACCGCGACAAACGCAGTTCGTGCTAATGCCCTGCGTCGAGCTGCACCAGCCGGCGCGCGGCGGCGTCATGCACTTCCAGCAGGTCGGTCCGCATTTCCCAGAGACCGGCCAACAACAGCAATGCCAGCCATGGCCAATGGCGGCGGACCAACGAACGCTGTCTCATCCCAACCTCCTGTCGTCAATGTGTCCATCATGGAACGGGTTCGCAGCGCCGGGCAATGCCGATCCGATGCAGACCGCCCTGCCCTAGCGCAGTACCGCGCCGGCCAAAGCCATCACCACCAGCGCCAGCACCGGCAGCATCGACAGCGCGAAACCCAGCGCGCGGCTGGACGGTGCGTTCACATAGGCACGCCAGTAGACGAAACGGCCGACCAGGTACACAGCACCGACACCAGCCACCCAGGCGGCCGGCCAGAAGCGCGCGGCGACGAACAGCGCCGGCAGCAGCGCGACCATCAACTCCAGGGTATTCATCTGCACCCGGTACGCGCGCTCGAAGCCTTCATGGCCGACCACCGCCGGCGCCTTCACGCCATAGCGGCCGCGCGCGCGTCCGACCATCGCGCCGAAGAACAGGTACTGGACCACGGCCAGCAACGCCACCAGTTCAACGTAATGCATCAGCTTCTCCGGGATATCCGTCGTGAAGGCGTGGAGTGGACGCCGCGGCTGCGGGAGGCCTGGCGCGCGGCTCAGCGCCGCGCGTGGCCCACTTCGATGAAACGCAGGAACTCGGCGCGGGTGCGGGCATCGTCGTGGAAGCTGCCGCGCATGCGCGAGGTCACCATGCTGACGCCACGCTTGTGGATCCCGCGGGTGGTCATGCACTCGTGCGAGCCTTCCACCACCACGCCCACGCCCAGCGGCTGCAGCACGTCCTGGATGACATCGGCGATCTGCGCGGTCATCTTCTCCTGCACCTGGAAGCGGCGCGCATAGGCCTCGACCACGCGTGCCAGCTTGGAGATGCCGACCACGCGGCCGTTGGGCACGTAGCCCACGTGCACGCGGCCGAGGATCGGCGCCATGTGGTGCTCGCAGTGGCTTTCGTACTCGATGTCGCGCAGCACGATCATCTCGTCGTAGCCGGCCACTTCCTCGAAGGTGCGGGCCAGGTACTCGCGCGGGTCGTCGTTGTAGCCCTTGAACCAGTCGCCATAGGCCTCGGCCACCCGGCGCGGGGTGTCCAGCAGGCCCTCGCGGGCGGGATCTTCGCCGGCCCAGCGCAGCAGGGTGCGCACGGCCTCTTCGGCCTGGGCCTGGGTGACGGACGGGTTCTTGGAGTCGGCCATGGGTGACGGCGCCTGGATTTCGGGGGTGGACATGCTACCAGCCGGGTGCTGCCGGGGCACCGGCGGCGGCGGCCAGAAACGACGAGGGCGCCCGCAGGCGCCCTCGTCCATGGGTTCGGTGCCCTGCCCTTACTGGCCCAGCACGCTCTTCACGTAGGCCACGATCTCCGCGTCCTGGGCGTTGTCGAAGAACGCCTTCTGGAAGCGCGCACCGCCGACGGCCTGCTTCACCAGCTCCGGATCGATCGACTTCAGGCCGGCGATGAAATCCTTCGAGGCGCCCTGCTTCACCTGCGCCAGGATGCCGGCGTTGGCCATCTGCGACTCCTTGCGCTCGGCCGGGTAGCCCTGGCCGCGCTCGCCGGCGAAGGCCTTCTCGAAGATGTAGCGGATGTTGATTTCCGCGCCCCAGCCGAAGCCCTTGGCGAACGGCAGCGACAGCGCGTTGCCACTGTTGACCTGGGCGAACAGGAAGGCGTCGGTCGGCTCGATGCAATAGCCGCAGTACACGCCCGGCCATGCGTTGAGCGACATCATCGCGCCCTGGCCGGTACCGCAGCCGGCGACGACGAAGTCCACTGCCTTCGCGTTGAGCAGCAGCGCGGCGCAGATGCCCAGGTGGATGTAGGTCAGGCGGTGGTCGTTGTCACCGTCCATGCCGACGTTGAACACGTCGTGGCCCTGCGCGGCGGCGACGGTGTTGAGCTGTTCCAGCACCACCGGGTTCTTGGCGGCCTGGCTGAATTCCTGCATCAAGGCGATTTTCATTGCATGACTCTCTAGTTCGACAAGGGATTGCGTGGCGCACGGCCGTCGCCGCGCGCCGGGGAATGCCGGATCAGCGCGCCAGCCAGCCGCCGTCCACCGGAATGACCGCGCCGTTGACGTAGTCCGAGGCGCTGGAAGCCAGGAACACGGCGGTGCCGCCCAGGTCTTCCGGCCTGCCCCAGCGGCCGGCCGGGATGCGGTCCAGGATGGCCTTGCTGCGGTCTTCGTCGGCACGCAGCTGCGCGGTGTTGTCGGTGGCCATGTAGCCGGGGGCGATGGCGTTGACGGTCACGCCCTGCTGCGCCCACTCGTTGGCCAGCAGCCGGGTGATGCCGGCGATGCCGCTCTTGGATGCGGTGTAGGACGGCACGCGGATGCCGCCCTGGAAGGACAGCATCGAGGCGATGTTGATGATCTTGCCACGGCCCCGGGCGATGAAATGCTTGCCGGCGGCCTGGCACATGAAGAACGCGGACTTGATGTTGACGTTCATCACGTCGTCCCAGTCCTTCTCGCTGAACTCCACCGCGTCGGCACGGCGGATCAGGCCGGCGTTGTTGACCAGGATGTCCAGCCCGCCCAGGCCCTCGACGGTTTCGCGCACCACCCGCTCGACCGGCTCGATGCTGATCAGGTTGGCCTCGATGTTGAGGAAGCGGCGGCCCAGCGCGCGCACCTTCGCGGCGGTCTCCTCGGCCGGGACGATGCCGGCACCGGCGATGTCGGCGCCGGCGGCGGCCAGCGCCAGCGCGATGCCCTGGCCCAGACCGGTATTGGCACCGGTTACCAGCGCGACCTTGCCTTCGAGGCTGAATGGATTCGTCATGGTGTTCCTCTCCCTGAGCGGTGATACGGAGGTGGGTTGCAGCGTCGCGCCTTGCCTGGCGGGCGATACGGCGCGGCGGTGGCGCAGGTCCGTCCTGGACGGACCCCGCTGGATGCGGTGCGGAGCCATCATAGCCAATTAGGAAACCGGTGTCATTCCGCAGCGCGGAATGCTTGTTTTCCTTTCCGGAACAATGGTTTGAGGGTCAATCCAGAGGTGGCTGGCAGGAATCGCGCACGATCAGGTGCGGGCGCACGCTGGCGATCTGCAGCGCGGCCTGGCCCTCGGGCTGGATCAGCATCGCCGCGGCGGTGCGTCCGGTGTCACGGGTATTGCGCCGTACCGAGGTCAGCGACGGCCACAGCCGCGAAGCCAGCGGGCTGTCGTCGTAGCCGACCACCGACAACTCGCGCGGGATGTTGATGCCGGCGCGCATGGCGACCTTGTAGACACCGGCGGCCATCTCGTCGTTGCCGGTGAAGATGGCGGTCGGGCGCTGCTTGCCGAGCAGCAGCTTCTCCGCCGCGGCCACGCCGGATTCGAAGGTATAGCCGGCCTCGATGATGCGCGCCGGCGGCAGTTCGATGCCGCGGTTCTGCAACGCTTCGATGAAACCGGCGGTGCGCTCGTGCGCCGAGCGGTAGGCCGACGGACCGGTGATCAGGGCGATGTCGCGGTGGCCGAGCGAGAGCAGGTAGTCGGCGGCCTCGGCAGCGCCGTCGCGGTCGTGGGTGATCACCATCTGCGAGGTGTCGTCCAGCGGCAGCGAGGCGATGCGGGTGTAGCGGCAGCCGATTTCTTCCAGCATGTCGGCCAGCGCCTGGTCCTCGGAAGCGCGCGGCACCAGGATCACGCCATGCAGCTTCTGCTGCTGCACGAAGCGCTTCACGCCCTCGATGTAACCGGGGCTGCGCGTGTCGCAGGGATGCACCACCAGCTCGAAGCTGGAGCCGCGCAGCGCGTCGAGCGCGCCGTACTGCATGTCCACCAGGTATTGCGCGGTGGGATTGTCGTAGACCATGCCGATCAGGAACGAGCGCCGGAATGCCAGGCCGCGCGCCAGCGGATCGGGCGTGTACCCGACCTCGCGCATCAGCGCCTCGACCTTCTCGCGCGTGTCCTTCCGCACCAGCGGCGAGTTGTTGATGATCCGCGACACGGTCTTCTTGGAGACGCCGGACAGGCGCGCGATGTCGTTGATGGTCGCGGCCCTGCCCAAGGGCCGGGTTGTGGCGTCGGAATCGGCCTTCTTGCGCAATGACATGTCCTTGCAAACCATCCAGCGGAACGGGTTCTGGCGGGGCCGCGCCCGACCGGGCGCGGCGAAAGGGGCGGCGCGGCGGCCTCCAGCCGGTGCCGGCGGAGTCCGCCGGGGCAGGGCCGGAAACCCGCGCCAGGCGGTGATGTTAGCCCGAGACGCCGCCCCGGGCTGGAATCATCGGCCCGGTTCCCGCCGCGACGGCGCTCAACCGCGCAGCAGCGCCGGCAGCCACAGCGACAGCTGCGGGAAGAACGCCACCACCAGCAGTACGCCCAGCCCGGCCAGCCAGAACGGCCAGATCGTCTTCATGCTCTGGCCCACGGTGATCTTGCCGATGGCAGTGCCGATGAACAGCACCGAGCCCACCGGCGGCGTCACCAGGCCCAGGCCGCCGGCCAGCACCAGCACCAGGCCGAAATGGATCGGGTCGATGCCGTAGGCCTTCGCCACCGGCAGGAAGATCGGCGTGCAGATCAGGATCAGCGGCGCCAGGTCCATGAAGGTGCCCAGCAGCAGCAGCATCACCACGATCATCAGCAGCACCATGAACTTGCTGTGCGCGAACGACTGCAGGAAATCCACCGCCGCCGCCGGCACCTGCAGGTAGGCCAGCAGCCAGCCGAACACCGCCGCGGTGGCGATCACGAACAGGATCATGCCGGTGCTGCGCGCGGCGTGGATCACCGTGTCCAGGAACGCACGCCAGTTGAGCTGGCGATACAGCACGGTGGTGACCAGCAGCGCGTAGACCACGGCGATGGCCGCCGACTCGACCGCGGTGAAGATGCCGGCGCGGATGCCGATGAAGATCAGCGCCACCAGGCCCAGGCCGGGCAGGGCGGCGACCAGCCGCAGCAGCACCGCGCGCAGGCCCGGGAAGACTTCCACGCCGTAGCCGCGATGCCGCGCCACGGCGTAGCCGGTGACCATCAGCACCACGGTCATCAGCAGCGCCGGCACGATGCCGGCGGCGAACAGGTCGGCGATGGACAGGCCGCCACCGGCCGCGGCCGAGAACAGGATCAGGTTGTGCGAGGGCGGCACCAGCAGCGCCACCAGCGCCGCGGTGATGCTGACGTTGACCGCGAAATCACGGTCGTAGCCGCGCTGCACCATCTGCGGGATCATCGTGCCGCCCACCGCCGAAACGTCGGCAATCGCCGAGCCGGAGACGCCGCCGAAGAACAGCGAGGACAGGATCGACACCTGCCCCAGACCACCGCGCAGGCGCCCGACCAGCGAGGCGGCCAGCGCGATCAGGCGCTCGGAGATGCCGCCGCGCATCATGATTTCACCGGCAAAGATGAACAGCGGGATGGCGATCAGCGAGGCGGTGCCGGTGCCGGCCGAGATCTGCTGCACCAGCACCACCGCTGGCAGGTCGAGATAGAGCAGGGTGGCCAGCGCGGCAGCGGCCAGCGCATAGGCCACCGGCACGCCGATCAGCAGCAGCACGCCGAACGCGAGGAACAGGATTGCGATACCCATGATTCAACGGCCTCCTTCGCTGGCGGCCGGGCGCAGCGCCAGCCACAGCCGGTTCAATGCAAACACCACCATCAGCGCGCCACCGATGCTCAGCGGCAGGTAGTTCACGCTCTGCGGCAGGTCGGCACCGGCGGTCTTGATGTGCAGGCCGTCGATCCACAGCAGCCAGCCCCACCAGGCCAGCACCGCGCCGATGGCGGCCACCACCAGCTGTACCAGCGCATCGACCAGGCAACGCAGGCGCGGGCCGAAATGGTCGTGCAGCAGGTAGAAGCCGAAATGGCGGTTGGTGTGCACGCCGGCGGCCGCACCCAGGCTCATCGCCGTGCTCAGCAGCAACAGGGTGACCGGCTCGGTCCAGCTCGGCGAATCGTTGATCACGTAGCGGGCGAACACCTGCCAGCCCTGCACCACCACCAGCCCGAGCAGGGCGACGACGGCGACGTGGATGACGGCGGTGGCCAGCGCTTGCAGCGCACGCTGCGGGCCAGCCGGGGCAGTGGGGGGAGCGGATTGGGTCATCGCTGCGGGTCCTCAGGCGAAGTCGCGGATGCGGCGGTGCAGTGCGGCGATGTCCGGCTGGCGCAGGTAGTCGCGCAGCAGCGGCGCAGCAGCATCGCGGAACGCGGCGATGTCCACGGCGTTGGCCTTCACGCCGTGGGCCAGCACCGCCTGGCGGGCCTTGTCCTCGGACGCGTCCCATTCGCCGCGCATCACCTGCACCGACTGTCGCGCCAGGTCCAGCAGCAGGCGGCGGTCGCCCGGAGCCAGCGTGTCGAAACTGCGCCGCGACATCAGCAGCACGTCCGGCGCGTACGAATGCTGGCTTTCCGACCAGTAATGCGCGGCCTCGAAGTGGCGGCTGGAATGGAAGCTGCGCATGTTGTTCTCGGCGCCGTCGATCATGTGCGTCTCCATGCCGGAGAACGTGTCGCCCAGCGACATCGGCGTCGGGTTGGCGCCGAACAGGCGCATCAGCTGCAGGAAGATGTCCGAGCTGGCCACGCGCAGTTTCAGGCCATGCAGGTCGTGCGGCTCCACGATCGGATGCTTGGTGTTGTAGAAGCAGCGCGCGCCCGAATCGTAGATCGCCAGGCCGACCAGTCCGCGGCTCTCGAAGCCGGCCAGCACCGCATCGGCGATGCCGCCATCCAGCGCGCGTCGCATGTGCGCGACCGAGTCGAACACGTAGGGCAGGCACAGTGCCTGGGTCAGCGGGAAGGCATTGTTCAGCGCGCCGGAATAGACGCGGGTGATGTCGATGGCGCCGAAGCGCGCCATGTCGATCGCCTCCGACTCGCGGCCGAGCTGACCGGAGTGGTACTGCGCCAGCCGCAGCCGGCCGCCGGTCTCGCGTTCGAGCATCTGCCCGATCCACTTGACCGCGGTGACCGTGGGATAGTCGGCCACGTGGACATCGGTGGCGGTGAGCACACGCCCATCGCCGGCGGCCTGGCGGCCGCCGCCCGAACAGGCCATCAGCGCCGGCGCGGCGAGCGCACCCAGGCCGGTGGCAAGGAAACCTCTGCGATTGATCATCGAACCCCCTCCACGCATATCCACCGTGCGCGCCGGTCAGCCGGCGGCCACGGCCCTGCAGGAAATCTCGCCGTAACCCTCGAAGCGGATCACGGCCTGCTGGCCGACCGCAATATCGTGGATGCCGGTCGCATTGCCGGTGGCGATCAGCTCGCCACGGCGCAGCGGCCGGCCGCGGCGCGCCGAACGCGCCAGTGCGAACGCATAGGCCGCGCGCAGGCCGCCGGGCAGGTTGCTGGCGCCGCCGATGCCGACCACGTTGCCGTCGATCTCGGTGCGCGCCAGCAGCCGTGCTTCATCCAGCCGCGTCCAGTCCACGATTTCGGTGCCCAGCACCAGCCCATTGTTGTTGCCGAAGTCGGAGACGACCACCCGCGGCCCCAGCACGTTGATCGTCGCCAGCGGGCTGCTGGCCACCTCCACGCCGGTGAACAGGCGCGCGGGCAGGGCGGCGGCTTCGTCCGGCGTCCAGTCGAGCTTGTCGGCGGGCGCGTCGGCATCGAGCTGCAGCACGTATTCGGCTTCGACCGCGGCGAAACCGCCGGCGCCGGAGAACACCGGGATATCCACGATGCTACCGGTGGCATTCCAGAGCCTGCGCGAGAACACCGGGCCCAGCAGGCGCTCGTCCCCGGACGCGTCGCGGCGCTCGGCGGCGATGTAGCCGACCTTCCAGCCGACCACGTCGTCGTCCCAGCGGCCGATGGCCAGGTCCTGCACCTGATAGGCGGTCACCAGATCGGCCGGGATCGCGCCGGGAAAATCCGCGAGCGAACGCCCCGCGCGACGCGCCTCCACGAAGTGGCGGGCGATGTCGTCCAGCGCGGCGGACGGGTCCTGTCGGCCTTGATCGTTGCTCAAGTGGCTCTCCTGGTGGCGTTGCTGCACCGCCCATCGACAGTGCTGTGGGTGCTGTATATGGTAAACCGGTGTCATATGGCAATACGCAACGCATCACGGCCCCCTCGGCCCCGCATCGCGAGATTCCCCATGTTCCTGGCAGGCATCCGTAGTTCATTGTTATTGATGGTTTTTATCGTGGCTTCGGGACTTGCCCCCGGAACCGTGGCCGCCAGCACCGACGGTGAACCGGTAGCGGGATCGGCGCAGCGGATCGCGCTGTGGCCGGCCGGATTGGCACCGGGGGACAAAGCATTGGCGCAGGCGCCGCAGATCGTCGAGCGCAGCACCGACCCGGCGCTGCCGGACCGCTACATCACCCACGTCAGCGAGCCCTGGCTGGTCGTGTACCGTCCCGCCCGCCCCAACGGCACCGCGCTGCTGGTCACGCCCGGTGGCGGCTACCAGCGCGTGGTGCTGGACAAGGAAGGCTCGGCGCTGGTGCCGGCCTTCGTCGAACAGGGCGGCGTCACCCTGTTCGTGCTGCGCTACCGGCTGCCGGGCGAAGGCCGCGAGGATCGCGACGCGGCGCTGGCCGATGCGCAGCGCGCGTTGCGCCTGATCCGCGCCCGCGCCGACGAATGGCAGCTGGATCCGCGGCGCATCGGCGTGATCGGCTTCTCCGCCGGCGGGCACCTGGCCGCGCGCCTCGGCATCGGCTTCGACCAGCAGGCCTACCCGGCGACGGACGCCATCGACCGCGTCAGCGCGCGCCCGGATTTCCAGCTGTTGATCTATCCGGTGATCGACATGGCCGGCGCGGACGCGCATCCCGGTTCGCGCGAGCGCCTGCTCGGCGCGCAGCCGGAACCGCAGCTGCTGCGCCGCTATTCGATGCAGTACCAGGTCCGCACCGACACACCGCCGACCTTCCTGGTGCATGCCGGCGACGATGCCGCGGTGCCGGTCGGCAACAGCCTGGCCTTCTGCGCCGGACTGCACCAGGCCGGCGTACCGACCGAACTGCACGTGTTCCCGCGGGGCGGACACGGCTTCGGCACGCGCGGCACTGCCGGCCTGACCACCGCCGCCTGGCCGCGGCTGGCGCTGGACTGGATCGCCGCGCAGGCGACGGAGCGCACGCCATGAGCACCGCACCCGACAACCCGCAACGCCGCCATTTCCTGCACGCCGGCGCCCTGTGTTCGCTTGGCGCCGGCCTCGCCGCCGCCCTGCCGGCCGCAGCCGCGCGCGGGCAGGCCAGCCCGATCGCGCGCGTGCGCTCTGGCCGCATCGCCGGGCAGACCGAACAGGGCATCCATGTCTTCCGCGGCATCCCCTATGGCGCCGATACCGCAGCGCGACGCTTCCAGCAGGCGGCGCTGGAAACGCCATGGCAGGGGATACGCGATGCGCTGGCCTACGGCTCCGCCGCACCGCAGACCAGCGGCGAAGGGCCGGGCAGCGAGGACTGCCTGTATCTCAACGTGTGGACGCCCGCCCTGCGCGACGGCGCCCGCCGCCCGGTGCTGGTGTACATCCACGGTGGCGCCTACAACAACGGCTCCGGCAGTGATCCCTTGTACGACGGCGGCAATCTGTGCCGGCGCGGCGACATGGTGGTGGTCACCGTCAACCATCGTCTCAACGTGTTCGGCTACCTGTATCTGGCCGGGCTCGGCGGCGAGGCATTCGCCGATTCCGGCAACGCCGGCCAGCTCGACCTGGTGCAGGCGCTGCAGTGGGTACGCCAGCACGCGGCCGAGTTCGGCGGCGACGCCGGCAACGTCACCGTGTTCGGCCAGTCCGGCGGCGGCGCCAAGATCGCCACGCTGATGGCGATGCCCGCGGCGAAAGGCCTGTTCCACCGCGCCTGGACGATGAGCGGCCAGCAGGTCACCGCCGCCGGCCCGCGCGCGGCGACGCAGCGCGCGCGACGCGTGCTGGACCACTTAGGCCTGCACGACCCGCAGGCGCTTCGCACACTGCCGGTGGAAGCGCTGCTGGAAGCGGTGAAGCTGCGCGACCCCTCGTGGGTCGAGGACACCGGCCTGTACTTCGGCCCGGTGCTGGACGCGCGCCACCTGCCGGTGCATCCGTTCTGGCCGCAGGCGCCGCTGCAGTCGGCCGGCATTCCCATGGTCATCGGCAACACGCATGACGAGACCCGTGCCTTCCTCGGCCACGACGCGCGCAACTTCGCGCTGGGCTGGGACGAGCTGCCGGCGAAGCTGGAGAAAGAACAGTTCGTGGACCTGCTGCCATCGGTGGTGATCGCCGCCTACCGGCAGATGTATCCGCACTACACGCCATCAGAGGTGTTCTTCGCCGCGACCACCGCCGGGCGCTCGTGGCGCGGTGCGGTCGAAGAACTGGAAGCGCGTGCGCGGCAGGGCGCACCGACCTGGGCCTACCAGCTGGACTGGTACGACCGCGGCGGCGAAGCGGAACGGCTGCGCGCCTTCCATACGCTGGACATCCCGCTGGTGTTCCACAACACGCGGCAGCCCCGTTCGCGCACCGGCGCCACCGCATCGGCCACGCGCATGGCCGACGCGATGAGCGACGCGCTGCTGGCCTTCGCCCGTCACGGCGATCCCAACCATGGCGGACTGCCGCACTGGGAACCGTATTCGCTGCGGCGCCGGCAGACCCTGGTGTTCGACGATGGCAGCCGCCTGCAGGACGATCCGCGCGGCGGCGAGCGCCGGCTGTACGAACAGGTGCCATTCTTGCAGCGTGGTACGGCGTGAACCGCACAGGCAATCGAGCGAAGCGGAACGACGAACGGAATGTTCACCGCGTTGCCCTAGACTGGCCACATGATGTCAGATGCAACCGGTTATTCCGATTTCATCGGCCGCGAGCGGCTGGTGGCGGCCATCGACGCGGCGCTTGCCGCGCCTGACGTCGCCGCCACGGTGGCGCGGATCGAACAGGCACTGCAGCAGGCCATCGCCGACCCGACGGTCGTGCTGCCGGGTTGCATACACGAGCCGATCACCGACCACTACGCGCGGCGCGAGCTGTACCGCAGCGCGCGCCACGGCTACAGCATCATCGCCATGACCTGGGGAGCGGGGCAGGGCACGCCATTGCACGACCACGACGGCCTGTGGTGCGTGGAAGGCGTGTGGCAGGGCGTGCTGCGCATCACCCCGTACCGCCTGCTGGAAGACCGCGGCGACACCGCCCGCTTCCAGCCGCTTCCGGCCCTGACCAGCGAGCGCGGCAGCGCCGGCAACCTGATTCCGCCGGACGAGTTCCACGTGCTGCGCAACGCCAGCGACGATGAAATCGCGATCTCGGTGCACGTCTACCAGCGTCCGCTGGAACGTTGCACGGTGTTTGTTCCAGAGATCGGACACGAGGATTGGCATCGGCGCGAGAGCCGGCAGATGCAGACCGACCGCGTCGCATAGATGCGGGGCCTGGCCCCGCATATGGCATTTCCGCTGAAGCCCCGTGCCGGGCAAGTCCGGCACCTACGGCAATGACAACCGGTTGTTGAGCAGCGTCACTTCCTCCGCATCGCCTTCCTGCACCACCCGCACGCTGGCGCCGCTGCGGTCGAAACCAGCCGGCAACGCCAGTTCCACCGTCGTCGTGCGCGGCTTCAGGTCCAGCGGCGCTTCCAATGCCTCAATCGCTACCCGCGCCACTTCGCGGCCACGCGCATCCTCGATCACCGCATGACCGGGCCGGGTGGCGACATGGCCGAGGCTGTGCACGGTCAGCCGCACGCGCCCGTCCACTATCTGCACATCGCCACGGCCGATGCCGAGGTCACCGCGGGTTTCCGCCGGGGCAGCCGCCTGGACCAGTTCGAACTCGAACACCTGCGCCTGCTTCGGCGCGAAGCGCAACGTGGTCGCGGCGCTGCGCTGCAGGGCGACCTCGCGCACCTGCGCCTTGCCATCGATCCTGTCGTCGCCATCGCGGTCGATGCCGCTGGTGATGCGCCAGGTGCCGGCGGCGATGTTCCAGCCGGTCATCGCCGCTTCCAGCGGTTTGTCGCCCATGTTCCAGGCGATCACCTTGAAGCGCTCGCGTGAGGGGGCGTGCACCAGCAGCGCCACCTGCTCGGCGGCGCCGGGCTGGGCGAAACGCCAGCTCACCGTGTGGCCGGGGAAACTCTGGTTGCGCTTGAGCGCGATGCCGCCCAGGCGCAGGCGCTGCAGGAACTCGCTGGGCGCCTCGACGCGGTCGCTCCACCAATGGCCCTCGGTGTTCATGTACTCGCGCTGCGCCTTGGCCTGGATGCCTTCGGCGTGCAGGGCTTCAAGGTACTTCGTGTCTCCGGTCAGCTGCCACGCGGTGACCGCGGCGAAGCCGGTGTCGCCCTTGTCGGCGTCGGCGACCAGCTGTTTGCCCCAGTCCTGCTGGCGGCCGAGCACGTCGATGAAGTTCTCGCCCAGGTTGGACAGCGCGTTCGGGCCGCCCCGCACCACGCGGTAGTCCAGCGCCTTCAGGTAACGATCGTCGCCGCTCCAGCGCCATGCCGCCCAGAACGTGTGCATGACGTCGCCGCCGCCCGAGCCCTGGTTCAGTTCGCCGCCGCGGGTCTTGCCGGTGGCCCAGTTGATCTCGTTGGGCAGGGTCCAGCGGCCCTTGTCGTCGTCGTAGGCGTGGGCGAGATAGCTGTCGGCCAGGCCGGTGACCAGCCTGCGGCCGGTGGGATCGGCGTTGTATTCGCCCATCAGGAACGCCGGGTGCAGCACCGGAAACGAGTACGGCTTCTGCCATTGCCAGTTCGGTTCGCGGTACACCTTGTTGCCGCCGAACCAGTTGCTGGAGAACAGCAGCTGCCCCTGCGGATTGCGCAGGATGATGCGCTCGTCGAAGGCGCGCACCGTTTCCATCAGGCGTTCGACAGTCAGCGGGTCGCCCCAGTTGAGGTAGAGCATCGCGCTGTTGGCGTTGATGCCGTCCTCGTAGGAATGCAGTTCGTCGGTCTCGATGGTGCTCAGGCCGTTGGAGAACATGCCGTTTTTGTACACCGCGTCGGACAGCGCGGTCAGCGAGGCATTGAGCCGGTCGGGCTCCACGCCCATCAACGCCAGCCCCGGCCACTGTTGGGTGAGGTCGGTGTCGTCGGAAATGCCGCCGCCGAAATCGCCGTATTCGACCTGGCGGTTGTCGATCCACCAGTCGACGAAGCGGCGCACGCGCTTGAGGTCTTCCACCTGCCGGAATGCCCACAGCGGCACGCCCTTTGGCGGCTGCGGCTGCTGGAACGGCGGCCGGCCCTGGCTGTTGTAGCTGATGTAGTTCCAGTACAGCCGGCCCAGCTCGTGCTCGGGGTCCACGCGCAGCAGGTCGCTCAGGTCGGCGTAGACGCGCGCGTACAGGCGCTGGCGCTTGGAGGTGGTGTGTTCCTCGACCAGGAAACCCCAGTTGTCGCGCACCTGGTTGAAGCGGTCGGCGACGTGTTCCTTGAGCGCCTCCCTGCGGTCCTTGAACACCAGCCGTACCTCCGCGCCGTCCAGCGAGGTGGCGTTGAAGCCGGGCGCGGCCGAAGCGATGGAAATCCACAGGCTGTCGGCAGTGAGGATGCGATCGCGCAGGTCCAGCCAGAGCGTGCGCTTCTGCCCGGGCCGCACCGAGACCGATACGTCCATCATGTCGCGCGCCGGCCAGATCGGATCCTTGATGCGGATGTTCAGCGGGATCAATCCGTCATGCGTTGCCGGCAGGTCGAGCGCGGGAAGATCGAGCGCCACGCCGTCCAGCCCGTCGTGCATGTTCTCCCAGCTGTAGGCCCAGCTGCGGATCAACGGCTGCGCCGCCGGCGCGTCGCCGACGCCGGATGGAACGAGCACGTGCACGATGGGCTGCGGGTGCGTCGGCAGCGAGCCGGCCGCACGCCTGCGCGAACCGGCACCCTTGGGCAGCGCCATCACCACGCTGCGTTCGTCGGGCGCGAAGCGGCCGTCGATGTAGTCGCGCAGCGCGGCGACGTTGGTGTAGTCCGGCAGCACGCTGCTGTCGATCAGGTAGCGCTGCTTGACCGTGCCCTGCGGCTCGGCCGCATCACTGACGCGGTAACCCCAGATTTCCTGGATCGGCGTTTCCTGCTCGACGTTGCTGAAGCGCAGCGCGCCGCCGGTCTGCGCGGCGAAATCATTCACGCTGCGGACCACGCCCTTCGGCCGGGTGAACAGGGTGCCGGCATCGCCGTCGAGCGTGCCGAAGGCGGCGCCGCGGATCTCGATGCGGTTGATCTGCTCATCGGCAGGCACGGTCAGATCGAGGTGTTGCCCGCCTTCTACATAGGTGTTCCAGTCCGGCAGCTGGAAGTAGTCATTGCGGCCGGGCAGGCGCGAGCGGTTGTAGACGCCAGGCCAGGTGGTCTCGGCGATGCCATCGGTGCCCTTCCACATCCACTGCTTCTTGTCCTTGGCGTCGGCGAACTCGATCTTGCGGATCGTCGTCGTCGCTGCGGCCAGCACCGGCGGCGGCGCGCCCTCCCAACCGTAACGATGCCACCACGCACGCTGCGAGGCGGCCGCGGCATCAGCCGCGCGCGGCTCCACATTGCGCGCCAGCGCGGCCACGTCGTCGCCATCGAGCATGCGGTCGTAGACGCGGATCTCGTCCACGTCGCTGCCACGCAGGAAGTTGTAGCGGCTCTGCACCTGGTAGGGCGCCATCACCCGCCCGGCCAGGCCCAGCTGATCGAGCGCGGCGTCATAGTCACCGGTGGTCTCCACGCGCGCCACTTCGCGACCGTCGAGGAACAGGCGCACGCCCTGGTCCTCGTCCCAGGCGAAGGCGATGTGCTGCCATTGTCCGGGCGATGGGTTTTTTTCCAGCCGGAAGGAAACACGGGTACGTGCAAGGTTGGCGTCGGTGACGAAGGCGTCGAAGCCGTGGCCGTTCCAGTCGATGCGCAGCCAGGTCATGTCCCAGCTGCTGTGATCGGCATAGCCGACGCGAAAAATCACGAACGGCGCTTCGCCCACCGCATAGCGCGATCGCCAGAAGAAGGACAGGGTGCCGCGCTCGGCGCGGATGTTGCCCGGCGCGTTCCACGACAGCACGCCGTCGTCTTCCCAGCGGATCGCGCGGCCATGCGCACCGTCGTCTACCAGGCTCACCTTGTCCTGGAAGTTGGGCACGGCATCGCCCTGCGCCTGGTCGGCGACGAAACCCTGGTCGGCCGAGACGCGGAACAGCAGTTGCGCCGGGGAAGAATGCGCCGCCGCCGGGAGAGCGGCGGACAGCGCGGAAGCCAGCAGCAAGAGGTGGAGCGGGGAACGGGCGGAACGTCGTGACATCGTGCGTCTCTTGGAAACGTGCGTACAGTTGCCGGTACCGCACGCGGTGGGCCAAGTTAGCGACGCCGACGCATCATCACATCCTGCGTCGCACCATCTCCGTAACCCTCCCGGCTTTGCGCCGGGAGGGCATCACGCATCAGAACTTGTAGCGCAGGCCCAGCGTGTAGGTGCGGCCGGTCTGGCTGTACTCCAGCGGCAGCGACACCGACGGGTTGGCCACCCACGATTCCTGCGCCTCGTTGGTCAGGTTGGCGCCTTCCAGGCTGATCTCCAGCTGGTTGCTGATGCGGTAGTGGATCGACGCATCGAGGATGGTGGTGCCGCTCTGGCCGTGCACGCCGCTGGCGTCGCTGTCGAAGCCCTTTTCGGTGCCCGGCACCGCGATCAGGTAGTCGTTGCGGTTGGTCGCCGAGACGCGGCCGGAGAAGCTCTTGCCTTCATAGAACAGGGTGGCGTTCCACGAGTTCTTCGACTGCCCGGTCATCGGCGCCTTCTGCGCGGCTGCGCCGGAAGACAGCAGGTACTGGATGTCCGAATCCACGTAGGTGTAGTTCAGCTGCGTGCCGAAGTTGCTCCACTTGCCCGGCAGGAAGGTGAACGGCTGCACGTAGTTCAACTCCACGCCCTGCAGCTTGCCGCCGGGGGTGTTGATCGGCACGGTGAAGGTGAACTCGTCGCTGGGACTGGCGTTGAGGTTGTCCAGAAGGCTGGCCGGCAGGCCGCTGTCGGCATAGATCCGGTTTTCCTTGGTGTTCTGGATGTAGCTGCCGATGTCCTTGTAGAACAGGGTCGCGCCGAGCATGGCACCTTCGCCCAGGTACCACTCGAAGCCCAGGTCGTAGCTCTTGGCGCGCACCGGGTCGAGCATCGGGTTGCCGCCGCTGACCGTCTTCGCGCTGCCACTGACGCTGACCGTCACGCCCGGGGTCAGGCTGCCCAGGCCCGGACGCGACATCACCTTGGCCGCGGCAAAGCGCACCAGGAAGTCCGGCGTGACCTCGGCCACCACGTTCAACGACGGCAGGGTGTCGTTGTATTCGCGGGTCACGGTGGCAGGCACCGGCTTGCCGCTGGCTGTGGCGACGCCGGAAGAAGTCTGCTTGGTACGAACGTGGCGCACGCCGATGTTGCCGTACACCGGGATCGAGCCGATTTCGGTGGAGAACTTGCCCATCAGCCAACCGCTGCGGTCCTGTTCCTCGACACCGCGATTGCTGGCGGCGTAATCGCTCAGTGCATAGATGCCCTCGCCGCTGAGTACACCGAACATGTTGGCGATGGCGTCGAAGTTCGGCACCACCCACTTGCCCGGCGAACCGGCCAGACCGCTGAGGCTGGCCTGCTCGGTCATGTCGACCGGAACGATCTTGTTGCCGGTGCTGAAGTTCGGCAGCGAATTGGCCTCGTTCGCGGTGCGGCGGCGCTCCAGCGAGCCGAAGCTGTAGTTCTTGCCCTGCACGCCGCCGCTCAAGGTGAACGACGGGCCGATGACCCAGGCGAAGTCCAGCTCGCCGTTGTGGAACTCGTTGGTCACGTAGTTCTGGCGCAGGCGGATGGTGGACAGCGTCCAGCCGTTCGGATCGGTCGGGCTGACACCGTAGTTGAACACCGGCTTGTTGGCGTTGCCCCGGTAGTCGTAGCTGTAGCCCTGCACGTTCAGCTTGTCCATCATGATGGTCGCCTGGACCGGATTCTCATGCTTGGACTTCGACGTACCGACCCTGCCGCTGAGGGTGAAGTTGTCGGTCAGCTTGTGCTCGCCATCAAGGCTGAGCTGGTAGAAGTCCGTGCTCCACTCGTCGTGGCGGTTCTCGGCGCGGATATCCACGTTGTCCATCTGCGCATAGACCAGTGCGCCATTGCGCACTTCGCCGGCGTTGACCAGGATTTCCTTCTTGCCCTTGTCATCGGACTTGCTCAGGCCGTTGGCCTCGATGTACTTCTCGTCGCGCTTGGCGTCGATCTTCGAGTACAGCGCGTCCAGGCTGAAGGTGGTGCGGTCGCTGGGCTTGAACTGCAGCGAACCGGTCACGCCCAGGCGCTTCTGGTCGTGTTCCATCAGCGTGTAGCGCGGGAAGCGCGGCGCATAGACGTCGGACTTCAATGCCTCCTTGAACGCGGAATTCGGACTGAAGCCGCCATTGGTGGTGCCGCCGGACCAGCGTACGGTGCCGGTGCCTTCCTCCACGGTGTCGCGCTCGGAATACGCCACCGACAGCAGGGCGCCGACCTTGCCGTCGGCCCAGCTGTTGGCGATCAGGCCGGCGAAGCGCGGCATGGCCGCCTGCGAGGCATCGTTGTAGCCGGCCTGTACGTTGCCGACCATGGTGAAGCCGTCATAGTCGAACGGACGCGCGGTGCGCAGATCGACGGTCGCGCCGAGCGAGCCTTCCTCCACGTCGGCCGAGGCGGTCTTGCGCGCGATCAGCTGCGAGAACAGGTCCGAGGCGAATACGTTGAAGTCGAAGCCACGGCTGCGGTTGGTGCCGCCCTGGCCGTCGCTGCTGCCGACGGTGCTCAGCGCTTCCATGCCGTTGATGCGCACGCGGGTGAAATCCGGGCCCAGGCCACGCACGGTGATCTGGCGGCCTTCGCCGCCGTCGCGGGTGATGACCACGCCGGGAATGCGCTGCAGCGATTCGGCCAGGTTGCTGTCCGGGAACTTGCCGATGTCCTCGGCGACGATGGCGTCGACCATGCCGGCCTCGCCACGCTTGATGTCCAGCGCCTTCTCGACGCTGGCGCGGTAGCCGGTGACGGTCACGGTGTCCAGTTCGGTGGCGGCGGTGCCGGCATCCTGGGCCGACGCGGCGCCGGCCTGCAGGGCCAGCGCGATCGACAGCGCGAGTAAGGTAACCGGTGTCTTTTTCTGCTTGCTGTGTGGATACATGTGTTTCCCCCTCTCCAAAGGTTTACATGCGAAGCGGTGATTTCTGTAGTGCCAAAGGCCTATGACACCGCTGGTCAAAACCGAAAGTAGCAGGAGCGCCGGGAGGGAGCATCTTGCACTGCAACAGGCGGTTAAACCGCCGCAACCCCTTGTCTTTGGGACATTACGGCGCCGATCCCGACAGGGACAAGGGACATTTCCCGGTCAATGACACCGATGGTCAAACTATCGTGCCATCATTCCCGCCCATGTAGACCGCGACAGGAGTCCCGATGAGTTCCCCCCGTGTTGTCTGTTTCGGCGAGCTGCTGCTGCGGCTCGGCGCACCTGGCCACCAGCTGCTGCTGCAGACCCCGGCGCTGGAGGTGCATTGCGGCGGTGCCGAAGCCAATGTCGGCGTGTCGCTGGCTCACTTCGGCCATGACGTGGCGATGGTCGGCGTGGTCGCCGACAACCCGCTGGGTGCGGCGGTGACCGGCGAACTGCGCCGGCATGGCGTGGACACAGGCCGTGTGCGACGCGGCGAGGGCCGCATGGGCCTGTACTTCCTGACCACCGGCGCCGGCCACCGGCCCAGCGAAGTGGTCTACGACCGCGCCGATTCGGCCTTCGCCAACGCGCGCGCCGACAGCTACGACTGGCCGGCGCTGCTGCATGGCACGCAGTGGCTGCATCTGTCCGGGGTGAGCCCGGCGCTCGGCGCCGAGGCGGCGCAGGCCACGCTGGCGGCGGCGCGCGCGGCCAGCGCGGCGGGCATCAAGGTGTCCTTCGACGGCAATTTCCGGCCGAAGCTATGGGAGCGCTGGGGTGGCGACGCCAGGGCGATCCTGCGCGACCTGTTCGACTGCGCGCATATCGTGTTCGCCGACCACCGCGACATCGGCGTGGTGCTGGGAGGCGAGTTTCCGCAGGCCGACGCGCAGGCGCGCGTGGATGCGGCCGCGGCGATGGCGTTCGCCGCCTTCCCGCGCCTGCAGTACATGGCCTGCACCCAGCGCACGACGCACAGCGTCGGCCACCATTCGCTCGGCGCGATGCTGCTCGGCCGCGACGGCACCCGCGCGGTCGCACCGGCCGAGGAGCTGACCGACATCGTCGACCGCATCGGCGGCGGCGACGCTTTCGCCGCCGGCGTGCTGCATGGCCTGATCGAAGGCTTCGACGCCGATGCCACGATCCGCTTCGGCCTGGCCGCGGGCTGCCTGAAGCACTCCATTCCCGGCGATTTCAACCCGGTCGGCGTGGCCGACGTGATGGCCCTGGTGGGCGAAGGAAGGTTCGATGTCCGCCGCTGATCCGCGCGTGCGCGCCGTCCTCAAGCTGGCGCCGGTGATCCCGGTGTTCACCCCCGACGCCATCGACGATGCCGTGCAGGTGGCGCAGGCGCTGTTCCGCGGCGGCCTGCCGGTGATCGAGGTGACGCTGCGCACGCCCACCGCGATGGAGGCGATCGGGGCGATGGTCGAGGCCGTACCCGACGCGGTGATCGGCGCCGGCACCGTGCTCGACGCGCGGCAGATGGAGCAGGTCAAAGCCATCGGCGGCCGCTTCGCGGTGTCGCCGGGCGCCACCGACCGGCTTTACGCCGCCGCGCGCGATACCGACCTGCCGCTCCTGCCGGGCGTGGCCACCTCGTCGGAGCTGATGCGCGGGTTGGAACAGGGGCTGGATACGTTCAAGTTCTTCCCGGCGGTGCAGGCCGGCGGCGCGGCGATGCTGTCGGCGTGGAACGGCCCGTTCGGCGACGTGCGCTTCTGCCCGACCGGCGGCATCAGCGCGCAGACCGCCGCGCAGTTCCTGCACCTGCCCAATGTGCTGTGCGTCGGCGGCTCGTGGCTGACCACGCGCGAACTGCTGGCGGCGCGCGACTGGGCCGGCATCGAACGGCTGGCGCGCGAGGCGGCAGTGTTGGCGGGCTGACCCGGCGTCGGATGGCTTCCCGGCGCGTCCAGGGCGTGATCACGATCAATGCGCCGCCGGGCGAGTGGCGCCAGAGTAGGCGCATTCCCTGACGGAGATCGCGCATGGACAGGACGATGAAGGCCGCGGTAGTGCGGGCATTCGGCCAACCGCTGGTCATCGAAGAGGTGCCGGTACCGCGGCCGGGCGCCGGCGACATCCTGGTGAAGATCGAGGCCTGCGGTGTCTGCCACACCGACCTGCATGCCGCCGAGGGCGACTGGCCGGTCAAGCCCGAGCCCCCATTCATTCCCGGCCACGAGGGCGTGGGCCATGTGGTCGCGGTGGGCGAAGGCGTCCACCATGTAAAGGAAGGCGACCGCGTTGGCATCCCCTGGCTGTATTCGGCCTGCGGCCATTGCGAGCACTGCCTGGGCGGCTGGGAAACACTGTGCGAAAGCCAACGCAACACCGGCTACTCGGTCAACGGCGGATTCGCCCAGTACGCACTGGCCAACGCGGACTACGTCGGCCATCTGCCGAAGAACCTGGGCTTCGTCGAGGTCGCTCCGGTGCTGTGCGCCGGCGTCACCGTCTACAAGGGCCTGAAGGTCACCGACACCAAGCCGGGCGACTGGGTGGCGATCTCCGGCATCGGCGGCCTCGGCCACATGGCCGTGCAGTATGCGCGGGCTATGGGCCTGAACGTCGCGGCGGTGGACGTGGATGAGGACAAGCTCGCCCTGGCGCGGCGGCTGGGCGCGGCGGTCACCGTCGATGCCCGCACCACGGACCCGGCGGCGTTCCTGAAGAAGGAGATCGGCGGCGCCCACGGCGCACTGGTGACCGCGGTATCGCCCAAGGCGTTCGAGCAGGCGCTGGGCATGGTCCGGCGCGGCGGCACGGTGTCGCTCAACGGCCTGCCGCCCGGCGATTTCCCGCTGGATATCTTCGGCATGGTGCTCAACGGCATCACCGTGCGCGGCTCCATCGTCGGGACCCGCCTGGACCTGCAGGAATCGCTGCAGTTCGCCGCCGACGGCAAGGTCGCCGCGACGGTCGCCACCGATACGCTGGACAACATCAACGCGGTGTTCGCGCGCATGCGCGCCGGCCAGATCGAAGGGCGCGTCGTGCTGGACATGAACGCCTGACCGCCCGTGCATGACCGCCGTCGCCCGCGTCCCCTCCCGCGGGCGCGGCGGCCGTGCCATCTCCGCCTCAGCGCGGCCCCCACTGCCATTCCAAGCCCAGCGTCCAGCCGCGATCCGGGCCGGGTTCGTAGTAGCGCTGGTTGCCATCGTTGACGATGACCGAGCCGACGTAGCGCCGGTCCAGCAGATTGTCCACGCGCGCGAACAGGCGCAGCGGGCCGTGCGCGGTCCGCCACTGGCGGGCCGCCTCCAGGTTCAGCAGTACATAGCCGGGCGCGCGTTCGTCGCCCAGGTCGGTGGCGGGCGTGGCGCTGGCGGCCACGGTTTCGACCGCCAGCAGCCACGGACCCGGTTGCCAGCGCCAGCGCGCCTGCAGTTGCCGGCGCGGCACGCCCGGCAGCGCGGTACCGGCGGCCACCGGGTTGCGCGGCACGGTACAGGGCGCGGGCAGGCCGGTGCAGGCGAGGTAGCCCTCGCGCACGCTGGCCTGCAGCCAGGTCCAGACCAGTTGCAGCCGCTGGGTTTCGCCGATGGGCTGCAGCCAGCCCATCTCCACGCCCTGGCGGCGGGTGGCGCCGATGTTGCGGTAGCTGCTGCGGCCGCCGGTGTTGCTGGCCACGGCCAGCTCGTCGTCGGTGTCGGCGCGGAACAGCGCCAGTTCCAGCCGCGCCCCGGCCTGCGTACGCCATTTGGCGCCGAGCTCATGGTTGCGGCTGGTGGCCGGGGACAGGTCCAGCGCCAGCCCGGCGCCGCCATCGGCGCGATAGCCCAGCTCGTTGAAGGTCGGCGTCTCGAAGCCGCGGCCGGCCGAGGCATACAGGCGCAGGTTCTCGCCAGCGCGGAACACCAGCCCGGCCACCGGCGTGGTGGCCGCATAGTCGCGGCGGCCGCTGTCGTCGGGATTGCCGGCAGCGATGTAACGGTCGTCGGAACGGAAGCGCACCCGGCTGTGGCGCGCCCCGGCCAGCAGCGACCAGCGCGGGCCGAGCTGCCACCAGGCCTGCGCGAACTGGTCCGCGTTGCCGACGCGGTCGCGCTGGTCGCGGCGCAGCCGACCCCTGACGCCCAGCGTGTCGCCGACGAAGTTTTCATGGCCGGTGCGGTGCTGCCGCTGGCGGTCGGCGTTGGCGCCGATCACCAGTTCCAGCGGCCGGCCGGCCAGCGCGCCATGCCAGGCCCAGCGTGCATCCATCCCGCCGTAACCGCCGTCCAGGTCGACCACCCCGCCCGAATGCAGCGGGCTGGCCTGCGCCACCGGCGGGATCGCCAGGAACTGCTCGACCGTGCGCTGCCCGGCATAGGCCATCAACCGCCAGGTCTGCTGCTCGCGTTCCAACGTGTACACCGTGCCGGCCTGCGCCTGCCGCACCGATTTGCGGGTGTCGTACTGGTTGGCGACGGCGGTGGCCTGGCGCGGATCGGTGCGCACCTGGTCGGCGGTCAGGCCCAGCGGGTCCTGCGCGCGCGGGGCATCGAGCACGTTGAACAGCAGGTCCAGGCGCTGGCCCGGCGCAAGCTCGAATCCGAGCCGCGCATTGAGCGATTCGCGCCGCGCCGCGCTGTGTTCGCGCCAGCCATCGCTGCGGTAATCGCTGGCGGCGACGTTGTAGTGCATGGCCGCAACCTGGCCCCTGATCTGCAGGCCCAGACTGCGGCTGTTGTCGCTGCCGATGGCGGCGCGCAGCCGCCACGGGTCGGCCGCCCGGCCGTCGGCGCTCCACAGCTGCACCACACCACCGGAAGAGTTGCCGTACAGCGCGGAGAATGGCCCGCGCAGCACGTCGATGCGGTCGGCGCCGAGCAGGTTGAAGTGCGACAACTGGCCCTGTCCGTCGGGCATCGTCGCCGGCACGCCGTCGGCCAGCAGCCGCACACCGCGCACGCCGAAGGTGGAGCGCGCGCCGAAGCCGCGGATCGACAGCTGCGTGTCCTGCGCCAGGTTCTGCCGCTCGCGCGCCAACAGGCCGGGCACGCCACCCAGGGCTTCGGACACCAGCGCGCCGCGGCCATTGCCGTCCTCGTCCACGTCGATGCTGGTCATCGACGCGGGCAGGTCGAAATCGTCGACCGCATGCACGCGCGCGGCCTGCACCCGCACGGCGTCCAGCGTGGCGGGCGCGGGGCCGGCCCATGCCGTCGCCGGCAGCGCCATGGCCCACCCGATCGCCGGAAACAACCGCTTGCATCGCTTCATGCCGGCATCATCGCCGATCACCGGCAAGCACTGCGTCGCGCCACGACGGTTCCGCCTGAAACCCTGCGGCCAATGGCTCCCGGCCCTGTTAGGATGGGGCGGTTTGACCGCGCTGCGCGGTCGTCCCGAACTTCCCCCTCCCGCCACCGTGACGAGTACCGCCGTGTCCTTCTTTGCAAACGTGGAACAGGTTCCTGGCGACCCGATCCTGGGTCTGACCGAGGCTTACAACGCCGACCCGCGCCCGACCAAGGTCAACCTTGGCGTCGGCATCTATTACGACGAAGACGGCCGCATCCCGCTGCTGCGCGCCGTGCAGCTGATCGAGCAGCAGCTCGCCGCCGAAGCCAAGCCGCGCGGCTACCTGCCGATCGACGGCCTGCCGGCCTACACCCAGGCCACGCAGAAGCTGGTGTTCGGCGAGGGTTCTGACCTGATCGCCGCCGGCCGCGTCGCCACCTCGCAGACCATCGGCGGCAGCGGCGCGCTGCGCGTGGGCGCGGACCTGCTGCACAGGCTGCTGCCGCACGCCACCGTCGCCATCAGCAACCCGAGCTGGGAAAACCACCGCGCCGTGTTCGGCGCCGCCGGCTTCGACGTGGTCGACTACACCTATTTCGACAACGCCAGCCACGGCCTGGATTTCGCCGGCATGATCGCCGACCTGCAGAAGCTGCAGCCGGGCACCGTGGTGCTGCTGCACGCCTGCTGCCACAACCCGACCGGCGCCGACCTGAGCACGGAGCAGTGGAAGCAGGTCGCCGCGCTGCTGAAGGACCGTCAGCTGTTCCCCTTCATCGACATGGCCTACCAGGGCTTCGACAAGGGCATCGAGCCGGACGGCCAGGCCGTGCGCATCATCGCCGAGGCCGGCATCGACAGCTTCATCGTCGCCAACTCGTACTCCAAGTCGTTCTCGCTGTACGGCGAGCGCGTCGGCGCGCTGTCGGTGGTGGCTCCGGATGCGACTTCGACCAAGGCCGTGCAGTCGCAGGTCAAGCGCATCATCCGCACCATCTATTCCAGCCCATCCACCCACGGCGCCGCACTGGTGGCCGGCGTGCTGGGCAGCGCCGAGCTGCGTGGCATGTGGGGCGCCGAGCTGACCGAAATGCGCGAACGCATCCACGCCCTGCGCGCCGGCATGGTGCAGAAGCTGGCCGCCCTGGGCGCGCCGGAATTCGGCTTCATCCAGCAGCAGGCCGGCATGTTCTCCTACTCGGGCCTGAGCAAGGCCCAGGTGGACCGGCTGCGTGACGAGTTCGGCATCTATGCCGTCGGCACCGGCCGCATCTGTGTGGCCGCACTGAGCCAGAAGAACCTGGATTACGTGGCCAAGGCGGTCTACGAGGTCAGCCGCGGCTGATCCGCGGCCATCACCACGACCGAAGAAGAGCCCGGCGAAGTCCGGGCTTTTTTTTGCCCGGCCGCGGCCGACGTCCGTAGCGCTCAGCCCGGCACCAGCCAGGTCGTCAACGCCGCGCCTGCCACCATCGCCGCCAGCCCCACACTGACGGCGACACCATAACGTGGACCGCCACTGGCGAAGGCCAGCACCGACTTGGCCAGCGAGGCCGACACCAGCAGCGCCACCACGCCCCAGCGCGCCGTCGCCAGCTCAAGGCCACCGGAGGCATTCAGACCCGCGATGCCCGCCGCCGCCGCGTGCAGTTCGCCCAGCGCGGCGATGGTCGCCCCCGCCAACGCTCCCGCCTGGCCGAACAGCTGGCGCAGCCCTTCGGACACCAGCAGCACGGCGGCGATCACCAGCGCGATCATCAGCGCATGCCCCAGCCGGAAGGCCTTGGCGGCGGAGGTCGGCGGCAGCGTTTCTTCCTCCACGTGGCGCAGGCCCAGCAGCGAGAACGCCAGCAACAACAGCGATGCGGCCAGCAGCGGCCACGCGCTCGCGCGCAGCAGTGCAGGCGACGTGGCGCCGATCACCGCCGCGAACAGCAGCAGGGAGGCCAGGTTGGCCAGCAACGCAGCCGACGCCGAGGGTCCCACCAGCGCGGCCGACGCCCGGCTGCCGCGGCCAAAGCCGGCCACCGCCGCCGTGGACGAAGCGAAGCCGGAAAAGAAGCCCGCCACCGGCAGCCCCCGGCGCGCGCCCACGGCCCGCAGCGCGATGTGGCCGAGCATGCCCACGCCCATCACCAGCACCACGATCTGCCACAGCTTGGCCGGCACCAGCACGCCCCAGGGATCGATCGCGTCATCCGGCAGCAGCGGCAGCACCACCAGCGCGCAGGCAGCCAGCAGCAGCGCATCGCGCATCTCCTGGTCGCTGATCACCTCGCGGCTCAATCGCGCCAGTGGCGCCTTGGCCCACAGCAGGATCGCCACCACCACGCCGAGCGCCGCCGCCAGTTCCCGCGCTTCAAGCGCCAGGCCGCCGAGCAGCACCGTGATCAGCAGGGCGATCTCGCCGGTCAGGCCCGGGTCGTCGCGGGCGGTGACCCGGTAGCTGCTCCACGCCAGCAGGGCGGCCGCCAGCAGCACCACCAGGAACACGGCGGGTCCCAGTGCCAGGGCCACGACTCCCATCAATGCCAGCAATGCGTGGGTACGCACGCCTGCCTGCAACGCTGCGGCGTTTCCATGCTGGCGCTCCCGCACCGCGCCGATCAACAGGCCGATGCCGAGCGCCGCAAGCAGGCCATGTGTCGCCTGGTCCCAATCCATGTCGCCTCCTTCCTGGATACCCATGTTAAGCCGGCCGTGGGCAGGCTCGATGACGCGCGCCGGCTTCCGGCAACGACAGCATTTGTCCTTCGCCACGCGCGGCCAGGACAGAACCTGACCCTTGGCTCGTAAAAGGAAAGACAACCCGCGACAATAGCGCTCCTTTTGTCTGAAGGTAGCTTCCGACCATGTCCCGCACGTCGCTGACCCGCTTCCTGATCGAAGAACAGCATGCCCGGCGCATCAACGCCGACCTGCGCCAGCTGGTGGCGGTGGTGGCCCGCGCCTGCACCAGCATCTCGATCGCGGTGAGCAAGGGCGCGCTGGGCGGCGTGCTCGGCGACGCCGGCACCGGCAACGTGCAGGGCGAGGCGCAGAAGAAGCTCGACGTGATCTCCAACGAGATCCTGCTCGAAGCCAACGCCTGGGGCGGCCACCTGGCCGCCTGCGCCTCGGAGGAAATGGACCACAGCCAGCCAGTGCCGTCCGAATATCCGCACGGCGACTTCCTGCTGCTGTTCGATCCGCTGGACGGCAGCTCCAACATCGACGTCAACGTGTCGGTGGGCACCATCTTCTCGGTGCTGCGCACGCCGGCCGGCGTGGACCAGCCCGGTGACGAACATTTTCTGCAACCCGGCGTGCAGCAGGTCGCGGCCGGCTACTGCATCTATGGGCCGAGCACGATGCTGGTGCTTACCGTCGGGCACGGCACCCATGCCTTCACCCTGGATCGCGAGACCGGCGAATTCGTGCTGACCCAGCGCGGCATGCAGGTGCCGGCCGATACGAAGGAATTCGCCATCAACATGTCCAACCAGCGCCACTGGGAGGCGCCGATGCAGGGCTACGTGGCCGACCTGCTGGCCGGCCGCGAAGGCGTGCGCGGCAAGGACTTCAACATGCGCTGGATCGCCTCGATGGTGGCCGACGTGCATCGCATCCTCACCCGCGGCGGCATCTTCATCTACCCGTGGGACAGGAAGGATCCGTCCAAGGCGGGCAAGCTGCGCCTGATGTATGAAGCCAATCCGATGTCGATGCTGATCGAGCAGGCCGGCGGTGCCGCCACCAACGGCCGCGAGCGCATCCTCGACATCCAGCCCAGCCAGCTGCACCAGCGCGTGCCGGTGTTCCTCGGCTCGCGCAACGAGGTGGCCGAAGCCACCCGCTACCACCACGAGCACGACGCGCAGGCCTGAATCCACTCGGCCAGCGGATAGAGCGGGGCAACGCCCCGCAGCGGCAGCGGCCGGAAGCTCCCGGCCAGGGTATTGCGCGGCACTACACGTGCGCACCGATTCGGGCCACCATCGGCGTTTCCCTGGAGGACACGCCGATGCGCGTATGGATCGCCGTACCGCTGCTGCTGGTTTCCGTCCTGGCTTGGGCACAGCCGCCCACCCTGGAACAGGCCGACACCGACTGGAACCGCCTGCGCCTGCAGGGCGATGCGTCGGCGTTGGCGCCCCTGCTGGCCGAGGACTGGCTGCTCACCCATTCCGACGGCCGCGTGCAGCACAAGGCCGACTACCTGCAGGAACTGGCCACGCGCACACGCCGCAACACGCGCATCGACAACCAGGACGTGCAGGTACGCCGCTACGGCGATACCGCTGTGATCACCGGCACCAGCGTGCAGGCCGCGGTCAGCAACGGCCAGCCGTGGGAAGGACGCTTTCGTTTCACCCGCGTGTGGCTACTGCGTGATGGCCACTGGCAGATGGTGACCTCGCACTCCTCGCGGTTGTCCGATCCCCAGCCCTGACGGCGAAGACCGCAGGGCACGCGGGCCGATCAGAACAGCTCGCCCTGCGGCGAGGCCTTCTTCGGCGGTACCGGCGGCACGAAGCGGCTGCAGTCCAGCCACGGCCACTGCTCGCGCGAGGCGTTGAAACCCAGGCGCCTGCTGGCCAGCGCGAAGCGGCGCGACAGCAGCTGCGCATACACGCCTTCGCCGCGCATGCGCTTGCCGAACTGGCTGTCGTAATCCTTGCCGCCGCGCAGCTGGTTGAGGGTGCTCATCACATGCTCGGCACGCTGCGGATGGTGCGCCTGCAGCCAGTCGCGGAACAGTGGCGCCACCTCGTAGGGCAGGCGCAGCAGCACGTAACCGGCACTGCGCGCGCCTGCATCGCGCGCGGCTTCCAGCACTGCCTCCAGTTCGGCATCGTTGATCCACGGGATCACCGGCGCCACCATCACGCCGACCGGAATCCCGGCTTCGTGCAGGCGCCGCATCGCGCGCAGCCGCGCATGCGGCGCAGAGGCGCGTGGTTCCAGCTTCGCCGACAGATGCGGGTCCAGCGAGGTCACCGAAAAATGCACGCTGACCAGACGCTGCGCGGCCAGCGGCGCCAGCAGGTCGATGTCGCGCTCGACCAGCGCGTTCTTGGTGATAAGCGAGAATGGGTGGCTGGTTTCCAGCATCACCTCGATCAGCTGGCGAGTGATGCCCAGCCTGCGTTCGACTGGCTGGTAGGCGTCGGTGTTGATGCCCAGCGCAATGGGTTTGACCACATAGCCGGGCTTGGCCAGTTCCCTGCGCAGCAGTTCGGCGGCATTGGTCTTGGCGAAGATCTTCGTCTCGAAATCCAGCCCCGGCGACAGGTTCAGGTAGGCGTGGGTGGGCCGCGCGAAACAGTACGAGCAACCATGTTCGCAGCCGCGGTAGGGGTTCACCGACTGGTCGAAGCCGACGTCCGGAGAGGAGTTGCGGCTGATGATGCTGCGCGCGACTTCCACGCGCACGTCGGTACGCAGGCGCGGCGCGGCGAATTCCTCGCCGTCGTCGGCCAGCCAGCCGTCGTCGACGGCATCGGTGGTGGTGGTTTCGAAGCGGCCGGGCAAGTGGCTGGTGGCACCGCGGCCCTTGATCGGAGTGGGCATCGGCCTACGCTAGCGCGGCGGCGTCGCAGATGCAGCGACGCGGCGTTCATGCAGACGCCCGGCCACGGCCGGCCTCGCGCGCCCTGCACCGGCCATGGCTAGAATCGCCGCATGCGCGAAGCCCTTCACAGCCTCTGGACCAGCGTGTCCTCCATCCCGCACGCGGCGCAGATCCTGGCGACCGCCTACGTGCTGTACCTGGTACTGCTGGCCGGCTACATCGTGCTGCAGAAACGCGAACCGGTGGCGACGCTGAGCTGGATCCTGTCGCTGGCGGTGCTGCCCTACATCGGCCTGTTCGTGTTCTACGTGCTCGGCCCGCAGAAGATCGTGCGCCAGCGCCTGCGGCGCGGGCGTTCGCGCGAGGGCATGGAGGCCTACAACACGGTCTGCCCCGCCGATGTGCACTGCACCGAGCTGGCGCGCATCGGCCAAGCCACTACCGGCCTGCCGCCGAGTACCGCCACGGCCGTGGACTGGCTGGTCGATGGTGCGGCGACCTACGCGGCGATCCTGGCGGCCGTCGCCGGCGCGCGGCGCCACGTGAACCTGGAGTACTACATCTTCGAGCCCGACCACGCCGGCACGGCCCTGCGCGACGCGCTGATCGAGCGGGCGAGGGCAGGGGTGAGGGTACGCCTGCTGCTGGATGCAGTCGGCTCCTCACGGGTCAAGCGGGGCTTCCTGCGGCCGCTGCTCGATGCCGGCGCCGAAGTGACGTGGTTCCACCCGCGCCAGCTGCTCAAGCCGTTCAAGCGTCCGTGGCTGAACCTGCGCACGCACCGCAAGCTGGTGGTGATCGATGGCTCGGTCGCCTTCACCGGCGGCATCAACATCACCGACGACGAGGACGACAGCCGCAACCCGGACGCCTATCGCGACCTGCACACCCGCCTGACCGGCCATGTCGTGCGCAGCCTGCAGCTGGTGTTCCTGGAGGACTGGATCTACGCCAGCGGGCAGGGCATGGCCCATTTCGACCGGGAAGACCTGTTTCCTTCCAATGGCCCCACGCGCGAGGGCGGCACGGTACAGGCGCAGGTGCTGGTGTCCGGCCCGGATTCCTCGTGGGAAGCGATCCACCGCATGCACGTGGCGGCGATCCACGAGGCCGCCCGCCGCGTCTGGCTGGTAACGCCGTACTTCGTCCCCGGCGAAGCCGCGCGCATGGCACTGACTTCGGCCGCGCTTGGCGGGCTGGACACGCGCCTGCTGGTGCCGCGGCGCAGCGATTCGCTGTTCGTCACCCTGGCCGGTCGTTCCTACTACGACGAACTGCTGCAGGCCGGGGTCAAGATCTACGAGTACGGCCCGCGCATGCTGCATACCAAGGCCTTCATCGCCGATGACGACACCTGCATCGTCGGCAGCGCCAACTTCGATCACCGCAGCTTCCGCCTGAACTTCGAGCTGTCGATGCTCTACCACGATCGTGGGCTGACCTCGGAACTGGAAACGATCCTGGCCCAGGAGTTCGCCCGCGCCACGCCGGTGCGTGCCGACCGCCACCGCCCGCTGTGGCGGCAGCGCCTGCCCGAGGCCTTCGCCCGCCTTGCCTCGCCGCTGCTGTAGCTCCACGCATGGAAGCCGCACCGGGCGGGCCGCTACACTGGGCGCCTCCCTGGGGAGATCGTCATGTACTGGCTGTTCCTGCTGCTCGCGCTCGGTGCCTTCACCTTCGCCATCACGACCACGCACACGGGCTTGCTGCTCCTGTCGCTGTTGGCCGCGCTGCTCTTCTTCCTGTTGTGGATGAAGGGGCTGTACGCCGCACGCTTCGGCGGCGCGACCAGCCACGCGCCGCGCGCCCTGCACCCGGCCGAACTGCAGGCCCTGCGCGACCAGCTGCGACCAGGCGCGCCACCGGCCGCTTCCCCGTCTCCCTCCGCACCTGAAGACCATCCGCCGTCATGACCCGCCTCAGCGTCAACGTCAACAAGATCGCCGTGCTGCGCAATTCCCGCGGCGGCAACGACCCGGACGTACTGCGCGCGGCAACGGCCTGCCTGGACGCGGGTGCGCATGGCATCACCGTGCATCCACGCCCCGACCAGCGCCACATCCGCGCCGACGACGTCCACGCGCTTTCGGCGCTCACCCGGCAACGCGGCGTGGAGTTCAACATCGAAGGCAATCCGTTCGCGCCGCCGCGCACCGGTTATCCGGGCCTGCTCCCGCTGTGCGAACAGACCCGGCCAGCACAGGCCACCCTGGTCCCGGATGGCGACGGCCAGCTCACCTCCGACCACGGTTTCGACTTTGCCCGCGACGGCGAGCGCCTGCGCCCGCTGATCGCCGCATTGAAGGGCTTCGGTTGCCGGGTCAGCCTGTTCGTCGACGCCGGCAACCCGGACATCGCCACTGCCGCCGCACTCGGCGCGGACCGCGTCGAGCTCTACACCGGTCCCTATGCCGAAGCTTTCGCCAGCGGTTCGCCGGACGCCGCATTGGCGCTGTTCGCGGATGCCGCCCGGCGAGCGCAGGCCGCGGGCCTGGGCGTCAATGCCGGTCACGACCTGTCACAGGCCAATCTTGGCCGCTTCCTCGCACACGTACCGCAGGTGCTGGAAGTCTCCATCGGCCACGCGCTGATCGGCGAGTCGCTGTACGACGGGCTGGACTCGACGGTGAAGGGCTACCTGCGCATCGCCGGACACGGCCGCTGATCCTGCCTGCGTCGCTTTCCATGGGATGGAAGGCGGCCTCGGGGAAGCCTGATTGAGGGTCCGCTGCTGATCCGCAACGAACGACATGCCTTCGCGCAGGTCAATGTTGTCGGTGGCCAGACGCCGCGATCCTGTCATCCGTGAGTTGATCGTGTCGAAGCATCCACCCGACGTTCTGGCGCACGACAGGGCTTTGCGAACGACACCATTCGTCCTCTCCCATACAGTGCGGCTGCATGAGGCAAGGAAAGCGCTCCCGGCAGACGGGGCGCTTTCCGATGGCGCAATGGCCCGGCAGTGCACTACTGCGCGAAACCGATCTTCCTCACCCCGGCATTCCTGGCCTGGGCCAGGATCCTGGTCATGACCTCGTACCCGGAATCCGGACTGGCGTTGATGCGAAGTTCCGGCTGGTTGGTGGGATCCTTCTGTACTTCTTCTTCAATCTTCTGCTGCAGCTCGTTTACATCCACCGGGCTGTTGTTCCAGTAAACCCGATTGCCCGCATCCACACGCAGATAGATTGGCGATGGCGGTTACCGCGTCATCGGCAGCGGATTGATGACCCGCTGCGGCAGATCCACGGCGATCGGGTACGTCATGACTGACGCACTCAGCACGAGCACGCAGAAAGCAGCGCCGATCAGCGCCAGCATCAACACCACCGCCACCACGATCTTGTTCTGCATGCCTGTCCCCTTTCCGCTCCCTTGCCACCGACGTTAGCAGAGACCGTCTGGCTTGCCTCGAAGGGGAATAAAAAAAACGCCCCCGGCAAGCGGGGGCGTTTTCCAGTCGCGTCATGACTTGGGTATTGCGTTACTGCACGAAACCGATCTTCTTCATCTGAGCGTTCTTGGCCTGGGCCAGGATCTTGGCCATGACTTCGTACTCGGAATCCGGATTGGCGTCGATGCGAAGTTCCGGCTGGTTGGTCGGATCCTTCTGTACTTCTTCTTCCATCTTCTGCTGCAGCTCGTTCACGTTCACCGGGCTGTTGTTCCAGTAAACCTGATTGCTCGCATCCACACGCAGATCGATCGGCGGCGGCGGCTCGCGCAGCTGCGGCGGCGGGTTGATGACCCGCTGCGGCAGATCCACGGCGATCGGGTACGTCATGATCGGCGCGGTCACGATGAAGATGATCAGCAGCACCAGCATCACGTCCACGAGGGGCGTGACGTTGATGTCGGCCATGGGGCCCCTGTTTCCACCACTACTGAATGCCATCGCTTATTGCCCCTTCTCTTTGGTGGCAACGAAGCCGACGTCCAGCATGCCCTGACCCTGCGCGATCTTGGTCACTTCGTTGATCACGCTCATCTTGGTGGTCTTGTCACCACGCAGGTTGAGCGGCGGCTGGGGCGTCTGCTGGGCAGCAGTGGCGAAACGCGACTCCAGGGTCTCCTTAGTCACCAGCTCATCGTTCCAGTAGAGCGAACCGTCTTCCTTGACCGCCACCGTGATCGGACCGGCACGCTTTTCGGCGTCGTCCGGATTGATGTTCAGGTTGGCCTCGGGCAGCTCGACCTTGACCTTGTGGGACATCAGGGGAGCCGTGATGATGAAGATGATCAGCAGCACCAGCATCACGTCCACGAGGGGCGTGACGTTGATGTCGGCCATCGGGCCGCTGCTGTTACCACTACTGAAAGCCATAACGGGCTCCGTCTATATCGTTGCGAGGACTGCTCTGCCTACGGCTCAGCGGACGCGCGAGCCGGTGGCGAAGAAGTCGTGCAGATCGTGCGCGAAGGTGTCGAACTTGCTGACGGTGGCGCTGTTGATCTTGCTGAAGAAGTTGAAGGCGAACACGGCCGGGATCGCGACGAACAGACCGATGGCGGTCATGATCAGCGCTTCACCCACCGGGCCGGCAACGGCGTCGATCGAAGCAGAACCGGTGGCACCGATCTTGATCAGCGCGCCGTAGATGCCCCACACGGTACCCAGCAGACCCACGAACGGAGCGGTCGCGCCGACGGTGGCCAGCAGGATCATGCCGCCCTGCAGCCTGTTGGATTCGCGGGTCACGGCCTGACGCAGGGCGCGATCGACGAACTCCGAACGGCTCAGGGTCTCGGCAGCGCCAGCCTGCTGGTGGTGGGCAGCGGCCTGGGCAGCGTCCAGCGCGATCTTCGAGAACGGCTCGGAAGCCGGCTGCTCTTCCATGGCGCGGATGGCGTCCTGGGCATTGGCGGCATCCCAGAACATGCCCGGCACGCGGTCGGAAGCCGACTTCAGGCGGGCGGTGCGGAAGATGTTGATGACGGTCCAGTACCACGACATCGCCGACATCGCGACCAGGGTCAGCAGCACGACCCAGGAAACCGCGAAGTCACCCGGCTTGGAGGTCATTTCGTGAATCAGATGCTCGAAGCCCATCTGCGAGAGCGCGTTGTTTGCGTTGCCCCCGGCAGCAGCGGCGATGAAGATTTCCTGCAGCATGACGCTTACCTTTGTTGTGTGTGGTGTTAAAGGGTATAGCTAAAGTCGAACGGTTCCCGGAGGGCGGCCGGCGGCCGCCAGCCGGGATCAGCTCAGCGCAAAGTTGACCGGGACGCGGACGCGACCAGCCGCCTTCTGTCCATTGACGACGGAAGCGTTGAACTTCCACTTGCGTGCAGCGTCCATGGCGGCACGGTCGAGGTCGCGGTTACGGCTGGACTTCTCGACGGACACATTGGTGACGTTGCCGCTGGCGTCGACATCAATGATGAGGATGACCTCGCCCTGGATACCGGCGCGGAAGGCGGCCGGCGGGTAACGCGGCGGGTTCATGTTCTTGGACGAGATGTCCACGCTGGCCTGGATGTCGGTGACCTGGGCCGGCGGCGACGGCGGCGACGGCGGCGTCGCCACGTCGTTCGGACGCGGTTCCGGCACGTCCACCACCGGGGCTTCCGGCGGCGGCGGCAGCGGCGAGGCCTTCGGCGGCGCCAGGTTCTTGACCGGCGGCGGTGGGGTGTCCTGCGGCGGCGGCGGCGGCGGCGGGGGTGGCGGCGGCGGCGGGGCGTCGACCAGGGTCACCATGACGTTGCGTTCCTTTTCCGTAGCGGCCTTGGGGGCCACGGCCGGGATCAGGAGCATCATCAGGGCTGCCAGATGAAGTGCGATTACAAAGGCGATACCGGCGATGCGGGGCCAGCTCAGACCCTTGTCTTTCTCGCCGTCATACCTGTGGTGGAAAACCAGTTGTTCCGTCATGCGCCAAGAACTCATTAGTGGGGCCGGGGCGGCGTTGTTCCGACGCCCCTGATTCAGCGGTGCATGACACCGCAGGAACCTCCAAGCTTATACCAATCCTGACCAGCTGCGCATCACAAATGCAGCTGTTCAGGCGTTATTCCTGCTTACTTCAGGTTGATGATCTTGTCTGCATCGGCCGGGTTCTTCACACCTTTAGCCTTTGCATCCCGGGCAGCCTGCCTGGCTTCGGGAATCCGTCCTTCGGCATGCAGCACACGCGCCAGATTCAGGTAGGTCTCGCCATCCTTGGAAAGCGGGGCGGCTTTCTGCCACGCCTCGATGGCCTGCGGGATCTGGTCGGAGTAATAGTACGACTGCGCCAGCGCCAGGTAAGCCTGGTAGTCCGGCTTGAGGATGCCCTTGGACAGGCCCTCGTTGATCACCGCAATGACGTCCTTTTCCTTGTTCTCGGTGTTGGCATAGATCGAGTACAGCTGCTTGTACTCGCGCTCTTCGGTGAGCTGTCCGGCCGCGCGCAGCTTGTCCATCACCGCGCCAGCCTTGTCCATCTGGTCGGCCTGCATGTACATGCTGGCCAGGTTCAGTTGCGCCTTCTTGTCGGCCGGGTTCTTCGCGGCCAGGGCCTCTGCTTCCTTGACTGCTTCGCCGGTCTGGCCAGCTTCGGCGTAGGACGCCATCAGCAGCTGGTTCCAGTTGTCCTTGGGCTCGGGCGAGGCGGCGATGGCCGCCTTCAGCACCGGGATGGCCTCGGCATACTTCTCGGTCTGGTACAGGGCCTGGCCCTTGATCACCAGTTCCTCGGGCTTGTGCGACTTGGACTCGGCGAAATACTTGTCCAGGTTGGCCAGGCCTTCGGCGTACTGCTCGTCCTGCAGCTGCAGCTGGGCCAGCATCAGCATGGCCTGGAAGTGGCCGTTGTTGTCCAGCTGGTTCAGGGCGACGGCCTGCTGCAGGTATTGCTTGGCGGCGGCGTTGTCGTCCAGGTTGTAGGCGGCCTGCGAGGCGAGCTGGTTGGCAACCGCCTTGTCGTATTCGTTGGCACCGTCGGCGGCGATGATCTCGTCGGCCAGCTTGCGGGTTTCCTCGTAGTCGTCCTTGTTGTAGGCAGCGAACAGCTTCTGCAGCTTGCCGCTCATCTTCGAGGACGACTTGCCCTTGGGCTCCTCGCGGGTAGCCTCCGGATACAGCACCTCGGCCTTGGCCGAACCGCGGCTGTGGCGCTCGCCACCCCGATCGGACGAGCGCGACTGGGCGTCGGCATCGGCAACCACAACGCCACCAAGCACGGTCGCGATGAGGACGGAAAGCAGGGCCTGCTTATGGCTGCGGGAGATCATGGGTCACCTCGATGAAACCGCGGGGGGCGGTGCTGTAGACGGGCCGTCCGGGAAGACGGAGCCGCCAAACGTAACAGAAAATTTTTGACGGAGAAATCACTTCCGTTGCTGTACTGCACCAATGTCCAAGGCTGAGCCGGGTCATGTCCGGGAGTCAACCGCAGCGCGGTGTCCGCCCGGACTGTCGCGCCTGGCGATAGACGGGCTCCAGCGCGGCAACATCACGCTGCAGTTCGCGGATGCGGTTGGTCGGGTCCGGGTGGGTCGAAAGCCATTGTGGCGGGCGTCCGCCACCCGCCGCCATCATGTTCTGCCACAGGTCCACGGCCTGGGCCGGATCAAACCCGGCCTGGGCCATCAGGCGCTGCCCGACCACGTCGGCCTCGCTTTCCTGGGTGCGGGATCCCGGCAGCAGGATCAGTCCCTGCGCGCCCATGCTGCCGAACTGATTGACCGCACTGGCGGCGGTATCGCCATAGGCGGCGCCTGCCAATGCCCCGGCAACCTGCAGGAGACCGGAAGTTCCCATCTGCCGGGTTATGCGTTCCTCGTGATGCCGCGAGATCACATGGCCGATCTCATGGCCCAGTACCGCCGCCAGTTGGTCCTGGTTCTTCGCCACAGTGAAGATGCCGCTGTTGACCCCGACCTTGCCGCCGGGCAGGGCGAAAGCATTGGGCTCCTTCTCGACGAACAGCGCCGTTTCCCAACGTACCCCTCGGTATTGTTGTGGCAGTTCGGCCACCAGCGCGTTGACCACGCATTGGACATAGGCGTTCTGCCGGGCGTCCCTGCTCAGGGTCTGCTTGGCCTTGGTTTCGGCGAAGGCCTGCGCACCGAGCTGGTCCAGCTGCTGCTGGGAAACGCCGCCCACGATCTGGCGGCGGCCGGTAGGCGAGGTCGTTGTCGCGCAGGCACCCAGCAGCAAGGCGATCGCGACGCCGAACAGTACGGGTTTCATTGCGGATTTCCCCTCGTTCATGTCGGCAGTGTGCGAGCGCCCGGCTTAAATTTCCGTCAATCGGCGCCGCGTTTATTGGAGCCCGAAGAACACCAGTGCCGCCAGTGCGATCGCGTTGTTGAGCGTATGCGCGGCGATCGCCGCCCACAAGGTGCCGGTCCGGCGGTACAGCCAGGCGAAAGCGACACCCATGCCACCATAGACCAGCCACAGTTGCAGGATTTCCGGCAGCCCGTTGCCGCTCGTACCGGGGATCTCGTGGATGAAGGCGAAGGCGGCGCCGCTGAGCACCATGCCCAGCCATGGCCGACCCGCCACCCAGAGACGGCCGAACAGCACCCGGCGGAACAGCAGTTCCTCGTAAGCCGGCGCCAGGAACACCGCGAAGGCGACCAGAAACACAGGGTAGTGGGCCAACGCCTGTTCCATCAGCGGCAGATTGGTCGGCACCGGCTCGATGCCAAGCTGCTTGCCGATCCAGCCGATCAGGCTGCTGCCGGTGAACACGCCAGCGGCCACGAGCAGGGTCCATCCCCAGGTCGAACGGCGAAGCGCGGCGGCGTGGGATGCGGCACGTTCGGCCTGCGAGGCAGGCCGACGCCAGAAGTAGAGCACCAGTGCGGTAGCGCCGGTGGAGACCAGCGCGATCAGCATCTGCGCCAAGGCACCCGGCTGGCCCAGCTGCGAACCCAGTTGGCCCGCGTCCGGCGCACCGCCGCCTTCGCGCGCGATCGCCATGCCGACCTCGAAGCCGCGCCACAGGCCCCAGGCCAGGCCGCAGAACAGGCTCAGGCCCAGCAGGATGCAGGCAGCCAGCAGGACATCCAGTCCGAATCCCAGCAGCGGGGAACCTTCGCGGGACACCGGTGGCGTGGTGGGCGGGACGGACAACGGAACCGGCGGTGGTGCGGACATCGTGATCCTGGGGCAGCAACGGAATACGGGCAGACGCCGGATGCGGCACCTGCCCATGTTGCCGGATTGTGTCAGATATCCAGGTTGGTGACCTTCAGCGCGTTGTCCTCGATGAAGTCGCGGCGCGGCTCGACCACGTCGCCCATCAGGGTGCTGAAGATCTGGTCGGCGGCCACCGCATCCTCGATACGCACCTGCAGCAGGCGGCGGGTATCGGGGTTCACGGTGGTATCCCACAGCTGTTCCGGGTTCATTTCGCCCAGACCCTTGAAGCGCTGGATCTGGCGGCCCTTCTTGGCTTCTTCCATCAGCCAGGCCTGGGCCTGGGCGAAGCCGGTGACTTCGGCCGAGCGGTTGCCGCGGTTGATGGTGGCGCCCTCGCGGATCAGGCCATGCAGCAGCTGAGAGGCCTGGTGCAGCGGACGCAGTTCGCCGGATTCGAACGCCGCCAGCGGCAACACCTGGATGTGCTCCTCGCCCATGTGGCGGCGGGTGACCAGCACGGCCGCCGGGCGCTGTTCGGTCGGCTCCTGCAGGACCAGACTGAAACGCGGCGTGCCCAGGCTGCCCTGGTTCAGGCGCCTGGCCAGCGCGTCCAGACCTTCGCCGGCGGCAGCGTTGCGCAGGTGCTCCAGGTCCATCGGAGTGAAATCGACCAGCGCCTCGAGCAGGCTGCGGTCGTAACGGTGCGCATTGCGGTCGATGGCATCCTGCGCGCTGGCGTAGGTCATCAACAGCTTCTCAAGCGCCACGCCCTCGATCGGCGGCTCGCCGGCGGCCGGGACCAGCGAGGCGTTCTCCACCGCGCTGTTGGCCAGGTAGGCATCCAGCGCCGGGTCGTCCTTGAGGTACAGCTCGGTCTTGCCCTGCTTGATCTTGTACAGCGGCGGCAGGCCGATGTAGACGTAGCCGCGCTCGATCAGCTCCGGCATCTGACGGTAGAAGAACGTCAGCAGCAGGGTGCGGATGTGCGCGCCGTCGACGTCCGCGTCGGTCATGATGATGATCTTGTGGTAGCGCAGCTTGTCCGGGTTGTACTCGTCGCGGCCGATGCCGGTGCCCAGCGCGGTGATCAGGGTACCGACCTGGTCGGAAGCCAGCATGCGGTCGAAACGCGCGCGTTCCACGTTGAGGATCTTGCCGCGCAGCGGTAGCACGGCCTGGTTCTTGCGGTTGCGGCCCTGCTTGGCCGAACCGCCTGCCGAGTCACCCTCGACGATGAACAGTTCGGACAGCGCCGGATCCTTTTCCTGGCAGTCAGCCAGCTTGCCGGGCAGGCCGGCGATGTCCAGCGCGCCCTTGCGGCGGGTCAGGTCGCGCGCCTTGCGCGCGGCTTCGCGGGCACGGGCGGCATCGACGATCTTGCCGGCGATGGCCTTGGCTTCGTTCGGATTCTCCTGGAGGAACTCTTCCAGGCGCGCGCCGAAGGCGTTTTCCACGGCCGGGCGCACATCCGAACTGACCAGCTTTTCCTTGGTCTGGCTGGAGAAGCTCGGGTCCGGCACCTTCACCGACAGCACCGCGATCATGCCTTCGCGCATGTCATCGCCGGTCAGGCTGATCTTGGCCTGCTTTGCGATGCCGTTCTGCTCGATGTAGTTGTTCAGCACGCGGGTCAGCGCGCCGCGGAAGCCTGCCAGGTGAGTGCCGCCATCCTTCTGCGGGATGTTGTTGGTGAAGCAGTACATCGTTTCCTGGTAGGAATCGGTCCACTGCAACGCCACTTCCACGGTGATGCCGTTGTGCTCGCCGGTGACCGAGATGACGTTCGGGTGCAGTGGGGTCTTCAGCTGCGCCAGATGCTCCACGAAGCTCTTGATGCCGCCTTCGTAGTGGAAGTCGTCGCGACGGCCTTCGCCGCGTTCGTCGGCCAGGATGACCTTGACGCCCGAGTTGAGGAACGAGAGCTCGCGCAATCGGCGCGCCAGGATCTCGTAGTGGAACTCGACATTGCCGTGGAACGCCACGGTCGACGGCCAGAAACGCACGGTGGTACCGCGCTTGGTGGTGGTTCCCAGCTGCTTCAGCGGGCTGACTGCGGCACCGTTGCTGAATTCCTGCTGGTAATGGAAACCACCCTGGAACACGTCCACCAGGAGCTTCTGCGACAGCGCGTTGACCACGCTGACGCCGACGCCGTGCAGGCCGCCGGAAACCTTGTAGCTGTTGTCGTCGAACTTGCCGCCAGCGTGCAGGACCGTCATCACCACTTCGGCGGCGGAAACCTCGCGGCCGAGCTTCTGGCTCATCTGCTCGTGCTTGCCGACCGGAATGCCGCGGCCGTTGTCCGACACCGATACCGAACCGTCGGCATGGATGGTCACCACGACGTTGTCGGCATGGCCAGCGAGGGCTTCGTCGATGGAGTTGTCGACGACTTCGAACACCATGTGGTGCAGACCGGTGCCGTCGTGGACGTCGCCGATGTACATGCCGGGACGCTTGCGGACAGCCTCCAGCCCTTCCAGGGCAGTGATGCTGTTGGCGTCGTAATTGCCATTGCTGGCCGGGGTGTTCTGTTCTTCGCTCATCGCGCTTGCCGTTGGCTCCACAGGTCACGCGCCGGCCCGGAGGTCGGGGCGTGAGTAAAGAGGGGGTCGTGGAAAGTATACCAGCCGGGCCATTACGCACCCGGAACGGTCATTGCAGCATCCGGATTGCGCCGTGTTCCACGTGGAACACGGCCGCCGGTCGCAGCTGCTCTTCGAGTGCGGCAGGTGGTTCGGTCGCGGTGATGAAGACCTGCGCGGGCGTCTCCGCCAAGCGTTCCAGCACGCGTTGCTGGTGATGCCGGTCCAGTTCCGCCCCTAGGTCGTCCAGTGCGATCACCGGCCATTCGCCGCGCTGGGCCGCGTAATCGTCCGCCTGCGCCAGCAGACAGGCGAGGGCGGTGAGCTTGGCCTGCCCACGCGACAGGGCATCTCGGCCCGGGATCTCCCCATAAGCGACAGACCAGTCCGCTCGATGTGGCCCCACCGAGGTATGGCCCATGGTGCGATCCCGCTCACGGGACAGCAGCAGAGCGTCGGCCAACGGCATTTCGTGCCGACGCCAGCCCGATTGCAGCTCAAGACCCTGCAGCTGAAGCCCCGGCGCCAGATCGGCGGCGATGGCTATTGCTCGTTCCTGCAGCCGATCAAGGTAGTGCTGGCGCCGTGAGGTCAGCGGAGTACCGGCCTCGGCCAGTTCATGATCCCAGGCGTCGAGTTGTCGCGGAGCGGCTCCGGCCTTGAGCAGGGCATTGCGTTGCTTGAGCGCCCGCGTGTAACGACGCCAAAGGGGGAGAAAGTCAGGTTCCACGTGGAACAATCCCCAATCGATGAAGCGCCGGCGCGGTTCGCTGCCTCCACTCACCAAGGCGTGGCTACCTGGTTCGAAGGTCACCACTGCCAGCGCGGCGCACAGGGATCCAAGCTGGGCCACGTCCTCGCCGTCCAACCGGCCTTTCCAGGTCTGCCCGCCATGGCGTAGACCTGCCCGACGAAGCCGTTCGACCGATGCCGCCCCCCCCTGCTCCTGCCATTCGACAAAGACTTCCAGAGCATCGGCGCCCTTTTGCACCAATCCATCGCGGACGCGGCCACGGAAGCTGCGCCCATAGGCCATCAGATGCAGGGCTTCCAACAGGCTGGTTTTGCCCGCGCCGTTGTCCCCCGTGATCAGGTTGATTCCGGGACGGGGAGCCAGTTCCACCGAGTTGAACCGGCGTACGCGGTTCAGTGAGAGACGGACGATGTGCATTGACGCTCGGGAGTAGACACGACGCCCACGGCATCACCAGCCAAGGCAAGACCGGCAGCTTAAAGCATCTATCGGGAAAGCCAGCTCTGTTCCCGGGTCAGGCCAGAGATCGAACATGGCCCATCAATCCGATGGCATCACTTGTCCCTGTGCACAGACCGTTCTCGAACCTTGGGCATCCTGTGGACAGTTTTGTCGGCTTTCCCATGAATCCCACTTGTTCACAGCTATCCACAGCCTGATCCCGGGCTTTTCCATAGGGGTTTCATGACATAAATACCCTTTAAAAACAAAAAGATAAGCATTTTTTAAATGAAATCCAGTCCTACCATCACCACAAAGCTTTTGATTTGTTTCCAGATTTAAAGCTTTGACAGGCGGCTTCCGGATCAGGATTCCTGGAGAAAAGCCTGATGATCATGTCCTGTATCGAGGTGGCCTCGCCTTCTGGGATATCCCGTCTCCAACAATCACTCGGACAAACTTTCCATCCGGATCCGCGATTCTCGAAGTGAGTTCCACGTGGAACATCACATAATCGGATACTGATCCCGGGAAGGCTCGCAGCAGGCAAAAAAAAGCCCGGCATTGCCGGGCTCTGTTCCACGTGGAACCTGATGCGTCAGAGACGCAGCGGCATGACCACGTGCCTGGACTTCTCGCTGCTGGCCTCGCGTACCAGCGCCGACGAATTGGAATCGCGCAGCTGGATCACGATGTGCTCATCACGCAATGCCGACAAAGCATCGAGCAGGTAATTCACGTTGAAGCCGATGGCAAGATCGCTGACCTGGGTGTCGGCTTCGATCTCTTCCTGCGCTTCTTCCTGCTCCGGGTTGTGCGCGCTGATCTTCAGCTGGCCTGGAGTGACTTCGACACGGACGCCGCGGTACTTCTCGTTGGACAGAATGGCGGCACGCTGCAGCGAAGCACGCAGGCTTTCACGATCCACCTTCACCTCGCGGTCGGCACCGATCGGGATCACCGCCTCGTAATCCGGGAAACGGCCGTCGATCAGCTTGGAGGTGAAGGTCACATCGTCGCGTTTCACGCGCACGTGGCTGCGGCCGACCTCCAGTTCAACTTCGCGATCGCCGCCTTCCAGCAGGCGCTGCAACTCGGTCACGCCCTTGCGCGGCACGATGATCTGGCGCTTGGAACCGGTGCTGTTCTCCAGTGCGGTCTCGCACAACGCCAGACGGTGGCCGTCGGTGGCCACGCAACGCAGCAACTGGTCGCGCAGGTCGAACAACAGGCCGTTGAGGTAGTACCGCACATCCTGCTGCGCCATCGCGAACGCGGTGCGCTCGATCAGTTCCTTCAGGGCGGATTCCGGCACCACTACGCGCTCGGTGGCTTCGACCTCGTCGACCGATGGGAAGTCATTGGCCGGCAGCGTCGCCAGCGTGAAGCGGCTGCGACCGGCCTGCACTGTGATCTTCTCGCCGGTCTGCGACACGGTCACGCGGCTGCCGTCGGGCAGGGCGCGGATGATCTCGAACAGCTTGCGTGCCGGAATCGTGGTTTCGCCATCCTGCGCATCCTCCACCGCAATGCGGGAGACCATTTCCACTTCCAGGTCGGTACCGGTCAGCGACAGCTGGCCGCCCTGTACCTGGACCAGGAAGTTGGCCAGAACCGGAAGGGTCTGACGGCGTTCGACCACGTTGACGACCTGGGCCAACGGCTTGAGGAAGGCTTCGCGCTGCAGTGTGAAACGCATGTGGTTTCGTGCCCCTATGCTTTTAAAGATGTGGGTTAAATCAAAAGCTTGGTGGTGCTGGTAGAGCCAGATTTGGTTTAAAACACACCCAAGTATTTGTTTTTAAAGGGTTTAATTGCATCGAAACCCTCTGTATTACTGGTCCGGAACGGGTGGGGAAAGGTGTGGATAACTTTGCCTCGATCCGGAAGCGCATTTTTATCCACAGATTCCCCAACGCCTGCCCCCGAATGATGCACCGTTTTGTGCGATGACGCCTGCGTGGCGTCGATGCATCATTCGCTGGCCCTGTTGCCTGTCCCTTCCCGGTGTCCCGATGGCTTACTCACTCAACTTGCGGATGAGCTTGTCCCAGTCCTCGCGCAGCTTGCCGTCGGTCTCCATGAGCGTGCGGATCTGGCGGCAGGCGTGCAGCACCGTGGTGTGGTCGCGGCCGGCGAAGGCATCGCCGATTTCCGGCAGGCTGTGCTCGGTCAGTTCCTTGGTCAGCGCCATCGCGACCTGGCGCGGACGCGCCAGCGAACGGGTGCGGCGCTTGGACAGCAGGTCCTTGATCTGCAGGCCGTAGTAGTCGGCCACGGTCTTCTGGATGTTGGGAATGCTGATTGCCTGCTGCTGGGCGCGCAACAGGTCGCGCAGGGTTTCCTGGGCGAATTCGGTGGTGATGGCGCGGCCGGTGAAGTTGGCTCGCGCGGTCAGCGTGTTGAGTGCGCCTTCCAGGTCGCGCACGTTCGAGCGCATCTTCTTGGCGATCAGGAATGCCACGTCGTCGGGAATCTCGGCGCCACGCTCGCGCGCCTTGGCCAGCACGATGGCCGCGCGGGTCTCGAAATCCGGTGGCTCGATGGCCACCGAAAGGCCCCATGCCAGGCGCGACTTCAAGCGCGCTTCCAGGCCTTCGACCTCACGAGGGTAGCGGTCGCAGGTCAGGATGATCTGCTGCTTGCCGTCGAACAGCGCGTTGAAGGTGTGGAAGAACTCCTCCTGCGTACGGTCCTTGCCGGCGAAGAACTGGATGTCGTCGATCAGCAGCGCGTCCACCTGCTGGAACTGGCGCTTGAACTGGTCCATCGTCTTTTCCTGCAGCGCACGGATCATGGCGCTGAAGAACTGCTCCGAACGCAGGTAGAGCACGCGTGCACCCGGATTGGCCTGGCGCATAGCGTTGCCGGCGGCCAGCATCAGGTGGGTCTTGCCCAGGCCGGTGCCGCCATACAGCAGCAGCGGGTTGTGCGCGCGGTCGCCGGGCTTCTGCGCCGCCTGGAAGGCGGCGGCCAGGCCCAGCTGGTTGCTGCGGCCTTCGACGAAGTTGGTGAAGGTGTAGTGCGCATCGAGGTTGCCGTTGAACGGCACCACCGGCGCGGCCGGAGCCGCCATGCCAACAGTGGAAGCGGCAACCGGCGCCGGCTCGGCCGCGCGCGGGCGCGAGCCGATTTCCAGCTGCACGTCGGTGATGTCGGCGAAATAGCGCAGCAGCTCATGGATGCGCGGCAGGTAGCGCTCGCGCACCTGGTCGACGATGAAGGCGTTCGGGGCGTACAGCACCATGCTGTCGGCGCGGTGGTCGGCCTGCAGCGGCTTCAACCAGGTGTGGACATCTTCTGGCGGAAATTCCGCTTCCAGACGTTCGATACAACGGGACCAGGCATCCATCGGAAATAATCGTCGAAGGCACGCGGGACGGGCGCAGAAAGCCGCCCGGCCACGTGCCGGAAAGGGGGAAAGTGGATGGCGCAGACTACCACCGCAGGACGGGGGCGGGAATGCTTGTCCCTGACTTGTTCACAGATCCATCCACAGCCTGTGGATGAAACCCTTGCGGGGCAAGCACTACAGTGCTTGACGTGATGGGGGGAGGCCTATAGAATTTCCGGTTCTTTCCGTCCCATTCATACAGGTGCCCCCATGGCCACCAAGCGCACGTTCCAACCCAGCAACCTCAAGCGCAAGCGCGATCACGGCTTCCGCGCGCGTATGAAGACCGCTGACGGCCGCAAGATCCTGTCGCGTCGCCGCGCCAAGGGCCGCAAAGTCCTCAGCGCTTGATTGCGTTGCCGCCCCGTGCGGCAGATGCAAATCCGATCGTGAGCAGCACCGACCCGCGCAAGCGATTTCCTCGCTCTGCGCGGGTTCGTACGCGTGCCGAATATACAACGGTCTTCAACGGCGCCCGCCGTGTATCCGACCCATTGATGACACTGCACTGGCTGAAAGGGGATATCCCTGCCCGGCTGGGCTTGGCCGTGTCGCGCAAGGTCGATACGCGGTCGGTGGGCCGCAACCGTATCAAGCGTGTGCTGCGTGATGCCACACGTCACCTCCGGGCAGACATGGCCGGGGGCGATTACGTCGTGGTCGCCCGCTCGGCGGCCAAGCTTGCCGGCAACCGGCAGATCCGTGAGGCGTTCGTGCGCCTGCTCCGCCGCGCCGGTGCATTGCCCGCCGTGGTCGCTGACGGCACAATGCCGCCGCGCGAGGGCAACGAACCCTCTTCTTCCTTGAACGCGCCGGGCTCCCCGCCTGGTCGAGCCGAGCCTGCCTGCTGATGAACCAGACCCGTGTATTCCTGATTTTCGCCTGGCTGATGGTGGCGGTGCTGCTGTGGATGGAGTGGGGCCGCGAGAAGAACGCGCCGGATCCGGCCACCGTCGCCACGACCCAGCCGGCGGTGCCGGCCGCCAACGATGCCGACCTGACCCCGCCGTCGGCCGGCAACGTGCCGCAGGCTTCCGTTCCGGGCCAGCCGACGGATGCGGCTGCGCCGACACCCGCCATGGAAGCGGCCACCGCCGCAACGCGCGTCACCGTCACCACCGACGTGCTGAAGCTGGCGCTCGATGGCCGCAGCGTGCTCGACGCCGATCTGCTGCAGTTCCCGCAGACCAAGGCCGCCGGCAGCCCGCCGGTGCAGCTGCTGACCGAGGAAAAGGCGCATCCGTACAGCGCCACCAGCGGTTGGGTAGGCCAGGCCGGTTCTGCCGCGCCTGGCGCCAACGGCTTCCAGCCGGTGCAGGCAGCGCGGGAATACACCTTGGCCGATGGCCAGAGCGAACTGCAGGTTCCGTTCGTCTGGAACGGCCCGGACGGCATCAGCATCCACCGCACCTATACCTTCAAGCGCGGCGACTATGCCATCGGCGTGAAGGATGAAGTGGTCAATGCCGGCGCCACGCCGTGGCAGGGCTATGTGTTCCGCAAGCTCGACCGCGTGCCGGCGATCCTCAGCCGCAGCATGACCAACCCGGATTCCTTCAGCTTCAACGGCGCCACCTGGTACGACAACGACAAGAAGTACCAGCGCCGCGCGTTCGCCGATTACCTGAAGGACGGCAACCTCAACCAGACCGTCAGCGGCGGCTGGGTGGCGATGCTGCAGCACCACTTCTTCACCGCGTGGATTCCGCAGGCCGACCAGGCCTCGTTGTACCTGCTTTCGCAGAACGGTCCGCGCAACGTCATCGAAGCGCGCGGCCCGGGCTTCACCGTGGCCCCGGGTCAGAAGGTGAGCACGCAGGCGCGCCTGTGGGTCGGTCCGAAGCTGGTCAACCAGATCGCCAAGGAAGACGTGCCCGGCCTGGAGCGCGTGGTCGACTACAGCCGCTTCACGCCGATGGCCATCATCGGCCAGGGCCTGTTCTGGGTGATGAACCAGGTCCACAAGCTGGTCGGCAACTGGGGCTGGTCGATCATCGGCCTGGTGATCCTGCTCAAGCTGGCGCTGTTCCCGCTGGCCAACGCGCAGTACAAGTCGCAGGCCAAGATGCGCAGGTTCCAGCCGCGCATCGCCCAGCTCAAGGAACGTTATGGCGACGACCGCCAGAAGTTCCAGACCGCGATGATGGAGCTGTACAAGAAGGAAAAGATCAACCCGATGGGCGGCTGCCTGCCGCTGCTGATCCAGATGCCGATCTTCTTCGCCCTGTACTGGGTGCTGGTGGAATCGGTGGAACTGCGCCAGGCGCCGTGGTTCGCGTGGATCCAGGACCTGACCGCGCGCGATCCGTACTTCATCCTGCCGGTGCTCAACGTGGCCATCATGTGGTTCACGCAGAAGCTGACGCCGGCGCCGGGCATGGACCCGATGCAGCAGAAGATGATGCAGTTCATGCCGCTGGTGTTCGGCGTGATGATGGCCTTCATGCCGTCCGGCCTGGTCCTGTACTGGGTGGTCAATGGCGGCCTGAGCCTGGTCCAGCAGTGGTGGATGACCAAGAAGCACGGCGAGCCCACGCCGCCGGCCAAGGCCGAAGCCAAGTAAGCGCGAAAGCCCGCCGCAAGGCGGGCTTTTCGTATGTCTGCTGCCGCTGGCCCGTAGGAGCGCACTTCAGTGCGCGATGAGACTCCACCGGGAAAGCCCATCGCGCACTGAAGTGCGCTCCTACGGGGGTTCTGTGGATTGCCGGCAACCCAGCGGTACGGGCTCCGCTCCACTAGAATCTTCCGGCCTCCGCCATCTTCGCCTGCCATGTCCCGTCTTCCTGCAATGCGCGGTTTCCTGCTGCCGATCACCCTGGCCGCACTGCTGGCAGGCTGTGGCGACAAACAGGCCGACCCGCAGCAGCCGGGCGCGATGGCATCAGGGCTGGCGACGGCCACGGCGGACGATGCCGCCGCGGCACCCTTGCTGGCGGCACTGCGGAAGCAGCTCGACGGCCACCGCCGCATCATCGTGCTGCTGGCCGACGAGGACGCGCAGAATGCGCGTGACCGCGCCACCTCCACCCGCATCGGCCAGCAACTCTTCCATGACGGCCTGGAGCAGCGCGACGCCATCGCCGCGCAGTTCGATGCGCTGCTGCGCACGGCCAGCCCGCAGCGCTTCGCCACGCTGGGCGCGGTGCTGGACTACATCGAATCGGCGCCGGACCTGTTCGATGCCGACCGCCTGGCCTTCCGTGAGGTACTGCGCGACCTGCACGGGCGCGTCGGCGCCGACTCCTCGCTGCCGGCGGTGAAGCTGCACCAGCGCATCGGCGAGGACCTGGAGGCGCTCGACGAGATCGAGCGCAACTACAACCAGGAAATCACCCGCATCTTCAGTCGCTTCGAGCGCACCCGCGCCATCGCGCTCAAGCGCGAGAAGTGGGAGGATTACGTCGCCCATCTGCGCGGGCAGTACGACCGCGAGGCGATCCTGCGCGACCAGGGCGTGATCGAACCCTATCCGATGTCGATGAAGGACAGCGAGCGCGAGATCTTCGGCCGCGACCTGCCGGCCAAGACCGTGGTGCTGACCTTCGACGACGGCCCGCACAAGGCCTATACCGACGAGATCACCGCCATCCTCAAGCGCTACGACGTGCCGGGGGTGTTCTTCGAGGTCGGCCGCAACATCGGCACGGTCGGCGCCGACGGCAAGGTCGCGCTGGGCGCGATGGCCGGCATCAGCCGCCAGCTGATGGCCGATGGCTATGCGGTGGGCAACCACAGCCTCACCCACGCGCAGCTCTCGCGCACCAGCGGCGACGCGCTGCGCGAGCAGGTGTTGGGCACCGACACGCTGCTGCGCCAGGTCGGCGACAAGCGGGCGCCGCTGTTCCGCTTCCCGTATGGCGCGCGCAATGCCGAAGGCCTGCAGCTGCTCGGCGAAGCCGGATTGAAGTCGATCATGTGGAACATCGATTCGATGGACTGGGCCGATCCGGTGCCGGAGTCCATCGTGCAGCGCGTGCTCGACCAGGTGCAGAAGGAGCAGCGCGGCATCATCCTGTTCCACGATATCCACGACCGCGCGGTGAAGGCGCTGCCGCAGATCCTGGACCGGCTGATCGCCGAGGGCTACCAGTTCGCCGGCTGGAACGGCCGCGATTTCTCCGTCAGCCGCGCGCGCAGGGATGCCGCCAACGACGCCACCGTCACCACCGGCTATGAGAAGTCGTGGGCCATCGTCATCGGCATCGACGACTACGCGAAGTGGCCGAAGCTCGAGTACGCCAGCCGCGATGCGCAGTCCATCGCCGACACCCTGACCGGCCAGTTCGGCTTCCCGTCCTCGCAGGTGATCGTGCTGAAGAACCGCGACGCCACGCGCAACAACATCCTGGCCGCGTTCCATGACCGGCTGGCCGATGGCCGCACGCAGAAGAACGACCGCGTGTTCGTGTTCTTCGCCGGCCACGGCGCCACCCGCCAGCTCGCTTCCGGGCGCGACCTCGGCTACATCATCCCGGTGGATTCGGACCCGAGGGAATTCGCCACCGACGCCATCGCCATGACCGACGTGCAGAACATCGCCGAGAGCCTGCAGGCCAAGCACGTGCTGTTCGTGATGGATGCCTGCTACAGCGGCCTGGGCCTGACCCGTGGCGGCGCTTCGTCCTCCTCGTTCCTGCGCGAGAACGCGCGCCGCACGGCGCGGCAGATGCTCACCGCCGGCGGCGCCGACCAGCAGGTGGCCGACAGCGGCCCCAATGGCCATTCGGTGTTCACCTGGGTGCTGCTGCAGGCGCTGTCCGGCAAGGGCGACCTCAATGGCGATGGCCTGATCACAGGCACCGAACTGGCGGCCTACGTCGCGCCGGCGGTGTCGGCGGTGTCGCGGCAGACGCCGGCGTTCGGCAGCCTGCCCGGTTCGCAGGGCGGCGAGTTCGTGTTCCAGGTACCGGACAGCCAGGAGTTCCTCAACGCCGATACCACCCAGCTCTCGGCCGACGCCATCGCGCTCAACAGCCGCGTCGATGCGGCGCAGGGCGGCAACGAGGCCGCGGTGAAGGTCGCCAATCTGCAGGGCGGCAGCAATACGCTGGTGGTGCCGGCGGCGGTGCCGACCTCCGACCGCCAGCGCGCCCAGCAGGCCAACGACCGAGGCCTGCAGCTGTACCGCGAGAAACGCTACGACGAGGCGGTGGCGCAGTTCACCGAAGCGTTGAAGCTGCGCCCGGATTTCGCCCAGGCCGCCAACAATCTCGGCTTCGTCTACTACCGCCAGCAACGCTACCTGGAAGCGGCGCGCTGGCTGGAGAACACGCTGAAAATCGATCCCTCGCGCGCGGTGGCCTACCTCAACCTCGGCGACGCCTGGTTCCACGCCGGCGACAAGGCCAGGGCGAAGCAGGCCTACACCACCTACCTGGAACTGCAGCCGCAGGGCAGTGGCGCCGCGCAGGCGCGCGCGCAGCTGCAGAAGCTGTAAGCGATGAACGCGACCGCCACTGCCGCCAGCGACACCATCATCGCCATCGCCAGCGGCGCCGCTGCCGGCGGTGTCGGCATCCTGCGTCTTTCAGGCCCACTGTCGGCGTCCATCGCCCGTGGACTCGGCTGCCCGGCGCTGCGGCCACGCCATGCCCACTACGTGCGGTTCCGCGATGCGGCGGGCGAGGTGATCGACGACGGCATCGCGTTGTACTTCCCCGGCCCGCGCAGCTTCACCGGCGAGGAGGTGGTGGAACTGCAGGGCCATGGCAGCCCGGTGGTACTGCGCCAGCTGCTGGCCCGCTGCATCGAACTCGGCGCGCGGCAGGCGCGGGCCGGCGAGTTCAGCGAGCGCGCCTTCCTCAACGGCAAGCTCGACCTGGCCCAGGCCGAAGCCATCGCCGACCTGATCGCCGCCGGCGACGTGCGTGCCGCCCGCGCTGCCCGCCGCTCGCTCGACGGCGTGTTCTCGCGCCGCGTGGAGGAGGTGGCCGAGCAACTGGTACGGCTGCGCATCCACGTCGAGGCCGCCATCGACTTCGCCGACGAACCGCTGGATACGCTGGGCGGCGCGCAGGTACGCGCCGGCGTGGAGCAGGCGCGTGGATCGCTCGCACGCCTGCGCGCCGATGCCGAGCGCGGCCGCAAACTGCGCGACGGCCTGCACGCCGTGCTGATCGGCCCGCCCAATGCAGGCAAGAGTTCGCTGCTCAACGCGCTGGCCGGCAGCGAGCGCGCCATCGTCACCGATATCGCCGGCACCACCCGCGACACCCTGCGCGAAACCATCCGCATCGATGGCCTGGAGCTGGAGCTGGTCGATACCGCCGGCCTGCGCGAAGGCGGCGACGCCATCGAACGCGAGGGCATGCGTCGCGCCCGCGAGGAAATGCAGCGCGCCGACCTGGCCATCGTGGTGCTGGACGCGCGCGACCCGGAAGCCGGTCGGCAGGCAATCGGCGACGCCGCGGCGCAGGCCGCGCGGCAGCTGTGGATATTCAACAAGTGCGACCTGCTGCCGCAGTGGCCGCAGCAGCTGGACGAAGACGCGATCGCGATCTCCGCCGCCAACGGGCAGGGCCTGGAACACCTGCACGCGCGCCTGCGCGAACTCGCCGGCGACGGTGCCGGCGAAGGCCAGCAGGGCGAATTCTCCGCGCGCCTGCGCCATGTGCAGGCCATCGTCCGCGCTGCCGAGCACCTCGACGCCGCCGATGCGCAGCTGCACCACGACCAGCTGGAACTGGCCGCCGAGGAACTGCGTCTGGCGCACGACGCACTGGGCGAAATCACCGGACGCATGACCGCCGACGACCTGCTAGGCCGCATCTTCTCCAGCTTCTGCATCGGCAAGTGACCGGCCGCCGGCATTGAACCGTTCATCCCGCGCCGGTTAGTCTTCGCCCCTGTCGCCACGATGGCGGCCCCGAAGGAGTCCGGTCCAATGCGCCATTGATGCCCGCCCTGCCAGCACGCGCTGGTGAGGCCTCGCGAAGTCCCGCTGCCGCCGGCAGCCGGGTGATCCGGGCATGGATGGAATGCAATGACCACGACTCCCTTCCTGACGCTTGAGAGCGTCTCCTGGCAGCTGCCCGATGGCAGGCTGTTGTTTTCCGATCTGGACGAAACCTTCGACATGCGGCCGACCGGGCTGGTCGGGCGCAACGGCGTGGGCAAGAGCGTGCTGGCGCGGCTGCTGGCCGGCCGCGTGGCGCCCACGCGCGGGCGCTGCCTGCGTTCGGGCCCGGTGGCATGGCTGCCGCAGCAGATCGACACCCCGCCCGGCGCCAGCGTCGCCGACCTCGCCGGCCTGGGCGATGCGCTGGCAGCCCTGCACCGCATTGAACAGGGCAGCAGCGATATCGCCGATTTCGAGGCACTGGGCGAACGCTGGCAGCTGCGCGAACACCTGCAGGCCGAACTGGAGCGGATGCATCTGCACGGCGTATCGGCCGACACGCCGGTGCACCGGCTCAGCGGTGGCCAGCGCATGCGCGTGGCCCTGGCCGGCGCGTTCCTGTCCGACGCCGATTTCCTGGTGCTGGACGAGCCCAGCAACCATCTCGACGCACAAGGCCGGCAACTGCTGCGCGAACAGCTGCGGCGCTGGCCGCGCGGCCTGCTGGTGGTCAGCCACGACCGCGAACTGCTGGGCGACATGCAGCGCATCGTCGAACTGTCCCCGCTCGGCCTGCGCAGCCATGGCGGCAACTACGATTTCTACGCGGCGCGCAGCAGCGAGGAACGGCGCCTGGCAGCGGAAACCCTGCAGCAGCGTCGCCACGAACGCCGCCAGGGCGAACAGGCCCTGCGCCAGCAGCAGGAACAACGCGAGCACCGCGCCGCCCGCGGCAACCGGCAGGCCGCGCATGCCAACCAGGCGCCGATCCTGCTGGGCCGGCAGAAGCAGCGGGCGCAGGCCAGCGCCGGCAAGGCGCATCTGCAACAGCTGCAGCAGCGCGAACGACTGGACGAGCAGGTACGGCAGGCGGCAGCGGAGGTCGAAGCGGCCGCTCCCGTGGTGCTGCTGCCCGTTGCCGGCACCGGCGGCGCGCCCGAGCGCGTGGCGGTACTGGAGGACGTGCTGCTCCCCTTCGTCGATGGCGCTCTTGCCAGGGTCGATCTGCTGCTGCGGCGGGGCGAGCGGCTGGCGCTTACCGGCCGCAACGGTAGCGGCAAGTCGGTGCTGCTCAAAGTGCTGGCCGGGCGGCTGCAACCCCTGCAGGGAGCGGTGCAGGTGAACGCGCCGCACGCCTGGCTGGACCAGCACCTGGCCCTGCCCGTAGCCGCGGCTCCGGCGATGGCCCAGCTGCGTCATGCCAATCCGTCGATGGCCGAGGCCGGACTGCGCACCCGCCTGGCGTTGTTGGGCCTGGATGCCGGGCATGCGCAGCAGCCGGTGGAGGCGCTCAGCGGCGGCGAGCGGATGAAGCTGGCGCTCGCCTGCGCCCTGTATGCGCAATCGCCGGCGCAGCTGCTGCTGCTGGACGAGCCGGCAAACCACCTCGACCTGGATGCGATGCAGGCGCTGGAAACGATGCTGCGCGACTGGCCCGGCACGCTGCTGGTGGCCGCGCACGACGAGGCGTTCCTGCAGGGCATCGGCATCACCGGCCGCCTGCATGCCGGCGCCGAGGGCTGGCAACGGCTGCCACCCTGACGATGCATAGGAGCGCACTTCAGTGCGCGATGGCGCTTTCCCGGCAAGGCCCTGTCGCGCACTGAAGTGCGCTCCTACCGGAGCCTGTCCCATGCCGGTCATATGCGCGCCGCACACTCCCGCTTCTTTCGAAGGCGGAAGCAGGAGCGGGCAGTGTTCGGCAGAACGGTGATGGGTGTGGTGGCGGGCCTGTGCATGGCATCCTCGACGGCGATGGCCGCCGTTCCCGCCCCGCCGTTCGCGCATGTCCCGGTGTACGCGCACCGTGGCGCCAGCGCATTGCTGCCCGAGCACACGCTGGCGGCCTATGCGCAGGCCATCGTCGATGGCGCCGACTACATCGAGCCGGACCTGGTGATGACCCGCGACGGGGTGATGGTGGCGCGCCACGAGAACGAGATCGGCGGCACCACCGACGTTGCCGCGCACCCGGAGTTCGCCGCGCGCCGTACCACCAAAGTGATCGACGGCAAACGCATCGAGGGCTGGTTCACCGAGGATTTCACCCTTGCCGAACTGAAGACCCTGCATGCGCGCGAACGCCTGCCGGAGCTGCGCGGCACCGCCTTCGACGGCGAATTCCGCATCGCCACGCTGGACGAGATCGTCGAATTCCTGGTGCAGCAGGCGCGGCGCAGCGGGCGCGGCATCGGCCTGGCACCGGAGATCAAGCACGGCAGCTACTTCCGCGGCATCGGCCTGCCGATGGAGGAGCGCCTGCTCGATACCCTGCGCGGCAATCCCTACACCAACGTCGCGCCGATCCTGGTGCAGTCGTTCGAGACCGCCAACCTGCGCCAGCTGCGCGCGCGCATCGGCAGGCAGTCGAACATCCGCCTGCTGCAGCTGCTGGACGAAGCCAAGGCCATGCCCGCCGACGTGGCGCTGGCCGGCGGCAACCTGACCTATGCGCGGATGATGACGCCGGCCGGACTGCGCGAGATCGCCGGCTATGCCGACGCGGTCGGCGTCGAACGCCGCGCCCTGGTGCCGGTGGATGCGCAGGGCCGGCTGGCCGCGCCCACGCCGCTGATCGCCGACGCGCATGCCGCCGGCCTGCAGGTGGTGGCCTATACCTTCCGCCCGGAAAATCCCTTCCTGCCCGCGGCCCTGCGCCAGGGAGCGGCGAACGCGCGCAATCCGCAGGGCTCGGTCGCCGAGATCCGCGCCTATCTGCAGGCCGGGGTCGATGCGTTCTTCACCGACGATCCGGCACTGGGCCGACGTGCGGTGGATGGCGGAGATGCGGTGCCCTGATTCCGCCCGCGCTTGCCGCGGGGGTGCGCCAGCGACGAACATCGCCTCCATGAAAGGAGCGATGCTGATCGGCTACAGGTACGAGGAACACGGCGACATCCTGCGCATCCATTCGGCGAACCGGCTGTTGCAGGCCTTGCTGCTGCTGTTCCTGCTGGGGGGCGTTGTGATGCCGCTGCTGCTGCGGGGCGAGCTGGCGGGCAGGAGCGGGGCCGACATGCCGGTCGCGCTGTTGGCATTGATGGTCCTGCCGGCGCTCGGCATGGCCTGCGCCTGGTACTTTCCCGTCCGCGAAACGCTGGAGCTGGACAGGGCAGGCAGGCGGGCGCGGCGCTGCCGTCGCAACCTCTTCGGCGGCCGGGCCCGGCTGGAGGAGGCCTTCGTGCTGGAAAACGGTGACCGACTGCAGCTGCAACGCGCCGGCGCGGCGCCAGCGCCGATCCGGTTGTGGCTGCTCGGCCGCGATGGCGACGCGCACCGGCTCAGCTTCGAGACGGTCGCGGTGCGTCCGGACAGCGCGATGACCGAGGCGTGGCTGCGGCGGATCGCCGCGCATCTGCAACTGGAATTGCCGGGCGAAATTGCCGCATCACCGCCAATGTCGCCACGGCAAGCCCGCTCCCGGCCTTCGCCGCCCGCTCCTGCCGCGGCCACGCATGGCACCCTGCGCGACGATGCCGATGCGATCGCACCGGGCATCCGCGCCGTGCTGGCGCTGCTGGGTTGCTTCCTGGCCGCGCTCGAAGCCAGCCAGGCCTTCGCGCTGCTGCGCGCGGTACTCAGCGGCACCCTGCACGGCAGCTTCTGGCGCGGGCGAACCCAGGCCTATCACTGGGATGGGCAGCCGTGGTCGTTCCTGCTGCAGATGTCGGTGGGGGTGGGCGAAATCCTGGTCGTCGGCCTGCTGGCCTGGGGCTGCCTGCGGCTGGCGCTGGCCGGACGGCTGCGCCAGCTGCCGGACCTGCCGGGGAAATGATACGGGCGACCCCGTCGTCCGCGACTCATCCGTCGCGGCGCGGGTGCGGCCGTAGCTGCACCACCACCTCATAATCGCGGCCTTCGCGCGGCTGCCACAGCACCGGCACCTGGCCGGGCGAGGGCGGCTCCAGCTCGGCATCGGCCAGCGGTGCGGCGTCGTCCTCCTCGTCCTCGTCCTCCCAGCTGTAGCGCTTGCGCGGCGCCAGCGGATCGGCGTGGCGGAACAGCAGGGCGGCGATCACGCCGGCCGCGGCGCCGCCCATGTGCGACTGCCACGACACGCCTGGCTCATGCGGCAGCACGGTCATCACCATGCCGCCGTAGAACAGCACGCCGATCATGCCGGCGGCGATGGCCGCGCGGTCGCGGCGCAGCAGGCCCAGCCCCAGCACCAGGAACATCAGGCCGTGGGTGACGCCGCTGGCGCCGAGGTGATGGCTGCCGGGCTCGCCCAGCATCCACGCACCGATGCCCGAACCCAGCCACAGCAGGGGCAGGGCGCGCAGCGTCGCCTTCGGGTAGACGCCGCCGGCCAGGGTGCCCAGGATCAGCAGCGCCGCCGCGTTGGCGCCCAGGTGTTCGATGGAACCGTGCAGCAGCGGTGCGCCGAGCAGGCCCAGCAGGCCGGCGATGTCGTGCGGGCCCACCGCCCACGGGCGCCAGTCCCAGCCGGTCTGCTGCAGGGCGAACACCGCCACCAGCAGCAGCACGAAGCCCAGGCTCAGGTTGAAGGCACGCAGCACGCGGCGGCGGTCGCTGCGGTCGGTGGCCGGCGTATCGCCGGTGTCGGGCGTGTTGGAAGTGTCCATGGCTATCGGGATTGCGGCGCCCCGCGGTGAATGCAAGGGCGCCGCTTCGGGAAGCCGGTGTACCACCGGCGGGACAATCACGGTGGGGTGGATTCCACCTCAGGCCTTGTGCCTGTCCCTGGGGGGCAGCTTCAGGCTCAGCGCCATCGTCACCACCAGGATCGCCGCGACCACGCCCAGCGACACCGGCACCGGGATCTTGAACACATCGATCAGCAGCATCTTGGCGCCGATGAAGCCCAGGATCACCGCCAGACCGTACGGCAGCAGGTGGAAGCGGTCGGCCATGCCGGCGAGCAGGAAGAACATCGCGCGCAGGCCCAGCACCGCGAACACGTTCGAGGTCAGCACGACGAACGGGTCGGTGGTGATGGCGAAGATCGCCGGGATCGAGTCCACCGCGAAGATCACGTCGGTCACCGCGATCAGGATCAGCACCACGAACATCGGGGTGAACCAGCGCACGCCGTCCTTTTCGGCGAGCAGGCGGTTGCCGTTGTACTCGTGGGTGATGCGCAGGTGCCTGCGCATGAATTTCAGCGCTGGATTGTCGTCCAGGCTCGGTTCCTGGCCGGCGGCGAACCACATCTTCCAGCCGGTGAACAGCAGGAACGCGCCGAACACGTAGAGCAGCCAGTGGAACTGGCTGACCAGCACGGTACCGGCGAAGATCATGACCGTACGCAGCGCGATGGCGCCCAGGATGCCGATGATCAGCACGCGCTGGCGCTGCGTCTCGGGCACTGCGAAGTAGCCCATGATCAGCAGGAACACGAAGATGTTGTCGACCGCCAGCGCCTTCTCGATCAGGTAGCCGGTCAGGAACTGCAGGCCGATCTCATTGGCCACCGCGGTGCCGGCGGTCTCGTTCAGGTAGTACCAGAGGCCGGCATTGAAGGCCAGGGCCAGGGCGACCCAGCCGATCGACCACAGCAGGGCCTCCTTGAAGGTCACCTTGTGCGGGCCGCCATGGCGCATCAGCACCAGGTCGATCAACAGGGCGGCGATGACGACGGCGATGAAGCCGCCCCAAAGCCAGGGATTACCGATTGTCTGGATCATGGGATGTTCCGGTCATGTGGAAGTTCTGGGGACCGCAGGGGCCAGGAACTGGACACGGAATCGGGGGAGACCGGGGACAGAGCTTCGCCATTGCGGCGAAGGTCTTGCTCACAGTTCCGTCGGCCGGAACTGCCGTTGCACCGGAGCCTTGCGGCTCGAACTGACGGCGACAACGTCTGGGAGCTACTCCCCTTCAGGCCCGGATAGTGCGGCCTGGCGCCTTTGCCGTCAATGAACGCGCGGCGGCGGCGGGCCGGCGCCCGCTACAATGGCGCCCATGAATACCCCCCTTCCCGTCGTACGCCTGAAGAACGCGTGGCGCTCCAGCCACCCGTGGATTTTCCAGAAGCTGGTCGAAAAGCCCGTCGCCAAGCCCAAGCCCGGCACCATCGTCGATGTGGTCGGCGTGGACGGGGAGTGGATCGGCCGCGGCTTCTACAACGGCCATTCGCGCATCGCCGTGCGCATCCTGGAAACCCGCCAGGACGTGGACGTGGACCAGGCCTGGTTCACCCGCAGGATCGCCGAGGCGGTGTCGCTGCGCCGCGATGTGCTGAAGCTGGACGCGGTGTCCGACGCCTGGCGCGTGGTGCACAGCGAGGGCGACGGCCTGTCCGGCCTGGTGGTGGACCGCTACGGCGACCTGATCGTGGTCGAGTTCTTCGCCGCGGGCATGTTCCGTCACCGCGAATGGATCTACGAGGCGCTGCGCACCCAGTTCCCGGGCTGCCGCTTCCACAGCTTCGCCGACGAGCACGTGCAGAAGCAGGAGAGCTTCGACTTCCACGGCAACACCACCACCGAACCGGAGGTCATCACCGAGTACGGGGTGAAATTCCGGGCCGACCCGGCCGGCGCGCACAAGACCGGTTTCTTCGCCGACCAGCGCGAGAACCGGCAGTGGCTGAGCCAGCAGGTCGAGGGCAAGAGCGTGCTCGACCTGTGCTGCAACACCGGCGGTTTCGCGGTCTACGCGGCCGCGCGCGGCGCCAGCGAGGTGCTGGGCGTGGACATCGACCAGGACGTGATCCAGATCGCCAAGGGCAACGCGCGGCTCAACAACGCCAAGCCGAAGTTCGTGCAGGCCGACATCTTCCCGTGGCTGCGCGATGCCGCCAACCGCGGCGAGCAGTACGACGTGGTGATCCTGGACCCGGCCAAGATGACCCGCGACCGCGACCAGGTCATCAACGCGCTGAAGAAGTACCTGGACATGAACAAGCTGGCGCTGGGCGTGGTCAAGCCCGGTGGCCTGTTCGCCACGTTCTCCTGCACGGGGCTGGTGTCCGAAGAGCAGTTCCTGGACATGCTGCGCCGCGCCGCGTTCTATTCCGGCCGCACGATCCAGATCCTGAAGGTGGCCGGCGCCGGCCCGGACCACCCGTTCATGGCGCACGTGCAGGAATCGCGCTACCTCAAGGCCGTGTTCTGCCGCGTTGTGGACTGAGCGGAGCGTTCCAGGGGAGCGGCAACGGCCGCCCCCATAGCGTGCGGATCGGGAGCCATGCCCGGCGGCTATGGCCTTGGCAACGGCGGGTACTACCGGTCCGAGCCGCGGTGGCGGTATGGTCGTGGACTTTCCCGATTCCGAGGCCCGCATGTCGCTGCGTCGTCTGTCCCTGCTGCTCGCCCTGGCGCTGGGCGCGCCGCTGTCCGCCCAGGCCGTCGACTTCACCCAGGCCGAACTGGCCCGCGCCAAGGCGCTGCAACAGCGTCTGCTGACCCTGGACAGCCACCTCGACACCCCGGCCAACTTCGCCCGGCCCGGTTTCGACATCCTGCATCGCCACGACCACAACGCGCTGTCGCAGGTGGACTACCCGCGCATGCTGGACGGTGCGCTCGACGGCGGCTTCTGGGCGATCTACACCGACCAGGGCGACCGCAGCGCCGCCGCGCACCTGGCCGAGCGCGACCACGGCCTGATGCGGCTGATGGAGATCCGCGAGATGCTGGCCGCGCACCCGGACAGGTTCCAGCTGGCGCTCACCGCCGACGATGCGGCGCGGATCAAGGCCGCCGGCAAGCGCGTGGTCTACATCAGCATGGAGAACGGCAGCCCGCTGGTGGCCGACCCGTCGCTGCTGGGCTTCTACCAGAAGGCCGGCCTGCGGCTGCTGTCCACCGTGCACTTCGCCAACAACGAGTTCGCTGATTCGGCCACCGATCCCAAGGGCGCGGAGTGGAAGGGCCTGAGCCCGGCCGGCAAGGCGCTGGTCCAGGAAGCGGTGCGGCTGGGCATCGTGATCGACCAGTCGCATGCCTCCGACGCGGTGTTCGACGACCTGGCGGCGATGCTGCCGGTGCCGTTCATCCTCTCGCACAGCGCGTCAAAGGCGGTGTTCGACCACCCGCGCAATCTCGACGACGCGCGCCTGCGCCAGCTCGCCGCCAAGGGCGGGGTGATCCAGGTCAACGCCTATGGCGGCTACCTCGTCGACGAGACCCCAAGCGATGAGCGCAAGCAGGCCGAGGAAGCGCTCGAGAAGCAGCTGGGCGGCTGGGACGACATGCCGATCGAGAAAGGCGTGGAACTGGCGCGGGCGATGGCCGAGCTGGACAAGCGCCTGCCGCGCCGTCGGGCGACGCTGGACGACTTCTTCGTCCACTTCGGCCACATCCTCGACGTGGTCGGCCCCGACCACGTCGGCATCGGCATGGACTGGGACGGCGGCGGCGGCCTGCCGGGCATGGCCGACATCACCGACCTGCCCAAGATCACCGCCTGGCTGCAGCACCGCGGCCTGAGCGAGGCGCAGATCGCCAACATCTGGAGCGGCAACGTGCTGCGGGTGATGCGCCAGGCGCAGGACTACACGGCGAAGAACGGCGCGAAATAAACCCGCAGGAGCGCACCTTGGTGCGCGATGGGGCTCTACCGGGGAAGCCTCTCGCCCAACAAGGTGCGCTCCTACGAGAGGCGCCTCACTTCGGCAGGGTCAGCCGGTAGACCAGCACCCGGTTGTCGTTGTCCAGCGGCGAATCGCAGGCTTCGCCCTGCATCACGCAGCGACGGGCGATGAAATCGTTGTCGTTGCCGACCAGCAGCAGCCAGTCGTCGGGATGCGCCGGGTCGAGCGCCGGCAGCAGGTCCATCGCCTCCCACTTTTCCGACAGCCGTCGCGGATCGTCCTCGGCGATGCCTTCCAGACGCAGGCCGGCGCGTGCCAGCTGCGCCGGGTCCAGCAGGTTCAGCAGTTCGCTCCAGCGTGCCGGCACGATGTCCGGCCTGAGCGCGGTGGCGGCCGGGTCGGCCAGTACGCTTGTGGTGCCGGTTTCGTAGGTGGTGCCGGCCAGGTTGCTGGCGCCGCGGGTATCCACCAGCAGCACGCTCTTGAACACCGGCGCGGCCGCATTGCCGCCCAGGCCGTTGCCATCGCGCGCCAGCAGCAGGAAACGGTGGTCGTCCAATGCGCGCAGTTCGCTCTGTGCGGCGGTGCGGTCGGCCTTGCCGCCATCGCCGGCGAGGGCGTAGGCCGGCAGCTGCACGACATGGTGGCTGATGGGGTGCGTCGGCACCGGCTCGCGGGAAACGTCGTAGACCAGCACACGGGTATTGATGCGGCCACTGGCGTCGCCCCTGGCGCTGTCCTGCACCAGCGCGCTCTGCAGGGCGACGAACAGGCGCGTGCCGTCCGGCGACAGCGCCATGCCTTCCACACCCTGGTTGTTGCGGCGGCCGCTGTGCGGCGCCTTGAGCGAGCCGAAGTACGGCTTGCCGTCGCGCATCGGCCGCAGCGCTGGCGGCGGCACCAGTACGCCCTGCAGGCGGCCGCTGGCATCGAAGTAGTAGACGTGTGCGGCGTACTCGTCGCCGACGTAGAAATGCCCGTCGGCGGTGAACTGCAGCGATTCGGCGTCCAGCGCGATCCTGCCGGCGCCGATGGCGCCTTCGCGCGGTACCGGCAGGGTGATGCCGTGACGGACCGCCACGCCATCGTCCGGGTCGGCGCCGGTGAATGGCTGGCCATCGGCATCGCGTAGTTCCAGCCCGCCATCCACCGCCAGCGTCACCTGCCCCATGGCATCGGCAGTGGCCGGCGCGATGCTCATGCGTAACCGTTCCAGCCGCGCCGGGTAGTCATGGAACAGCCCGGCCTCGGGATCGTTGCGACCACGGTCGGGCAGGGTCCACAGCACGCCTTCGTAGCCGCCGTCGGCGGTGCGCCGCCAACTGCCCGGCGCCAGCGCGAACGAGGAGAACGAACCCAGCGTATCGCCGAGGAAATCGACCGTCGCCGCCGGCAGCATGCCGGCCGCGACCAGGCCGTGGTCGATGTAGCGCCGGCCGTCGATCTCATGCGTGCGCGGCGGGGCATCCGCGACCCGATGCGGCGTGGTCCAGGCCACGCCACCGCCCAGTGCGGTGGCGAGCAGCGCGGTGGCGAGCAGGTTCATCGCAGGTGTCTCCGGCTCAGAAACGCGCGTCCAGCGACAGGAACGCCTGTCGGGGCGCCGAGGCATGGAACACGTACAGCTTGCCGGCCGGGTCGGTCGGGGCGAACACGCTCGAATCCAGGTTGCTGGCGTAGCGCTTGCCGGTCAGGTTGGTCACGTTGAACGACACCTTGAACTTCTGCAACACGCCGAGCTGGCCGAAGTCGTAGCCGGCACCGGCGTCGAACACGGTGAAGCCGCCGAAACCCTGGTCGTTGGTGTAGGTGTAGTAGCGCTTGCCGGTGTACTTGCCGCGCAGGTCCAGCGACCACGGGCCGCTGTGCCATTTCAGTTCGCTGGCGAGCAGGGTCTTGGGCGTATCGGTCTGGGTCTTGCCCTTGGTCGGCACCACCACGCCGTTCTGCATGTAGTCCGAGCCGTAGGTGGAATCGTTGAACGAGGCCGAGTTGTACCAGCTCAGGTGCGCGGTCGGAGTCCACAGCACGGTCAGTTCGGCGCCGCGGCTGTCCACGCTGCCGACGTTGTAGAAGCGGTTGCCGCACTCCGGACCCACCGGCTGGCGCGAGTCGCAGGGGTTGTATTGCAGCAGGCGGTTGTCGAAGCGCACGTCGTAGCCGGCCAGTGACAGCTGCACGCTGTCGCCGATCCAGCGGTAGCCCAGTTCGAAGGTGCGCGACTGCTCGGGCTTGAGTGCGGCCTGGCTGTCCCAGGTGGCCTGGCTCACCGCCTGCGGGCCGAGCTTGAAGCCGCCCTGGAACATGGCGATGTTCCGCGCGTAGCTGGCGAACAGTTCCTGGCGCGGATCGAGCTGGAAGTACACGCCGGCGCTGGGCAGGAACGCATCGCGCGCGCGCAGGTTGCCGGTGGCGAACTGGTTGTTGGAGGTCGGCGGGATGGGGGTCTTGGCGATACCGGGCAGGGCGCGTGCGCGCGACTGCGCGTTGACCGCCTTGAAGCCGCCCTCCAGGCGCAGCCGGTCCTCGAGCAGGTGCACGGTGTCCTGCAGATGGAACTGGCGGGTCTTCCACTCGGTTTCCTGGGCGAACACGCCCACGTCCGGCTGGCCCTTGGCCAGCCCGCTGAAATCACGCGGGCCATCCACCGCGCTCTGGTAGCGCGAGGCACTGCTGGTGTTCTCTTCGTACCAGCCGCCGGCCTGCAGGTGGTGCGCGCCCAGCTGCCATTCCACGCCGACGGTGCCGCCGCGGCGGTCGATGCTGTACAGCGTGTTGCGGAAGATGATCGGCAGCTCCTGCGCGGTGCCCTTGTTCGACCATGCGCCGCTGTTCCAGTTGTGGCCCTCGCCATCGTCCTGGTGGCGGTAGCCGAGTACGCGCAGGGTCAGTGTGTCGGTCGGGAAGAACTCGCCGGACAGGTAGTACAGGTCGTCGTTGCGCAGGATCTGGCCGGCGGTGAAGGCGCCATCGGCATCGGTATCCGGGCCGCTGGCGTCGCAGCGCGCGGCCACGTAGGTGCCCTTGTTGCAGTAGGCCTTGGCCACGGCCCTGGCCCAGTCCGGCGCGTAGCCGCCCCAGTCCCAGCCCAAGCCGCGCGCCATGCTGTCCTTGGACAGGTAGAAGTAGTTGGCCTGGGTGGTGCGCGAGGCATCGGCGAAGCCGGTCAGGCGCATCCACGGGGTCTCGTACACCGCCTTGGTGTTGAACTGGCGGGTGGACGAATCGTTGTAGGCGGTCTGGTCGTTCCACAGGTCCGAACCGGCGTTCATGCCCGACACGTACATCGAGAAGCCGTTGTACTCGCCGGTGTCGAAACGGGCGAAGCTGCGGCGGTTGGCATCGCTGCCGAAGGTCTGCACCACGCGCCCGCCCATCTCCTTCAGCGGGGCGTTGGAGAAATAGGCGATGGCGCCGCCGAGGTTGCTGGTGGACGGCGTGGACAGGTTGCCGATGCCCTGCGCCAGTTCGACCATGCCCAGGTTCTCGGAGAGCAGCGCGCGGTTGATGCTCAGGCCGTTGTAGTTGTTGTAGGCGCTGTCGCCCAGCGGCACGCCGTCCAGGGTGTGGCCGAGCTTGGTGCCGGTGAAGCCGCGCAGGCTCACGGTCATCGACTGCTCGTTGGTGCCCAGCGCGTCGGTGGACTGCGCGTTCACGCCCGGCAGCAGGTTCAGCACCTTCTGCGGGCTGGTGCCCGGCGGCAGGACGGTCAGGTTCTCCGGGGTGATGCGCTGCACCTGGCGCAATTCGCCGCTGCCGATCACGGATACCGCGTCCAGTTCGGTGGCCGAGGCGGGCGCGGCGGTGTCGTCGGCGTATGCGGAAGAAGCCATCGCCATGGCGACGGCCAGGGCAAGCAGGGAATGATTCATCGGGATCGGAGCCTGTCGTGAGGGACAGGCCGTCCCCAAGGTGTCGGCCCGTCCACGGATCGTGGGAGGAACGCGCCAGACGCAAGGGACCGGAACTACGGCGATGCGGCCCCGGCATCATCGTCGCGGCCGGCAGTCTTCCAGCAGGTGATGACAGGCGTATTGCGGAGCGCATTCATCGCCGTCGTTGCGGCGGCGATGCGGTGGATGAGGGCGCGGATCAGGACGGGAGCGCGACGCCCAGTGCGGCGAGCATCGCCGCGACCCGTGCGCGGATGTCGTCGCGCACGCCGCGGTACTGCTCCGGCGCCATGTCGCGCGGGTCGGGCAGGGCCCAGTCCGCGCGCTGGCGGGCAAGGATGAGAGGGCAGGCATCGCCGCAGCCCATGGTCGCCACGAAGTCGAATTCGACGCCTGGTAGCTCATCCAGCGATATGGACGCGTGTGCGGCGAGGTCGTACCCCAGTTCGGCCATCGCAGCGATGGCCCTGGGATTGATGACGCCGGAGGGGCGCGAACCGGCGCGGCAGGCCTCCACGGCCGCGCCTGCGGGCAGGCGCGCGAAGGCTTCGGCCATCGGGCTGCGGTTGGAGTTCTCCGCGCAGACGAAGAGAACCCGCTTCACCGGCGCGGGCATGTCGCCCGCGTCAGGCCGCGCGCTTGCCCAGCACCGCGTTGCGGCGGCTGTACAGCACGTAGACCACCAGGCCGAACACGTTCCACAGCGCGAACCACACCTGGGTGCGCGTGGGCAGGCTGAAGAACAGGTAGATGCAGCCCAGGATCGCGACCGGGCCGACCACCCAGGCCAGCGGCGTGCGGAACGTGCGCGCGCGTCCCGGCTCGCGCTTGCGCAGCACCAGCAGGCACAGGCCGACCGCGGTGAACGCGGCCAGCGTGCCGGCATTGGCCAGTGCGGCGATCTCGTCCAGGCGCGCCACGCCGGCCAGCGCCGCCACCAGCACCGCGGTGAACAGGGTGATGGTCACCGGCGTGCCGGTGCGCTTGTTCACCAGCGACAGCCCGCGCGGCAGCAGGCCGTCGCGCGACATCACGAAGAAGATGCGGCTCTGCCCGTAGAAGAACGCCAGCAGCACGGTCGGCAGGGCGATGATGGCGACGATGCCGATCACCAGCGCGGCGGTGCCGTGGCCCAGTTCGCGCATGATCAGCGCCAGCGGCTCGGCGCTCTTGCCGAACACGGTGTAGCTCATCGCGCCGACCGCGGCCAGCGCCACCAGCAGGTAGATGATGGTGCAGCCGACCATCGAGCCGACGATGCCGATTGACAGGTCGCGCTTGGGATTCTTGGTTTCCTCGGCGGCGGTGGAGATCGCATCGAAGCCGTAGAAGGCGAAGAAGATGATCGCCGCGGCCGCCATCACCCCGCGCTCCACGCCATCGGCGCTGACCGACTTGGGGAAGCCGTAGGGCATGAACGGCTGCAGGTTGGCCGGGTCGAACGCCGGCAGCGCCACCGCCACGAAGATCGCCAGCGCGATCAGCTTGAACACCACCAGTACCGCGTTGACCGTGGCGCTCTCGCGGGTGCCGGCGATCAGCATGCCGGCGACCAGGAAGGTGATGACGATGGCCGGCACGTTGAGGAAACCGCCTTCCACGTGCGGGCCGGCGGAAAGCGCATGCGGCAGCACCACGTTCCAGCCGAACGAGGTGTGCAGCCACTCCAGGAAGCCGGTGAAATAGCCCGACCAGCCTACCGCCACGGTGCTGACCACCAGCGAGTACTCCAGGATCAGGCTCCAGCCCACCACCCAGGCGATGGTCTCGCCCAGCGCGCTGTAGCTGTAGGTATAGGCGCTGCCGGCGGCCGGCATCATCGTCGACAGTTCGGCGTAGGCCAGCGCCGCGCAGGCGCAGACGATGCCGGCGACGATGAAGGAGATCAGAACCGCCGGGCCGGCCTTGTCCGCACCCACGCCGATCAGGGTGTAGATGCCGGTGCCGACGATGGCGCCGATGCCCAGCGCGACCAGATGGGGCCAGCTCAGCGTGGGGATAAGCCGGCGGCCTTCCTCGTGCTGGGTGAGCTGATCGATGGATTTGCGCCGGAGCCAGGACTGCATGCGGACCTCACGGTTCGTAGGTATTCGGGAAAGTAGCCGAGTTTCGCCGAACGCAGCGCAGCAAAGCCAGAAATTCCCGCTGCTTTCATGGGGTTTGGCGATGGGCGGTAGCCGGGATGACGGATTTGGCACAAATCAGCGCGGCCGCGTGACCAGTCCCTGCGGCTGCGATGGCGCGTGGTGTTCCTGGTGGAGCGGTGCGATGCCGATCAATGCGCGCGGCGCGGGTGCGCCAGCAGGTACTCGCGCAGGGCCAAGGCCTGGTTGTGTTCGGTGTCGCGCGCGCCATACACCAGGGTCACCGGCCCGGCCGCCAACGCGTCGCGCAGCGGCGCCAACAACTGCGGCTGTGCGGCCAGCTCCCGCCAGTAGCGTTGCCGGAATTCATCCCAGCGCTCGGCGCGGTGGTCGAACCATTGCCGCAGTTCATTGCTGGGCGCGGCTTCCTTGAGCCACTCCGCCTGCAGCTGCTCATGGCTGACGCCGCGCGGCCACAGACGATCGACCAGGAAACGCTGGCCGTCGTCGGCCGTGGCGGGTTCATAGGCGCGCTTGCAATGGATGAGCATGCCGACCTCCGCAGCGCCGGAGTGTTTCAGCCCTCCAGCCCCAGCCGTATCCCGAACGCGATCAAGCATACGCCCACCGCGCGCCGCAGCCACACGCCCACGCGCGGGTAACCGGCCAGGCGGCGGGCGATGAACTGGCCGCCGAAGATCAGCACCGAGCACCAGCCCACGCTCAGCACGGCGATCAACACCGCCATCAACCCCAGGGTCAGCGCGCCACGCTGCGTGGCCGGGTCGATGAACAGCGGGAAGAAGGCCATGTAGAACAGGATCGCCTTGGGATTGAGCACGCCCACCAGCAGGGCCTGCCGGAACCAGCGCCTGCCCTGTTGCAGAGGCGCGGCGGGACTGCCGGTTGCCGGCTCTCGCAGCAGCTGCACCCCGACCCAGACCAGATAGGCGGCGCCGACATAGCGCAGCCCGGCGAACAGCAGCGGGTGCGCCTTCAGCAGCGCGGCCACGCCGGTGGCGGCGATGGCGATCAGGATCTGGTCGCCCAGCATCAGCCCGGCCAGCGTCGCGTAGCCGGCGCGCACGCCGCCGCGCGCGGTGGCGGTGAGCAGGGTGAAGGTGCCCGGACCGGGCAGCATCAGGAACAGGATGACGGCCACCACGAAGGTGCCCAGGTCGTTGATGCCCATCCACGGCATGGCGATCGTTCCGTCCGGCTCAGCGCGCGCGCTGCAGCGCCAGGCGCTGCTTCACCGCGGCGATCAGCGCCGGCAGGTCGTCATGGCGCGGCACGCCGTAGCGGTCGCCGGTGATGTCCAGGTTGCCCTTGCGCCAGTAGCCGGCCGGCGCGGCTACCAGCAGCTTGCCCGAGCGCGCATACAGGCCGAATTCCAGCAGGGTGACCGGGCTCTGCGTGCCGGGTGCGAAGTACATCAGCACGATGTCGGCCTGCTCCAGCGCCGCCAGTTCCCATTCCACCTGGCGGCGGAACTCCGGCTCGCCGGCCTCGGCGCGCCAGGCCGGGTTCCAGTCGGCGCGGCGTGGGTTGAGCAGCAGCACATCCTCGCCGGCCAGCGCCTGCTGCACCTGCTGTTGCCAGTCGCCGGCCTTGCCCATCTCGATGCTGCCGGCCAGGAACACCCTGGGTCGGGAATCGCCTTGGGGAATGGCGGCGGGCGAGGTGATGGTCTGCGAACCCGCCGCGGCGAACGGCGACAGCAGCAACAGGCAGGACAGCAGCAACGGCTTCATGGCGTGGCGGACAGCGTGGGGACGCACATGATCGCAGAAGCGGCGCAGCCGTTGAGACGCACGGGGCTACACTTCGCCTCATGCAAACCGAAACCCTGATCCTGGCCGGCCTGCTGCTGGTCGTCATCGCGCTGCAACTGGCGCTGCTGCTCCGTCGTGCCGGCAATGCCGCACTGGAAAACGCGCTGCGCGAGGAGCAGCGCAACGGCCGTGGCGAGCTGCGCGAACAGCTGGAAGGCATGTCGCGCCAGCAGGACGCCCGCATGGACGGCTTCAGCCGCAACCTCACCGATCTGTCCACTCGCACCGACCAGCGCCTGGACCTGCTGCGCGACAGCCTCACCGACGATGCGCGCAAGGGCCGCGAGGAAAACGCCCATGCCCGCCAGCAGATGGCGCAGCTGCTGGACGCGCGCCTGCAGGACGTGCGCGGGCAGCTCGACGCCTTCGGCCAGCAGCAGCAGGCGCGCATGGAACTTTTCGCCAAGCAGCTGGCGGCGCTGCAGCAGGCGCTGCTGGAGGAAACGCGCAATGGGCGCCAGGAGAGCGGTGATGCGCAGCAGCGCTTCGGCGAGATGCTGGGCCAGCGCCTGGCCGAGCTGACCCAGCGCAACGAACAGCGCATCGCCGAGATGCGGCAGACGCTGGAGGCGCGGCTGAAGGACCTGCAGGACGGCAACGACGGCAAGCTCGAACTGATGCGCCAGACCGTGGACGAGAAGCTGCAGAGCACGCTCAACACGCGCCTGGACTCGTCCTTCAAGCTGGTCTCCGAGCGGCTGGAGCAGGTGCAGCGCGGGCTGGGCGAGATGCAGCAGCTGGCCACCGGCGTCGGCGACCTCAAGCGCGTGCTGAGCAACGTCAAGAACCGCGGCGGCTGGGGCGAGGTGCAGCTGGACAACATCCTCGAGCAGACACTCACCGCCGAACAGTACGCGCGCGGCGTGAAGCTGCGCCCGGACGGCAACGAGATGGTGGACTTCGCCGTGCGCCTGCCCGGCCGCGGCGGCGACGATGCGCCGGTATGGCTGCCCATCGATTCCAAGTTCCCGCGCGAGGACTACGAGCGCCTGCTCGACGCGCAGGAAGCCGGCGACCAGGAGGCGGTGCGCGCCAGCGGCAACCAGCTCGAACGCGCGCTGCGCGTGCAGGCCCGGTCGATCTGCGACAAATACATCGTGCCGCCGCACACCACCGATTTCGCGGTGATGTTCCTGCCCACCGAAGGGCTGTACGCCGAGGCGATCCGCCGCCCGGGGCTGGTGGACGTCATGCAGCGCGAGCACCGCGTGGTCATCGCCGGTCCCACCACGGTCACTGCCCTGCTCAACAGCCTGCAGATGGGCTTCCGCACCCTGGCCATCGAACAGCGCTCGTCGGAAGTGTGGAGCCTGCTCGGCGCGGTGAAGGGCGAATTCGGCAAATTCGCAGGCATCCTCGAGAAGGCCGAGAAGCAGATCAACACCGTCGGCAAGAGCCTGGGCGACGCCAGCCGCAAGACGCGCACCATCGAACGCAAGCTGCGTGGCGTTGAATCGCTGTCCGCCGACGCTTCGCAGGCGCTGCTCGGCGACCTCGGCGGCGATGACGAGGGCGAGGAACAAGCTATCGAGTCCGGCGACGCCTGACCGGCGCGATGCCGGTTTATGCTGGCGCTCCATTCCCCCTCAGGAACCACCATGACTGCTTCCATGCGCGACATCCCCCTGACCACCATCGACGGCGCTCCGGCCTCGCTCGGCGACCATGCCGGCAAGGTGCTGCTGGTGGTCAACGTCGCCTCCAAGTGCGGCCTCACCCCGCAGTACGAAGGGCTGGAGAAGCTCTACCGCGAAAAGAAGGACGCTGGCCTGGAGGTGCTGGGCTTCCCGGCCAACAACTTCAACGGCCAGGAGCCGGGCAGCGAGGACGAGATCCGGCAGTTCTGCTCGCTTACCTACGATGTCAGCTTCCCGATGTTCTCCAAGATCAGCGTTGCCGGTGCCGATGTGCACCCGCTGTACCAGCAGCTGATCGCCGCGCAGCCGGCCGCCACCGGCGAAGGCCTGATGCGCGAGAAGCTGGTCGGCTTCGGCATCGAGCCCAATCCTGCCCCGGGCATCCTGTGGAACTTCGAGAAATTCCTGGTCGGCAAGGACGGGCAGGTGATCGGCCGGTTCTCGCCGGACACCACGGCCGACGACGCCGGTCTGCGTGCGGCGATCGACGCCGCGTTGGCGGCCTGAGACCCGCGGCGGGTAGAGGTCGAGAATGAAAACCGCTGCTGCCTCGCGGCAGCGGCCGGTTCAAGGGCCCCACATCGGGCAACGGACAGAGAGGTGATCGCAGGATGGCGACAGGCAATTCCGGTGGATTCGCGGTTGGTTGGTTCACGCTGGCGCTCATCAATGCCGGCCTTGCCCAGGGCAAGGGACGCAGCGGCATGAACTGGGGACTGTTGTCGCTGCTGCTGGGGCCGCTCGCGACCTTTCTGCTGGTGGTGCAGAAACCAGGGCGTGCGGACGGCAGTTGAAGTCCCTCCGATTGCCGGTGTGAAACGAAGAAGCCCGGGTTTCCCCGGGCTTCTTCGTGCAGGACTACCGCGCTCAACGCCCCCAGTCGGGCATCGGCATCGCATCGACCGGGATGGTGGTCTGCTCGTCGTCCTCGTGGCGGCGATGGTCGCGGCGCAGGTCCTTCTCGATCTGGTAGTTGCGGCGCTGCAGCCAGGCATCGCGGGTCAGCGCGTACTCGTCCACCGCGCTGTCGCGGATGTCGTCCAGCGACAGCAGCTGCACGCGGGTGTCGACCAGCTGCAGGCCCTGCAGGCCGATGCGCAGCTTGTCCATCTCGATGCGCCGCAGCGGCGACAGCGGCGTGTCGCCGGCCAGGCCGAACACGTCGCGCACGGTGCGCGGGCCGAAGAACGGCAGTTCCACGTAGCGCGACTGGCGCCAGCCCCAGGTACCCAGGGTCTGCCCGAAGTCCTCGCTGCGGCGCGGCACCATCGCCTTGCTGGCCGGGTCGAACAGGCCGCCGATGCCGAGGGTGGAGTTCATCAGGAAGCGGCCCAGGGTGTCCCACGCGTCGTCGGCATGGCCCTGCAGCAGCTGGTTGACCATGGTCAGCGGCGAGCGCAGGTTGCTGAAGAAGTTGCTCACCCCGGTGCGCGCCACGCGCGGGACCACGTGCACGTAGGCGGTGGCCAGCGGACGGGCGATACCGCGGTCCACCGCCAGGTTGAAGCGGTGCATCTGGCGGTTGTACTTCTCCCACGGATCGTAGGCCGGCGCCTTGCCGTCGCCCGTGCCGGCGTCGGCGGTCGGGCCGCCGTACAGCGCGGCGAAGTCGTCTTCGGCGTCGGTGGGCGCGGCGCTGGTGGCGGTGCCGGCGTCCGTTGCCTGCACCGGCGCGGGCGTTGCGGTGGCCGCGTTGCCGACAACCTGCGGCGCTTCCTGTACGGACGCGGCGGGAACGGGCTCCTGCGTGGTCGCGGGCTGTTCGGCGGCGACGCTGACGCTGGCAGGCGGCGCGGTCGCGCGCACGGGTTTGCCGGCGCAGGCGCCAAGCAGGAGCGCGGCGGCCAGGAGCGGGAGGGTGCGGAGGAGGTTCATGTCAGCGTTCCGCCGAGGAGGCGTTGAAATCCAGGTCCGGCGTCAACCGGTAGGCCGCGCGCAGTTCGTCCAGACCCGCGGGCGCGCCGGCGATGGTAACGCCGCCATTGCTACGCATGCGTGCAGACAGTTCGGCCAGCAGCGCCACGCCGGCGCTGTCCACGCGCTCGACGGCATGCAGGTCGAGCCGGCGCAGCCGGCCCGCCTGGCGGACCAGCTGCGGCCACAGCGCTACCGCCGCGGCGCGGTCGAGCGTGCCGGCCAGGTGCAGCGCGTCGCCTTCGACGCGCGCGGTGGCGTCACTTGCCACGGGGTGCCGGGCCAGCGCTGGCCTGCATGCTGCCGCTGCGCAGTTCGGCCGCCACGTCCTTGATCGACTTCTGGCGCAGCGGGGCGTCGAACTGGTTCTTGAAGGTCTGTACGTAGGAGATGCCTTCGATCATCACGTCGAAGATCTTCCACTGGCCACCGACGTCGCGCATCAGGTATTCGACCGGGGTCGGTTCGTTGCCGGCGCGCACCAGTTCGGTGGATACCTTCACGCCGCGGTTGCCCGGCAGTGCGGCCTCGCCCTTGTAGCGGAAGCTCGGCTTGCCCTGGATGTCGAGCAGGGTCGAGCCGTAGCGCGCCATCAGGTTGTCGGCCATCGCATCGGCGAACAGCTTCACGTCGGCGTCCGAAGCGCCGCGGCCGTGCACGCCGAGCACCAGGCGGGCGGCATAGTCGCGGTCGAAGCCGCGGCTCAGTTCGCTGTCGATGAAGCTGCGCAGCGCGGCCGGGTTGGCGCGGAACTCGGCGCGGCGGGTTTCCAGCGCGGACAGGATGCGCGAGCTGGCGTCCAGTACGGTGCGCGCGGCGGCCGAAGGCTGCGCGGCGGTGGCCGCCGGGCGCGCCTGCGCCATGGCCAGCGACGGGGCCGCGGCCAGCAGGGCCGAGGCGAGCACGGTGGTGAGCAGACGGGTCTTCATGATTACTGTTCTTCCTTGTTGGGCGTTTCGTGGGTGCCCGGGGCGGGCGCGGAGGCGTTGTTGCCGCCGCCGCTGAACATGTATTTGCCGACCAGCTGGATCAGGTCCACCGCCGGCTGGGTGAACACGATCTCGTCGCCGGACTTGAGTACGTCCGGATCGCCGCCAGGCTGCAGGCCGATGTAGCTCTCGCCCAGCAGGCCGCTGGTGAAGATGCCGGCCGAGGTGTCGGCAGGCAGGTCCTTGAACTTGCCGTCCAGCGACAGGGTGACGATGGAGTCGTATTTAACGGGGTCCAGCTGAATATCGGCCACTTGGCCGATGGTCACCCCGCCTACCTTCACTGGCGCCTGCTTGCGCAGTTGGCCGATCTGGCTGAAACGCGCCTTGAGCACGTAGTCGCCGCCGCCCATGCCGAAGCGCTGGTTGGTGGAAGCCACCGCCAATACCAGCAGCGAGGCCAGCGCCAGCAGCAGGAAGGCGCCGACGGAGAATTCGAGTCGAGGTCCACGGATGGCCATGTTGATTCCTTACTTGAACATCAAGGCAGAGAGCACGAAGTTGAACATCAGCACCAGCAGGGAGGCGTTCACCACCGCGCGGGTGGTCGCCACCGAGGTGCCTTCGATGGTGGGTTCGGCGTTGAAGCCGACGTAGGCCGCGACCAGCGCCGCGGTGCCGCCGAAGATCGCCGACTTGAGCAGGGCCACGGCGAAGTCGTCCCAGAAATCGACGCTGCCGCGCAGCCCGGACCAGAACGTGCCGTTGTCCTGGCCCAGCACCTGCACGGCCTCGAACCAGCCGCCGGTGATGGCCAGCGAGCAGAAGACGCCGGTCAGCAGCGGCACGGTCAGCACCGCCGCCCAGAAGCGCGGCGCCACTGCCTTGGCCACCGGGTCGATGGCCATCAGTTCCAGCGCCTTGATCTGGTCGGTGGCGCGCATCAGGCCCAGCTCGGCGGCGATGGAGCTGCCGGCGCGGCCGATGAACAGCAGCGCGGTCAGCACCGGCGCCAGTTCGCGGTACAGCGACAGGCCGAGCAGGGTGGACAGCGCATCGGCGGCGCCGAACGTGGTCAGCGTGCGGTAGCCCTGCAGGGTCAGCACCAGGCCGACGAAGGCGCCGCCCACGGCGATGATCGGCAGCGAGCGCGCGCCGATCTTGTAGATCTCGCGGGTCAGCTCGGCGAGGAAGTCGCGGGTCGGCAGCGAGCCGCGCAGCACCGTCAGCGAGAACAGGCCGGCGCGGCCCAGCGAGCGGATCGAGGAAGCGAACGGCATCAGGCAACCCTCGCGCGCGGGGCGGCATCGAACGGGATCGGGCCATCGGGCTGGCCGTGCAGGAACTGCCGCACCAGCGGGTCGGTGCTGGCCTGCAGCTGTTCCGGCGTGCCGGAGAACACGATGCCTTCGTTGGCGATGACCAGTGCCTGGTCGCAGATCGGCAGGGTCTCGTGCACGTGGTGGCTGACGATGATGCTGGTCAGGCCGAGGCTGTCGTTCAGGCGCTTGATCAGGCTCATGATCACGCCCGAGGCGATCGGGTCCAGCCCGGTCAGCGGCTCGTCGTAGATCATCAGCGGCGGGTCCAGCGCCAGCGCGCGGGCCAGCGCCACGCGCCGCGCCATGCCGCCGGACAGCTCGCGCGGCCACGCGTCGGCTGCGGCCAGCAGGCCAACCGCGTGCAGCTTCATCCGCACCAGCCGCTGCAGCACCGGCTCCGGCAGGCGCGTATGGGTGCGCAGCGGCAGGGCGACGTTCTCGGCGACGGTGAGGTCGGTCAGCAGGCCGTTGCCCTGCAGCAGCACGCCGACGTTCCTGCGCATCTCCAGCAGCGCGCGGCTGCCGTGCGGGATGTCATTGCCGAACAGGCGCACGTGACCGGCGACCGGGCGCAGCTCGCCGGTCAACGCCGCCAGCAGCGTTGACTTGCCGGTGCCCGAGGGGCCGAGCACGGCGGTGATGCTGCCGCGCGGCACGTCCAGCGAAACGTCGCGCAGGATCGTGCGCCCGCCGCGGTCGATGCGGACGTCGGACAACTGCACCAGGGGCGTCCGGGGAGGGGACATGGCGGCCTTTAACGGAAAACCAACGTGGCAGGATTATCGGGTCCGGCTGAACAAAAGAGAACTGGACCGTGCAGTATTGTCGCCGGGCGGGCTCCGCGCGTCAGTGCCCATGGGCGGAACGCCCAGTCTCCTGCACGGCGTTGCCGCGCCAGGACCGCCGGTAAACGGCCCTGCTCCGGCACAATGGCGTGGCCATGCCTGATGCCGCCGCGGACTTCCGCCTCTACCACTCCAACGCGCTGGACGTGCTCGCCTCGCTGCTGGCCCACGCGCTGCGGGAGCCCGCGCCGGGGCGGCCGCTGCTGGCCGCCGATACGGTGCTGATCCCGCAGGTGGCGATGCGGCGCTGGCTGCAGTCCACGCTCGCGGCCGAGTACGGCATCGCCGCCAACCTGGAGTTCCTCACCCCCGGTGAGTTCGTCGCGCGCGCGCTGAAGGAAAACGTGCCCGGCGAGCAGGACGACCTCGGCGCCGCTGGCCTGCACTGGCGGCTGTATGCGGCGCTGACCGACGAGGCGTTGATGCGGCTGCCGGCGATGGCGGGGCTGCGGTCGTATTTGAACGGGAACGATGTCGATCGCGACGACCCTCTGCGCGCATGGTCACTGGCCGCCGAGCTGGGCGGCGTGTTCGAGAAGTACCAGGCCTGGCGCCGCGACTGGCTGCTGCGCTGGGAGGCCGGCGCCGATGCCGACGACCCGCAGGCCATCCTCTGGCGCCGCATCGCCGGCGGCCACCAGCACCGCGCGCGCCGCATCAACGACTACCTGGCGCGCTTCGAGGGCGCCGGCCAGCCGCTGCCGCGTGGCCTGCCGTCGCGGCTTTTCGCTTTCGCCGCGCTCAACGTTTCGCCCGACGTGCTGCGGGTGATCGCCACCCAGGCACGGGTCGGCACGCTGCACTTCTATCTGCCGACGCCGACGCGGGCCTGGTGGGGCGACCTGCAGACCCTGTCCGAACGGCTGCGTGGCGGCGTGGACGACCCGTTCGGCAGTGCCGCCGGCGAGAACCCGCTGCTGCAGGCCTGGGGCGCGGCCGGGCGCGACTTCATGGCGGTGCTGGGTAGTTACGAGGTGGTGCATCCGTCCGGCGAGATCGCCGCCTATGCCGACCCGGAACAGCGCACCGGCAGGACGCTGGACGAAGGCGGCCTGCGCGACAGCCTGCTGCACCGCCTGCAGGCCGACCTGTTCCACCGCCGCGCGCTGCCGCCGGCGCCGCTGCGCCCGGCGCTGCGGCTGGACGACCCCAGCGTGCAGATCCACGCCTGCCATACCCGCCTGCGCGAGATGCAGGTACTGCACGACCAGCTGCGCGCGCTGCTGGACGACCCGCGCTTCGACCCGCCGCTGCAGCCGCGCGAGATCGCGGTGCTGGCGCCGGACATCGACCCCTACGTGCCGTACCTGGAATCGGTGTTCGGCGGCCGCGGCGCCGGCGAGGGCCATATCCCGTGGGCCCTGGCCGACGCCAGCCCGCTGCAGGGCGAGCCGCTGGCCGAAGTGTTCGTGCAGTTGCTGGGGCTGCCGGTGTCGCGCTTCGGCCTCAACGAGATCCTCGACCTGCTCGCCAGCCCGCCGCTGGCTGCCGCTGCCGGGCTGGACGCGGCCGCGTTCGAGCGCCTGCACGGCTGGCTGCAGGCCGCCGGCGCGCGCTGGGGGCTGGATGCCGCGCATCGCGGCCAGCACCAGGCGCCGGCCGACGACGCCTGCACCTGGCAGTTCGCGCTGGACCGGCTGCTGCTCGGCCATGCCAGCGGCAGCGACGACGACCTGGCCGGCGTCGCGCCGTGGCCGGAACTGGAAGGCAGCGCGCTGGCCGCGCTCGATGCGCTGATCCGCCTGCTGCGGGTACTCGCCCGCCATCAGAAGACGCTGGCCGAAGCGCTCGCTCCGGCACAGTGGCGCGAACGCCTGCTCGGCCTGCTGGACGCGCTGCTGCCGGAAACCCCGGCCGAACCTTCCACCCAGCGTGCGCTGGACCGCCTGCGCAAACTCATCAACGAATTTGCCGGGGATGCGGACAAGGCCGGCTTCGATGCGGCCGTGCCCGCCGAGGTGGTGCGCGCGCATTTCGCGGCGGCGCTGTCCGAGGCCGACACCCGTGCGCCGCTGCTCACCGGCGGCGTCAGCTTCGGCCGCATGGTGCCGATGCGGCTGCTGCCGTTCCGGGCGATCTGCGTGCTGGGCCTGGACGATGGCGATTTCCCGCGCCGCGACCCGGCTGCAGGCCTGAGCCGGCTCACCGCCGAACTCGGCACCACGCGCCGCCGCCATGGCGACCGCTCGCTGCGCGAGGACGACCGCTTCCTGTTCCTGCAGCTGCTCGCCTCGGCGCAGGACGTGTTCTACCTGAGTTACCTCGGCGCCGATGCGCGCGACGGCAGCGTGCGCGAGCCCTCGGTGCTGGTCAGCGAACTGATCGACGCGGTGGCCGCCTGCCACGCCGATCCGGTGGCCGCGCGCAAGGCCATCGTCGTGCGGCATCCGCTGCAGCCCTTCGCCCCGGCCGCGTTCGGCGGCGACGGCGAGCCGCGCCGTTTCAGCTATCGCCGCCAGTGGCACCCGGCGGCGGGCGCGGTGGGCGGCCAGCGCCAGCCACTGGCACCCTGGTCGGTTGGCGCGGTTGCCGCGCCGTTGCCGGAAGTCCTGCAGGAACCAGCCTTGTCGCTGGATGCGCTGCGTCGCTTCCTGGCCGACCCGGCCGGGCAGTTCCTGGAACAGCGGCTGGGCCTGCGCCTCGGCGGCGAGATCGAGGCCAGCGACGACGTCGAACCGCTGGTGCTGCCGGAACGCGGCCGCGAGCATTCCTCGCTGCAGCAGCAGGTGCTCGCCGCGCTGCTGGAGGGCCGCGGGCAGGGCCTGTACGAGCGCCTGCGCGCGCGCGCGCTGCTGCCGTCCGGCGCGCTCGGCCGGCAGCAGTTCGAGCAGCTGCTGGGGCGCATCCGGCCCTGTGCGGAGACGTTCGCGCACTGGTACGACGGCGCGCCGCTGCAGTCGCAGCGGCTGGAAGTCACGATCGACGGCACCACCGTGCACGGGCGTGTCGCGCAGATTCATCCACAGGGCCTGCCGCGCCTGCAGGCCGGTGCTCCGGGCGTGGCCTGGGTGCTGCGCAGCGGGCTGGACTGGCTGCTGGCCAATGCCGCCGGCATGCAGCAGCCGTTGCTGCAGTTCATTGACGGCGGCGATGGCGGCTTCGGCCCGCATGCCCTGCCGGCACTGCCCGCCGCGCAGGCGAAAGATGCCTTGAAAGCCTTGCTGCAACTGCGTTCGCAGGGACTGCAGGCGCCGCTGCCGTTCGCCCCCTATACCGGCTGGGCGATCTACAACGCAGATCCGGACAAGCGCGAAAAGGCCGCGCGCGAAAAGTGGCACGGCAGCGAACGCAGCTGGGGCGAGCGCGATGGCGAGGCCCTGCAACTGGCCCTGCGGGGCGCCGATCCGTTCGCCGATGCGGCCACTACCAACAGATTTATCCACAACAGCCTGTTGATATTCACCGCGCTGCGCGAGGGCCGCGTACTGGCCGAAACCGAGGTGCAGGCATGAACGCCGCCGTGCCCGCGACCGACCCGTATCTCGACCTGCCGCTGGACGGCCTGCGCCTGATCGAGGCCAGCGCCGGCACCGGCAAGACCTTCACCCTGGCCACCCTGTTCACCCGGCTGGTGGTCGAACAGGGCCTGCGGATGGGCCAGATCCTGGCCGTCACGTTCACCGACGCGGCGACGCAGGAACTGCGCAAGCGCATCCGCGAGCGCCTGGACCTGGCCGCGCGGCTGGCGGACGCCGCGCCGGCCGAAGGCGACAGCCCGGAAGCCGCGCTGACCCGCGCCATCCTGCAGCGCCACCTGCAACACGGCGCGGAAACCGCCACGCAGCTGGCCCGGCGCCTGCGCATCGCCGCGGAGGAAGCCGATCTGGCGGCGATCTTCACCATCCACGGTTTCTGCACCCGCGTACTGGGCGAGCACGCGCTGGAGAGCGGCCACAGCTTCGCCGCGCCGGAACTGCTGACCAATACCCGCCAGCTGCATGCCGGACTGGCCGCCGACCTGTGGCGCCTGCATGCCGGCCGCGGCGAGTCGCTGGAAGCCTTGCTGGGCCTGTGGAAAACCCCCGAGGCGCTGGCGGTCGACCTGCCGGTGCTGGTCGCCGACCTGCCGCTGCTGCCGGCGCGGCCGCAGGCACCGCTGGAAGATGCCCGTCCACTGCGCGATGCGGCCGCCCTGCGCCTGGCCGAAGGCCTGGCCATGCAGGGCGAGGCCTACCTGCAGCAGCTGCGCGCCGCACTGGAGGGCGGCGTGCTCAACAAGGCCAGCTACAAGGCCGACTGGATCGAGCCCCTGTTCCAGCACCTGCTGCACTGGGCCCGCCATCCCGATCCGACCGCCGCGCTGGACGAGCGGCTGGAGCGCCTCACCCTCGACGCGCTCACCGCCAAAACCCTCAAGGCCAAGGCCGGCAGCACCCCGGTATCGCCACTGCAACCGCTGATCGCCGACTACGTGCAGGCGCTGGCGCGTTTCCACGAATGGCGCCGGCAGCAGTCCATTGCATTGCTGCACCGGCTGCGCTTTGAGGCCCGCCAACGCCTGGCGCGGCACAAGCAGCAGTACCGGGTGCAGACCTACGACGACCTGATCGACGGCGTGCACGCCGCGCTCGACGGCGAAGGGGGCGCCACGCTGGCAGGACGGCTGCGCGCGCAATACCGTTTCGCCCTGGTGGACGAATTCCAGGACACCGATCCGCGCCAATGGGACATCTTCCGCCGCGTGTTCGCCGAGCCGGCGGAGCACGCGGCGCTGTTCCTGATCGGCGATCCCAAGCAGGCCATCTATGGTTTCCGCGGCGGCGACGTGCACACCTACCTGCAGGCCCGCGACCGCGCCGCCGAGGCGCCGCGGCTCGCGCACAACTTCCGCTCGCGACCGGCGCTGCTGCGCGCGATCGACGCGCTGTACGCCAACGCCGGCGAACAGGCCTTCCTCGACCCGCGCATCCGCTTCGAGCCGGTGGAACCCGGCAGCAAGCGCAGCGACGCCGACTACCTGCTCGATGGCGCCCCGGCCCCGGCGCTGACCCTGCACCTCATCGGTGCCGACGACGAGGGCAAGCCGCTCAAGGCCGACGACTCGCGCCACGCCGCCACCCTGGCCTGCGTGGCCGACATCCACCGCGTGCTGTCCGCCGCACGCGAGGGCAGGGCGCTGGTCGATGGCCACTCGGTGCGTCCGGGCGACATCGCCGTACTGGTGCGCTCGCATCGCGAAGCCACGCGCATCCAGCAGGCGTTGGCGATGGTCGGCATCCCGGCGGTCGCGGCCGGCAAGCACAGCCTGTTCTCCACCACCGAGGCGCACGAACTGCGCCTGCTGCTGCTGGCGCTGCTGCAACCGGCCGACGAAGGCCGCCTGCGCGCGGCGCTGGCCACCGTGCTGCTGGGCGAAAGCGCCGCCGCCATCGCCGCGATGGAGCATGAAGGCGAACGCCAGCGTCGGCACCAGGAGCGCCTGCTGCAATGGCGCGAGCGCTGGCAGCGCGGCGGCGTGCTGGCGATGCTGTCGGACCTGTGCGCCGGACAGGCCGAACGCCTGCTGGCGCTGGTCGATGGCGAGCGCCGCCTGACCAATTACCTGCAGCTGGGCGAACTGCTGCAGGAAGCCGGCACCCGCAGCATCGGCCTGCATGGCCTGCTCGACTGGCTGCAGGCGCGCATCGCCCATGCCGACGATGGTGACGAGAGCCAGCTGCTGCGCCTGGAATCGGACGCGCACCGGGTGCAGGTCATCACCCTGCACAAGAGCAAGGGCCTGGAATACCCGCTGGTCTACCTGCCCTTCGTCGGCATCGATGGTGGCGCACCCGGCACCGACGCGCACCGGATCGTGCACGACGGCGCGCGGCGCGTGCTGCACTGGAAGATCGACAAGGACGCTGAGGACTGGAAGGCCGTCGGCCAGCAGGCTGCCGCCGAGGACGCGGCCGAGACCGCTCGCCTGCTCTACGTCGGCCTGACCCGCGCCGAGCACGCGCTGTGGATCGCCGGCGGCGCGCTGGCCGGGCTGCCCGGCCAGCGGCTGGGGCCGATGCTCGGCGACATGACGCGTCTGGCCGCGCACGCCGACATCCGCATCGTCGAAGACGGCGTGGACGCGCTGCCGGCACGGCTGCCGCCCGGGCGCGAACAGGCCTTGCCGCCGGTACGCGACGTGCGCCGCACGCTGGCGCAGGACTGGTGGGTCTACAGCTTCACCCAGCTCGCCCATGCCGAGGCCGGCCACGACACCTCGGCCGCCGCCACGCAGGACAATGGCGGCGCCGCAGACGAACCGGTGCAGGCCGAAGAAGACGCCGTGCAGGATACCGCCGCGGCGCAGGAGGCCTTCGATCCGCGCTTCGCCGGCAGCCGTTTCGGCAACGTGCTGCACGCCGCGCTGGAGAACACCGGTTTCGGCGCCTGGGGCGGCTGGCGGCCCGGCGACGGCGCGCCCGAAGGGCAGGCCGACGTGATCGCCACGGCGCTGCGCGCCGAAGGTTATGCCGGGGCCGACATCGACGACGGCGTGGCCCTGCTCACCGCGCTGGTCGGCCAGACCCTGACCGTGACCCTGCCCGAAGGCGGTGCGCTGCATTCGCTGGACGCCGGTGAGCGCCGCGCCGAAATCGAGTTCCACTTCGCCATGCAGCCCACCGCGGTGCCGGCACTGCTGCGCGTGCTGCATGCGCACGGCGTGGTGCGCGGCCGCCACGGTTTCGGCGCGCGCGGCCGCCTGGAAGGGCTGATGACCGGCAAGATCGACCTGACCTACCTGCGCGACGGCCGCTGGTACGTGCTCGACTACAAATCCAACCGCCTGCCCGGCTACGCCCCGGCGCAGCTGGAAGCGGCCATGCGCCACAGCGAATACGACCTGCAGGCGCTGATCTACACCGTGGCGCTGCACCGCTGGCTGCGCTTCCGCCTTGGCGACGGCTACGACTACGCACGTGATTTCGGCGGCATCCGCTACCTGTTCTGCCGAGGCCTGGACGCGACCCGCACGCCGTCGCCCGGCCTGTACGCGCATTGCTTCGCGCCGGAACTGGTGCACGCGGTGGACGCGCTGTTCGCCGGTGGCGATGAAGGGCACGCCGCCATGCTGGCGCGCCTGGGAGGCCGGGCATGAGCCTGCTGGCCGCACTCAACAAGGCCGGCGCGCTGCGCGCGCTCGACCATGCGCTGGCGCAGAGCCTGCGCCGCCTCGACCCGGAAACGCCCGACACCGTACTCGCGGCTGCCGCGCTGGCGTCGCTGGCGGTGGCGCAGGGTCATGCCGGTTTCGACCCGACCCAACCCGCGCGTTTGATCGAAGCCCCGCTCCCTTGGCCCGAGCCGCAGGCGTGGATCGCGCAGCTGCAGGCCTCGCGCTGGGTAGCCGCCCCCGACGACGACAGCCTTGAAGCCACCCAGGCGCCGCTGGCCTGGGAACACGGCCTGCTGTACCTGCGCCGCTACCGCGAGTACGAGCGGCGGCTGGCGCAGGGCCTGCGGCGCATCGGCCAGGCGCCGTTGGACGCAGGCGATCCGGTGGCGCTGGCGCCGTTGTTCGCGCAGCTGTTTCCCGGCAATGCGGACGCCGCGCCACGCACGGCGTCCATGCAGGGCGATCTGTTCGGACAGGCGCCCGCCACTGCAGCCGCGGATGCTTCCGTCGCCGGCGACCAGCAGGCCCGTGCCGCCGCGCTGGCCCTGCGCCACGCGCTGCTGCTGGTCACCGGCGGGCCGGGTACCGGCAAGACCACCACCATCGCGCGCCTGCTGGTGCTGCTGGCCGCGCAGGCCCAGGCTGCCGGCCGCGCGCCGCCGCGCGTGGCGCTGGCCGCGCCCACTGGCCGCGCCGCCGAGCGCATGGCCGAAAGCCTGCGCAACGCCGTGCAGAAGCTGCCGCAGCTGGGCGTGGACGCCACGCTGTGCGCGCAGCTGCCGACCGCCGGCACCACCCTGCATCGCCTGCTGGGCGTGATCCCGGATTCGCCGCGTTTCCGCCACCACGCCGACAACCCGCTGCCATACGACACAATCGTGGTCGACGAGGCGTCGATGATCGACCTGCCGCTGATGGCCAAGCTGGTCGAGGCGGTGGCCAGCGGCACCCGGCTGGTGCTGCTCGGCGACCCGGACCAGTTGCCGTCGGTGGAAGCCGGCGACGTGCTCGGCGCCATCCTGCGCGCCGCTGGCGACGGCACGCGCATCGCGCCCGACGATGCGCAGGCATTGCAGGCGCTGCTGGGCGGGCTGCCGGCGGAAACCATCGCCGCATCGACGACCGGCTTCGCCGGCACCCGCGTGCAGTTGCAGCGCGGCTACCGGCAGAGCGAGGCGCTGCAGCTGGCGCCGCTGGCCGCGGCGATGCGCGAGGGCGACACCCCGCGCGCGCTGTCGCTGCTGCGGGACGGGCAGCTGCCCGGCGTGCATTTCCACGAGAACGAGGACGACCCGCTGCAGGCCTGGCGCGAACCGCTGCAGCGCTACTGGGAAGCCCTGGCCGCCGCGCAGACCCCGGTGCAGGCGCTTGCCCTGGCCGGCCGCCTGCGCCTGCTCACCGCCGTGCGCGAAGGCCCGCAGGGCGCACGCGGGCTCAACGCACGCATCGAGGAGCTGCTCGGCGGCACGACCCCGCGCGGCGGTACACCGGCGCATTTCCACGGCCGCCTGCTGCTGGTCACCGAGAACAGCTACCGCCACCGCCTGTTCAACGGCGATGTCGGCATCTGCCTGCGGCAAGAAGACGGCGGCGCGCGTGGCATCACCGCCTGGTTCCCCGGCGACGACCCCGACGATCCGCGCCCGTTCCATCCGGCGGCCCTGCCTGCGCACGAAAGCGCCTTCGCCATGACCGTGCACAAGGCGCAGGGCTCGGAGTTCGACGAGGTCTGGCTGCAGCTGCCGCGCCGCGACAACCGCGTGCTCAGCCGCGAGCTGCTCTACACCGGCATCACCCGCGCCCGCCACGCCCTGCACGTGGCCGGTGACGCGGCGGTGATCGACGCCGCGCTGTCGCGCCATGCCAGCCGCTGGTCGGGCCTGGCGCAGCGGCTGGGCCAAGCATGGGAATAGTGCCAGCTGTGCTCTGCATGACCGGCGATCAGTACTCTTGTCGATAAGTAGCACAAATGTGCTACTTTGGTCCGGAATCAGCGATCCAACGGAGCAGCTCATGAGCACCACCACCATCCGCCTGCCTGACGAGCTGAAGGCCCGTGTCGCCGAGGTGGCGAAAGAAGCCGGCATAACGCCGCATGGCTTCATCCTGGAAGCGATAGCCGAGAAAGCGGCGCTGGCCGAACGTCGCGCCGACTTCGAAGCCGAGGCGGAACGACGCCATGCCGGCATCGCCGCGTCGGGACAAACCATCCCCTGGGACGAGATGCGCAGCTATCTGGAGCGTCGGGTGACGGGCCAGGCCGCCCGGCGCCCCGCTGCCCGCAAGCTGGCGAAATAGCGGTGACGCGGATCGAACTTGCGCCAGAGGTCGGGGAGGATTTCGAACGCATCCTCCTGCATCTCGAGCAGTACGATGCCGGACAACGCATGGCCCGGCTTGGCGGCATCATCGAAGCCCTCAACGTGCTGGAAAGCAGCCCCCTGATCGGCCGCCCCTGTGGCGAGGACATGCGCGAGCTGGTGATTGGCAGGGATGCACGCGGATACGTGGCGTTGTACCGGTATGTTGCCGGCATCGACACCGTGTTCGTCCTTGCCATCAGGGCGCAGCGCGAGGCCGGGTACCTGCGCTGATCCGCGGCGAGTCCAGAGGGTCTTCAGCCTGCTGGCTCCTACCGCCCCATGTATTGCTCGGCATAAAAGCCGCGCACGAAACCGTCGATCTCCTCCGCGCTCATGCCGTCCCCCTGCTTGCGGGCGGCGGCCACGGCCTCGCGGTACTGCGCGGTCTGTCTGAACGCCTGGAACTTCCGTTCGCGCCAGGCGCCGAACTGGTCGGCATCCATCGACAGTGCCTCGACCACCCGGCCCTGGGCGATGCGGTAGACGCGATAGTGCGCATAGGTGGAGGCGTAGCCCATGTGCACGTAGTCGACCAGGCGCCCGTCGGGGACGATCAGCGCGCCGCTGTACCAGGTGGCGGCCGCCGGCCCTCCTTGTGGAAAGAGTTTGTCCAGCAGGTCGACGCTGCTCGATTCCCCGCTCTGGCGGTCGTACAGGCGCACCTCGATCTTGCGCAGCAGCAGCCGGTCGCCGTCGATCGCCCAGTGCGCCACGTAGCCGCGCCAGTTGGCGCTGCTGCGCGCGACGTTCTCCGGCAGGAAATCGGGGCGGTCGCGCAGCTGGCTTTCCAGTGGATTAGTGTTGAGCGCGTACTCGCGGCCTTCGATGAGGATGCGGTCCGCTACCTGCGCGGTCGCCCCCGCGGTTCCGGCCAGCACCAGCAGCAGGCCCGCCAGCAGCACGCGCATCGCCAGGTCCATCGCTTTCTCCGTGGTCATCGTCATCGTCGAAGTTACCGGTCTGCGTCCGCACCTGTCGCCCACGGCGCGCGTTCGAGGCCCGCGGCCAGGTAGTCGATCAGCGCCTGCACGCGCGCCGGGCGGCGCAGGCCGGGCGGGGTGACGATGTGCAGCGCGATCGGCTCCACCTGCCAGTCGTCCATCGCCGTTTCCAGGCGGCCGGCGCGCAGGTCTTCCCAGACCATGAACTCCGGTTGCAGCGCCAGCCCGAGGCCCTCGCGCAGGGCCGTGGCGAACATCTCGGCGTTGTTGGCCTGCAGCTGGCGCGGCACGGTCTGCGCGAACTCGCCATGGCGGCTGTGGCGGAAGCGCCAGCTGTTGCCGCCGCGGGCATGGCTGTACTGGAAGCCGCGATGGCGGCCGAGGTCGCGCGGATGCTTCGGCCTGCCGTGTTCGGCGAAATAGGCCGGCGCACCCACCAGCAGGATGCGCACCTGGCACAGGCGCCGCGCGCGCAGACTGGAGTCGGCCAGGGTGGAAATGCGCAGCGCCATGTCGAAGCGCTCGGCCACCAGGTCCACCTGCGCGTCGCTGAGCTGGATGTCCAGTTCCACGTCCGGGTGCTGGCGCATGAACGCCGGCAGCAGCGGCGCCAGCTGCGCCACGCCGAACGACATCGGCGCGGCCACCCGTACCAGCCCGCGCAGCGTGGTCGAGCGGTCGGCGACCTCGGCTTCCACTGCCTCGCCCTCGTCGAGGATGCGTGCGGCACGTTCCAGCGCCGCTTCGCCGGCCCCGGTCAGCGACATGCGCCGGGAGGTGCGATGGAAGAGCGTGGTGCCGATCCGCGTTTCCAGCCGGGTGATGGCCTTGGACACGGTGGCCTGCGACAGCCCCAGTGCTTCGGCGGCGCGGGCGAAGGAACCGGCCTCGGCGACCTTGGCGAAGATGGCCCAGGCTTCCAGATCGGGCAGTTGGCTCATGGCGGTGGCCGCAGGGGGACAGGGGAGATCATTGCACAAACGGAAAGGATGTCTTTTCAATCCTTCCATTCCGGATGGGAAAGTGCAGGCCTAGACTGGCCCCCATCGCAACCACCCATGCAGGAGAACGCCATGATCGAGCGTCGCCCGTTTGCAAGCCTTGGCGGAGCCAACCACGGTTGGCTGGATGCCAAGCACCACTTTTCCTTCGCCGAGTACCACGATCCGGCACGCGTCCACTGGGGCGCGCTGCGGGTCTGGAACGACGACACCATCCAGGCGGGTACCGGCTTTCCACCGCACCCGCACGCCGACATGGAGATCGTCACCTATGTCCGCGAAGGCGCCATCAGCCACCAGGACAACCAGGGCAACAAGGGCCGTACCGAGGCCGGCGACGTGCAGGTGATGAGCGCCGGCACCGGCATCCGCCATGCCGAATACAACATGGAACCGGGCGTGACCCGCATCTTCCAGATCTGGATCATTCCCGACGAGCGCGGCGGTGCGCCGGCATGGGGCACCAAGCCCTTCCCCAAGGGCGAGCGCTCAGGCCGTTTCATCGCCCTGGCCAGCGGTATCCCGGGTGACGAGGACGCCCTGCCGATCCGTGCCGATGCCCGCGTGCTGGGCGCGTCTCTGAAGGCTGGCGAGAGCACCGAGTACCACTTCAGCGACACCACCCGCCACGGCTACCTGGTGCCCAACACCGGCAAGGTGGAAGTGAACGGCGTGCTGCTTGATGCCCGCGACGGCGCCGCCATCGCCGGCGAGGGCAGCATCACCGTCCGCGCGCTGGAAGATGCCGAACTGGTGCTGGTGGATACCGCCGCCTGAGCGGCTGGACCGGCTGAAGAGTGAATGACGCAAAGGCGCGGGCGACCGCGCCTTTGTGCCGTGCGGACGGGATGGGACAGGAGCGGCGCAGGTGGCGATGCGACCACGACGGCAGGACCGTGGTCGCCGTTTCCGCCGGCGCGATGGCCGGGTATCCACCCGACACGACGCATGAAATACGGATGGGCCATCTGCATCGATTCGCGAAACCGGGGTAGAGGCCACCCTGCGCCTGCGTGCATGGACTGCACGCAGCGCAAGGGCCGGAAAGAAGCGGACGGCCCTTGCGCCGATATCCGCGCGAATACGACGCGGCATGCGCGGCGGCTCCGGATTGCCGGCATGCCCCGCGCTCACCGCCACGGCACTGCTATCGTGGCCGCATGCGCGACTTCCTCTACTACTCGTCCCTGCTTCTGCTCGGGTTCGCCTGGTACCGGTTCGGACAGAAGCAGCTCCGGAAAGAACCCTTCGACGAGAACGGCGCGCCCACCCAGGGGCTGGTCGGGCCGATAGGTTTCCTGATGACCGCGGGCGTGGCCGGCTATGCCCTGTTCGCCGTCATGCGTGCACTGGTACGCGGCGAAGTACCCTGCGTCGGCAAGGGTTGCGCCGGGCAGCTGTATACCCTGGCCGCCCACGCAGGCGCGTACTGGGCCAACCTCTTCTTCCTGGTGTGGCTCGTGCTGGCGTTGGGCTATGCGCTGTACGTGACCCTGAAGATCTGGTTCCGCCGATGATCCAACGCGTGCCAGGGGCCGCCCGTTCCGCCTGGTGATGCTGTCGCGCGGGCCTGTGGTTGGCGCCGGCACACCCGGGATCGGGCCCCCGGCCACGAAGGCGCCTGGAATGGCGGCGCCCGTGGTCCATGCCTAAACTGCGTACCTTGCCAACCGGGAACATCCGTCATGCAGGCGAAGGGCGAGTTCGACATCACGCGTGTTCCGCAGGAATCACTGGACGCCGGGGGCGGCGCGGTCGTCGGCCATGTCCGTTTCGACAAACGCTTCCACGGGCCGCTGGATGCCACCAGCGTGGTGCACATGCTGGCGATGATGTCGCCGGTGTCCGGTTCCGGCGCCTATGTCGCGCTCGAACGCGTCGAGGGCACGCTCGATGGCCGCCGCGGCAGCTTCCATGCCCAGCACAACGGCGTCATGGACCGCGGAACACCCCGCCTCGACCTCACCGTGGTGCCCGACAGCGGCACCGATGAACTGGCGGGCCTGCATGGCCGCATCGCCATCGACATCGTCGACGGCAGGCACCACTACACCTTCGATTACGGTTTTCGCGAGGATTGAGGCGGAAGCCGAGCCGCCTGCGCAGGAGCGCAGGTAGGAGCGCACTTCAGTGCGCGAAGGGGCTTTGCCGGTAGAGTCCTTCGCGCACTGAAGTGCGCTCCTGTGGCAGATGGATCATTGCGGCTTCCTGCGCCGGGGACTGCGCGCCGGCTTGCGGGCGGCGACCGCGCCATCGGCGTCATTGCCGCCGGCCACGCCGCCGCCGAGCTGCTCCAGCCACGACAGCGCGTCGGTGTAGGCGACGAAGTGCTGCAGGTAGTCGGGGCAGACCTCGCGCATCAAGGCCATCGCGCGGTAGGTGAGCACGCTCGAATGCAGCGGGCCGGCATCCTCGGGCAGACCATCCACGCATTGGCGCAGCAGGCCGTCGATGCGGATGCGGGTCCACAGCTGTTGGAATTCGTCCAGCACCGGCATCGGCGCGGCGATATCGGCAGCGGGTGTCCCGCCGCTGGTTTCGTCAACCAGAACCGCGGTGGCGGGCTGCACGGACGCATCCAGCCGCGGCGTATTGCCGAACTGGTCCAGCAGCTGCTTCAGCGGCGTGCCGCCGGCGCTGCGCGATGATGCCTTTGCGGGTGTGCGGGGCGGCAGCGCGGCATAGGCGTCCGCCAGTTCGTGCAGGCGTGCTTCCAGGCGTTGCCGTACCGCGCCATCGTGGCGCGCCGCACGCTGCGCCAGCGCGCTCATCAGCGCGAAGCGCAGCGGGTCGATGCGGTCGGCGCCCTGCTGGCGCCAGGCGTCGAGCCGCGCATGGACGCTGGCGGCCTCAGTGGGCATCGGCCTTGCCGCCGGGCTTTTCGTTGGGCTTGTGGCGCGGGATCGGCGCGATCTCCACGCGGCGGTTCCTGGCGCGGCCGGCATCGTCGTCGTTGGAGCTCACCGGCTGCTCGGCGCCGAACGCGGCGGCGAATACCGATGACGACGGCACGCCGTCGGCGATCAGGGTGCGGGTGACGGTGAGCGCGCGCGCCGCCGACAGCTCCAGGTTGTCGGCAAAGCGGGCGTTGGCCGCGCGCACCGGCTGGTTGTCGGTGAAGCCACTGACCATCAGGATTTCGTCGCGCGCGGACAGGTAGTCGCGCAGCGGCCCGGCAATGCTCTGCAGCAGCTCGCGGCCCTCCGGCTGCAGCTGGTCGGAGTTGAGCGCGAACAGCACGCTGCCACTGATGCCGATGCGGCCGTCGATCACGGTCACGCGGCCGGCGGCCAACGGCGCGGCCAGCGCCTGTTCCAGCGTCTTCAGCCGCGCGGCTTCGGCCTGGCGCTGCTTCACTTCCTCGTCCAGGCGGTTGTGCAGCAGCAGCTGGATGCCGATGACGCTGGCCAGGATCAGCACGAACGCGCCCAGCAGCACCGACATCAGGTCGCCGAACGCGGCCCAGGTGGTGGCGCTGGATTCGGCGTCGAACTCGATCTCGTCGCTCATGCGCCGGCGGCCCTGTCGCGCGCGCCGGCCAGCTGCTGCAGCTCGCCGATGATCTGCTTCTGCGACAGCATGCTCAGCTCGATCACCTCGCGCGCCTGCGCCACGTAGTAGGCGAGCTGCTCATCGCTGCGCGCCAGCGATTTCTCCAGCGCCGATTCGATGCCCTGCAGGCGTTCGTTCAAGCTCTCGGTGGACTGGCCGAACGACTGCACCGCGCCGCCGAACGCCTCGCCCAGGCTCGCCACTTCCAGCGCGCTGCCGGTGACGTGCGCGGCGGCGCTGTCGAGCTTGCCGGCCTCGCCCTCGACCTGCGCGCTGAAGCGGTTGCCGACGCGCTCCAGCAGTTCGGCCGAGGTGGAGACCAGCGCGTCGATGGCGCCGCGCTGTTCGGTCGAGGCGTGGTTGACCGCATCGAGCAGGGTCTGCACGGTTTCCAGCAGGCGGCCGCGCTCTTCCAGGGTGGCGGTGTCGCGCACCATGCTGTCGGACAGCTTCTGGCGCAGCTCGGCGACCACTTCGGCGGCGGCTCGCGGCGCCTCGGAGGCGGTGGCGACCAGCCGCGAGATCTCGGCCAGGGTGTCGCGCGCCTGTGCCTGTGCCTGCGCGTGGATCGCCTGCGTGGTCTGCGCCAGCGTGTCGCACACCTGCTGCTGCTGCGCGGCCACCTGCGCGCTGTTCTGCTCCCAGCGCTGGCCGAACTCGCCGGTCAGCTGGGCGAAGGCGTCGCGCCACTGCGCCAGGCGCTCGGCGTCGCGCGTCTGCAAGGCATCCTGCAGTTCGCCGTGCGAATGCTGCAGGGCGTCGATCATCGCGTCGCTGCGCTGGGCGAAGGCCGAGGCCGCTTCGGTCAGCGCCTGCGCGTTGCCGGCGATGCCGTCCAGCGCGCCGCCGGCGGCCGCCTGCAGCTGGGCCGAGACCTCGCCGGCGGTGCGGGCCAGCGCGTCGCAGACCTGTTGCTGCTGCTGCGCGACCTGCGTGCCGTTGCGCTGCCAGCTTTCGTCCAGCGTGGCGAGCATTGCCGCCAGCGACTGCGACCACTGCGCCAGCCGCTGTTCGTCGCGTGCGGCCAGCGCCGACTGCAGGTCGCCGTGCGACTGCTGCAGGGCATCGACCAGGGTGCGCGCGTGCTGGTCGAAGCTGGCCGAGGCGGCGACCAGCGCCAGCTCGTTGCGCTGGGCCAGTGCTTCGTGCGTTTCGCGCTGGCGGGCCAGCGCGCTGTTCCAGGCATCGGCGGTGCGGGCGGTGCTGTCCTCCAGCCGCGCCGCCACGCCATCGACCAGTGCGCCAGAGCGCTGCTCGAAGGTGCTGGCGAACTGCTGCAGTGCCTGCTGCAGGCCGTCGGCCAGCGCGGTATTGCCACGCTGCTGTTCGGCGACGGCGGCGTTCCAGCTGTCGCGGGCGGCGCTGGCCGCGCCCTGCACGGCGCTGTCCAGACCGTCGAGCTGCGTGCGCACCGCCTGCTCGATGGCCGCATGCAGTTGCTCGGATTTCCCGGCCAGCCCGGCCATGGTGGTGTCCACCACCGGCTGCAGGGCGGCGCCGACGGCGTTGGCCTGCTGGGCGATGCCCTCGCGCAGCGCCTGCTGCAGCGAGGCGGCCAGCTGCGTCCATGCCGCTTCGCTGCGCTGGTGGAATTCCTGCTGGCTGGATTGCAGGCGTTCGCCGGCATCGTGTTGCTGGCGTTCCAGCGTCCCGGCCAGGGCCTGCAGGCGCTCGACCAGCACCGGCATCAGCGCGTTCTGTTCCTGCAGCAGGCGGAAGGTTTCGCGCTGCTGCACCGATGGCGACAGATGCCCCAGCTGTGCGGCGATGCCCGCATCCAGCTGCTGCACCACCTGCGTGCGCTCGCGCCGCAGCAGCGCGGAGAGAAGGCCCAGCGCCGCCGAGGTGGCGACGCCGGCGATCGAGGTGCCGAAGGCGAAGCTCAGACCCTTGACCGGCGCGGCCAGCGAACTGCGGATGGCGTCCAGGTCGCTGGCGCTTTCCAGCGCCAGGCCGGTGCCGCGCAGGGTCGCCATCATGCCGAGCAGGGTGCCGAGCATGCCCAGCAGCACCAGCAGGCCAACCAGATAGGGCGTCAGCGCGGGCGCGGGCAGGCCGATGCGCTCGCCGGCGATGCGCAGGCGCACGCCATTGCGCAGGCCCGGCTGCAGCCGCGACAGCCAGCCATCGAGGTTGGCGGCGGCTTCGTCCAGCGAGGGCAGCGCCTGTACCAGCGTGGCGGTGGCCTGCCGGTAGCGCAGCAGCTCGAAGGCGCCGGCCAGGTAGCAGGTGGCGATCAGCGCGGCGACGGCGGCGGCCAGCGGGTGGCTGCCGAGGTAGCCGATGCCGATCCAGCACACGGCCAGCAGGCCGGCAAGGAAGACGACGGGGGCGATGAGGTTTCTGGACATGGAGGTGCGGTTACCGGGTGCGCAGCGCGGCGAGCAGGCCGTCGATGGGGTGGAAGCGGACTTCCAGTTCGGCCAGCAGCGCGGTGCGCATGTCCTGGCGGAACCGTGCCAGCCAGGGGCCGGTGGTGGGAGCCGCGGGGGTGTCGTCCGGTGCGTCGGCGCCGGTGGGATCGTTGGTGTTCGGGGCGCCGGCATCGCGCAGGCGCTGGTAGTGCAGGCCGAGCAGGCCGGGGACCACGGCCAGCAGCGCCTGTTCGCGCGGGCTGAGCGTGGCCTCCATCACCGCATCGACCTCGGCCAGCCGCGCCTTGGTGGGCGATTGCAGCGCCAGCATGTCGCGCAGGCGGCCGCGCAGCAGGCCGGTGGCCGCCTGCATCGCGCGCTGCGCGGCCAGGCAGTGCTGGCGGTAGGGCAGGTAGCCGGGATCGATGCCGGCGGCGCTGGCATCCTTGCGCCTGGGCGCGGACAGGTCGATGTCGGCGTCGATGGTGTCCAGCAGCGTCTGCCGCAGGCGCGCGCATTCGGCGTCCTGGGCGTCGTCGAAACCGGCGCCGGCCTCGGCCTCGGGCAGGCGGTTGTCCAGCGCGCGCGACAGGGTGATGGCGCGGTTCCAGTCGAACCACTGCGCCAGCCGCTCGGTCAGCACCGGCGGCGTGCGCGGGAGGTCGGCGTCGCCGAAGCGGGCCAGCAGGCGAATGAACGCCGGGCCCAGCACGGGCGCCCGTGTGGAAGCTTTCGCCATGGTCCTGACCGGAAAATCGGGCATTTTACATGGCAGGGCAGGGGGCGCCCCCTCCTCCGCATTCATGTCCGGCAGCCGCGGGGACAGGCACGGCGCCCTTCAGCGCGCGTGGCGCTTGAGCAGTTCCAGCAGTACTTCGGCCTCGGCAGCCCGCCTGTCGGGATCCTTTTCGGCGACGACATGGTCGCTGAGGTGGCCGGCCATCACCTCCAGCATCAGTCCGTGCATGGCGCCCTTGGCGGCGGCGATCTGCACCAGCACCGCGTCGCAGTCGTCGCCGGCCTCCAGCGCCTGTTCCAGCGCGGCCACCTGGCCGGCGATGCGGCGGACCCGGGTGAGCAGCTTCTTCCTGTCGCGCTGGATATGTGCCATGCCTCGGATCGTATACCCTATGGGGGTATATGAGAAGGCTGCCACGATGAATCTTGAAGTCCTTGCCCGGTCCCGCCAGCACAGCCACGCCTTCAGCGAAGGCAACCCGATGGCGGAGAAGAACACCCGCCGCGCCATGATCCTGACCGTGCTGATGATGGGGGTAGAGATCGCCGGCGGCTGGTGGTTCAACTCGATGGCGGTGCTGGCCGATGGCTGGCACATGAGCTCGCATGCGCTGGCGCTGGGGCTGGCCGCGTTCGCCTACGCCTGCGCGCGGCGCTACCGCGACGATCCACGCTTCGCCTTCGGCACCTGGAAGATCGAAATCCTGGCCGGCTACACCAGCGCGATCCTGCTGCTGGGCGTGGCCGCGATCATGGCCTTCGAATCAATCGCGCGCGTGTTCAGGCCCAGCCCCATCCACTACCCGCAGGCCATCGCCATCGCCGTGGTGGGGCTGGCGGTGAACCTGCTGTGCGCCTGGTGGCTGCGCGACCAGCACGACCATCACCACGGTCACGGTCACGGTCATGGGCATCACCACGACCACGGTCATCACCATCACGACCTCAACCAGCGCTCGGCCTATCTGCACGTGCTGGCCGATGCGGCCACCTCGGTGCTGGCGATCATCGCCCTGCTCGGCGGCCTCTACTTCAACGCGTCCTGGCTGGATCCGCTGATGGGCATCGTCGGTGCCGTGCTGGTGTCGTTGTGGGCCTGGGGCCTGATCCGGCAGACCGGCCGTGTGCTGCTGGACGCGGAGATGGACGCGCCGGTGGTGGCCGAGATCCGCGAAGCGGTCGAGCAGGGCGAGGTGCCGGCCCGCATCAGCGACCTGCACGTCTGGCAGGTCGGCCGTGGCCGCTTCGCCTGTTCGATGGAAGTGGTGACGGTGCCGGGCGTGGACGCCGAGGTGTTCCATCGCGCGCTGTCGATCCACGAGGAGATCGTGCACGTCACCGTGGAGGTGCGCAGTTCAGGCCAGTGACGGCAACGGTGCTCAGATGATGCGCAGCGTGATCGCCTTGAGCACCGCGCGGGTGCGGTCGCGGGTGTCCAGCTTGTCGAGGATGGCCGAGACGTAGTTCTTCACCGTGCCTTCGGCCAGGAACAGGCTGCCGGCGATCTCGCGGTTGCTGTAGCCGCCGGCCATCAGCCGCAGCACGGCTACTTCCTTCTGGCTGAACAGCTCCTTGGGCGCGTCGTCGGCGTGGTAGCGATAGCGCTGCCGCACCGCGTCGGTGCTGACCGGCTGCAGCAGGGTCTGGCCGGCGACGATGCGCACGATGGCATCGCGCAGGTCCTCCGGCGCGGCGTCCTTGAGCAGGAACCCCTGCGCGCCGGCTTCGGCGGCGCGCAGCAGCAGGTCGCTCTCGTCGAAGGTGGTCAGGAACAGGCAGGGCGTGGTGTCGCCGCGCCCGCGCAGCGCCTGCAATGCCTGGATGCCGTCCATGCCGGGCATGCGGATGTCGGAGACGATCAGCTGCACCGGCTGCTGCTGCAGCTGCGCCAGCAGGGCTTCGCCGCTGTCGGCCTCGAACGCGATCTCGATGCCCTGCTGCTGCAGCAGGGCGCGCAGGCCGGCGCGGATCAGTGCCTGGTCGTCGACCAGCGCGATGCTCGGAGCGCCGCTCATGCCGCGAACTCCGCCTGGATGTGCAGTGCACCGGACGCGCTGCGCTGCAGCTGCAGCCTGCCGCCGTGCTCGGCGACACGTTCGCGCATGCCGGTCAGGCCGTTGCCTTCGCGCAGTCCGCCGCGCAGGCGGCCATCGTCCTGCATGTCCAGCAGCAGGTATCCATCCTTCCGCCGCAGGGCGACGTGCAGTACCTGCGCATCGCCGTGGCGCGCGCTGTTGGTCAGGGCTTCCTGCACGCAGCGCAGCAGGGCCTCGGCCACGGCGGTGTCGCGGACGTGCACGTTGTCGTCCAGCTGCAGGTGCAGCCGTGGTCGCGGCAGGGGCGCGGCCAGCGCGTGCAGGGCGGTGGCGATGTCCAGTTCGCCGCTGTCGCGCAGCGACTGCACCACCGCGCGTATGTCGCCGAGCAGCTCGGCGGAAAGCTGTTCGCACAACGCCAGCCCGGCCGGTGCGTCGGCACGTCCTGCCAGCGCGCGCAGCTGCAGGCGCAGCGCGGTGAGTTTGTGCCCGGCGACATCGTGCAGGTCGCGCGACAGCCGCAGGCGCTCGGCGTCGCGCGAGCTTTCCGCGAGCAGCGCGCGGGTGGCGAGCAGGTCGGCATTGACCAGCGCCAGCCGGTCGCGGGCCTGCTCGGCGCTGCGCGCGTAGTGCGTGGTGAGCATGGCGAAAGCCTGGAAACCGGCGAAGATCATCACCACCACGCCGGCATGCTCGTTGACCCCGCGCAGCACGGCGTACATGCCCAGGTTCAAGGCGAAAACAGCCAGCAGGGCGATGCGCAGCGGCCAGGTGGCGGCGACCTGCGCGGCCAGCATCACCAGCAGCGCCGGCGCCACGCCGCTGTAGTGGGCCAGCCGCACCAGCGCCAGCGCCGCGACGGCTTCGGCCAGCAGCAGTGCCGCCCGCTGCCACGACGCCTGCGGCAGTGCCGTTGCCACCAGGAAGGCGGCCAGGAACAGCAGGGCACAGCCCCAGCGCCATGGCAGCAACGCGGCGTCGCCGTAGGACAGGGTGAAGGCCACGGCGTACCAGGTGAGCAGGCCGGCCAGGTTGAGGGGATGAAGTAGTCCGCGCCAGCGCGACTGCGAGCCGATTTCCATGCGCGCATGCTGGTGGCGCGCGGCGTCGCCGGCAAGGGGGCCGACGCAGAAAGTGACTTCCGGCAGGGTCCGAGAGTGACCGCCGCGACTGCCGCGGCCAGCGCCGTTCCGCGAACCTGTGCACAGGCCGCCGCATTCCGCCGGCCGTCACCGGAGGGAGCGTCATGCCTGGATACGCGTTGTTCGTCGCACTGCACATACTGGCTGGCGCGATCGCGCTGGCTGGATTCTGGTCGGCGGCGTTGATGAAGAAGGGTTCGCCGCGCCACCGTGCGCTGGGCAAGGTGTACCTGGTGGCGATGGCGGCGATCGTGGCTACTGCGCTGCCGATCACCGTGCAGTACGCCTTCTTCCGCCAGCAGCCGTTGTCGGCGCTGTTCCTGGCCTACCTGATGGCCATCACCGCCAATGCCACCTGGCTGGCGTGGCGCGCGGTCACCGACAAGCGCGACTGGAAGCGGCTGGTAACGCGCATCGGCTGGAAACTGGCGCTGTGGCCGATGGTGCTGCTGGCGCTGGCCACGCTGGTGGTGGGCGTCCGCCAGGGCCAGATGCTGTTCCTGGGCTTCTCGATGATCGGCCTGTGGGCGGGCTGGCGCATGGCGAAGTTCGCCCGCCGCGGCCCGTCGCGCCCGGACTGGGCGCTGCGCCAGCACTACCAGTCCATGCTGGGCGCGGGCATCGCCACCCACGTCGCCTTCCTCGGCATCGGCATGCGCCCGGTGTGGCAGTGGCTGCAGGCGCACGCCACGGTGCCGCCGCTGCTGGTCGAACTGTTCCCGTGGACGGCGCCGGTGGTGGTCGCGGTGGTCGTCGGCATCCGCCTGGACCGCAGGTACGGTGGCCGGCGGGCGGTGCGGAACACGGCGGCCAGGCCGGCGCAGTGAGCTGCGCCCGCGGACCGCACGAATGAAGAAGCCGCCCGAGGGCGGCTTCTTCGTTTCTACTTCCGGCGATGCGGTGGCTCAGACGTCGCCGCCGTCGGCCCAGCCTTCGCCGCTGCCGCGCTGGAACACCCGGTCGCCGTCCTGCACGTCGCCGGCCGGCAAATGCGCCTGCTCGGCCAGCCGCGCGTAGATCGGGGTGAAGTCCGGCTCGGTCGCCGCCATCAGCTGCTCGAAGCTGTCGATGACGAAGTAGGTCTTCTGGAAGGTGTCGATGCGGTAGCGGGTGCGCATGATCCGCTCCAGGTCGAAGCCGATCCGGTTCGGTGCCCCCGATTCCAGCGAGTACAGCGATTCGCCCTTGGACGAGACGATGCCGGCGCCATAGATGCGCAGGCCCTCGGCGGTGTCGATCAGGCCGAACTCCACCGTGTACCAGTACAGGCGGGTGAGGTTCTGCAGCGCGTCCGGGCCGATGGCGTGTGCCTTGACGCCGCCGCGGCCGTAGGCGGCCATGTAGTCGGCGAACACCGGGTTCATCAGCAGCGGGACATGGCCGAACAGGTCGTGGAACAGGTCCGGCTCGGCGATGTAGTCGATCTGGTCGGGGCGGCGGATCCACCACGTCACCGGGAAGCGCCGGTTGGCCAGGTGCTCGAAGAAGTCCAGTTCCGGCAGCAGGCCTTCCACACCGACCAGGGTCCAGCCGGTGGCCGCACCCAGTACCTCGTTGAGCTGGTCGAAGCGCGGGATCATGTGCTCGCTCATGCCCATCTCGTCCTGGGCATCGAGGAATTCCCGGCACGCGCGGCCGACCAGCAGTTCGCGCTGGCGCCGGTACAGCGTGCTCCAGGTGGCGTGGTCGTCGGCGCTGTAGCCGTCCCACGGCTGCTCCACCACGGCGGTGGTATAGACCGGCACGTATCCCTTGTCGGTCTGTTGGTGCTCTACGCGGCGCGGGGACGTGTCCATGGCGGTGTTCCGGGAAGTCGATCACCCGGATGGTAGAAAGCTGGCCGCGCAACAGGTGTGCGAAATTGCGCCGGACGCATGACATGGCGCAACATTGTTGCGTTGATTCGATGTTGCGAGGCAACAAAATGAATGCCATCTCCCTCGATCGCACGGATCTGCGCCTGCTGGCGGAAATCCAGCAGCACGGCCGCGCCACCAATGCCGAACTGGCCACGCGGGTGAACCTGTCGCCTTCGGCCTGCCTGCGCCGCGTGCAGCGGCTGGAAGCCGAAGGCGTGATCGCCGGTTACGGCGCGCGCCTGGAACCGCGCGCCATCGGCCTGGGTCTGCAGGCCTTCGTGCGCGTGCAGCTGTCCAAGCACGGACAGGCGGCGATCGGCCATTTCGTCGAGGCGGTGCAGCTGTGGGACGAGGTGGTGGCCTGCCATGCGCTCACCGGCGACATGGACTACCTGCTGCACATCTATGTGCGCGACCTGGACCACTTTTCCGCGTTCCTGCTGGACAAGCTGCTCGACGCCGCCGGCGTGGCCGACGTCAATTCCAGCTTCGTGCTGCGCACGGTCAAGGAGTTCCGTGCGCTGCCGCTGTCGCAGCTCGGACGCGGTTGATGCCGCCCGGCGCGGAAGCGGGCGGGGCAGCCGCCTATTGGATCAGGATGCGATCGACGCCGGCTTGATCCGCATCATGGTGGCCGTGGGAGCGGGCGCGGAGGATGGCGCCACCCCACACGAGAGCCCGCCATGTCGATCCGCCTCCTCCATGCCCTGCCGCTGTTGTTGGCCGCTGCCCCGGCGTTGGCGGCCGATACCGGCGGCACGCCACTGCTGGACCTGCGTTACCGCTACGAGCATGCCGGGCAGGACGGTTTCGCCCGCGACGCCGATGCGCATACCCTGCGCGCGCGGCTGGGCTACCGCACCGCGCGCTGGCATGGCTGGTCGGCGCTGGGCGAGGTCGATGGCGTGGCGCATCTGGACGGCGAGCGCTTCAACGACACCCGCAACGGCCGCACCCGGTACCCGACGGTGGCCGACCCGGATTACGTCGAGATCAACCAGGCGCTGCTGCGCTACGACGCCTCGCGCGGCAACGTGCAGTTCGGGCGGCAGCGCATCAACCTCGACAACCAGCGTTTCGTCGGCGGCGTGGGCTGGCGCCAGAACGAGCAGACCTACGACGGCGCGATGGCCGAGTTCAGGCCGGATGCACGGTGGAAACTGACCTATGCCTACGTCGGCAACATCAACACCGTGTTCGGCCCGGACGAACCGCCCGCCCCCAGCCTCACCGCGCCGGCCAACATCCACGGCGACAGCCACCTGCTGCAGGCGCGGTTCGCGCCCGGTGCGGCGCTGGCGCTGACCGGCTACCACTACCGGCTGGATCTGGAGAACGTGGCGGTCACGGCGGGCGCGCCGCGCGGCACGCTGTCCAGCAACACCACCGGCCTGCGCCTGCAGGGCAGCCACGACGCCTTCGGTTACGTGCTGGAACATGCGCGGCAGGTCGATGGCAGCGGCAACCCGTGGTCGCTGGACAGCCGCTACTGGCTGGGCGAGGCCAGCCATGCCGCCGGAAACGTGAAGAGCACGCTCGGCTATGAAGTGCTCGGCGCCGGCCACGGCAGTCCCGGCAACCGCGCCTTCCAGACGCCGCTGGCGACCAAGCACGCGTTCCAGGGCTGGGCCGACCAGTTCCTGACCACCCCGGCCGACGGCCTGCGCGATGCCTATGCGGGCGTGGCGCTGCCGCTGGCCGGCGGCAAGGCGCAGGCGTGGTACCACGACTTCCGCAGCGACCGCGGCAGTCATCGCTACGGGCGCGAGTTCGACCTGTCGTGGGAGCGCGCCATCCCGCAGCTGAAAGGCCTGAGCGTGCTGCTCAAGGCCGCGCGCTACCGCAGCAGCGATGAGCTGCGCACGCGCGATGCCGACAAATTCTGGGTGCAGCTGCAGTACACCCGATCGTAGATGTCGCCTTGCGCGCTGCCCTCCACCTGCAGGGAGGCAACGCCTTGGCCGGATGAAACGCCGGTCGCCGGCTCAGCGCGCCGGCGCGGCGCAATCGCCTTCCTTGCCGCGCAGCTTGTCCAGCCGCGAGCGGCCGTCCAGGCAACGCTGGTAGGCCTCGGCCGCCGCGGCGCCGGCACGCGCATCGGCGTCGCGCGCGCTGGTCGCGTGCGCCTGCTGCAGGCGGGCGATGCCGGCGCGGATCTGCGGCATCGCCGCCATCGCCGCCTTCTCGCCTTCGAGGATGGCGCGGCCGCGCTGTTCGAAATCGGCCGCACCGATGTCCAGCACCTGCGGGCGGATCACCACGTCGGCGCGCGCCAGCTCCTGCTCGCCCAGGCGCTGGCCCATGATGGCGATGGACTGGTTCACCGTGCCCAGCAGGCTGCCCGGGCGCTGGCCGCTGGCCTTGCTGGAGATGTCCACGGCGATGACGAACTCGGCGCCGAGCTGGCGCGCGGCGTCCACCGGCACCGGGCTGACCACGCCGCCGTCGACGAAGGTCTTGCCGCCGATGCTGACCGGTTCGAACACGCCCGGCACCGAACTGGATGCGCGCACCGCCTGGCCGACGTTGCCGCGCACGAACACCGCGCGCTCGCCGGTCTCCAGCTGGGTGGCGACCGCCGCGAACGGCTTTTTCAGCTGCTCGGCCGGCTTGTTGCCGACCTGCGCGTTGACGTAGTCCTGCAGCTTCTGGCCCTGGATCAGGCCGCCGGAGAACAGGCGCACGTCGCGGATGCTGGCCTGGTCCAGCGACACCGCCTTCTGCTGCATGTCGAAGGCGTTCATGCCGCTGGCGTACAGCGCGCCGACCACGCTGCCGGCGCTGGTGCCGGACACCACCACAGGCTCGAAACCGTTGGCCTCCAGCATCTTGATCACGCCGATATGGGCGAAGCCCTTGGCCGCGCCGCCGCCCAGGGCCACGCCGATCTTCACCGGCTTGGCCGGCGTGCCCGGCACCGCCGGCCGTGCCGGTGCGGTCGGTCGCGTGTTCTCGCCACCGCAGGCAGCCAGCAGGCCAAACAGCGACAGGGACAGCAGCAGGCGGGCGTTGCGCGGCTTCATGATGAATGGGTATGCGGGAAAGGGCGCAAGCATAGCGGCAACCGGCCAAACCGCGGGCCAACGGCCGCGGTCGCGATCAGAACCGGTTGTCCCCGTCCAGGATGCGCCCCAGCCCGCCCAGCACCGAGCCTTCGCCGCGGCTCTGGCCGCCGCCCTGCGGTGCGGCCGCGTACATGCGCCCGGCCAGGCGCGAGAACGGCAGCGACTGCAGCCATACCTTGCCGGGGCCGGTGAGGGTGGCCAGGAACACGCCCTCGCCGCCGAAGAACATGCTCTTCAGGCCAGCCACGCGGCGCACGTCCATGTCCACGCCAGCGTGGTAGGCGACAACGCAACCGGTGTCCACGTCGATGCGTTCGCCGGCGGCCAGTTCGCGCTCCACCACGCAGCCGCCGGCATGCACGAACACCCAGCCGTCGCCCTCGAGTTTCTGCATGATGAAGCCCTCGCCGCCGAACAGGCCGGTCATCACCTTGCGCTGGAAATGCACGCCGACCTGCACGCCGCGCGCGCCGGCCAGGAAGCTGTCCTTCTGGCAGATCAGCTGGCCGCCATGCTCGTCGAGCTTCATCGGCAGCACGGTGCCGGGGTAGGGCGCGGCGAAGGCGACCTTGGCCTTGCCCTGGCCGGCATGCGTGTAGAGCGTGGCGAACAGGCTCTCGCCGGTGATGACGCGCTTGCCGGCCGCCAGCAGCTTGTCCATGAGCCCGGCCCCCTGGCCTTCGTGGCGGCCGTCGCCGAACACGGTCTCCATCCGTACCGCCGCGTCCTTGAACATGAGCGCGCCGGCCTCGGCGATGGCGCTCTCGCCGGGGTCCAGCTCGATCTCCACGAACTGCATCTCATGGCCGACGATGCGGAAGTCGATGTCGTCGGCGCGGTTGCGGCGGCCGCCCACCGGCGGCGGCATGGGCGGCGGCGCCGCCTGGCCGCCGAACTCGGGCAGCGACGCGGCCGGCTGCCAGCCCTGCATGCCCTCGCGCCAGGCCAGGGCGTCGCGGTGCAGCTGCGCGTGGCGGCGTGCCGCCTCGTCGTCCAGCGGACCGATGCGGTCGGGTTGTCCGGGGGTGTGGAAGTACCACTGGCTCATCGGCGTGCCTGGCTGGGAAAGAGCCGCCAGTCTATGCGGTGTCGGCGGCGCGCGACGCACGCACCGGCGGTCGTTCCGCACGCCGCCGGCGGGGTGCGGAAGGCCGGCATTCCCATTCATTTTTTTCCTTCGATCTGCCGCTAAAGCGGCGACTGCCAATGCCGATAGTTTTCGCACCGCGAGGAAGGGCTGGAGGCCATGCCGCGCAGTTCTTGGCAATGCCGCCATGCTCGGGTGGCTGCCGCAAGGCAGCCATGAAGGAACCACCCCTCCGCCCCGGGAAAGCGGAGCGGTGGCGACGGAATGAGTCAGGGCGTTCACTCATTCAAGGGGAACTTCCATGTCGATCAAAACGCTGTTCATCAGCCTGTTCGCCGTCACCCTGGTCATCCTCGGCCTGGTGTTCGCTTCCATCTTCGAGGTCAAGGCCACCGCGGCCCAGCTCAAGGCGGCCCAGCAGTCCCGTTACGATTCCTATCTGCTGGCCGACGAGCTCCGGCAGAGTTCGGACGACCTCACCCGGCTCGCGCGCATCTATGTCGTCACCGGCGACGAGCGCAACGAGCAGGCGTATGACGATATCGTCGCCGTCCGCAACGGCAGCAAGGCGCGCGCGGACGGCCAGGCCATCCCCCTGCAGAAGCTGATGGAGAAGGCCGGCTTCACCACCGCCGAATTCGCCAAGCTAAAGCAGGCCGGTGACCTGTCCAACGAGCTGGCCAAGGTTGAAAACGCGGCCATGCACATGGTCAAGGGCCAGTACGACGACGGCAACGGCGGCTTCACCCGGGAAGGCGAGCCCGACCTGGAACGCGCGCGCACCCTGATGCACGACCAGGATTACGAGGCCACCAAGGCCGCGATCATGAAGCCGATCGGCGAATTCTTCGTGCTGCTGGACCAGCGCACCGAAGGCCAGGTGCTGGCGGCGGAGAAGGCCAACGGCCTGTGGACCGGCATCGCGGTGGCCTCGATCGTGGCCGCCCTGGTGGTGCTGCTGGGCGCCCTGCTGTTCGCCTTCAGGCGCATCATCGGCCAGCTCGGCGGCGAGCCGCAGGACGTGGTCAAGGCGGTGGAGCGCATCGCCAATGGCGACCTGCAGACCGCCATCGTGCTGCGCCCGGGCGACACCTCCAGCCTGGTGCATTCGCTGCGTGCCATGCAGGGCAGCCTGAAGTCCATCGTGGCCGACATCCAGTCCATGGCCGAGGCGGCGGTGCGCCGCGGCGACTTCAGCGTCAAGATGGACAGCGCCGGCCGCACCGGTTTCATGAAGGACATCGCCGGCCTGCTCAACGAACTGTCCGACGTGACCGAAGCCGGCCTGCAGGACATCGGCCGCGTGTCCGGCGCGTTGTCGGCCGGCGACCTCTCGCAGAAGATCGGGCAGGACTACCCGGGCCTGTTCGGCCACACCGCCAGCGCCGTCAACCACACGGTCGCGGTACTGGCCGCCCTGGTCGATGAGATACGCACCCTGGCCGACAGCGCCGGGCAGGGCGATTTCAGCCGCCGCATCGGGCTGGATGGCAAGAAGGGCTTCGGCCAGGAGATCGGCCGCCTGCTCAACCAGCTGTCCGTCACCACCGATGCCGGGCTGCGCGATGTCCTGCGGGTCGCCCAGGCGCTGGCCCAGGGCGACCTGACCCAGCGCATCGACGCCGAGTACCCGGGCCTGTTCGGCCAGGTGCGCACCGGCATGAACGCCACTGTCGCCAACCTGCACCGCCTGGTCCAGCAGATCAAGGACGACGCCGACCAGATCGGACTGGCCACCACCGAGATCGCCAACGGCAACCAGGACCTGTCCGCGCGCACCGAAACCCTGGCGGCCAACCTGGAAGAGACCGCCGCCAGCATGGAAGAGCTGACCTCCACCGTGCGCGACAACGAACTGCGCGTGGCCCGCGCCGGCGACATCACCCACTCCGCCACCGACGTGGCCGCCCGCGGTGGCGAGATCGTCAAGGCGTCGATCGTCACCATGGACGAGATCGCACAGAGCTCGCGGCAGGTCGCCGAGATCATCAGCGTCATCGACGGCATCGCCTTCCAGACCAACATCCTGGCGCTCAACGCCGCGGTGGAGGCGGCGCGCGCCAGCGAGCACGGCCGCGGCTTCGCGGTGGTGGCGTCGGAGGTGCGCAGCCTGGCGCAGCGCTCGGCCGAGGCGGCCAAGGACATCAAGAACCTGATCACCGACGCGGTGGCCAAGGCGGAGAACGGCACCGAGCGCGTGCACCGGGTCGGCGATGCGATGGACGAGATCGTCACCGGCATCGGTGGCGTGACCGCGATCATGTCCGAGATCCTGCTGGCCAGTCGCGAGCAGAGCAGCGGCATCAGCCAGGTCGCGCAGTCCACCACGCAGATGGACGAAGTAACCCAGAGCAATGCGGCGCTGGTGGAGGAGGTGGCGGCGGCGGCGACCTCGCTGCGCGACCGCGCGCAGAGCCTGCTGCAGTCGGTGTCGGTGTTCAACCTCGGCGGCAGCCTGCGGCTGGCCGCCTGACTCGCCGGGGCGCGGGGGCTGCGGTACCCACGTAGATGCGGGGCTTGCCCCGCATCTGGCTTCACCGGTAAAGCCCGTGGGGTGCTTTCCAGCGCAGGAGCGCACTTCAGTGCGCGATGGGGCTTTCCCACCAATCCCGCACAGGTCGCGCGGGCTGTTGCAGAAGGATCTGCATGCAGGCCCCATCGCGCACCAGGGTGCGCTCCTACGGGTTTTCGCCGTGTTGGTGCAGCGCCTTGTGCAGCACGTCCAGCAGCTGGCCGTCGTCCAGCCGGTGCTCCCAGTACATGATCCCGCCGAGCTTGTTGCGCCTGACGTATCCGGCCTTGATCGCCAGCGACTGCGGATCGTCGTAGGTGATCATCTGCCGCTCGGTGGGGTTCCACAGCCACGGCACCTGCGCCTGCGCGTCCCAGTGGCGTTCCCAGCCGGGCGCGCCGAGGCGGGTCTGCACGATCTCGCTCCAGGTGATGAAGCCGCCATCGCTGGCGAACCTGCGGTACAGGCCGCTATCGACCGGCTCCACGTCGCCGAAGCGGCGTCCGTAGAACGGTACGCCGACATTGATCTTGTCCGCCGGCACGCCGGCGTCGAGGAAGTAGCGCACGGCGCCCTCGGTGGTGCGTTCGTCCGCCGGCGCCAGCGCCGAGCGCGCCAGCCCGCTCTGGTGGCCGGTGGTCGGGGTCAGGCTGCCGTGGAAGTCGTAGGTCATCAGGTTGATCCAGTCCAGCGACCGGGCGATGCGCGGCAGTTCCAGGCCCTCGGCGAACCGGCCCTCGGCCGCGGCGATGGTCAGCAGGTAGTGGCGCTTGCCGCCTTCGCGGTCCAGGCGTGCGCGCAGCGCTTCCAGCAGCAGGGTGAAGTTGCGGCGGTCGTCCGGGCTGTGGCTGATGTCGGCGTCGCCCAGGGTCGGGTATTCCCAGTCGATGTCCAGGCCGTCGAGGTCGAAGCGCCGCAGCAGGGCTACGCCGCTGTCGATGAAGCGCGCACGCGCCGCCGCGGTGGCGGCGGCCTCGGAGAAATTGCCGGCGCCCCAGCCGCCGACGGACAGCACGATCTTCAGCGCGGGGTTGTCGGCACGGTGGGCGACGAGCGCATGCAGGTTGGCCGGGTCGACCTTGTCGGGCAGGTAGACGCTGCCGTCCGGCGCGACCCTGGCGAAGGCGAAGTTGACCACGTCCAGCTGCGCGGCCGGCAGCCGCAGTGGCGCCGGGCCGTCGGTCACATAGCCGATCAGGCGGAAGGGCTGCGCTTGCGCGGCGGCAGCGAAGGCGAGCAGCGCGGTCGCCAGCAGGGCGCGCAGGCGGCGGTGTGGTGCGGACATGGATTGAAGGCCCCCGGCAGGAAAGAGTGCCCAACTCTAGCCGCAATGGTGGGCGCTGCCGCGCGAGATAACGCCTGAAACCGGTGCAGGCGTGCACGGCAGGAGCACGCTGGAATGTGCTCCTGCGGTACGGATCAGCGCGCTTCGGACAGGTCGGTTGCCAGCACGGCGTCTTCGGCGGCGCAGTCGCGCGGCACCGGCAACGCCTGCGCGCGCGCGGCGGCGATCTCACGCCGCGCCGCGTCCAGGTCGGCGCGGAATTCGGCGTTGTCGTGCAGGCGCGCCACGGCGGCCGCACCCATCGCCTGGCCCTGCTGCACGTCGCTGTACCAGTGCACGTTGCATACCAGCCGGCTGTGGCCGTAGTTGCGGCCGCGTTCGAGCAGCGCGGTGGCGCGTTCCGGGGCGATCTCCGACAGGATCAGCGCCCATGCCCAGCCGATGGCGGTGTGGCCCGACGGATAGGAGCCGCTGCCGCGCAGGTGCGGTTCGTCGTCGGGCGTGCAGGTCGGCTGGCCGTTGACCATGAACGGGCGCGGCCGCTGGTAATGATTCTTGGCGGCGCGGGTCGCCGCACTGGCGTCGATCAGGCTGCGCTGCAACAGGCGGTACAGGGCCGGCGTGTGTCCGCTGTCGACCGGCACCCCGAGCGCGCAGCTGAATTGCCCGGCGCCGGTGGGGAAGCGCAGGTCGGCATCGGCGTGGGCCTGGCGGAAGCGCGCGCTGTCGCGCAGCGCGATGGCCTGGCGGGCGACGGCTTCATCCAGAGCGGCCCAGGCCGAACCCGGCGCCGGTGGCGGCGGGCTCAGCGCCAGGCTGTCGGGAATCGCGGCGCCCTGCAGGTAGCCGGTCGGCGCGGGCGCGGGGATCTCGCCATGGCCGGGGGCGACCGGCGCGGGCGTGCTGGCGCAGGCGCCGAGCGCGGCGGCCAGGACGAAGGCCGCGCCCAAGCGCAGCGGAAACGGGGAACGGGACATCGCGCAGGCATGGATCGGCGGAACAGGCCGGCATCATCGCACCGATGCCGCCGCCTACCTATACGGCGCGGGCCCAGGCGGTCAGCCGGCCGTCTTCTTCCTGTACGTCGATCGGGCCGCCGAACACCTCCGACAGCGGGCCGGCGCGCAGCAGTTCGCCGCGCACACCGTCGGCGAAGATGCGCCCGCCCTTCATCAGCACCACCCGCTGGATTTCCGGGATCACCTCCTCGATGTGGTGGGTGACCAGCACCAAGGTGATGCCCTGCCCGGCGAGATGACGCATGGTGTCGATCAGGTGCTGGCGCGAGATCAGGTCCAGCCCGGTGGACGGCTCGTCCAGCAGCAGTGCGCGCGGCTGATTCACCAGCGCGCGGGCGATCAGCACGCGGCGGGTCTCGCCGGCGGACAGCTCGGCATAGCTGCGGCCCAGCAGCGACGAGGCGCGGGCCAGCTCCAGCGCGTGGCGTGCCCGCTCGCGCATGCTGTCGGTGACATCGCGGTGCGCCGGCACCACGTAGCTGGCGAAAAAACCCGAGATCACCGCGTCTTCCACACCCAGCCCGGGCATGTCGGACAGATTGCTGGACAGGTCGCCGGTGACGATGCCCAGCTGCGAGCGCAGCCGGTCCACCTGCCAGCGGGTCTGGCCCAGCACCTTGACCGGCACATGACCGTCGGCGCGCGCCAGCGGGTACAGCTCGCGCGTGATCAGCTTGATGAAGGAGGACTTGCCGCAGCCGTTGGGGCCGAGGATGGCGGTGTGCTGGCCCTGTTCGATGCACAGGTCGAGCTCGTGCAGGACCCGGACCTGGCCGCGGATGACGCAGGCATGGTCCAGTTCGATCAGGGGGGCCGCGATGGCGGCGGGGGCGGTGGACATCATTCAGGCAAGGTCGGCGGTGGCGGGGCAGCTGAAGGATTGGACCAAAGTTGACGCCCAAGGTGATGAAGTTTGCCGCGGCAGGCCCCATCATGTGTATCCACGGTTTCATCCGTCACCGAAACAGCCTGGAGTTCCGCGATGTCCGACACCCTCCTCGACTTCCTCACCGGCGGCGTCGCCGGCCTGGGCTGGTGGGGCATGCTGGCGGTGCTGCTGGTGTTCACCCAGCTCACCATCTTCGCGGTGACCCTGTACCTGCACCGCAGCCAGGCGCATCGCGGCGTGGACTTCCATCCGCTGGTCTCGCATTTCTTCCGCTTCTGGACCTGGCTGACCACCTCGATGATCACCCGCGAGTGGGTGGCCATCCACCGCAAGCACCACGCCAAGGTGGAAACCGACGAAGACCCGCACAGCCCGGTGACCAAGGGCATCGGCCGCGTGTTCTGGCGCGGCGTGGAGCTGTACCGCGAAGCGCGCACGATGCGCGCGGACATCGAGCAGTACGGCCGCGGCGCACCGGAGGACTGGATCGAGCGCCACCTCTATACCCCGCATGCCAACCTCGGCCCGGTGGTGCTGTTCGCGGTGAACTTCGTGCTGTTCGGCCTGCCGGGCATCGCCCTGTGGGCGATCCAGATGGCATGGATCCCGTTCTGGGCCGCCGGCGTGGTCAATGGCCTGGGCCACTGGTGGGGCTACCGCAACTTCGAATCGGCCGACACCTCGACCAACCTGACGCCGTGGGCGTTCTGGATCGGCGGCGAGGAGCTGCACAACAACCATCACGCCTTCCCCAGCTCGGCGCGCTTCTCCATGCGCCGCTGGGAGTTCGACATCGGCTGGCAGGCGATCCGCCTGCTGCAGATGCTGGGCCTGGCCAAGGTGCTGCGCGTGGCGCCGACCATGGACATCCGCCCCAACATCGCCGTGCCCGACGCCGACACGCTCAAGGCGCTGCTCTCGCACCGTTTCCAGGCGATGACCGACTACCAGCGCAACGTGTTCGCCCCGGCCCTGCGCGAGGAAGCCGCCGCCGCCGGCGCCAAGCTGCGCAAGCTGCTGCCGCGGCGCATGCGCAAGGGTCTGGTCAACGACGGCCGCTGGCTCAAGCCGGACTGCCGCGAACAGCTGCAGCAGTGGGTGAGCCAGCGCCCCAACATCCAGGTGCTGGTCGAGCATCGCGCGCGCCTGGCTGCGTTGCTGGAAGCGCGCACCCACGACGCCGCCGAACGCCTCCGGCACCTGCAGCAGTGGTGCCATGAAGCCGAAGCCAGCGGCGTGGCCGCCCTGCAGGCCTATGCGGCGCGGCTGAAGGGTTATTCGCTCAGCGCGGCATGACCGGCCGCGCATCCGGTTCCGCCCATGGACGCCGCCTCGTGCGGCGTCTGTCGTTCCTGCTGGCGGCGATGCTGCCGTTGGCCGCCCCGGCGCAGGTACAGGACACCCGCGACTACCTGCAGCGCATGGACCTGGATGGCGACGGCCGGATCGGCCCGGACGAATACCTGCAATGGATGCTCTATGCCTTCGACCGCATGGACCGCAACGGCAACGGCGTGCTGGAGCCGGAAGAACAACCCGGTGGCCGCGGCAGGCCGATCGCCCGCGAACAGCAGAAGCAGGTGATCCTCGAGCGCTTCCACAAGCAGGACGCCGATGGCGATGGCTACCTCAGCGCGCGCGAGTTGATGGCACCGCCGCGCTGACTACGCTTCACCAGCTGTAGATGCGGAGGCAGCCGCACCGGGAAAGCCCGAGTACAGAGCACACCCGCCATGTGTCTGGAGGAAAGCCCCCTGAGTCAGGGGGCGCGCCGAAGGCGCGGGGGTGTGGCAAGCGAAAGACGGTGCCCACGGTTTGCAGCGCAAATCGTGGGGCGTCAGCGCGAAGCGCTGGCGTGTCTCCCCTGAGTCAGGGGGCGCGCCGAAGGCGCGGGGGTGTGGCAAGCGAAAGACGGGGCCCACGGTTTGCAGCGCAAATCGTGGGGCGTCAGCGCGAAGCGCTGGCGTGTCCCCGCACTACAATCGCCCCATGCCAGAACTCCCCGAAGTAGAAACCACCCGCCGCGGCCTGGAGCCCCATCTGCAGGGGCGTCGCATCCATGGCGTGATCCTGCGCCGGCCGGACCTGCGCTGGCCGATCCCGCCGGAGATCGAGCGGGAGCTGCCCGGCCAGCGCATCGCCGCGATCCGCCGCCGTGCCAAATACCTGCTGCTGGATACCGATGCCGGCAGTGCGCTGCTGCACCTGGGCATGTCCGGCAGCCTGCGCGTGCTGCCCGGCGATACGCCGGTGCGCGCGCACGACCACGTGGACATCAGCCTCGAGGACGGGCGCCTGCTGCGCTTCAACGACCCGCGCCGGTTCGGATGCCTGCTGTGGCAGGCACCGGGCGAGATCCACGAACTGCTGCGCGGGCTCGGTCCCGAGCCGCTGGACGCGGCATTCGACGGCGACTACCTGTTCGCGCGCAGCCGCGGCCGCAGCGCGTCGGTCAAAACCTTCCTGATGGACCAGGGCATCGTCGTCGGCGTCGGCAACATCTATGCCGCCGAAAGCCTGTTCATGGCCGGCATCAATCCGCTGCGCGAGGCCGGCAAGGTGTCGCGCGAGCGCTATCAGCGCCTGGCCACGGCGGTGAAGGACATTCTCGGCCACGCCATCACCCGCGGCGGCACCACCCTGCGCGACTTCATCAGCCCCGATGGCGCGCCCGGCTATTTCGAGCAGGAACTGTCGGTGTACGGCCGCGAAGGCGAGGCCTGCGTGCGCTGCGGGCGCGCGCTGCGCCATGCCAGCATCGGCCAGCGCGCCACCGTCTGGTGCAGCCACTGCCAGCGGTGACGGATGCGGGTGGGCCTGGCCGGTGAGGAGGCCTCGGCTTTCACCTGCGGCTTACCTCCGTTCACCCGCGCCTGCCTATCATCCGCACACCCCTTTCCGGACGAACGCATGGATCGACGCGACTTCCTCCAGCGCGCCTCGCTGGCCCTGGCCGCCTTCGGCCTGCCGGCGTTGCCGGCCTGCGCCGCCGCGGACCGGCAGCTCGGCCTGCGCCGTATCGGCCAGCCGCAGCCGTTCGACTTCGCCGCGCTGAAGGGACAGGCGCGCGCGCTGGCGCAGGCGCCGTACCGCAGCCACAAGCGCAGCCTGCCGCCGGAAGTGGAAGCGTTGGACTGGGACCAGTACCAGTCCATCCGCTATCGCCAGGACCATGCGCTGTGGGCCGACCAGCCCGGGAAATTCCAGGCAAAGTTCTTCCACCTCGGCCTGTACTTCCACACGCCGGTACGCATGTTCGATGTGGTCGACGGCAAGGCGCAGGAACTGGCCTATGACGCTGCCGCATTCGATTACGGCAAGAGCGGCATCCATGGCGGCCGCCTGCCGGCGGACCTGGGTTTCGCCGGCTTCCGCCTCAACACCCGCACCGATACCGACCGCGACTTCGCCGCGTTCCTCGGCGCCAGCTATTTCCGCGCGGTGGGCAAGGAAGGCCAGTACGGCCAGTCCGCGCGCGGCCTGGCGATCGATACCGGCATGGGCAAACCGGAGGAGTTTCCGGATTTCATCGCCTATTACCTTGAACAGCCCAAGGGCGACTCCAACACGCTGGTCGTCTACGGCCTGCTCGACTCGCCCAGTGTGGCCGGCGCCTACCGCTTCGCCATCACCAACGGCGACGTGCTGCTGATGGACATCGACAGCGCGCTGTATCCGCGCGCGGAAATCGAGCGGCTCGGCATCGCGCCGTGCACCAGCATGTACCAGGTGGGCGAGAACGACCGCCGCATGGACTGGGACTGGCGTCCCGAGATCCACGACACCGATGGCCTGTCGATGTGGAACGGCGCCGGCGAATGGATCTGGCGCCCGCTGTGCAACCCGGCGCAGCTGCGCTTCAACATGTTCGTGGACGACAACCCGCGCGGCTTCGGCCTGCTGCAGCGCGACCGCGACTTCGACCACTACCAGGACGACGGCGTGTTCTACGAGAAGCGCCCGTGCCTGTGGGTGGAACCGAAGGGGCAGTGGGGCGAGGGTTCGGTGCAACTGGTGGAGATTCCTACCGTCGATGAGACTTTCGACAACATCGTCGCGTTCTGGAACCCGAAACGGAAGCCGCAGCCGGGGCAGGAACTGCTGGTCGGCTACCGGCTGTACTGGGGCGCGCAACCGCCGGCGCGTCCGCCGCTGGCGCATTGCGTCGCCAGCCGCACCGGCCTGGGCGGGGTGATCGGCAAGAAGCGCGAGTATTTTTCCTGGCGCTTCGCGGTGGACTTCGAAGGCGGCGAACTGGCCAACCTGATCGACAAGGCCGAGGTCGAGGCCGTGGTGGAAACCAGCCGCGGCCGCGTGGAGATCGTCTCCGCCCGCCCGCTGCGCGAGATCCACGGCTACCGCGCGATGTTCGATCTGGTGCCGCCCGACGACAGTACCCAGCAGATCGACATCCGCCTGTACCTGCGCAGCGGCGGCGAAACCCTCACCGAGACCTGGCTGTACCAGTACAGCCCGCCGCCGGTGGAGCAGCGCACGCTGTATTGATGCCTCCCGCCGGGAGGGCGGAATGGTTCCAGCAGACATGCACACGGCGTGGCGGCGTGCTGCGTCGCAGCGGATCGACCCGCGCCGCGTGGAGCGGACGTGGGGCGACGGATGCATCGGCAAACATCCGTTGACAGCGTTGCCGGATCACGACTAAAACGGCCGATGGTCCGTGCCGCCGGGGATGGCGTGCATGGAACAGGGGGCCATGCACGGGGAAACTCCCCGTACGGGGCGTGGGGGAGCGGGCGCGGCGCGCACGCAGTGACGACGACAACCAGGACCGGAACGCCATGACGCAGAAAACCCGCTGGTCGCAGTTCGGTGTGCTCATCACGGTGTTCTTCTTCTGGGGCTTCGTCGCCGCCAGCAACGACATCCTGATCCCGGTCTTCCAGAAGGCCTTCGATCTCAGCCACACCCAGAGCCAGCTGGTGTCGTTCGCGTTCTACATCGCCTACACCGTCGGCTCGCTCGCCTACTTCGGCATATCCAGGCTCGCCGGCCAGGACCTGCTGAACCGCATCGGCTACCGCAACGGCATCTGCGTGGGCCTGCTGGTCTCCGCGCTGGGCACCCTGCTGTTCTATCCGGCGGCCAACAGCGGCTCGTTCGTGCTGATGCTGTCGGGCCTGTTCATCGTCGGCCTGGGCTTTTCGCTGCAGCAGATCGCGGCCAATCCGCTGGCCATCGTGATGGGCAATCCGGCCACCGGCGCGCAGCGCCTGACCATGGCCGGTGGCGTCAACAACTTCGGCACCACCATCGGCCCGCTGCTGGTCAGCGTGGCGATCTTCGGCAGCGTGGCCAGCGGCAATACCGAGGCCAGCATCGAAAGCGTCAAGATGCCCTATCTGGTGCTGGGCGTGGCATTCGTGCTGGTGGCGCTGTTCCTGAAGTTCTCCTCGGTGCCCAACCACATCGATCTCGAGGACGTGGCGCGCAGCGAAGCGCAGGATGCCGGCAAGCTGTCGCACAAGGCTTCGGCGTTCGCCTATCCGCAGCTGCTGCTGGGCATGGTCGCGATCTTCCTCTACGTCGGCGTGGAGGTTTCCACCGGCGCGCACCTGCCGGCCTACATGCGCGAGCACCTGGGCGTGGACACCTCCGCGGTCGCGCCCTATGTATCGCTGTACTGGGCCAGCCTGATGATCGGCCGCTGGACCGGCGCGGCCGGCGCGTTCGAGATCGGTTCCGGCGCGAAGAAGATGCTGATGCTGGTCCTGCCGTTCGTCGCCTTCGGCGTGTTCCTCGCGGTGAACGCGGCGCTGCGCCATGAGGTGGCGCAGTTCTACGGCTATGCCGGAGTGATCGTGCTGATGATCGTGGCGACCCTGCTCAGCCGCGGCAACCCGGCGCGGATGCTGCTGTACTTCGCGCTGTGCGGCATCGCCGCGCTGCTGGTGGGCATGGCCAGCGACGGCAATACCAGCGCCATGGCCTTCATCAGTTCGGGCCTGTTCTGCAGCACGATGTGGCCCTGCGTGTTCGCACTGGCCATCGCCGGGCTCGGCCGCCACACCAACCAGGGCAGCAGCCTGCTGATCATGATGATCATGGGCGGCGCGCTGGTGCCGCTGCTGCAGGGCGTGCTGGCCGATACCGCCGGCATCCACATGAGCTTCTGGGTGGGCGTGGTCTGCTTCGCCTATCTGGCGTTCTACGCGCTGCGCTCGGCCAGGATCCTGCGCCGGCAGGGTATCGACCTGGACAGGTTGGCGGCCGAAGGCGGGCACTGAGCCGTTCCGCGGTACTCGAGAGGAAGGCCCGGCATGCCGGGCCTTCCGCGTTTCAGGGATGCGGCGTCGTTCCGCCTGGACGCCCCCGCGAAGCACGCCAACGGCCCGGCGTCATGCCGGTCAGGTCGCGGAAGCCGCGGTTGAAATGGGCCTGGTCGGCGAAGCCCGAATCCAGCGCGATCCGGGCCAGCGGGCTGTCTTCCGACATGCCGGCAAGCGCCTTCAGCAGCCGGCTGCGCATGCGGAATTCCACGGCGGTGGTGCCGAAAGCCTGGCGGAATCCGCGGCTGATGGTTTCCGGCCGAAGCCCTGCGCGTTCGGCCCATTCCTTGAGGCCCAGGTCCGGGTCGCGCCGCAGGTCCGCGGCCAACCGGTCCGGCCAGTCGTCCGCGGTCATGGCCGACGGTCGCAGTCCGGCCCCGAGCAGCGTCGATGCCCGGTGGATGTCCCGTTCGGCCAGCCGGGCGATGGCATCGGCATCGTCGACGCTTCCCAGCGGCGAGGCGATGGCACCGGTCCATGGCAGGACGAGGACTTCGGCGCCGCCGCGGGCGACGGTGTTGAGGTGCGATTCGTAGGGCCCGTGCAGGATGACGTCGCCCGCGGCGACACGCATGCGGCCGCGATCGCCGGCCTCGATGTAGCTGCCGCTGAGCACCAGCGCGGCGAAACCGCAGTCGTGGCGATGGCGGCCCAGCGTCTCGCCGGGGCGATGTCGCAGGCGTCCGGCGATCGTTCCGACGGTGCATTCACAGGCCATCCGCGCATGGTGGGAGCCCGCACGGGCCAGGTCAATCGTGTTCAAGCGCGCACGGGGACGGGCGATTAACGTGCCCGGACCCAGGCAATGGTCCGTCGTCCCGATGCTTTCCCGCGCCCGCGCATGCCCCCGTGGATCGACGCCCCGCGCCGTCGTCGCACGGCGATGGTTCCTCGCTTCGCTCCTGTTGTTGTCGATGTCCCCGGTGGGGGCGGCCGGGCAGGCGCCGTCACAGATGAGGCTGGAGGTCGATGCACGCGAAGCCCTGGCCGGCACCCAGCATGCGCACCTCCTCGTTCCGGTCCACCCCGGTCCGCTGGCGCTCGCCTATCCCAAGTGGTTGCCGGGAGAGCACCGGGCCAGCGGTCCGATCACCCAACTGGTCAACCTGCGGATGGAGGCTGGCGGCAGGCCGCTCGCCTGGCAGCGCGATCCGCTCGATCCCTTCGTCTTCCGGGTGGAAGTGCCCGCCGGCGCCGACAGCCTCGATGTCCATTTCGACTATCTGTCGCCCTCGACGCCGTTCGGCAACGGCTTCGGCAAGGCCCCCAACATGACCCCGCATCTGCAATGGGTGCTGTTCAACCACCTGCTGCTGTATCCGGCCGATGCCCGCGCCGGGGAACTGCAGGTCCAGGCCAGCGTGAGGCTGCCTCCGGGATGGAAGGCCGACGGCGCGCTGCCGGCGCGGATGCAGCGCGACGGAGCATTGTCGTTGCCACCCGTGAGCCTGGCCCGGCTTGTCGATTCGCCGATGCTGGCCGGGCAGTTCCTGCACTCCCTGCCGTTGCCGGGCGCAAGCGGCAGGACCGCGCGCATCAGCATCGCCGCCGACAGCCCGGCCGATGCGCGGATCGAGGTGCCGATGGAGGATGCGCTGCAGCGCCTGGTCGACGAGACATTCCATCTGTTCGGCCAGGATGATTTTCCGGGCAACGGCTACGCATGGCTGGTTTCGCTCAGCGACCTGCTGACGCACGACGGGCTGGAGCACCTGGAGTCCGCCGACGTCCGTGCTGCGTCCGGCTTCTTCCGCGACGCGCGCCAGCGCGTGCAATGGAGCGTGCTGTCGCACGAGTTCTTCCATGCATGGAACGGCAAGGCGGTGCGCCCGGCGGAGCAGGTGGGCCGCAATTTCCAGCAGCCCATGCGCGACGGACTGCTGTGGTTCTACGAAGGATTGACCCGCTATTACGGCGACGTGGTCCTGCCGGTCCGCAGCGGCCTGGCGACGCCGGAACAGGCGAGGAATTACCTGGCCTACGTGGCCGCGCAGATCGGCCAGGAACGGCCCGGTCGCGCCTGGCGCAGCCTGGCCGATACTGCCGTCGCCACGCCCGCCTATGGCGAAGCGCCGCTGGAAGGCACCGCGATCCGCCGCGGCAGCGACTACTACAACGAAATGCTGCTGGTCTGGCTGGAGGCCGATCTGCTGATCCGCCAGCGCAGCCATGGCCGACGCTCGCTGGACGATTTCTGTCGCCGGTTCTTCGCAGGCGCGTCGGTCGCCGGCAGCCCGCGGACCTATGTGCGGGAGGACATCGTGCGGTCGCTGCGCGCGGTGGAGGACCTGGACTGGGAGCAGTTCCTGCGGACGCGCATCGACGGGATCCGCCCCGAACCACCGCTGGAAGGCCTGTCTGCAAGCGGTTGGAACGTGGCCTACGACGATCGCCCCAATCCCTTCATCGACGATGTCGAGGCGACGAACGCGTCCTACGATTTCATGACCTCGCTGGGCCTGCGGGTGGATGCCGAAGGCAAGGTGCAGGATGTGCTGCCGGGTTCGCCGGCGGCGTCGCTCCGGATCGGCGCCGGCATGCGCATCACGCGGATCGGCACGGGGCCATGGTCGCTCGCGGCGCTGCGCGATGGCCTGCGCCTGTCGCAGGCGGTGCCGATCGAACTGCAGGTGACGTACGGCGACGTGGTGCGCACGTTGCCGGTTCCCTGGCAGGGCGGGCTGCGGGTTCCGCATCTGCACCGGGATCGGTCGCGCCCGGACCTGCTTGCGCGCGTGCTGGCCGCGCAGGCGCCGTCGCCCGTTACCCGCTCCCGTTCGATTGAGGAAAGACCATCGCCATGACGCTTTCGATGAACAGACGTTCCTTCCTGGCCCAGGCCGTCGCGGCCTCGGCCGCGGGAGCGATGCCCATGGCGATCGCGGCCAGTCCGAAGGCGCCGGCGGATGCGCCGGCCAAGAACGGTGGACTGGATGCACTGATCCGCGACGAGCGCGCGGGAATCGCGGCGGCCATGGCCGCGCACGACATACCGGCCGTGGCGGTCTGCCTGCTCCACGGCGGGCGGACGGCATGGATCGAAGGCTTCGGCACCACCGGCGGGAGCGCTCCGGTACCGGTCGACGAGCGGACGATCTTCAGCATCCAGTCCACGTCCAAGAACTTCACTGCCGTGGGCGTGCTGCTCGCCGTCCAGGAAGGCCTGCTGGACCTGGATGCGCCGGTCACGCGCTACCTGCCTGGCTTTTCGGTGCGCAGCCGCTTCGAGGCGCGGCCGCAGGAGCGGATGACGCTGCGGATGCTGTTGAGCCACCGGGCCGGCTTCACCCACGAGGCGCCCGTCGGCAACAACTACGAAGCGGATTCCCCCGGCTTCCAGGCGCATGTGGACAGCATTTCCGATACCTGGCTGCGCTGTCCCGTCGGCGAGCGCTACCGCTACTCGAACCTGGGCTACGACCTGGCCGCGTCGATCCTGCAGGAGCGGACCGGCATGTCCTATCCGGAATGGCTGCGCAGGAAGCTGTTCGTCCCGCTGGGAATGGGCGACAGCACCGCCGCCGCGGACGATTACACGGTGCGGCGCAACCGTGCGCTGGGCCATGAAGCCGGCCATGACCGCGTGCCTGCGGTGACGCCGCTGGTGGCTTCCGGCGGCGTCTACACCAGCGCACGCGACATGGCCGCGTACGCGGCCTTCCTGCTGGGCCGCGGAAAGCGGGCGGACGCGGCCCTGCTGGATCCGCGCCTCTGGGAAGAAATGCACGGATTCGGCCTTGGCGGCGACTACGGCCTGGGCGTGATCCGCGCCGAACTGCGCCATGGGCAGACACCGCTGCGGATGTACAGCCACCAGGGTGGCGGATTCGGGTTCGGCTGCGTATTCGCCTATTGCCCCGAAGCCGACCTGGCCTGGACCGCGATGTTCAACCGCCCGGTATCGGCGCCTTACCGCTTCGGCAGGCGCCTGCTCGACGGCGCACTGTCGTTGCGGTTCGGCGCGCGGCAGCCACGCCTGTCAGCGCGGGACATCGCACCGATCCGCCCGACGGCCGCACTGCAGCGGCAACTGATCGGCAGCTACGTGGGACGGAACGTGAAGGCGGACATCCGCCTGCAGCCCGACGGCCTGGTGTTCGATGGCGAAGGCAACCAGACCCATGGGCCGCTGCTCGCCGTTTCACCTGACGATTTCCTTGTGCCCGCGGCCGATGGAGAACTGGCCGCCTACCGCTTCCATGCCGCCACCTCTGACCTGCCCGCGCACCTGGAGTGCTTCGAGGGCGAAGCCAGCCTGGATTTCAACGAAGGCCCGGAGGATCCGGAAGGGCCGGATGCCGGCCACTGGAAGCGCTTCGAAGGGCGCTACCGGATCTTCCAGTGGGGACGCCCGGCCCTCGACGTGAAGGTCGAACGGCGGCGCGGCTACCTGTACATCAACGGCATCCGCCTGGTGGTGGAGACGGAGCGCGGGCTGTTCTTCGCCAGCGACGGCGAGGCCGTTGATTTCCGGCTGGAAACACCGACCTGGCGCAGCCTTCGCCTTCAACGGCTGGCGAAGGGCGACGCCTGAGGTTTCTTTCGTTGCCGGCAGGGTGGGGTCCAGCCATCGCCTGCGGCTCGCGGCCATTGGCGGGGACCATCCGCCCCAAGGGGGGCGGGCCTCAGAGCGGCAGCGGCGCCTGCATCGGCTCGATGCGGCCCTCGCCGCGGGTGATCTTCTTGAACTCGGCGCGGCTGACCGACACATAGCGGTCGTTGCCGCCGATCTCCACCTGCGGTCCGTCCTGCACGGCGAAGCCGTTCTCGTCCACGCGCACGGTCATCGTCGCCTTCTTGCCGCTGTGGCAGATGGTCTTGATCTCCTGCATCTCATCGGCCCAGGCCAGCAGGTACTGGCTGCCCTCGAACAGTTCGCCGCGGAAATCGGTGCGCAGGCCGTAGCACAGCACCGGGATGCGCAGCTGGTCGACCACCTCGCTCAGCTGCCACACCTGGGCCTTGGTCAGGAACTGCGCCTCGTCCACCAGCACGCAGCCCAGCCGCCCATGTGCGGTCATGTCGCGTTCGACCAGCTGCTGCAGGTCGGTGTCGTGTTCAAAAGCGGTGGCCTCGGCCTGCAACCCGATCCGCGAGGCGACCACGCCGCTGCCGGCGCGGTGGTCCAGGCGCGGGGTCAGGATCGCCACCCGCATGCCGCGCTCGCGGTAGTTGTGCGCCGACTGCAGCAGGGTGGTGGTCTTCCCGGCGTTCATCGCCGAGTAGTAGAAGTAGAGCTTGGCCATGGGGCTAGGGCTGGGAACCAGTGAATGGGAACGAGGAACGAGTGAAGGCAACGGTGGGCCCTGAGGGGTGACAGAATACCCGCCGCCGGTCTGCTTCGGCTTTCTCCCGTTCCTCGTTCCCATTCACTAGTTCCTAGATGCTGGACTCCCTCAACCCCCCCCAACGCGCGGCGGTGCTGCACACCGAAGGCCCCCTGCTGGTGCTGGCAGGCGCCGGCAGCGGCAAGACCCGCGTGATCGTGGAGAAGATCGCCCATCTGATCGGCAGCGGCCGCTACAGCGCCCGCCGCATCGCCGCGATCACCTTCACCAACAAGTCGGCCAAGGAGATGCGCGAGCGCGTGGGCAAGCGGCTGCGCGGCGGGCAGGCCGAGGAGGTGACCATCTGCACCTTCCATGCGCTGGGGCTGAAGTTCATGCAGATCGAGCACGCCGCGGTGGGCCTGAAGCGCGGTTTCTCGATCTTCGACGCCGACGACGCGGCGGCGCAGGTCAAGGACCTGCTCGGCGGCAGCAATGCCAAGCCCGACGACATCGAGGACATGAAGAACCTGATCTCGCGCGCCAAGAATGCCGGCCTGTCGCCGGAGCAGGCGATGCGCGCGGCGCGCAGCAACCGCGAGAAGGACGCGGCGATGGTCTACGAGCTGTACCAGGCGCGGCTGACCGCTTTCAACGCGGTCGATTTCGACGACCTGATCCGCCTGCCGGTGCAGGTGCTGGAAGAGAACCCGGACATCGCAATGGCCTGGCGCGAACGCATCGGCTACCTGCTGGTGGACGAATGCCAGGACACCAACGACGCGCAGTACCGCCTGCTCAAGCAGCTGGCCGGGCCGGCCGGCAACTTCACCTGCGTGGGCGATGACGACCAGTCGATCTACGCCTGGCGCGGCGCCAACCCGGAAAACCTGCAGAACATGGCGGTGGAATATCCGGCGCTGCAGATCGTCAAGCTGGAGCAGAACTACCGCTGCTCCAACCGTGTGCTGCGCGCGGCGAACGCGCTGATCGCGCACAACCCGCACGAACACCTGAAGACGCTGTGGTCCGACCAGGCCGATGGCGAGCGCATCCGCGTGTGGGAGTGCCGCAACAGCGAGCACGAGGCGGAGAAGGTGGCCGCCGAGATCCAGTTCATCGCCACCAGCCGGCGCGTGCCGTGGAGCGATTTCTGCATCCTGTTCCGTGGCAACTTCCAGAGCCGGCCGCTGGAGAAGGCGATGCAGCTGGTCGGCGTGCCTTACCACCTGACCGGCGGCACGGTGTTCCTGGAGCGGCAGGAAGTGAAGGACACCCTGGCCTGGCTGAGGCTGCTGGTGAACCCGGACGACGACACCGCGTTCATGCGTGCGGTGCAGGCGCCCAAGCGCGATGTCGGTGCCGGAACCCTGGCCAAGCTGGCCGAACTCGCGTCGGAAAAGGGCATGTCGATGGCGCAGGCCGCCGAGGCGATGGGCGCGCTGGCGCAGCTGCCGCCGCGCGCGGCCAACAGCCTGAGCCGGTTCACCGACATCCTGCGCGCGCTGCGCATGGACATGCGGCAGATGTCCTCCGGCGACCTGGTGCGGCGCGTGTCCAGGGACTCGGGGATGCTGGCCGAACTGCGCCACCAGGCCAAGGACACCGCCGGCTACGAACGCCGTGCCGGCAATCTGGAAGAGCTGGCCTCGTGGTTCGAGAACGGCCCGCGCGGCGCCAGCGCCGCCGACATGGCCGCGCAGCTGGCGCTGATCTCGCGCAACGACAGGGACGATGGCGGCAACCAGGTGCGGATGATGACCCTGCACGCCTCCAAGGGCCTGGAGTTCCCGTATGTGTTCATCGTCGGCTGCGAGGATGGCGTGCTGCCGCACCAGGTCAGCCTCGACGAAGGCACGCTGCAGGAAGAGCGCCGCCTGCTGTACGTGGGCATCACCCGCGCCAAGATCCAGCTGTGGATGAGCTACAGCCGCCTGACCCGCAAGTTCGGCGAGCACGTGCGGCTCAAGCCCAGCCGCTTCTTCGAAGAGCTGCCGGCGGCCGAGATCCAGCGCGATGGCGCCGACCCGGTGGCCGACGCGGCGAACAAGCAGGAGCGTGCGAAGGCCGGGCTGGCGGCGATCCAGGCGCTGTTCGACTAGGCGCCATCCCGCGCTTGCGCATGGCCGCGACCGGAGCGACGCTGCAGGGCAACGACCGGGGATATGGGCAGGCGATGCTGATCGAAACCGAACGACTGCGGTTGCGCCTGCTGCGCGATGACGACGGTGATGCCGCGGCGATGCTGGAGCTGCTCAACGAGCCGGGATTCCACCGCTACATCGGCGACCGCGGCATCCGCACGCTGGAGCAGGCGCGCGATTGCGTCCGCGACGGGCCGATGGTGAGCTACGAACGGCATGGCTATGGCATGTACGCGGTCGAGCGGCGCAGCGACGGCGCCTGGCTGGGCAATGCCGGGCTGGTACACCGCGCCGCGCTGCCGCATGCGGATGTCGGCTATGCCCTGCTGGAACGCCATGCCGGTCACGGCTATGCGCTGGAGGCTGCGCGTGCGGTGCTGCGCCATGCGCGGGACACGCTGGGGCTGGGCACACTGTGCGCGATCGTGACGCCAGGCAACGATCGCTCGATCGCGTTGCTGGAAAAGCTCGGCTTCCGGGCTGGCGGCACGACCCGGTTGCCGGGCAAGGACGAGGAACTGCTGTTGTTCTTCAACGAGCCCGACGAGCGCGGCTGAGGGGCGGAAGCTCTACCGGGATGGCCCCGGGCGGGGCATTGCCCCGCTCTACGGGGCAGCCGGATTCTGTAGCGCCGGACAGTGCCCGGCGCTGGCTTTCCCGATGGAGCCCATGCGGGGCAAGCCCCGCATCTGCGGTTGAATGCGCAGGCTCAATCGTTCGGTGAGGCCTGCAGCCGGGCCAGCTGTTCCTGCAGTGCCGCCACGGCGACCTCCAGCTGCTGTACGCGCTCTTCCAGCGCACCGTTGTCCGCGGCCGTGGCGGCGGGCGCACGGTACTGCGCGGCCAGTGCGTCCACGTCCACCGGGCCGCCGAGCAGGTGCATGTAGCGGTCCTCGCGCTGGCCGGCGGCGCGCGGCAGCTGCACCGCCAGGCCGCGCTGGATCAGGCGCCCGAGCTGGTGGCGCAGGTCCTCGGCGTCGGCGAACTTCGCCATCCGCTCGCCGCGCGTGGCCAGCTCGCCAGCGGTCTGCGGGCCGCGCAGCAGCAACAGGCCAAGCAGCGCGACCTGCTGGCGCGGCAGGTCCAGCTTGCCGCCGAGCAGGTGCTCGTAGCGTTCGGCACGCGCGGAGAAGTGCTGGCGCGCCAGCCCCATCGCCTCCAGCTGGCGCATCGCGTGCTGCACGGTACCGGCGTCCAGGTTCATCACCGGGTCGCGCGCGGTCTTCTGGTTGGCGGCGGTCTGGGCGGCGTTGACGGTCAGCGGGTAGGTCTCGGGCGTGGTCGCTTCCTTCTCGACCAGGCAGCCGAGCACCCGCATCTGCGCGGCGTCGAGTACCGGAACGGGCGGAAGGGCGGGGGTATCGGTCATCGTCTGCGTCATTGTCGGCATCGGGTCGCGCGAGGGGGCGCAAGCATAGCCGAGAGGGAAAGAAGGCCGGGCCCGGGCCGGGTTCGCCCGGACCGGCTCCGGGGCCCGGCCTTGTCCATCGGGGCGGGCCGGGCGGGGAGCCGGTAAACTTGCCCGGTTTTCGCTCTATCCGGTAGCCGTGCCCATGTCCCGAATCCCGAACTCCTTCCTGCTCGCCGGCGCGCTGTTGTCGCTGGCCGCCTGCAGCACGTCCCGGCCCCTGGTCCACGGCGAACCCGCCGTACCTGTCCCGGTCGCCGTGGCGTCGGTGGCGGTTGCCGCCGAGGGCGCCAACGACAACCTCAACGCCGTGCTGTGGGTGCAGCGTTCGCAGGAATACCGCGCCAACTCCCTGCAGACCTGGCGTGCCGCCGCAGCGCAGCTGGACCGCGCCCTGGCCGACCGGTCGTGGACCGCGCTGCTGCCGGAAGAAGGCGGCAGCCACCAGTCGGCCAGGCTGAAGCCGGCGGTGGTGGTGGACGTGGACGAGACCGTGCTGGACAACTCGCCCTACCAGGCGCGGCTGGTGCGCAATGGCGGCAGCTACGATGACGCCACCTGGGACGCCTGGGTGTCCGAAGGCAAGGCCGGCGCGGTGCCGGGCGCGGTGGAATTCGCCCAGGCCGCCGCGGCCAAGGGCGTGACCATGATCTACATCACCAACCGCACCGAGCACATGCGGGACGTCACCCTGGCCAACCTGCGCCGGCTCGGCTTCCCGGTGGCCGGCAACGACGTCTACCTGGGCCTGGACAAGTACGTGCCGGGCTGCGAGCAGGAAGGCAGCGAGAAGGCCTGCCGCCGCCAGCTGGTGGCGCAGCAGTACCGCGTGCTGATGCAGTTCGGTGACCAGCTCAGCGACTTCGTCGCGATCGGCGTCAATACCCAGGCCGGCCGCGACGCGCTGCTGCAGGCCCACCAGGGCTGGTTCGGCCAGCGCTGGTGGATGCTGTCCAACCCGACCTACGGCGGCTGGGAGCCGGCGCAGTTCAACAACGCCTGGTCGCTGCCCGAATCCGAGCGCCGCGACGCCAAGCGCGCCGCGCTGGACGTCTCCCAATGAGCCGCGGCCCGCTGCCGCTGCGCACCGACGAGCGCCTGATCTTCGCGCTGGACGTGCCGGGGCGCGCCGAGGCCATCGACTGGGTGGAGCGGCTCGGTGACGCCGTGTCGTTCTACAAGATCGGCATGGAGCTGCTGGCCTCGGGCGAGTACTTCGCGGTGCTCGACGAACTGGCCAGGCGCGACAAACGCGTGTTCGTCGATCTGAAGTTCTTCGACATTCCGGCCACCATTGCTGGCGTCATCCGCCGCCTGTCGCAGTGGCCGGTGAGCTACTGCACGATCCATGGCTGGCACCCGGCGATGATGGAAGCCGCCGCTGCTGCCAACACGTCGGACATGCGCCTGCTGGCGGTGACCGTGCTGACCTCGATGGGCCGCCCCGACCTGGCGCAGATGGGCATCGACCGCGAGCCGGTGGACGTGGTGGTCGAGCGTGCGCTGGCCGCGCAGCGTGCCGGCATCGACGGCGTGATCGCGTCCGGCCAGGAAGCCGCGCCGATCCGCGCCGCCACCGGCGCCGGATTCTCCATCGTCTGCCCGGGCATCCGTCCCGGCGGCCCGGTCGGCGACGACCAGCAGCGCACGGTCGGCGTGGCGCAGGCGTTCAACGATGGCGCCGACGCCATCGTCGTCGGCCGCCCGATCCGGCTGGCGCCGGATCCACGTGCGGCGGCACAGGCCATGCAGCACGAAATCGCAGATTTCTTCAATTGAAAATCAATTACTTACATTGATATTCATGAAGTATTGCATTAACTGAAGTGGGCGCGTAGGCTGTGCGCGTCCCGGCCATGCCGGCGATGTGTCACATGTCCCCGGCCCAGCCGGTTTGAGGAGGTTCGCCACCGGCAACGGGGCGGCCTCTTTTTTTATGCCCGGAAGCCGGGAAGCCGTTTCCACCCCCCGCTTGCCGCTGTCACCGGACAGGCCGCAAGATGCGACCGCCCCGGGGGAGGACCAACGACGCCATGCCACGCCGTTCATCTCACAGCCGTTCGCTTCTGGTGTTCCTGTCCCTGTGCGCCGTCGCCGTGCTCGCCACCGGCTGCCGGCGATCACAGGAACCCCTGCCGGGTGCCGCCACGGAACCGGCCGCGGCCGTGCGCCAGCTGGTCCAGCACCTGCACGACAACGACCTGGCCGGCTATGCCCGTGCGGCGGTGCCGCCGGCGCAGTACGCGGAACTGGAGACGGCCTGGGCCCAGGGCCACAGTCGCTGGCCGCTGGACGAGCTGCCCCTGCACGACAAGCTGCCGGCGCTGCTGGCCACGCTCTCGGCCGCCGACGCGGAAACCCGGCTGCAACGCGCGTTCAAGGCGCAGATCGCCGGGCAGACCGCCAGCGTGCGCCAGGCCGCGCACTCGCTGGGCCTGTTCGGCGAGCAGTACATCAGCCACCAGGGCGACTACAGCGACGACGAGCGCGCCCACTACGTGCAGCTGGTCAAGGCGCTCAGCGCCTGGGCGCAGGCCGCGCCGCTGTCCGATCCCAAGCTGGCCCGCACGACCATCGCCACCCTGACCACCGCCGCGCGCGCCACCGGGCTGGACAGCGACGCCGCCCTGCAGGAAGCGGGCATGACCGGCAGCCTGCAGCGGCTGTCGCCGTTCGCTGCGGCCACCAAACAGGTGCTGGCCGGCTACGGGTTGTCGCTGGACGACAGCGTCGCGCAGTTGCGTACCGGCCTGGCCAGCCAGGATGGCGACCGCGCTGTCGTCCACGTGCAATACCCGTTGGCCGGCAGGGAGATCGACCTGCAGGTGGCGCTGGAGCGCCGCCAGGGACGCTGGTACCTGGCCCGCACCCTGGCCGAAGCGGACGCGGTGCTGGCGGCCGCGCGCGCCGCCACGCCGGCGCCGGAGGAAAGCGCGGCTGCTCCGCCGGATGCCGGTGATGACACCGGGGACAGCCCGGCGGCGGCGGCTAAGCCATAATGTCGCCGATGTCGAAACAGAATTCCCGGCCCGAACAGGGCGAACTCCTGCCGTCGGGCGAGGCCAGCGCCCCGGCCGCCGCCCCCCTGCCGCCGACTCCGGCTGGCCGGCCGCCCGTGCGCCAGGGCCGTCGCCCGCTGTGGGCGCGCCTGCTCGGCCGGCTGATCGAGCCGTGGTTGGGCCTGAAGATCGAGCCCGAACAGCTGCAGCACGACCCGGCGCAGCCGGTGGTCTATGTGCTGGAGGACTATGGCCTGTCCAACGCGCTGATCCTGGACAAGGCCTGCCGCGACGCCGGCCTGCCGTCGCCGCTGGTGCCGCTGGCCGGCGACCCGACCGGCCGCAAGCGTGCCTATGTCGCGCTGTCCCGGCGCTCGAGCAACAACGCGCTGATCCCCGAACAGCGCGGCGCCCGCACCCATTCCGATTCGCTGGCCCGGCTGCTGCAGGCGCACCGCGCCAACCTGGCGCTGGACGTGCAACTGGTGCCGGTGTCGATCTTCGTCGGCCGCGCCCCGGACAAGCAGAGCGGCTGGTTCGCCGTGCTGTTCTCGGAAAACTGGGCGCTGGTCGGCCGCTTCCGCCGCCTGCTGGCGGTGCTGCTCAACGGCCGCGACAGCATCGTGCGCTTCGCCGCGCCGATTTCGCTGCGCGAGACGGTGGAGGAAGGACTGGAGCCGGAGCGCACGGTGCGCAAGCTGCAGCGCGTGCTGCGCGCGCACTTCCGTCGCATCCGCGAATCGATCATCGGTCCGGACCTGTCCACCCGCCGCCTGCTGGTGGACAAGGTGCTGGAAGCGGACACGGTGCGCGAGGCCATCGCGGTCCAGGCCAAGCGCGACAATTCCAAGACCACCGACGCCTGGAAGAAGGCGCAGGCCTATGCCTGGGAGATCGCCGCCGACTACTCCACCCCGGTGGTGCGTTCGGCCAGCTTCCTGCTCAGCCATGTCTGGAACCGCATCTACGCGGGCGTGCTGGTCCACCACCTGGACAAGTTCAAGGAAGCCGCGCCCGGCCACGAAATCGTCTACGTGCCCAGCCACCGCAGCCACATGGACTACCTGCTGCTGAGCTACCTGCTGTACGACCGCGGCATCGTGCCGCCGCACATCTTCGCCGGCATCAACCTCAACCTGCCGGTGGTCGGCACCCTGCTGCGCAAGGGCGGCGCGTTCTTCGCGCGGCGCAGTTTCCGCGGCAATCCGCTGTACTCGGCGGTGTTCTCCGAATACATGGCGCAGCTGGTCTCCGGCGGCTACTCCATCGAGTACTTCGTCGAAGGCGGGCGCTCGCGTACCGGCCGCCTGTTGCAGCCCAAGGGCGGCGTGATCTCGATGACCCTGCGCGCCTTCCTGCGCCAGCCGCGCAAGCCGGTGCTGTTCCAGCCCATCTACATCGGCTACGAGAAGCTGATGGAGGGCAACAGCTACCTGGACGAACTGTCCGGCCGGCCGAAGGAGAAGGAATCGATCTGGGCGCTGCTGTGGGGCATCCCCAAGGTGCTCAAGCAGAACTACGGCCAGGTGGTGGTGAACTTCGGCGAGCCGATCGCGTTGAACGACGTGCTGGCCGAGCATGCGCCCGAATGGGACGGCCAACCGGTGCCCGAGGACGAGAAGCCGACGTGGCTGATGAAGACGGTCGACGCGCTGGCGCAGAACATCAACGTGCACGTCAATGCCGCCGCCGACGTCAACCCGATCAATCTGCTGGCCTTGGCGCTGTTGTCCACGCCCAAGCACGCGATGGGCGAGGCCGACCTGATCGCGCAGATCGAGCTGTGCAAGAAGCTGCTGGTCGAGATGCCTTACTCGGACCGGGTGACGGTCACCCCGCACTCGCCCGAGCGCATCATCGCCCACGCCGAGGAGATCAACGTCCTCACCCGCGTCAAGCATCCGCTGGGCGACGTGCTCAGCGTCAGCGGCGACACCGCGGTACTGCTGAGCTATTTCCGCAACAACGTGCTGCACCTGTTCACCGCGTCCTCGTGGGTGGCGTGCTGCTTCCAGAACAACCGCCGCATGAGCCGCGCCGGCCTGCTGCGGCTTGGCCGCGGGCTGTACCCGTTCCTGCAGCAGGAGCTGTTCCTGCCGTGGAGCGAGGACGAGTTCGCCGCGCGCATCGAGCAGACCATCAACGTCTTCGTGCGCGAAGGCCTGCTGCAGCAGGTGGGCGAGGACGAGGGCGGCATGCTCGCGCGCAGCACCGGCCAGACCGACGAGGTATTCCGCCTGCGCGCCATCGGCCACTCGCTGCAACAGGCGTTCGAGCGCTACTACATCGCCATCTCGGTGCTGGTGAAGAACGGCCCCGGCGTGCTCGGCGCGGCCGAGCTGGAGAGCCTGTGCCAGCAGGCCGCGCAGCGCCTGAGCCTGCTCTACGCCCCGGCCGCGCCGGAGTTCTTCGACAAGACCCTGTTCCGCGGCTTCATCCAGAAGATGCGCGAACTGCGCCTGGTCTGGCCGGACGAGAACAGCAAGCTGCTGTTCGACGAGCGCCTCGATGCCTGGGCCAAGGACGCCAAGTTCATCCTCGGCCGCGAACTGCGCCACACCATCGAGCGCGTGAGCCCGGAGGCGGTGAAGCCGGAGGAGCCGGCGGCGGGCTGATTCCGGGTGATGGAGGCCTACTGGAACCAGGAAAAATTCGAAGGCCTTGAGGCCATCGCCGCGCAGGCCGAAGGCCTGCCGTACCTGCAGGCTTTCGCACGCAGTTGCCGGCTCAAGGCATCGGGCCTGCGCAAGCAAGCCCAGGCGGCGCTGGACGAGTTCATCGCCGAAGCACTCGCTTTGGAACCCGCCAACCGCAGGCAACTGGTCGAATGGCTGCTGGATACCCAGCGCCGCCACCCGCAGGTGCATAACCTCATTCCGCATCCGCTGGCCAAGCGGTTGATGGAGCCGGCGCTGGCCGAATGGCTGCGCGAAGCGCCGGGCGATGCGGCCGTCCATCGCTGGCTGGGCATCCTGCGCAAGGATCGCGCCGCGCTGCGCGCCGCCGTTGCGCTGGATGCAGAGGAACGACTCGCGCGCATTTACCTGTTGCGCAACCTCATCGACAGTGTGGCTTTCGCCACCCATCACCTGCCGGAGGGTGAACTGCTGTACGAAACCGCCTTCGTACAGGGCTGCTTGAATGAAGCCGCGCAACTGCTGGAACAGCTTCCCGATGACGAAGAAAAAATGTTCCTCGCCCGGGTATTTGCGCAGCAGCGTCAACTGGTCGAGGACTTCCTCAGCTGGAGCGGGCAACCGGAAGGGGCCACCTTCGAGCAGTGGTGCGAGCACCGGCAGCGTGATTACACGTGGGGCGTGTATTACGGCTTTGATTAGACCGCAGGCTACGGGTGGGGAGCCGGAGCTGGCACCGTTTCCGGGTCGGTGATGGGCTGGCAGGTGCCACGGACGAGATCTTCGCCACCATTTTCATGGATTACCTGGCGCTCTTCGAACTGTCCGGTTGAACGGTCGTAGCTGAAGTACCGCGTCATAGTCAGCAGCTCGCCACCTTCCGAATACAGGTGCGAAACCTGCGTGTAGCGATCACCATCGAACTGCAAGGGCGTTGGCGTGCGTTGCTGCTCCCACAGATGCGGTTGCCAGTGCCGGCTCTCGCCTGCATGCAGATGCTTGATGTCGCTCCAGAACCACATGCGATGGCCGGCCATCTTGATGACCCAACCGCTGCGTACCTGCTTGCCGGTACCGCCCAGTCCTACCGTGCTGCATTCCAGCACCAGCGGCGGCTCCGGCGGCGGCAGATCGCAGCGACCGCTCTCTGCTTCGCACCACGGCCATTCGCGCTCATCCGCAATGGCGTCCAGTTGCCCGTAAACCGGCACACCGTTTGCTCGGAAAAAGCCTTCCATGAAGCGTGTCGCCTTCAGCGCGTTGTAATCGTGCCAGGCATTCGGGCCGGGCATTGGCCGCACGCCCGGCGCGGTGCAGTTCAGCGTAAAGCGCAGCGGCGTGCCTGCGCCCAGCGTGCCACGGAATTCCCGCAGCACGCTTGCCTCTACCTCACAGTTTCCCAACGTCTGCCGGCGTAGCAGCGTCACCTGCTCCACCCGCACCTGCAGGTGATGCGGCGCCTGCTCGCGTGCCTGCTGGTAATACTCCGGTGCCAGCGCCGCGTGTGCGGTGGGTACGGCCAATGCCGTCATTACCGCCAACAGATTCCTGCGCTTCATGTGCATTTTCCGTTACCCGGTTCGTATTCAACCTTGCCGGTGGCCAGCTCCACGCGCAGGTTGCCGTCGTCGTAGGTATCCACCAGCAGCACGCTGTCATCCCAATTCAACTGCGGCTTGCGGCAGCGCCACCATGTGGAAGATACCGATTGCGGTGCCTTGCCGGCGGTCTCCGCGCCCAACAGTCGCTCAAGGGTGAACTCCAAGCGGGGTTTGCCATCCGCCGCATAGACGGCAAGCACCGTGCCGCGCCCTACTCCAGCCCATTCGTCCAGCGTCACCAACTCACTCCGGCCCGTCAGCAATACCAATACCGGTGCCAACCGATTGCGCAGCTTGAATTGCACCGTGCGGGTGTATTGGCCTTTGCCCGTGTCAAAGGAGTACAGCGCCACCTCCGGCTGCTTGCCCTCGCTGAAACTGCCGGGCGTCACCCGCGCCAGCGCCCGGCCATCCGTGCTGCTCACCACCTGCAGCTTGGGCCGTGCCCACGAATCAGCGTGGCTCAAGCCGGGCAGGGCTAGCAACAAGCCCGTTAGCAGCGAACGGAAAAAGAAGGAGTAGAAAGCCATGAAGATGCTCCTGTGGTAACGAATGCGACCAGCGGGGGCAGCGGGTGGCGGTAGCTGTAAGGCCCCTCTCCCACCGGGGTGAGAAGGCACGGCTTGCGCGCCACTGGTGCGCGTGTCTTGGAACGCCCGCGCCGCTGGCGTGGGCCGGGGAGCGGAACTCGGGTGAACGCAGCTAGTGAAGCCGGAATCACCATCCGCACCAGCAATCAACGCTCAAGATCCTCCAGCGGCTCCCCCAGCCACGCCTCGCAACGCCCCCGGAACTCCAGCATCAACCGTTTGCCACCATCCGGCACATGCTTGCCATCGACGATGCGGCGGTGGTATTTGCCGCTGCGAACCTCCAGCGTTTCCACTCGCCGATAGACCCCGCCGTTGCGCTGGTCGGTGGCGGTATAGGTCAACACATGACGCTGCGGCCCAAACCGGCATTCCCAACGCTCCACCTGATACGCGCTTTGCAACTGCCGGCCACACAGCGGCGGTCCCCATGCGTTTCCTCCCATTCCCGCCAACTCTCGCCGGGGGAAACCTGCATCCAATCGGGGCCGTTGTATTCCATTTCGCAGCGCAAGGTTTGGGCAGTGGCGTGCGGCATCACGAGAAAAAGCAGCATGCCGGCAGTGGTGGTGAATCGGGTTGGCATCGAGCCTCGGTTGGAAGTGTCTCTGGAGCCGTTACCTCTCTCATTTCAAAATCCAGTCCCGGACGTGCTATCGCAACTGGTTCGCAAGAATTCCATGGCGAAGGCAATGCGCGTGGCTAGGGCTTCGGATGCAAAATGGAAGCGGAGTGCGGGGTTGATTCCCCTGATGGTTACATAAGATCCATCTTGCTCGATTTCCGCGGCTTTGCCCCATTCAATTTGGAAGGGGGCTTGCGGAATGTGGTTGAATCGAATCGTCCGGTAATCTTTTCCGCTGGCGTCTGGGTATATGGTGCTGGTCGAACGGGTAGGGGCGTTTACTTGTGTGGTGCAGCGTGTCAGTGCTGCCATCAATGTCAGTTTGTATGCGTCGATCACATACGTGCTTTCCCTGAAGTCAGAGCAGCGATGTTCGCTGGCATCGAGTCCCGTAGATGTGTATTGCCTGTGATATCTGCAGTAAGAAGACTGGACATTTATTTCATTCCACTCGCTGTTTCCTGTCCCGATCGTGAAAATGGTGGAGCCTTGCTCGGAGACCTTTTGCAGGAATAGCTGTGCGCCCTCAACGGTCTGCTCTTGGGCATGCGTTGGAAACGATGCCGTTGCAAGAAGTGATGCAGCAAGAAGGTGGGTGTATGTTTTCATGGGACTCAGTGATTGATGGTTATGTGGTGCTGATGCTGGGTGCTGGAGTTACTGGGCGCTGCCTCTTCCTGATTTGCTGGGGCATTTGACGACGGGTTCAGTGCAGACATAATTGGCGGTGCATCCCCAGCTGTCGAAGGGTTTTCCAGATATAACGCCAATGACACGGGCTGATCTGCATTGCATGCTTCCGCTAATGGTATAACCTCCTTGGGAGCATGCACGTCTTATGTCACCAAGCAGCCTTTCTTCTGCTGCTTTTCGTGTTTCTATGGGAAGGCCGGGGCCGAATCCTTCTTGGCCTCGCTTTTGTTCGGTTTTGCACTGTTTGTCTGCTGGTGTGCCGGCAGCAGGTGTGCCGAGGGAGTTGCTGGCTGGCACCATGCCATTACCCCTGCGCGCAGCATCCGCCCGCTCGCGCATCTCCACCAGCCGCCGCGCCTCGGCTTCACGATGGCTGCCGAGGCGCTGGGTTTCGTGGGCGATTTCGGCTTGCTTCCGTTCGGCTGCCAACTTCTCCCGCCGGGCCCTTTCTTCACGCTCGCGCTTTTCCTGCTCGGCACGAGCAATATCCGCGGCACTAGGGGCTTTGCAGTAATGGTCTCCGTCGATCCAGCAGCTTTTCATCTGCACGCCGTTTGGCAAATAATGACATGGTGCGCTGATTATGAGTCCGGCATTTGGATTCGGAGGCGGTGTGGGCTTTTCTCTATACCCGCAGATTTCGTCACTTGCTATGCATCGCGGATACTCCTCTCCATTTGGGCATTTGACGAAGCGGATTGCCTGCGTGTAAGCGGTGTTGCTGATCGATGAAAATACCAGGATCAGAAAAATATTTGACATTCCATGATTTTTCTCGAATATTTTTTTCATGCATCGAGATGTCATTTCGATTTTCCCTTCTCCTGATCAGATGCAGGCCCGCTTGAATTTCCTCCACTCTTCTTGCTGGGTGAAGTTTCCATCTGGTTGTTTTCGCGGTTCTCCCCCGGTGCGCTGGGGGATTCGACTTTCATGTTGACAATGGCTTTGAACAGATCGACATATTTATCGGCCATGATCTCCGGTTCGTTGAAGAGCGCTTCGTTCAGGCGATAGGTCAAGTGACGTTTTATGTCGCTTTCCGCGGCCAGCGTGACTTGCAGCAAGGTGGTGCTGGCATCAATCTGCCCTCCCGGTTTTCCGGTGGAGTTCGCATCAAGCTTCAACAGGAATTTCAGCGATTCGGCCATGTCCGGGGGCGGTTCGGCCAGAATGCGGGGGCGTGACCAGCCACGCATCAACATTCGGATTTCCTTCTCTAGAACCTCGATCTCACCGATAAGGAGAGATGGTTCGTGTTCACCGGGCTTTCCAGCGGGACGAATCGCCAAAGCACGCCTCTTTTCTGCCAATTGCTTGCGCAGCGATGTGAGCTTGTCGTAATGAGCATCCGGAATATTTGGATTGGTTTCGAAGAAGACAGTGGAGGCGCGCAGCGTTGCCGGATAGGACATGCTGTACAGCTCCGCGTCCGCCGCGTTGTGTGGCGAAAAGAGCACGCGCTTCTGTGGCAGGGTGCCGCACCCGGTCGCGGTGATAACCAATGCAATGACGGCCATGAAGCGAGTAACACCCATAGACGTATCCTCAGTTCGTTTTTGTGATGCGCGGGTACCCAGAAGTGCAGCCGATCCCTTCATGGGAAAGCTGCCGCCACCGTGTTGCTTGCCACAGTTGACCGCACCCACAAAACCCAAAGACACTCCCAGCCGGGGCTTGACAACAGGGGGAAGGCCTTGGATCAGGGACGTCGGTTGGCGGCGGTGCTGGAGCCGCTGTATGCGGCTGCGCTGCAGCCGGAGCGCATGGCCGAGTTCAGCGCGGCGCTGTGCGCGGCCACCGGCAGCCATACAGGGGCGGTGATGGTGCACGACAGTGGGCATGGCCGTGGCCGGCTGGACCTGCTGTTCGGGGCCGATCCGGCGGAGGCGGCGGTCTACGAGACGGAGTACGCCGCGGACAATCTCTGGATGCTGCGCGCCCAGCACCGCATGGTGGCGGGCGGCTTCATGGACAGCGATACGGTGGCTACCCGCGCCGAGCTCAAGCGCACCCGCTACTACAACGAATACCTGCGGCGGGGCGATGTGGAGCAGTCGCTGGCGTTATGCGCCAAGGCCGATGCCGAGGGCGTCGTTGTCGCGACCCTGTGCCGTTCGGGTCGTCTGCCACCCTATACCGCGCAGCATCTGGCACTGGTACGCCAGGTGGCGCCGCACTGGGCCAACGCCTATGCGATCCAGCGTCGGCTGAGCCGGCTGGAGCGGCAGGTCGAAACGCTGGAGACGGCGGTGGAGCTTGCGCCGCTGGCAATGGCGATGCTGGATGGAACCCTGCGCGTGAGCCGGATGAATCCGGTGGCCGAGCAGTTGTTCCGGCAGGGACAGGTGGTGCGTTTGAACCAGGGGCGACCGGAGGCGCTGGTCGATGCCCCGCTGCTGCGGCAGGTATTGCAGGAAGCGGTGCTGGGCCAGCATGTGGATGGCCGCCAGGTGCGTCATGCGGGCAAGGCGATGGTGAAGGACGCGAGTGGTCGCAGCGCCCTGGTCGCATCGGTCCATCCGTTGGCGGCGGCGGGCCAGGCGGACGGCCAGGCGGCGGTGCTGTTTCTGCAGCCCTTGGGGGCGGGCAGGGCGTTGGCCACCGATCTGCGCCAGCTCTTCGGCCTGACGACCGCCGAGGCCACGCTGGCCTGCGCACTGCACCAGCATGCCGACCTGGTCTTGGCCGCGCAGGAATGCGGTATCGCGCTTTCCACCGCGCAGACCCGCATCAAGCTGATGTACGACAAGACCGGCGAACGGGGGCTGCCGGCGTTGATGCGCCTGCTGGCGGCGGTAGCGCGGGTGGGCGAATGAGGCACGTGCGATCGCGGATGACACGGCCCGCATCGGGGGAGGCCTGCCATGTTTGACAGGCGCACGCTGGGCGAACTGCTGGAGCCGTTGTATGCCTCGGTGCTGGACTTCTCCGCGCTGGACACCTTCAACCGGCGATTGGCGGAAGCGACGGACAGCCACATCACAGGTGTGCTGATCCACGACGTGGCTGCCGGCCGGGGAAGTGTCAGCCGCATGCATGGTGTCGATACCCGGCTGATGGACACCTTGCTGCCCGAGCTGGACTTGAATGACGATCCGATGATGCAGCGCGTAACGCCGCAACTGGGTACTGGCAAGATACTCAACACCGAGGATTTCCTGCCCCGTGCCGAATTCCAGCGCAGCGATTTCTACAACGCCTACTACCGCAGGCTCGGCATCGTGCAGCAGGTGGCGTCGGTGGGGCTGTTCGATGGCGCCAATTCGGTAACGCTCTCGCTGTGCCACGGCGACCAGAAACGGAAATATGACGAGGCCGAGCTCGGCCTGCTGCGGGCGCTGACGCCGCACTGGATCAATGTCTACGCGATGCTGCGGCGCATGCACGGGCTGGAGCGGCAGGTGGAGACCCTGGAGCAGGCCATGGCGCTTTCGCCGGTGGCGATGTTCGTGCTGGGCGAGGATCTGCGCATCGTACGCGGCAATGCCGCGGGCGAGGCCCTGCTGCATGGCGGCCTGCTGAGGTGGGAGGCGGGCACTCTGGCCGCAAGAGGCGCGGCCGGCCTGGAACTGCATGGCCTGCTGCAGCGCGCGCTGCGCGGCAACGGCCGGCTGCTCGGTGGAGATGTGGAAAGACTTGTCCTGCGCGACACCGACGAACACCATGGCCTGATACTGACTGCGCACCGGCTGGTGGAATGGTCGCCACGGGAACAGGGCGCGTTGCTGGTGTTCGTGCGCGAGGTCCGGCGCGCGCCGCCATCGCTGAAGTCGGTGCTGCAGACCCTGTTCGGCCTGACCGAAGCGGAAGCGCGCCTGGCATTGTCTCTCTACCGCAATGCCGATGCCGCGCTGGCCGCCAGGGAGTGCGGCATCACGTCGGGAACGGCGCAGGGCCGGCTGAAAATGATCTACGACAAGACCGGCGAACGTGGGCAGGCGAGCCTGGTGCGGCTGGTGGCGGCGGTGGCTGGCACCTGCGGCGGATGATCCGCGGCGTTCCGGCGTCGCGCCAACGCGGATGGGCCGAAGCGCACCGCGCATGCGCCTTGCCGGCGCCGTTTCAGGCCGGCTCGTCCGGAATCAGCATGCTTTCCAGCCGGGCGATGCAGTCCTTGAGTTGCAGCTTGCGCTTCTTCAGGCGCTTGGCTTCCAGGTCGTCGTCCGGATTGGCCGCCAGCTTGGCGATGCGCTCGTCCAGGCTGCGATGTTCGGCCCGCAGTTCGGCGGTGCGCTGGCTGATCTCGGCGGGCGTCATGGCGGTCTCCATGGACATCGAGCATACAGGCTGCCGGGGCAGGCGCGAGGGCGCGCCGCCATGCCGGTAGAATGCCCACGATGAGTGCCGTCATTCCCCTTCCCGATCCCGCGCCGCGCGCACGCGATCCGCGCGTGGCCGAGCGCGAGCACCACAAGCTCGCCAAGCGCCTGCGCCGCCAGGTGGGCGAGGCCATCGCCGACTTCGGCATGATTGAGGCCGGCGACAAGGTCATGGTCTGCCTGTCCGGCGGCAAGGACAGCTACACCCTGCTGGACATCCTGCTGCAGCTGCAGAAGAAGGCGCCGGTGCCGTTCGAACTGGTGGCGGTGAACCTGGACCAGAAGCAGCCTGGTTTTCCCGGGCACATCCTGCCGGAGTACCTGGCAGGGCTGGGCGTGCCGTTCCACATCATCGAGCAGGACACTTATTCGGTGGTCAGCCGGGTGATCCCGGAAGGCAAGACCATGTGTTCGCTGTGCTCGCGCATGCGCCGCGGCGCGCTGTACCAATACGCCGAGCAGAACGGCTTCACCAAGATCGCGCTGGGTCACCACCGCGACGACATGGTGGCCACGTTCTTCATGAACCTGTTCCACCACGCCAAGATCTCCGGCATGCCGCCCAAGCTGCGCAGCGACGACGGCAGGCACGTGGTGATCCGCCCGCTGGCCTACGTGCGCGAAAGCGACATCATCGACTACGCGGCGGCGCGCCAGTTCCCGATCATCCCGTGCAACCTGTGCGGCAGCCAGGAGAACCTGCAGCGCAGGCAGGTCGGGCTGATGATGAAGCAGTGGGAGAAGGAGCACCCCGGCCGCATCGAGCAGGTCTCGCGCGCCATGGGCGACATCCGCCCCTCGCAGATGGCCGATCCGAACCTGTTCGATTTCCTGGCGCTGGGCCGCCGCGACGGCGCGCCGCTGCCCGATGCGCATGCCTGGCTGGCCGGCGGCGAGAAGCAGGAAGAACCAGAAGCCCCTCTCCCACCGGGAGAGGGGTGAGGGCGATGGAGTCCTGATGCCTCCGGCATCAATGGTTTCGTCCACCCCTCATCCGCCCTTCGGGCACCTTCTCCCGGCGGGAGAATGGAAAAACCCGCACCCCCTTTCACAGTTTCCGGATCCCCGATGTTTTTCAAGAATCTCACCCTGTTCCGCTTCCCCACCTCCGTCGATTTTTCCGAAGTCGATACCCTGCTGCCGCATGTCGTGCTCAAGCCGGTCGGCGCGCTGGAAATGAGCTCGCGCGGCTTCATCTCGCCGTTCGGGCGCGAGGAGAAGGCGCAGTTTTCGCACCGCATCGGCGATGCGCTGTGGCTCACCGTCGGCGGCGAGGAGAAGATCCTGCCCGGCGCGGTGGTCAACGACCTGCTGGCGCGAAAGCTCGAGGAAATCGAGGAGAAGGAAGGCCGCAAGCCGGGCGGACGCGAACGCAAGCGGTTGAAGGACGATCTGCTGCATGAACTGCTGCCGCGCGCCTTCGTCAAGAGCTCGCGCACCGACGCCTTCCTCGACCTGCAGCACGGCTACGTCGCGGTGGACAGTTCCAGCCGCAAGACCGGCGAGAACGTGATGAGCGACATCCGCGGCATGCTCGGCAGCTTCCCGGCGATGCCGCTGAACGCCGAAGTCGCGCCGCGCGCGATCCTGACCGCGTGGATCGCCGGCGAGCCGCTGCCCGAAGGCCTGAGCCTGGGCGAAGAGTGCGAGATGAAGGACCCGGTGGAAGGCGGCGCGGTGGTCAAGTGCCAGCACCAGGAACTGCGTTGCGATGAGATCGACAAGCACCTGGACGCCGGCAAGCAGGTCACCAAGCTGGCGCTGGTGTTCGAGGACAACCTGTCCTTCGTGCTCGGCGACGACCTGATCGTGCGCAAGCTCAAGTTCCTCGATGGCGCGCTGGACCAGCTCGAGCACATCGACGAGGAAGGCCGCCGCGCCGAGCTCGACGCGCGTTTCGCCCTGCAGAGCGGCGAGATCCGGCGCCTGTTCCTGCTGCTGGAGCAGGCGTTCAAGCTGAGCAAGGCCGACAGCTGAACAGGCAAACCACCTACCTGCCCGGCGACCGGGCAGGGACTATGCTGGACGCATGGCCAACCTGTTCCGCCGCCTGATCGCACCCGCCGCGCCCACCATCCAGCGCGACACGGTGCGGCTGCGCCTGGACGATGCCGAGATCGACGTGCTGCGCGTGCGCGACCCGCGCGCGCGCCGGCTCAAGCTCAGCGTCGATGAACGCGGTGCGCGGCTGACGCTGCCGCTGCGCGCCAGCCTGGTGTCCGGCGAGCGTTTCCTGCAGGCCAACCGGCAATGGCTGCAGCAGCAGCTGGCACGTTTCGACGGCGATGGCCTGCTGGCGCCGGCACTGTCGTTGCGCGAACCCGGCCTGCTGCCGCTGCGCGGTGCGCTGCTACCGGTACGCTGGCAGGAGGGCCGCTTCACCCGCATCGAGGTGGATGCCGGAGGCGCCTGCATCCAGCTGCCGGCACGGGCCGGCGACGCCTCGCTGCGCCGCGTGCTGCGCGAGTTCTACGAAGCACAGATGCGTGCCGACGTCGGGCGCTGGTTGCCGGCCTACCTGCCGGGGCTGCCGCGCGCGCCTGCGCGGCTGCGGTTGAAGGTGATGTCCTCGCAGTGGGGCTCTCTGGCGCCGGACGGCTCGATGGCGCTGGACCTGGCCTTGGCGCTGGCGCGGCCCCCGGCATTCGAATACGTGCTGGTCCACGAGTTGTGCCATCTGATGCAGGCCAACCATTCGCCGGAATTCTGGGCCGAGGTGGAAGCGCGCTTCCCGCATTGGCGGCAGGAGCGCGACTACCTGCGCGAGGACGGCCGTCGGCTCAAGGCGAGCCTGCGGCAGCTGCTCGGCAGCCCGTAGGAGCGGCTTCAGCCGCGACGGGCTTTCCCGGCAAAGTCCTATCGCGGCTGAAGCCGCTCCCACAAAAGAGTGGCATCGGCGGGGGGCTTGCGGGTGCTGCAGGGGAGGGTACGGTCGCGGATCACGGCCGCTACCGCTATCGCGTCGGGCCGATCCCATGTACGAGGCGGCCATGCGGCAGCTTTACCGCAAACGGCAGGAGCAGCTTCAGCTGCGGAGGAGATGCCCCGGGAAGGCTTCATCGCGGCTGAAGCCGCTCCTGCCAAAGCCGATAGCAGCGGGAATGCCTGCCCGGTGCTACAGGCAGCGGATGAAGTCGCGGACCACCGCCGCCACCGCTTCGGGCTGGTCCATGTGCAGGTGATGATGGCCGGGCAGGGTATGCAGTCGGCCATGCGGCAGCAGCGCCGCGCGCTGGCTGCGTTCTGGTTCGGGGAAATAGGCCTGCGCCGGCGTTGCGTAGATCACCTGCGCCGGACATTGGATGGCGGCGAGCACGTCGCGCACCTGGTCTTCGGTCATGCGCACGGCAGTGGGCAGCATCAGTCGCGGATCGCTGCGCCAGCTCCAGCCGCCTTCGACCGGCCGCACGCCGCGTTCGACCAGCAGGCGCGCCGAGGCCTCGTCGAGCTGGTTGGCCAGCATGCGTGCGCGTACCGGCGCGGCCAGGTCGGCGAACACGCGCAGCTGCTTGTCGCCGAGCGCAGCCAGTGCCGCCACGTGCGCGCGCAGGCGGTCGACGGTTTCCTCCGCCGGGGCGGCGAGTCCGCCGAGCGCCTCGATGGCGACCAGCGCCTGCGCCCGCTGCGGTACCACCGCCGCCGCCAGGCTGGCGATGGCCGCGCCCATCGAATGGCCCAGCAGCACGCAGCGCTCCCAGCCCAGCGCATCCATGATCGCCAGCACCTGCACGATCGCCTGTGGCGTGGTGTAGGCCGCATCGGCGGGCAGGTGGTCGCTCAGGCCGTGGCCGGGCAGGTCGACCAGCGCCCAGTCCAGTTCCGGCAGCTGCGCCGCCAGCGGAACGAAGCTGGCCGCGTTGTCGAGCCAGCCGTGCAGGGCCAGCACCGGCAGTCCTCCGCGGGTGCCGGTGCGGAGCCCGGCGATCCGCAGGCCGCCCGCATCCATCTCGAACGGCATGGTCATGCGATCTGCGCGGCGGCCAGCGCGGCCAGCGCGCGGGCGTGGGCGGGCGTGTCGTTCAGGCAGGGGATGTAGCGCATGCTGGCGCCGCGTTCGGCGACGGTGGCGGTGAAGCCCATCGCCACTTCCTCCAGCGTTTCCAGGCAGTCGGTGGCGAAGCCGGGGCAGACCACGTCGAGTGTCTTCGCGCCGGCCTCGGCCAGCGCCCACAGTGTGGGTTCGGCATAGGGCTGCAGCCAGCGCTCGCGGCCGAAGCGCGACTGGTAGGCCAGCTGCCAATCGCCGTCGCCCAGCTCCAGCGCCGTGGCGATCGCGCGCGCACTGGCCTCGCAGCGCTGCGGATACGGATCGCCGGCATCGGCCAGCCGCTGCGGGATGCCATGGAAGGAGAACACCAGCCTGTCGCCGCGGCCGTGCCTGTGCCAGTAGTCGCGGATCGAATCCGCCACCGCGGCCACCCACAGCGGGTCGTCGGCGTAGTCGCGGATGGTGCGGACTTCCACGTCGCGGTGACGTGCCTGCCACTGCTGCACCCTGTCCTCGACCGAGGCGGTGGTGGTGGTCGAATACTGTGGGTACAGCGGCAGCACCACGATGCGCGTGGCGCCCGCGGCGGTCAGCGCGTCCAGGGCCGGCTGCAGTGCCGGCTGGCCGTAACGCATGGCCTCGCGTACCTGCCAGTGCGGCAGTTCGCGGGCGATGTTCGCGGTCAGGCGGCGGGTGTGGACCGCCAGCGGCGAGCCCTCCGGCAGCCAGACCTGCGCGTACTTGTGCGCCGAGCGGCCGCCGCGCAGCGGCAGGATCAGCCCGTGCAGGAGCGGCTTCCACAGCAGGGGCGGGATCGAGACCACGCGCGGGTCGCCGAGGAACTCGGCCAGATAGCGACGTACCGCCGGGGCGGTGGGTGTCTCGGGCGTGCCTAGGTTTACCGCGAGCAGCGCGGTGTTGGGGGCGTCGGACATGCGCGCATTGTGGCTGAAGTGCAGGAGCGAGTGGAGGGGGCGGGAGCAGGGGACAGGCAGGGAAGGAGAAGCGGATGAAGGCAGGAGCCAGGGGCGGGCCCTCATCGCCGCGTGGGCGTGATTGCTTTGCATCCCATCACGGGAAGGCGAAAGCCGGCGAGGTGACCGGACATGCTCCATTGAAGAGCGTCGGGCTGTTGGAGAGCACCCGCGCCCGCGTGGAAGGAGCCCAGTGGCTGACGAATCGCGGACGAATCAAGGTGGACCGGCGAATCGAGGCGGACGGTCGTCCTTCTTTCGTTCCTCGCCCGTTCATCGCCCCACTTCCAATCTCGGCACCTTGCCGTATCTTTCCGTGCATCGACCTGTGGAGTCCGCCATGCGCCGCCTGCCGTATCTCGCCCTGCTGCTGTCCGCCAGCCTGTTGTCCGCCACTGCCGTGGCCGGGCCGCAGGAGGACCAGCGCGCCCGCAATGCCGTGCGCGTGCTGGGCGAAATCCAGGAAATTCCCGAACAGGCCATTCCCGACAAGCTGCTCGACGAGGGCCGCGCGATCATCGTCATCCCCGACACGATCAAGGCCGGCCTGGTGATCGGCGGCCGTCGGGGCCATGGCCTGATGTCGGTCAAGACCGCGGACGGCAGCTGGTCCAACCCGGTGTTCGTCAAGCTCACCGGCGGCAGCATCGGCTTCCAGGCCGGCGTGCAGTCCTCCGACGTGATCCTGGTGTTCCGCAACAACCGCAGCCTGGACAATATCGTCAACGGCAAGTTCACTCTGGGCGCCGATGCCGGCGTGGCTGCCGGCCCGGTCGGGCGCAGTGCCGCCGCCGCCACCGATGGCCAGCTCAAGGCCGAGATCTGGTCGTGGTCGCGCGCGCGCGGCCTGTTCGCCGGCGTGGCGCTGGATGGCGCGGTGCTGTCCATCGACGATGCCGCCAACCTCGACGCCTACGGCCAGGGCACCACGCCGCGGATGATCCTGGAGGGCCGCCTGAATGCGGCGCCGTCCAGCGACGTGGTCGCCTTCCGCGACCGCCTGGAGGAATCCACCTACGCCGCGCGCGAGAAGCGCGGCACCCAGGGCAGCGCCGCGCCGGTAGCCTCGTCGGCGCCGCGCGCGCAGGCGGTCACCGTGTCCGGCAACGCGCAGCAGGGCGCCGAGGCCACCACCCAGCCGCTGCAGCCGGCCACCGCCGAGCCCGCGCCGCAGCAGGGTTTCCAGCCGGTATCCGAAGGCGAGATCCGCACTGAGTCGCTGGACGGCAACAACTGACCTTCGGCACGGGCGTCCGGCAGGGCCGGGTGCGCTATGCTCATCGGCCTCCACACCGAATAACGCGAGCGGATCATGGGCAGTTTCAGCATCTGGCATTGGTTGATCGTGCTGGTCATCGTCGTGCTGGTGTTCGGCACCAAGCGGCTGACGAGTGGCGCCAAGGATCTGGGTAGCGCGGTCAAGGAATTCAAGAAAGGCATGCGCGAGGAAGACACCCCGCCGGCACGCCTGAACGACGAGTCGCGCGAGCGCGAATCCAGCCGCGACACGCAGGCCGAGCACGACCGCGAAGCGCGCTGATCCACGGGTTCCAGGCGTGTTCGATATCGGCTTCGGCGAACTGCTGCTGATCGCGGTGGTGGCGCTGGTGGTGCTGGGCCCGGAACGGCTGCCCAAGGCGGCGCGTTTTGCCGGGCTGTGGGTGCGCCGTGCCCGCAACCAATGGGATTCGGTCAAGCAGGAGCTTGAGCGCGAGCTGCAGGCCGAAGAGCTGCAGCGCAACCTGCGCAGCGTGCGCCAGTCGGTGCAGCAGACCGGACACGAACTGCAGGACGGCGCCACGCAGCTGCAGGGCGAGGTGGATGCGCTGCGCCGCGAGGTCGATGCGCCGGCCGTGCCTGTGCCGGCGGCCAGCGATGCCGAAACGGCACCGGAAGCCCTGCCGGCACCGGCCGCCGATGCGGCCGGGCTGCAGGAAGCGCCGGTGCCGGAACAGCGGGAACGCGCGCCATGAGCGACGACTTCAACGAGAGCCCGTTGATCGAGCACCTGATCGAGCTGCGCGCGCGCCTGGTGCGCGGCCTGCTGGGGCTGGGCGTGGTGCTGTTGGCCCTGCTGCCGTTCGCGCGCACGCTCTACAACCACCTGGCAACGCCGCTGGTCTCGCAGCTGCCCGCCGGGCAGACGATGATCGCGACCAACCCGGCCGGCGCGTTCTTCGCCCCGCTCAAGCTGACCTTCTTCACTGCCGTGTTCATCGCCGTGCCCTGGCTGCTGTACCAGGCTTGGGCATTCGTGGCGCCGGGCCTGTACGCGCGCGAGAAACGCCTGGCCCTGCCGCTGCTGGGGTCGGCCGTGGCGCTGTTCTACATCGGCTGCGCGTTCGCCTACTTCCTGGTGCTGCCGGCGGTGTTCCATTTCCTGACCACCTTCCGCCCGGATGTCATCGCGATCACCCCGGACGCCACAGCCTATCTGGACTTCGTGCTGGCGATCTTCTTCGCCTTCGGCGCCAGCTTCGAGCTGCCGGTGGCAATGGTGATCCTGGTGCTGCTGGGCTGGGTGACGCCGCAGCAGCTGCGCGAGGGGCGCGGCTATGCCATCGTCGGCATCTTCGTGCTGGCGGCGGTGCTGACCCCGCCGGACGTGGTCTCGCAGCTGATGCTGGCCATCCCGATGTGCGTACTCTACGAACTGGGCATCCACGCCGCGCGCTGGCTGCTGCCGCGCGACCGTGAAAGGGACGTCACGTCCTGACCCGCATCATGAACGGGGTATGCCGGAAAACTCCGGCTACCTTTGACGTCCACTGAAGTCCGAAGCGCCACCGGGGGCGGTGGCCAGGCTGCATCCGGGGGGAGCCGAGTGAGCGACAGGAAGGAACGCTGGATCAACAATGTGCCGCTGCTGGGCAAGATGCTGGCGGCATTCGGGCTGGTGTTCCTGTGCTTCCTGGCCACCAGCGTGGTCAGCTACCGTACCTCTGGGCAGGACGATGAAGCGCGCAGGCGCGAAGGCCGCCAGATCGAGGTGATCCGCCACGTCGAGGAAGCCATCCAGGCGGTGCGCCTGCAGCAGCTGGCGATCCGCGACCACCTGCTCGGCGACGGCGACCAGGCCCTGCAGACCCTGCGTGCGCAGCGCGAGCGCCGCGACCAGGCGCTGGCCGCGGCACTGAAGGTGGGCAGCGACATCCAGAACGAGCGTCTCCGCCGCGCCTCGGTGCAGGCCGCCGCCTGGGATGCGCAGGTGCAGGCCGGCCTGGTACCGGGTGCGGCACCACAGGAAGGTGGCGACTCCCTGGCGGCCGCGCGGCGGCAGTTCCATGCGGTCAGCACCGGCCAGGGCGATGCGCTGGCGGTCGACCTGGCCGAGATCTACAACATCGAGGTCAACACCCTGCTCGAAGAGCGCGGCGCGATGAGCGACTGGATCGCCCGCGCGCATGGCATCTCGCTGGTCCTGCTGGTGGCCGGGCTGCTGATCATCGTCGGTGCGCTGTGGATGCTCTCGCGCCTGGTGGTATCGCCGATCAACCGCCTCACCGGGAAGATGACGCGCCTGGCCGACGGCGACCTGGACGTGGACATCAACGGCCTGGAGCGCGGCGACGAGATCGGCGCGATCGCCCGCGCGCTGGAAGTATTCCGCCGCAACTCGCTGGCCTCGCGCGAGGCCAACTGGGTCAAGCTCAGCGTCGGCGAGGTCGGTGCCGCGCTGCAGTCGGCGCAGAATCCCGGCGACTATGCGCAGGCGCTGGTGTCGGAGATCGCCCCGCGCATCGGCGCCGGCATCGGCGTGCTGTTCCTGTGGGACGAGGATGCCGGCGAACTGCGCCTGCAGGGCAGCTATGGCTTCCAGCGGCGCAAGCACCTGGGCCTGCGCTATGGCCTGGGCGATGGCCTGATCGGGCAGGCGGCGCTGGAGCGCAAGCGCATCGGCGTGCAGCAGGTGCCGGACGAATTCTTCGGCATCCATTCGGCGCTGGGCGAGGCGCAGCCGCGGCACCTGGTCGCGGTGCCGCTGCTGCTGAAGGAGCGCCTGCTGGGCGTGTTCGAGTTCGGTGCGTTCCAGCATTTCACCCCGAGCCAGGAAGCCTTCATCGACGCCGTGCTGCCGACCGTGGCGCTGGGCCTGGACAACATCCGCCGCGCCGAGGAGACACAGCAGCTGCTGGAGCACACCCGCGCACAGGCCGAGGAACTGCAGCGCTCGCAGGTGGCGTTGCAGGCGCAGGAAGAAGAGCTGCGCGCCACCAACGAGGAACTGCAGGGCAAGACCGTCGAGCTGGAGGAGCAGGCGCAGCGGCTGTCCGCTTCGGAAGAGGAACTGCGCGTGCAGGCCGAGGAACTGCAGGCGTCCAACGAGGAGCTGCGGCAGAAGACCGAGGTGCTCAACGAACAGAAGGACGTGCTGCAGGTGCTGCAGCGCGAGACCGAGTTCAAGGCGCAGGAGCTGGCGCGCGCCAGCCAGTACAAGACCGATTTCCTGGCCAACATGTCGCATGAGCTGCGCACGCCGCTCAACAGCCTGCTGATCCTGTCCAAGGAGCTGGCCGAGAACGAGAGCGGCCATCTCGACGCCGAGGAAGTGGAAGCGGCGGCGGTCATCCACGATTCCGGTTCCAACCTGCTGCGCCTGATCAACGACATCCTCGACCTGTCCAAGATCGAAGCCGGCAAGATGGACGTGCACCGCGAGGAGGTGCGCGTGGACGCCATCACCCGCGAGGTGACGCGCCACTTCCGCCACATGGCGATGGAGAGCCGGCTCGAGTTCGCCATCGACGTCGATCCGCAGGTGCCCGAGGCGCTGGTGACCGACCGCTCCAAGCTGCAGCAGATCCTCAACAACCTGCTCGGCAATGCCTTCAAATTCACCCGGGAGGGCAAGGTCACGCTGCGCCTGTCCATGGCCGACGAGGCGCTGCTGGCCCGTACCGGCGCATCCGCCGGCCGCGCGCACGTGGCGCTGGCGGTGCAGGACACCGGTATCGGCATTCCCAGCGAACGCCTGGATTCGATCTTCGAGGCATTCGAGCAGGTCGATTCCAGCACCAGCCGCCACTACGGCGGCAGCGGGCTGGGTCTGGCCATCGCGCGCCGCCTGGCGCAGCTGCTGGACGGCCACCTGGTGGTGGACAGCGAGCCGGGCAAGGGCAGCAGCTTCGCGCTGGTGCTGCCGTTGCTGGCATTGCCGGCGGGCGGCGGCAGCCAGGCCGCGCCGCAGGTGGATCGGGCAGCGCGGACGCCGCCGGCGCGGACGATCGCCGCACCGCTGATCGACTGGATACCCGACGACCGCCACGCCGTCGCGGCTGGCGACACCGTCATCCTCACCATCGAGGACGACCCCGCGTTCGCGCGCATCCTGGTCGACCTGATCCGCCGCAAGGGCCACCGCGCGCTGGCCGCGGCCGACGGCGAGAGCGGCCTGGAGCTGGCGCGCCGCTACCGTCCCACCGGCATCCTGCTCGACGTGATGCTGCCGGGCATGGATGGCTGGTCGGTGATGCAGCATCTCAAGCACGACCCGGTGACCGCGGCGATCCCGGTGCACTTCATCTCCGCGGTGGATGAAGCCGCCAAGGGCGTGGCGCTGGGTGCGGTCGGCTACCTGACCAAGCCGGTGGACCGCAAGGCGCTGATCGCCGCGTTCGACCACCTGCTCGAAGTCGCCGGCAAGATCGTGCGCAAGCTGCTGCTGGTCGACGACGACGATGATTCGCGCCTGGCGCTGACCCGGCTGCTGCAGGCCGACAACGTCGAGATCGACCAGGTCGCCTCCGGCGAGGAAGCGCTGGAGCGCATCGCCACCCACAGCTACGACTGCATCGTGCTGGACCTGAACCTGGGCGGCATTTCCGGCATCGAGTTCCTGGAGCGGGCGGTCAACCTGGTGGCGGTGCCGCCGGTGGTGATCTATTCGGCGCAGGAACTCAGCCGCGAGGAAAGCCTGAAGCTGCGCCAGTACACCGACAGCATCGTGATCAAGGGCAAGCGCTCGCCCGAGCGCCTGCTCGACGAGGTCAGCCTGTTCCTGCACAGCATCGGCTCGCGCGGCGCCAACGCCACGCCGTCGGACGACACGCAGCTGGGCGGGCGCAAGCTGCTGCTGGTCGACGACGACATGCGCAACCTGTTCGCGCTGTCCAAGTCGCTGCGCGCGCGCGGCATGAACGTGGTCCTGGCCCAGGACGGCTACAAGGCGCTGCAGCAGCTGCAGGAGAACGGTGACATCGAGCTGGTGCTGATGGACATCATGATGCCCGGCATGGACGGCTACGAGACCACCCGCGAGATCCGTCGCCAGCCGCAGTGGGCCGAACTGCCGATCATCGCGGTGACTGCCAAGGCCATGCACGGCGACCGCGACAAATGCCTGGAAGCCGGCGCCAACGACTACCTGACCAAGCCGGTGGACCTGGACAAGCTGTTGTCGATGATCCGCGTATGGCTGCAGAAATAGGGCCCGGCGCCGGCCGCGAGGACATCGACGACATCGAGGTGGACGCCTTCGTCCAGGCGATGGCGCGGCGCCACGGCTACGATTTCAGCGGTTACGCACCGTCCTCGCTGAAGCGGCGGGTGCTGCAGCTGGTGCAGGCCCTGGACGTGGCACACGTCGGCGACCTGACCGCGCGCGTGCTGCGCGACGACGCGATGGTGCCGCAGGTGATCGCGCGGCTGTCGGTGCCGGTGTCGGAGATGTTCCGCAACCCAGCGGTGTTCCGGAAGCTGCGCGACGAAGTGTTCCCGGTGCTCGCTTCCTACCCGCACATCAACATCTGGCAGGCTGGCTGCGCGCACGGGCAGGAGGTGTACTCGCTGGCGATCCTGCTCAAGGAAGCCGGCCTGTACGAGCGCTGCCAGATCTACGCCACCGATTTCAGCGACGAGGCGCTTGCGCGGGCGCAGGAAGGCATCTTCCCGATCCGCGATGCGCGCCTGTATTCGGAGAACTACCTGGCCGCCGGCGGTCGCCACACGCTGTCGGACTACTACCACGCCCGCTACGACTTCATGAAGCTCGACGAGCGGCTGAAGGAGCGGGTGACCTTCGCCAACCACAACCTGGTCTGCGATGGGGTGTTCTGCGAGGCGCAGCTGATCCTGTGCCGCAACGTGCTGATCTATTTCTCCGACACGCTGCAGGATCGCGTGCTCGGCCTGTTCCGCGACAGTCTGTCGCGCGGCGGCTTCCTGTGCCTGGGCAACCGCGAATCGATCCGCTTCGCGCCGAGCGCGCGCGGGTTCGTGCCGCTCGATGCCGAGCTGCGGCTGTACCGCAACACGGGAGCGACGCCATGAGCGCGCAGTCATCGCCGCTGGCGGTCGTGGTCGGCTGTTCGGCCGGCGGCCTGGCGGCGCTGCACCTGCTGCTCGGCGGCCTGTCGCGGCCGTTGCCGGTGCCGATGGTGCTGGTCTGCCACAGCGGTTCGGAAGACATGCGGCTGTTCTGCGAGCTGCTGGCCGGACGCAGCGGCCTGCCGGTGCGCGAGGCCGAGGAACGGCAGCTGCCGCAGCCCGGGCAGGTGTACGTGGCGCCGTCCGGTTACCACCTGCTGGTCGAACACGACGGCCGCTTCGCGCTCAGCGTCGATCCGCGCGTCGCGTTTTCGCGCCCATCGATCGACGTGCTGTTCGAATCGGCGGCCGAGGCCTGGCACGACCGCCTGCTTGCGGTGCTGCTCACCGGCGCCAATTCCGACGGCGCGCACGGCTGCCGGCGGATACGCGGACTCGGTGGGCGCGTAATCGTGGAAGACCCGCGTACGGCGCAGGTCCCGACCATGCCCGCGGCCGCGCTCGAACTGGCCGGCGCCGACCATTGCCTGCCGTTGGCCGACATTCCTCCCTTGCTGGAAACGCTATGCCCATGACCAAGCCGGCTGCCCCGCAGCGCCCGAAGATCCTGGCGGTCGACGACAACCCCGCCAACCTGCTGGTGATCCGCCGCGTGCTGGCCAAGCTCGACGTCGAGGTGGTCGAGGCCGCGTCCGGCAACGATGCGCTCAAGGCCACGCTGGATGCGGAGTTCGCGCTGGTCCTGCTGGACGTATACATGCCCGACATCAACGGCTTCGAGGTGGCGGAGATCCTGTCGCAGGAGGAAGGCACGCGGCAGACGCCGATCATCTTCGTCACCGCGACCTACGCCGACGACGTTCACCGGCTCAAGGGCTATGGCTTCGGCGCAGTGGACTACATGGCCAAGCCGCTGGACGCGACCATCCTGCTGTCCAAGGTGCAGGTGTTCCTGGAGCTGTACCGGCACCGGGTGGCCCTGCGCGATGCGCTGCGCGAGCTGTCCGAGCGCAACCGCCAGCTGGAACTCGAGGTCGAGCAGCGTCGGCAGATGGAGCAGGAAATGCGCCATCTGGCCATGCACGACATGCTCACCGGCCTGCCCAACCGCGCGCTGTTCATGGACCGCCTGGAGAACGCGCACCATCGCGCGGTCCGCAACGAGGGCATGTTCGCCCTTGTCTACGTCGACGTGGACGGCTTCAAGGGCGTGAACGATACCTGGGGCCACGCCGCGGGCGATGCCCTGCTGGTGGAACTGGCGCGCCGGCTGCGCGGCTCGCTGCGCGAGAACGACACCGTCGCGCGGCTGGGCGGCGACGAGTTCGCGCTGGTGCTGGAAGACCTGGAGGACGTGGACGCGGCCAGGCGCCGGCTGGAGGACGTGCGGCTCTGCCTGCAGGCGCCGATGGCCTACACCGGCGATGGCGGCGAAGTGCGCCTGTCCATCGCCGCCAGCATCGGCCTGGCCACCTACCCGGCCGATGGTGCGGAAGTGGGGGCACTGCTGCATGCCGCCGACCAGGCGATGTACCTGGTCAAGCGCGCCCGCGACCGCTGAGCCGCGGCAGGTGGAAGCCGGTCAGGCTTCCAGCACGTGGCCGCCGCCGATCGGCGGCGGCACCGCCCCGGCCGGGCCGAGCATCTGCTTCCAGGCCGCATATACCGCGCCGGCGAACACCGGCATCAGCACCGCCATCAGCAGCAGCTGCGCCACCGCCATGGCCACGGTCTGGCCGGCGATCAGGCCGACGATCACCGCCAGGATCATCACCGCGAAATAGATCGCGAAGATGGCGATGAAGGCCAGCACGAAGAACACCAGCATCGCCGGCAGGTTGCGCAGGCTCGAGCGCAGGCTGCGGCGCAGCGCGTGCCAGCCGCCGATGCGCTGGAACATCACCTGCGGCGGCATCACGAACAGCGCCAGGGTGAGCGCGGCGAAGGCGGCCAGCATCAGCAGCAGCCACAGCAGGATGCGGCCGGCTGGCAGCGTCGCCACCAGCGCCTCGATCTGCGCCGGGTCCGGCTGCGCGCCGGACTGGCTCAGCTCGTTGATCCGCAGCATCACCTCGGACAGCCGCTGCAGGCCGTCGGTGCCGACCAGCACCAGCAGCAGCGTGCCCAGCAGCAATGCCGCCACCAGTTGCGGCAGCAGCGCCACCAGCAGGTGCGGCGCGCGGCCTTCGCGCACGCCTTCGAGCAGGTGCGACGGACGCGCCTGGCGGTTCTGGTCGACTTCGCGCACGGCCCACAGCAGGCCGCCCATGAACAGCGGCCCGGCCAGCAGCAGCAGGAACTGCACCAGCGTACCCAGCGCGGGCACCAGCAGGGACAGCGACAGCACCAGCGAAGTGCCTACGCCCCACAGGATGCCCAGCGAGCCCAGCGCCAGCGGCGCGCGCCTGAGCAGGCCGAAGCCGGCCAGCAGCCATTCCGCGCCGGCGGAGGCCGGCACCTTGCGAATATCGCCCATTGCAGTTCCGAGAAGGGGGAGCGCCGGCACGGTGCCGGCGTGGGCGGATTATCGCCCGAACCCGGGTGACGGGCGAGTCGCGCCACGGGATCGTGCATTCCACCGCCCGGCGTGGTGCGGGGGTTCCCGGCGTCGTCGGCGCTATACCGCGCGGGCGTGGCGCACGAAACGGCGCAGCAGCTGGCGGGCCTGCGGCGCGGCGCTGACCTGGCGCGAGACGGTGCGCGCGCAGCCGCCGTGGCGGGCGATGCAGTCGGCGCGGGCCTGCACATAGCCGCGCATGTGGTGGGTGGCGAATTCGGGGTGGAACTGCAGGCCCCAGGCGTTGTCGCCCCAGCGGAAGGCGTGGCACTGGTCCTGTGCCGAGCGTGCCAGCACGGTGGCGCCTTCGGGTGCGCGCAGCACGGTCTGCAGGTGGGTGGCCTGCGCCGGGAAGCTGGCCGGCAGGCCGGCGAACAGCGGGTCGGCGGCGGCGGCGGGGTCCAGTTCCAGGCGGATGGTGCCGGATTCGCGTCCGGCCGGGTTGTAGTCCACCTGCCCGCCGAGCGCGTGCGCCAGCAGCTGGTGGCCGTAGCAGATGCCCAGCAGCGGCATGCCGCCATGGGCGGCTTCGCGCAGCCAGTCGGCGCTGCGTTCGCTCCACTCGGCGCGGTCGGTGACGAAGGCGGCCGAACCGGTGACGATCGTGGCGGCGAAGCCTTCGCGCGATGGCAGGCGCTCGCCGTGCTCGACATTGACCACCACGGTCTGCACTTCCTCCAGCCCCGCGGCGACGCGGATCCAGTGCGGGAAGCGGCCGTAGCGGCGCAGGGTCGGGAACGGTTGCCCGGTTTCGATGATGAGGAACGGCGAGGACTTCATTCCGCTGGAGGCAGGACCGACAGGACTTCCTCGATTGTAGTCAGCCCCTGCGCCACCTTTTCAAGCCCGGTGCGGCGCAGCGTACGCAGTCCTTCGGCGTGCGCGGCGCGGCTGAAACCGGCCAGGTCCATGTCCGCGCGGATCAGCGAACGCAGCTGCGGGCCCAGCGGCAGCAGCTCGTACAGGCCGACCCGGCCCATGTAGCCGGTGCGCCGGCACTCCAGGCAACCGACCGGCGCACAGGCGTGGATGGCATCAGGTAATGCCTCATTGCCATCACGCAGCGGCGCCCAGTCGGCGTCCTCGAGCACGTCGGCGCGCTTGCAGTGCGGGCACAGGGTGCGCACCAGGCGCTGCGCCAGTACGCCGTTGACGGTGGAGGCGATCAGGTAGTGCGGTACGCCCAGGTCGAGCAGGCGGGTGATGGCCGAGGGCGCGTCGTTGGTGTGCAGCGTGGACAGCACCAGGTGGCCGGTCAGCGAGGCCTGCACCGCCATCTGCGCGGTCTCCAGGTCGCGGATCTCGCCGATCATGATGATGTCCGGGTCCTGGCGCAGCAGGGTGCGCACGCCGCTGGCGAAGTCCAGGTCGATGTTGGTCTGGACCTGCATCTGGTTGAACTCGGGCGCGATCATCTCGATCGGGTCCTCCACCGTGCACACGTTCACGTCCGGCGTGGCCAGCCGCTTGAGCGTGGAGTACAGGGTGGTGGTCTTGCCCGAACCGGTCGGGCCGGTGACCAGCACGATGCCGTGCGGACGCGCGACCAGTTCGTTCCAGCCGGCCGCTTCCTCCGGGCTGAAGCCCAGCTGCTCGATGCTCTTGAACGCCGCGTCCGGGTCGAAGATGCGCATCACGCACTTCTCGCCGAAGGCGGTGGGCATGGTCGACAGGCGCATCTCCACCTCGCGGCCGCCCGGCGAGCGGGTCTTGATGCGGCCGTCCTGCGGGCGCCGGCGTTCGGCCAGGTCCATGCGCCCGAGCACCTTGATGCGGCTGACCACGGCGGTCATCACCGTCGGCGGCAGCTCGAACACCTTGTGCAGCACGCCGTCGATGCGGAACCGCACCCGGCCCATGTCGCGGCGCGGCTCCAGGTGGATGTCGCTGGCGCGCTGCTCGTAGGCGTACTGCAGCAGCCAGTCGACGATGCTGACCACATGGTGGTCGTCGGCGTTGACGTCGCCGGCGCGGCCCAGCTCCACCAGCTGCTCGAAGCTGGGCAGGCTGCTGCCGTCGCCGCGCGCGTCGCCGCGGGCATTGCGCACCGAGCGGGTGACGCCGAAGAACTCCATCGAGTAGCGGTGCAGGTCCAGCGGGTTGACCAGCGCGATCTCGACCCGGCGCCGGGTCAGGTGCTGCAGGTCGGGTATCCAGTCGCGCGCCATCGGTTCGCTGGTGGCCACCAGCACCCGCTCGCCGTCCATCGCCAGCGGCAGGATGCGGTGGCGCCGCGCATAGGCGTGCGATACCACGGCGGTGGCGTTGGCCACGTCCACGCGGGTAGGGTCGATGCGCAGGTGGCGGACCCCGGTGCGGACGGCCAGCCATTCGGTCAGCCGCTCCAGCCCGAGCTCGCCGGATGCGGGTGGCGCCGCGACCAGTTTGAGGTTGGCCAGCAGCACCAGCGGATGCACCTCGCTGGCGTTGCGCGCGCCCTGCGCGGAGAAGCGGATGCGCTCCTGGTCGTGCGCGGCCACCAGGCCGTCGCCCAGCAAGGCGGCGGCGATGTTGGAAAACTGCAGCCGACCAGGGGCGATGGCCACCGGCGGGGGCGGGGTCGGAGCGCTCTGCGCGGCCTGCTGTTCCACCTGAAACTCCTTGCTGGCGCGGCCGCCGCGCGGTCGCTCGCTATACTAGCGCACCCATCCGTACGGCCCAGGCAGCATGTCCGCGACTCCCACCGTTCCCATCACTTTCCAGGGCCTGATCCAGACCCTCAACGATTACTGGGCGAAGCAGGGCTGCGTGCTGATCCAGCCGCTGGACCTGGAAGTGGGCGCCGGCACCTTCCATCCGGCCACCTTCCTGCGCTCGATCGGCCCGGAAAGCTGGAACGCCGCCTACGTGCAGCCCAGCCGGCGTCCCACCGATGGCCGCTACGGCGAGAACCCCAACCGCCTGCAGCGCTACTACCAGTACCAGGTGGCGATGAAGCCGAGCCCGGACAACATCCAGCAGCTGTACCTGGATTCGCTCAAGGCGCTGGGCATCGACCCGCTGGTGCACGACCTGCGCTTCGTCGAGGACAACTGGGAATCGCCGACCCTCGGCGCCTGGGGCCTGGGCTGGGAGGTCTGGCTCAACGGCATGGAAGTCACCCAGTTCACCTACTTCCAGCAGGCCGGCGGCCTGGAGTGCCGTCCGGTGCTCGGCGAGATCACCTACGGCCTGGAGCGGCTGTGCATGTACCTGCAGAACTGCGACAACGTCTACGACCTGGTCTGGACCTACGGTCCGGACGGCAAGCCGGTCACCTATGGCGATGTCTACCACCAGAACGAGGTGGAGCAGAGCACCTACAACTTCGAGCATGCCGACGTGGAAGAGATGTTCCACCGCTTCGACGCCTGCGAGAAGGAAGCGCAGAAGCTGGTCGAGGCGGGCCTGCCGCTGCCGGCCTATGAGCAGGTCTGCAAGGCCAGCCATTCGTTCAACCTGCTCGACGCGCGCCGCGCCATCTCGGTGACCGAGCGCCAGCGCTATATCCTGCGCGTGCGCACGCTGGCAATGGCCGTGGCCAAGCTGTACGAGGTCAAGCGCCTCGAAGCCGTGGCCGCCAGGGAGGTGCAGGCATGAGCATGCAGCCGCTGCTGATCGAACTGGGCGTGGAAGAGCTGCCGGTCAAGGCGCTGCCGGGCCTGGCGCAGGCGTTCTTCGATGGCGTGATCGACGGGCTGGCCAAGCGCGGCATCGCCTTCGAGCGCGACGACGCCAAGCCGCTGTCCACCCCGCGCCGCCTGGCCGTGCTGCTGCCGGGCGTGGAAACCGAACAGCCCGAGCAGCACTCGGAAGTGTTCGGCCCGTATCTCAACATCGCGCTGGACGCCAATGGCGAGCCCACCAAGGCGCTGCAGGGCTTCGCCGCCAAGGCCGGCATCGACTGGACCGCGCTGGAGCGCACCACCGACGCCAAGGGCGAGCGCTTCGTGCTGCGTTCGGTGACCCCGGGCGCGAAGACCGCCACGCTGCTGCCGGAGATCCTGCGCGAGGCCATCGCCGCGATGCCGATCCCCAAGCCGATGCGCTGGGGCGCGCACGAGTACGCCTTTGCCCGCCCGGTGCACTGGCTGGTGCTGCTGCATGGCAACGACGTCGTCGATGCCGGACTGCTCGGCCTGACGTCCGACCGCTTCAGCCGCGGCCACCGCTTCATGGCCGACAAGCAGGTATGGCTGAGCAACCCGAACGACTATGTCGAATCGCTGAAGGCCGCCCACGTGCTGGTCGACCCGGATGCGCGCCGCGAGCGCATCGTGCACGAGGTCAATGCCGCCGCCGCGCAGGCAGGCGGCGTGGCGCGCATCACCGACGACAACCTCGAGCAGGTGGTCAACCTGGTCGAATGGCCGTCGGCGGTGCTGTGCAGCTTCGAGCGCGAGTTCCTGGCGGTGCCGCAGGAAGCGCTGATCGAGACGATGGAGATCAACCAGAAATTCTTCCCGGTGCTGGACGCCGCCGGCAAGCTCACCGAGAAGTTCATCGGCATCGCCAACATCGAATCGAAGGACGTGGCCGAAGTCGCCAAGGGCTACGAGCGCGTGATCCGCCCGCGTTTCAGTGATGCCAAGTTCTTCTTCGACGAGGATCTCAAGCAGGGTCTGGCCGCGATGGGCGAGGGCCTGAAGGGCGTCACCTACCAGGCCAAGCTGGGCACGGTGGCCGACAAGGTGCAACGCGTCAGCGCGCTGGCGCAGATCATCGCGCCGCAGGTGGGTGCCGACCCGGTGCAGGCCAGGCGTGCCGCCGAGCTGGCCAAGAACGACCTGCAGTCGCGCATGGTCAACGAGTTCCCGGAACTGCAGGGCATCGCCGGCCGCCACTACGCCGTGGCCGGCGGCGAATCGCCCGCCGTGGCGCTGGCCATCGACGAGGCCTATCAGCCGCGTTTCGCGGCCGACGACATCGCGTTGTCGCCGCTGGGCAAGGTGCTGGCGATCGCCGAGCGCCTGGACACGCTGGCCGGCGGCTTCGCCGCAGGCCTGAAGCCGACCGGCAACAAGGATCCGTTCGCGCTGCGGCGCAATGCGCTGGGCCTGGCGCGCACGATCATCGAGTCTGGCTTCGACCTGGATCTGCCGGCGTTGCTGGCCGCGACCAACGCCGGTCTGGCCGGGCGTAACGTCCAGGCGGACGCGGGTGAGCTGTACGACTTCATCATCGACCGCCTGCGCGGCTATTACAGCGACAAGGGCGTGCCGGCCACGCACTTCAACGCCGTGGCCGAACTGAAGCCGGCCTCGCTGTACGACTTCGACCGCCGCATCGACGCCATCGGCACCTTCGCCCAACTGCCGGAAGCCGAGGCGCTGGCCGCGGCCAACAAGCGCATCCGCAACATCCTGCGCAAGGCCGAGGGTGACATCCCGGGCATGATCGACCCGGCGCTGCTGCGCGAACCGGCCGAGAGCGAACTGGCCGAAGCCGTCGCCGCCGCCATCGACGACACCAACGTCGCGCTGGCGCAGAAGGATTACGTCAGCGTGCTCGGCCGTCTCGCCCGCCTGCGCCCGCAGGTCGATGCGTTCTTCGACGGTGTCATGGTCAACGCCGAAGACCCGGCCCTGCGCGGCAACCGCCTCGCGCTGCTGCGCACCCTGGGCGACCGCCTGGGCGGCGTCGCCGCCATCGAGCATCTGTCCGGCTGAGGCATGGACGCCGCCGCCTCCTGGCAGTCCGCACAGGCCGCACTGGCCCAGCGCGACATGCCGGGCGCGCGGCGTCACCTGCAGGCGCTGCTGCAGCTGCAGCCCGGGCACCGCTATGCCCGGGTGCTGCTGGCCGGTACCGTGCTGGCGCAGGGCCATGTGCGCGAAGCGGTGGCGCAGCTGCGCGCGGCCGCTGACGGCGAGCATGCCGACCCGGCCCTGCTGTACCGCATCGCCCAGGGCCTGCTGCGGGTGGGCGACAGCCGCGGCGTGGCGGCGCTGATGCGAGAGGCCTGCATCGCGCGCTGCGCCGATCCGGCCCTGCTGGCCTCGCTGGCGCATGTACATCAATCGCTCGGATTGCATGCCCAGGCGCTGGAGCTGATGCAACGCGCGGCCAGGGCGGGTTTCGACACTCCGGATTTCCGGTACTTCCTCGGCGTGCAGCTGCAGTTCAATGGCGACCTCGATGGCGCCGAGCAGGCGCTGGTGCGCTGCCTGGATTCGCGTCCCGGCTATGGCCGCGCCGCGTTGACCCTTGCGCGGCTGCGTCGCCAGCGGCCCGGCGCGAACCACGTCGATGCGCTGCGCCGGCAACTGGCGTCGGCACCGGCAGACGGCGAGGACAGCGCGGCGCTGTGGTTCGCGCTGTACAAGGAGCTGGAAGACCTGGGCGAGGACGCGACGGCCTGGGACGCCCTGCAACGCGGCAATGCGGTGATGCGGCGACGCATGCGGCACGACGCCGATGCCGACGAAGCCCTGCACCATGCGATGGCGCGACTGGCGGAGGACGGCGCTTTCGCCCCCGCACCGGGCGGGGAGGCCGATGGCGGCGCGCAACCGATCTTCATCGTCGGCATGCCGCGCTCGGGCACCACCGTGCTCGAACGCATGCTGGGCAATCATTCGCAGGTCGCCGCGGTGGGGGAACTGGGCGATTTCGCGCAGCAGCTGCGCTGGGCCGCCGATCTTTCCGGACGCGCGCTGCTGGACCCGCCGCTGCTGCAGGCGCTGCCGGCGCTGGACCATGCGCAGGTGGGGCGCGGTTACCTGGAGCAGACGCGCTGGCGCATCGGAAGCGAGCGCCGCTTCATCGACAAGCTGCCGCCGAACTACCTGCTGGCCGGGCCTATGGCGCGCGCGCTGCCGCAGGCGCTGATCGTGTACGTGCGCCGCGACCCGATGGCGGTGTGCTTTTCCAACTACCGCGCGATGTTCGGCGATTCCTACGGCTACAGCTACGACCTGGATTCCCTGGCGCGGCACCACCGCGCGCATGCCGGCCTGATGGCGGCATGGCGCGAACACCTGCCGCAGCGGGTGCTGGAAATCGATTACGAAACGATGGTGTGCGCGCCGGAAACGGTGGTCGCGCAGGTGCTGCTGCGCTGCGGGCTGTCCGTGGAGCCGGGTGCCAGCGACCTGACCCGCAACGAGGCGGCATCCTCCACGCTCAGCAGCGTGCAGGTGCGCGAACCGCTGCATGCGCGCAATGTCGACGAATGGCGCCGGTACGCGGCGCAGCTGGAACCCATGCGCGGAAAACTGCAGGCCATGGAGCCGCCTTCCCGGTGAGGGGGAGCGGCGGTGGCCGCTCCCCCTGCGTGGCGGAGTCGCCGCCGGTCAGTGCCTGCCGCCGAAGCGCCAGTCCATTTCCAGCATGAACGAGCGCCCATATCCGTTGTAGTTGAAGATGTTGTAGTACGGATAGGAGGTGTAGGTGCGGTCGCGCGGCGGCCGCTGGTTGGTCAGGTTGTTGGCGGTGAAGGTGAGCGAGACGTCCGGGGTGACCGAGTAGTCGAAGGTCAGGTTGTAGGTCGTCCACGCGCCGACCCGGCCGGCGTTCTCGGCCGCATAGCCGTCGGTGGAATCCTGCGCGGCGAAATTGGGCGTGCGCCCGTAGCGGATGCCGTACAGCGTGGTAGTCCAGTCACCGATCTGCCAGCCCAGGGTGCCGCTGAAGATGTTCTTGAACTCGGACGAATAGTACGGGTCGCTCAGCAGGTCGATCGTCGGGTCCTCCGGATACTGCTGGCTCTCGTGCTTCAGGGTGACGTTGTAGCGTGCGCCCAGCATGAAGCTGCCCCAGTTGTCGGTGCGCCAGCGGTAGTCGAGGTTGGTGGTGATGCCGCTGACGTCTTCCTTGGAGACGTTGATCGGGTTGATGCTGATGGTGTTGACCTGGTTGGGCTGCGGCGCGTTCGCGCCAGCGCGGCCGATGCGCGCCAGCGCGTCCACGCAGGTGGGCGAGGTGATGTCCAGCTGGCCCAGGCGGCAGGCCGATTCGTTGCGCATCAGCATGTCCACGTCCAGGTCGGACACCTTGTTGTCGATCTTGATGCGGTAATAGTCGGCGCTGATGGTGAAGTCGGCGCTGGGCGACCACACCAAGCCGCCGCCCCAGGACTTGGCGGTGATCGATTTCAGGTCGGGATTGCCCTTGCGCGAGCCCTTGACCTGTTCGGAGTTGTATTTGCACTGGGCCATCGGCTTGCCGGGGTCTTCGGTGGCGCAGCGGTAGTAGTCCGGCACGAAGGTATAGAAGCCGCTGTCGCCGGCGAACACATAGGCCATGTCCGGGGCCTTGAACGCGGTGGCGTAGTTGGCGCGCAGCAGAAGCGAATCGATCGGGCGGAACTCCAGCCCGGCCTTCCAGGTGGCGCGCGAATCGCTGCCGGCGCCCTTGTTTTTGTAGTCGTCGTAGCGACCGGAAAGATTGGCCGTCAACTTGCTGAAGATCGGCACGCGGAACTCAACGGCCGCTGCCCAGTTGTCGCGCTTGCCATGGCCCTGGGTGCCGCTCAGGCCCCAGAATTCGTCGTTGACCACGCGCGGATCGGTCGGGTTGTCCCAGGACTGCTGCCCGGCCTGCAGCACGCCGGCGAAACCCAGGCCACCGGCCGGCAGTTCGAACAGCGACGTATTGGTGAACTGCAGGTTCACGTTCTGCGTCCAGGTCTTGGACTTGGTGTGGATCTCGCCCTGGAAGCTGCGGTACTGCGCGGGCGTGAGCGCCTGGTAGAACGCCGCATCGTTGGGCTCGTAGATCGGATAGCCGTAGTAGTCGCCCAGCTGCGGGCCGAGGAACTGCTCGCGGAAGAAGTCCTCGACCTTGTCCTTCAGCGGCCACCACTGGCGGCTGTCGATCGTGTACTGCGAACGCGCGTAGTAGGCGTTGTAGTCCCAGGTGGACTGGCCGATGGGGCCTTTGACGCCGAAAGCGAAGTTGTACGAGTCGGCGGTCTGGCGCTCGTTGTTGAAGTTGAGCCCGCCGGTTTCCTCCGGCGAGAAGATGTGCTGGTAGCTCTCCAGGTCGCCGGTCAGGTTGTTGTAGATATAGCCGCTGGTGTCGATCGACGGCTGCCAGAAGCGCGAGCCGGAGTTGCTCTCGTTCTTGGTGCGGTTCACCAGCAGGGTGGCGTAGAGGTCGGCGTTGTCGTTGAAGGCGTAGTTCAGGTTGGCGTAGCCCGAAGCGCTGCGTTCCTTGTTGAGGATCGACGAATAGCCCGGTTCGTAGCGGCTGCCGCAATAGTTGCCGCGCCCCGGCCGGGTGTCGTAGGTCGTGGTGCCGCGGAACAGGCCCGACAGCGGCGCGCAGGCGTCCGCGCCCGGATCGATGTAGGTGCCGTCGCTGGCATTGTGGACGAAGGTGCGGCTGCCGTAGCGCGCGGCCGGATCGGGGTTGTCGTTGGTGGAGTCGAAGTCCTTGCGGTTGAACCCATAGATCGGGTCCTGGTTGCTCAGTTGCAGGCCCCAGGTCAGGTCCAGCTTGTCGAAGCTGTGGCCGCCGGTCAGCTGGAAGCGCTGGTTGCCGCCGCCGCCGCCGTTGTAGCCGCCCATGCGGAAGCTCATCTGGGTGCCGTCGAGCTGCTTCTTGAGGATGATGTTGACCACGCCGGCGATGGCGCTGGAGCCGTAGATGGACGACTGGTTGCCGGGGGCGATGTCGATGCGTTCGACCATCGCGGTGGGGATGCTGGCCAGGTCGACGAAGTTGCTCTGGCCGTTGTAGAGCAGCGGGTAGTCGGCCATGGGGCGGCCGTCGATCAGCACCAGGGTGAAGCCGGGGTCGAGGCCGAGCAGGCTGATGGGTTTGGCCGCCGGAGTGAAGCCGCCGGAGAACTGGCTGTCCTGTACCGCACCGGTGGCCAGCGGCTGCGAGCGCAGGACTTCGTACACGTCCTTGAAGCCCTGCTTCTGGATGTCCTGCGCGCTGATGGAGGTGACCGGGGTGGCCGTCTCGATCTGCACCTGCGGGATCAGCGAACCGGTGACGGTGATGCGGTCGAGGGTCTCGACGTTCTTCTTGCCGCCGGTGTCGTCGGACTGGGCGAAGGACAGCGGGGAATAGGCGGTGATGGCCGCGCAGACGGCGGCGCTCAGCAGCTGGCGTTTCATTGGATGGATTCCTGGGTCGCGGCGGATGGGCGATGGAACCCAGTCGGACCGGTCGCTCTTCCAGGAGCGGATTCGTTCGCGGCGCTGCCGCAACGACGCATGCATGACCGGAGGGGCTGGATGCGTTCACGATAATTTAACCGTCGAAGTGAAACCGCCGTGATGATTCCGGCCTTCACGAGCGACCGGTATGCTGTCGCGATGCTGCCCAAGAACCTCGCATTTCTCATTTTTCTGGCCACGTTCGCCGCCGTTCCCCTCGCCCATGCCCGCGGCACGATCGAAAAAGTGCAGATCAAGGGCCTGGACAAGGACGACGATGCGGCCATCATCGAGAACATCGAGGTTTCGCTGTCGCTGTACGACACCATCGGCAAGGTGCAGGGCGAGTCGCGGCTGGAGTACCTGCTGTCGCAGGCCGAGCGGCAGACCCGGCAGGCGCTGGAACCGTTCGGCTACTACAACCCGGCCATCACCGTGGAGGCGCCGCGCGAGGGCGATACGGTGCAGGTGGTGATCCAGGTGGAGAAGGGCGAGCCGGTGCGGGTGCGCCAGTCGGAGGTGGTCATCACCGGCCCGGCCGCGCGCGACCGCTACCTGCAGCAGGACCTGGAGGACTTCGAGCCGCGCGAGGGCGAGCCGTTCGACCACAGCACCTACGAGGCCAGCAAGGTCGTCATCACCCGGCGCCTGTCCGAACGCGGTTACTTCGACTCGGATTTCACGCAGCGCAAGGTCGAGGTCACCCGCGCCGAAAACGCGGCCGACATCTTCCTGAGCTGGGACAGCGGTCGCCGCTACAACATGGGCCGCATCCGCTTCAACCAGGACTATTTCCGCCCGGGGCTGTTCGACCCGCTGGTGTACTGGGAGGAGGGCAGCTACTGGCATGAAGGCAAGCTCGACCGCCTGCGCGAATCGCTGACCAAGCTGGACTACTTCAGCACCATCGACATCCAGCCGCACCCGGACGACGCCTATGGCGACGGCGAGGTGCCGGTGGACGTGAACCTCACCCTGGCCAAGCGCACCATCTACACCGCCGGCCTGAGCTACGGCAGCGAGAGTGGCCCGGGTGTGCGCGGCGGCGTGGAGCGGCGCTACGTCAACAGCCGCGGCCACAAGCTCAACACGCAGCTGGACTACGCGCAGAAGCGCAAGAGCCTGATCACCAGCTACCGGATACCCGCATTCCGCTGGCTCGACGGCTGGTACACCTTCGCCGTCAGCGCCTACGACGAGCAGACGCGCTACATCGACATGCGCAACTTCAAGCTCATCGCCAGCCGCAGCGGCGAGATCAACGAGCACTGGACCGCCATCGCCTCGGTCAACGCGCTGCGCGAACGCTGGCGCTACAGCTCCGGCGACCAGTTCACCGACGCGGTCTACCAGTATTCGACGCTGGTGTATCCGCAATTGACCGCCGATTACGTGGACGTGGACGACAAGGCCTTCCCGCGCCGCGGCTTCAGCGGCAACGCCACGTTGCGCGGCGGCATCGAGGGTGCCGGTTCGGACACCAGCTTCGTCCAGGCTGATGCCACGCTGCGCTGGTACATGCCGCTGGGCGACAGCGACCGCCTGATCCTGCGCGGCCAGGCCGGCACCACCTGGACCAGCGACCTGGTGGCGATGCCGCCGAGCCTGCGCTATTTCGCCGGTGGCGACCGCTCGATCCGCGGCTATGCCTGGCGCGAGGTCGGGCCGCGCACACCGGCCCCGGACAAATACGCGCTCGGGGCCAAGCACCTGGTGGTCGGCTCGGCCGAGTACGAGCACTACTTCGGCGGCGGTCCCTGGGGCGCGGCGGTGTTCGTGGATACCGGCAGCGCCTTCGACAACACCATCGACCTGCATACCGGCGTCGGCTTCGGCGTGCGCTGGAAATCGCCGGTCGGGCCGGTGCGCATCGACATCGCCCATGGCCTGAACCACCCCGATTCGCAGTTCCAGCTGTACCTGAACATCGGAGCCGACCTGTGAGCCGCCGCCCCGATCCCGCCGCGTCCGGCGACATCACCCCCGAGGAACGCGAAGCGCGCATCGCCGAACTGCGCGCGCGGCGCCGGGCGCGCATGCGCACGCTGGCGATCCGCAGCGGCATCGGCATCGGCGCACTCGTGGTGCTGTCCGTGCTGGCGCTGTACTGGCTGCTGCAGACCGTGGCCGGGCGCGACGTGCTGCTGGCGCAGGTGGTGGCGCGGCTGCCGGCCAATTCGTCGCTGACCTGGAGCAGGGTCGAGGGCCCGCTGGCCGGGCCGCTGGTGCTGCACGACCTGGATTTCCGCTACGAGGACATCCACTTCAGTGCCGAGCAGGCCTATCTGGACCCGGACATCCGCCCGCTGCTGGGGCGCAAGCTGCGCCTGGACCTGCTGCGGATCAACAACGCGCAGCTGGAGCTGGGGCCGTCGGAAGACAAGCCGTTCGAGCTGCCGCGTTGGCCCGACGTGCTGCCGGCCATCGAGCTGCCACTGGCGCTGCAGGCCGACACCATCGAAATCGATGGCCTGCGCATCGTCCAGCAGGATGCGCCGCCGATCGATATCACCCGCATCCGCGGCGGCCTGGAGGCCGCCGATGGCGAGTTCCGCGCCACCCGGCTGCAGGTCGCCAGCAACCTGGGCGATTTCCGCATCGACGGCCACTATCTGCCGCGCCGCGATTACCGCACCGACCTCACCGTGCGCGCGCTGATGCCGGCGCGGCCGGGCCAGCCGCGCGCCCGCCTGGGCCTGGTCGCGCGCGGCGACCTTGCGCACATGGAAGTGGCGCTGGCCGGCTCCGCGCCGAAGCCGCTGCATGCCAGCCTGGTGCTCGACGGCCGCACCGACCCGGTATGGAATGTGGCCGCGCGCAGCGAGGAGCTCGACCTCGGCCAGCTGGTGCCCGCGCAGTATCTGGCGCAGGCGCCCGCGCCGCTGGCGCTGGATTTCACCGCCCGCGGGCGCGGCGGCAACGCGCAGCTGCGCGGCCGCGTACGCCAGGGCGACCAGGAACTGGTGCTGGCGCCCTCCAGCATCGGCATCGACAACCAGGTGCTGACCGTTTCGCCGCTGGTGGCCGAGGCCTTCGGCGGCAGCGTACGCCTGCAGGGCAGCGCCGATTTCAGCGATACGCAGAACCCCGGTTTCCGTTTCGCGGTGGTGGCCAGCCAGCTGACCTGGACGCCCGCGCCCGATCCGGCGGCGCCGGATGCCACGCCGGTGCCGATGCACCTGAAGGAGGCGCGCCTGGGCGTGGCCGGCAACCTGAAGAACTGGGCGGCGATCGGCAAGGCGGAGGTCGCGCGCGAGGCGCAGGACGCCAGCCTCGATTTCGACGTGCGCGGCAGCGACCAGCAGGCGCGCATCGAGAAGCTCAAGGCGACAACGCCCGGCGGTTCGCTCGATCTCACCGGCTTTGCGGCGTGGGAGCCAGCGCTGTCGTGGGACGTGGACGCCCGGTTGGCCAGCTTCGATCCAGGCTATTTCCTGCCGGGCTGGGAAGGCAACCTGTCCGGCACGCTGGCCTCCACCGGCAAGCAACTGCCGCCACCGGCCGGTACCGACGACCTGCGTGTCGAAGCCACGCTTGATGTGCCGCAGCTGCGCGGCCGCCTGCGCGGGCGCAGCGTCGATGCGCGGGCCAGAGTGGCCCTGCAGGGCACCCAGGGCGAAGGCGATGTGCGGCTGGCATTGGGCGACAGCCATATCGAGGCCAAGGGCAAGGTCGGCGACCGCCTGGACGTGGACGCAAAGCTGCAGCCGCTGCACCTGTCCGACCTGCTGCCCGGCGCCAGCGGCAGCCTGGCCGGCAGCGTGCAGGTGCGCGGCACGCCGGCGCAGCCGGACATCAGCGCCGACCTGCGTGGCGACGGCCTGCAATGGGACGACTGGAAGGCCGGCCAGGTCAGCATCAATGGCCGCCTGCCCTGGCGCGGCGACACCGGCGCGCTGCAGGTGCAGGCCAGCGCGGTGCAGGCGGGCATGCTGCTCGATCGCCTGCGCGTGGACGCGCGTGGCAGCCTGCAGGACCTGCGTTTGGACGCGGACGCCCGCAACGACCTTGGCGCGCTGGCGCTGTCCGGCAGCGTGCGCCAGGCCGGGCAGGCATGGCGCGGCGAACTGGCGACGCTGCGGGTGGCACCGGTCAAGGGCGCGCCGTGGCAACTGCGGCAGCCGGCCGCGTTCGCCGTGCAGGGCGGCAACTTCACCCTGGGCGATACCTGCCTCGGCTCGGAAACCGGCGGCGCGCTGTGCGCCGGCGCGGAGTGGCCGCGCGAAGGCGTGCGCCTGCGTGGCGACGCGCTGCCGCTGGCGCTTGTGCAGCCGTGGCTGCCGCTGAACGAGGGCCGACGCATGTACCTGCGCGGCGAGCTCACCCTCGACGGCCAGCTGCGCCCGCGCGGCAAGGCCTGGGAGGGCAGTTTCAAGATCGCCTCGACCGAAGGCGGCATCCGCCTGGGCGACAACACCCGCGGCGAACTGGTGCGCTACGACCATTTCTCGGTCAACGTGGACATGCAGCCCGGTGGCATCAACGGCTACCTCGGCGTTGGTTTCCAGGGCGACGGCTTCGTCGATGCGAAAGTGCGTACCGGCTGGGAGCCGAATGCCGCGCTCGACGGCGAGCTGTACCTGAACATGTCGCGGCTGTACTGGATGGAGTTGTTCTCGCCCGACCTGGTGCGGCCGAAGGGGCTGGTCGAAGGCCATGTCAGCCTGCGCGGCACGCGTGCGCAGCCATCGCTCGGCGGCGAGGCGAAGCTCAGCGATTTCACCGGCGAGTTCCCCGCGCTGGGCCTGACCCTGAGCGAGGGCAAGGGCAGCTTCACCGCCCAGCCCGACGGCTCGGCGCGCATCGCCGCCGAAGTCAGGACCGGCGGCGAAGGCGCGCTGCGGGTGGATGGCGGCCTGTCATGGTTCGGCGACGCGCAGCCGCTGCGGCTGCACATCGGCGGCGACAAGGTACTGGTGTCCAACACCAGCGAACTGCGCGTGGTGGCCAATCCCGATCTCGACTTCACCCTGGCCGGCACCGCCATGGAACTGCGCGGCAGCGTGCACGTACCCGAGGCGGCGATCGACCTGGAGCGCCTGGACCGCGGTACCTCGGTATCCGAGGACGTGGTGGTGCTCGACCCGGTCGATCCGGAGGAATCGCGTTCCTCGCCGCTGGACATGGACCTGGCGGTGAGCCTCGGCGACAAGGTGAAGATGAGCGGTTTCGGCCTGAAGGGCGCGCTGACCGGCAAGATGCAGGTGCGCGCGCGTCCCGGCCGCGAAATGACCGCCAACGGCGGGCTGGAAGTCAGCGGCCGCTACAAGGCCTACGGCCAGGACCTGACCATCACCCAAGGCCAGCTGCTGTGGAACCACGGCGTGGTCTCCGACCCGCGCATCAACATCCGCGCCCAGCGCGGCATCGGCGAGGTCACCGCCGGCATCGTCGTCACCGGACGCGCGCAGCAGCCGCGCGTGGACGTGTGGTCCGACCCGGCGATGTCGCAGTCCGAAGCGCTCTCCTACCTCGTGCTCGGCCGCAGCCTGAGCATGGCCAGCAGCGACCAGGCGCAGCAGGTCAACGCCGCCTCGGCGGCGCTGTCGGCCGGCAGCGGCCTGCTCGCCGCGCAGGTCGGTGCCAAGCTCGGCCTGGACGACGCCGGCGTCAGCCAGTCGCGCGCGCTGGGTGGCGCGGTGATCGGCGTGGGCAAGTTCATCACGCCCAAGCTCTATGTCGGCTACGGCGTATCGCTGATCGGCAGCGGCTCGGTGCTCACGCTGAAATACCTGCTGCGCCGTGGCTTCGACATCGAAGTCGAATCCAGCACCGTGGAGAACCGCGGTTCGGTGAACTGGCGCAAGGAGAAATAGCAGGCACCGGGGCCGGAGGATCGACCCGGCGACCGGCGTGCTTTCACGTTTCGCCGGGAGCGATGGCCTGCGGCCCGCGGTGGGTCCGTAGGAGCGCACTTCAGTGCGCGATGGGCTCTACCGGGAAAGCTCCATCGCGCACTGAAGTGCGCTCCTACGGGGTGCTCCTGTGGTGGTGGACGCCGCACGTGGTCATGGGGCGGGCGCAACCGGTCGCGCTACGGCGTGCCGTCGGCCGGCAGCGCCGAGACGACCGCGCCACGCAGCAGCGGTTTGCCATCGACCACATCGGTCCACACCAGGCGCGCGCCGCCGTGGTCGGCGAGCAGGCGTGGAAAGCCGGTGGCGCGCCCGCGCCCATGCAGCGTCGCCACCTGCAGGCGGCCGAGTTCGCGTTCCAGCGTGGGGCTGTAGCGGGCAAGCCACAGAGACTGCGCATGACCGTCCTCGCGCAGCCAGGCCAGCCAGAGGCCATCGGCGTCGGCGGCTACCTGCACCCGGCCCTGCACCTCGCTGCCACGGTCCGGCTCCAGCGGCGTGCCGAAGGTGGCACCGCCATCGGCGCTGTAGGCAAGCCGCAGCAGTGGTTCGCCCCGCGGCGCGGTGTACCACGCTACCCAGACATCGTCGCCGCGCGCGGTTACTGCCGGACCGTTCACCGGGCAGGCCGGCATGGTCCAGTTGTCGGCATGCACGCGCTGCGCCGGTTGCCAGCCGCTGGCGGTGCGGCGACGCAGATGGATGTCGCGGATCTCGTTGGCGTCGCGGCCGCGATACACCAGCAACGTGCCGTTGCCCGCCACGCTGGCGCTGGTCTGGCAGCAGTCGCAGGTCATCGCGTCCAGCTCCTGCTCGTCGTGCCTGCGCAGTTGGGTGTCGAAGCGCGCGCTGCGCAGGGTCATCGCACCGCCACCGTGTTTGGCGTGGTCGGCGCTGCCGGCGGTATGGCGCCCGTCCAGCCAGGCGATGCCGATGCCATCGGTGCCTTGCGGCCACAGCGAGACGAAGCCGTGCTCGGTGGCGGTGCCGTCATCGTGCACAGTGATCGGCGCCGACCACTGCAGGCCATCGGCCGAGCGCGCCAGTTGCACGTCGTAGGCGTACGGGGTGCCGGCCGAGCGATGCAGCCATTGCGCCCACAGCGCGCCATCGGTGCTGACGGCCAGGTGCGGCGTGTCGGCCCAGTTCACGAACCAGTCGTCGCCGCGCGCGATCTGCCGTGCCGGCTGCCATTGACCGGCGGAAAAGCGCGCATAGCGCAGTTGGTGGCCCCCCGCATCGGGCGACAGCCATGACAGCAGCATGGCGCCGTCGGGTGCGGCCACCAGATCCGGCTGCGCGGCGGTCGCATCGGCCGGCAGACGCCACGGTTCGGCCCGCAACCGCAGCGTCGGGCCGGCGGTCGGGGTGGTGGCGGTGCGCTCATCGCCGGAACAGGCTCCGAGCAGCATGCACGCCAGTACGAGGGAAGCAGGGAAGAGGCGCATCCACGCAGGATAGCGGCATCGTGACCGTTGGCGGTTGCCCGCCCAACGGGGCGCGGCTACTGTCGGCGGCTGTTCTGCAATCCGCTGGAGTTCCGATGAAACGCACACCGCTTGCCGCCGCCATGGCGCTGGGCATGAGCCTGGCTGCCGCCGCCAATGCCAACGAGGGCATGTGGATGCCCACACAGCTGCCTGGGCTGGCGAAGACGCTGAAGGAGGCGGGTTTCAGGGGCGATCCATCGGCGCTGGCCGACGTCACCGCGCCGCCGTTGAGCGCGGTGGTGCGGGTGGGCGGCGGCACCGGCTCGTTCGTCTCCGGCGACGGCCTGCTGCTGACCAACCACCATGTCGCCTACGGGGTGATCCAGTACAACGCCAGCAAGGAACGCGACTACATCAACGATGGTTTCATCGCGCAGGGCCGCGACGACGAGCGTGCGGCCAATCCGGATTACCGGGTGCTGGTGACAGTGGGCTTCGACAAGGTCACCGACGACGTGCTGAAGGATGCGCGCGGCAAGACCGGCCGCGCCTACTACGATGCCGTGGAGAACGCACGCAAGCGCATCGTCGCCGACTGCGAGGCCGAGGGCGGCGTGCGCTGCTCGGTAGCCAACATGTACTACGGCAGCGATTTCTACCGCATCCGCCAGCTGGAGCTGACCGACATCCGCCTGGTCTACGCGCCTCCGCGCGCGATCGGCAACTACGGCGACGAGATCGACAACTTCATGTGGCCGCGCCACACCGGCGATTTCGCCCTGTTGCGTGCCTACGTCGGCAAGGATGGCAAGCCGGCGCCGTACAGCAGGGACAACGTGCCGTATCACCCGCCAGCGCACCTGAAGATGGCGCTGGACGGCCCGAAGGAGGGCGATTACGCGATGCTTGCCGGTTACCCGGGCATCACCTACCGCCTGCGCACCGCCGCCGAGTTCGCCAACCAGATCGACACCGTGCTGCCGCGCCGCGTGGACGTGTTCCAGCAGCTGATCGACCTCATCGAGGCGCAGGGCAAGAACGATGCCGATGCGCGCACCCGCTACGCATCGCAGCTGCAGTCGCTGAAGAACAACCGCAAGCGCGCCGCCGGCGAACTGGAAGGCCTGCTGCGCAGCGACGCCAAGGCCCAGCGCGCGCAGGACGAACAGGCGATGCTTGCCGCCGCCGATGGCAAGTACAAGGCGGACATCGACGCCCTGTTCGCCTCACTGGCCGCCGACCGCGAAGTGGGCGCCAGCGAGTTCCTGGTGACGCTGATCTCCAGCCAGACCCAGTTGCTGCGCTCGGCGATGCTGCTGGAGCGCCTGCGCATCGAATCGGCCAAGCCCGACGCCGAGCGCGAGAGCGGTTACCAGCAGCGCGACCAGGCGCTGATCGAGGGCGTGCTCAAGCAGGTGCAGCGCCGCTACGAGCCGGCCGTCGAGAAGGCCATCCTCACCGCACTGCTCACGCGTTACCAGCAGCTGCCGGATGGCCAGCGCGATGCGCACTACGACAACCTGTTCGGGCGCACGCCGGCCGAGCTGGCCCGGCACCTGGACGCGCTGTACGCGGACACGAAGCTGGGCGAGGAGGCGCAGCGCCTGTCGCGCTTCGAATCCGCGCGCAAGGGCGGATTCATCGAGGGCGATCCGCTGGTATCGGTCGCCTCGGCATTGGTGATGGCGCAGCTCAGCGCCGAACGCGAAAGCAAGGAGCGTGAAGGCGAGCAGCTGCGCCTGCGTCCGTCCTACATGCAGGCGCTGTTCGCCTGGCGCGCGAAGCAGGGCCGTGCCGTGTACCCGGACGCGAACAGCACGCTGCGCATCAGCTACGGCAGGGTCGAGGCATTGCACCCACGCGATGCGGTGAGCTATTCGCCGGTGACCACCGTGGCCGGCATCGTCGAGAAGAACACCAACGTGGTGCCGTTCGACGCGCCCAAACCGCTGCTGGCGGCCATCGCCAAGGGCGACTTCGGCAGCACCGCCGATCCGGCGCTGAAGACGCAGACGGTCAACTTCCTGACCAACCTGGACACCACCGGTGGCAATTCCGGCTCGCCGGTGCTCAATGCCAAGGGCGAGCTGATCGGCCTGAACTTCGATTCCAACTGGGAATCGGTGAGCGCCAGCTGGTGGTTCGACCCGCGCTACAAGCGCGCCGTGCATGTGGACATGCGCTACCTGCGCTGGCTGCTGGCCAAGGTCTACCCGGCGCCGGCGCTGCTGGCGGAAATGGGCCTGCCGCAGGAATGACACCTGCCGGGCGGGCGTGCCCGCCCGGTTGCCGATGCAACCCGATGGCGTGCCGGCCGTCACGGATCTGGTCGAACGCGTCACGGTATGCGTCGTGCTGACCCATCGCGCACCTCCACGCCCAAGCGGCGTGGGGCGCCACTGGATAGAATGTCCTGGCGAACAGGGCGGGACAGGTCTTGGGGAAGCATCGATGGAGATGGATCGGGAACCGCCGGCGGCCGAGGCCGGGTGCCGGCTGGACGGCATACGGATATGGGTCGTGGAAGATGACCCCGAGTGGCGCGCGATGGTGGTCGACGAACTCGAGTACCACGGCGCCGGCGTGCGCGGCATCGACAGCGTGGAGGCGCTCTACCGCGAACTGGCGGTGGACCGCTGCGACATCCTCGTGCTGGACGTCGGCCTGCCGGGCGAGGACGGATTGAGCGCCACCGGCCACCTGCGGCGGATGGATGGCATGGGCATCGTGCTGGTCACCGGGCGCAGCGGCACCGCCGACATGGCGCATGGGCTCTCGCTCGGCGCCGATGTCTACCTGCCCAAGCCGCTCGAACTGCCGGTACTGGTCGCCGCGCTGCACAGCCTGCACCGGCGCATGTCGCAGTCCTTGCCGGTCGCCCCGGCGGGGGCTGTCGCCGAAGAGGCCGTCGCCGCATGGAGCCTGCGCTCGGACGGCTGGGACCTGCATGCGCCGAACGGCAAGGCGCTGACCCTTACCGTGGCCGAGCGTGGCTTCCTGCGCGAACTGTTCTCCGTTCCTGGCGAAGCGGTCGACCGTGAGCGGCTGATCGCCGCGGTCACCGACCAGCCCTGGGACTTCGACCCGCACCGGCTGGAGGTGCTGGTGCACCGCCTGCGTGCCCGGGTGCGCAATGCCACCGGGGCCATGCTGCCGGTGCGCGCCCTGCGCGGCATGGGCTACATGCTGGTATCCGACCAGATCGCCGTCGCCTGACGGAAAACCGGCAGCGTCACTTCCCCCGGCCCCGTCCGCCAACCGGCACGGATGCGGGGAAAGGGCGATCCCGACTGCGGATTTCTGCTGTCGTTGCGCGCTGTCCGTGAGTCGTTGAGAGCAATGGAGATTTTCTGATACTGCCGGCTTGCCGGCAGCTGCCGAGAATCCAACCCGGACGTCGAGGCCGCGCATCCTGTGGCCGGCGTGCATGGGGATCGGCATTGGAAACGAAACAGGAACTGCCGCCGGCGGAAGCGGCGCGCCCGTTGCAGGGGATACGCATCTGGGTGGTCGAAGACGATCCCGAGTGGCGCACTCTGATGGTCGACGAGCTTGAGCTGCACGGCGCGATGGTCCGCGGCATCGGCAGCGTCGAGGCCCTGTATCGCGAACTGGCGGTGGATTCCTGCGACATCGTCGTGCTCGACGTCGTGCTACCCGGTGAGGATGGACTCAGCGCGACCAGTCATCTGCGCCGCATCGGCGACATGGGCATCGTGCTGGTCACCGGGCGCGGCAGCGCCGCCGACATGGCGCATGGCCTGTCAGCGGGAGCCGACTGCTATCTGACCAAGCCGCTGGAGCTGCCGGTACTGGTGGCGGCCCTGTACAGCCTGCACCGGCGCATGGTCGCCCGCGTTGGTGCCGCACGCCGCGAGGCGCCGGAGCCGGCAGAGGCACCCGCGCCGGACGCCGGCAACGGCTGGAGCCTGCGTGCCGGCGGCTGGGAACTGTGGTCGCCGAACGGTCATTCGATGGCCTTGTCCGCGGCCGAGCGCGCTTTGCTGCACGAACTGTTTTCAACGCCCGGTACGCCCGTAGGCCGCGAGCGGCTGATCGCCGCGCTGACGCCCACACCGTGGGATTTCGATCCGCATCGGCTGGAGGTGCTGGTGCACCGCCTGCGCTCCCGCGTCCGCAGCGCCACCCATCTCGCCCTGCCGGTCCGTGCGTTGCGCGGGGCGGGCTACCTGCTGGTCCCTGCGCAGTCCTGACCTGTGTTCCCCCTGCGGGACAAGCCATCGCCAGGATGGTTTGTGATTTTTTGTGAGCGAGTGTCAGGGACTGCTACTGCCTTGGTTTCGCCACCTGTCGAGAATGCCGCCCGAATGCCCTGAAAGGGCGTTCCGCGCCTACCGGAATGGCAGGCGCCGACAACACGCAGGGCCCGGTCTTCCAAGGAGGCCGGGTGGGGCGCAACAGCAGCAAGGCAGGGGAAAACCCGTGTACCAATCACACGATCAGGCCGATCGCGCGATGTTCTCGCGCACGCATGCAAACGGATTTGCCACCCGCGCGATGAGGATCGCCGGCCTGTTGGCCGTGATCGGGTTCATGGCGCCGGCCGCGCAGGCCGCAGTGACCGCGACGCAGGTGACCACCGCGCCGGACATCGGCATCGGCCAGGACGTGAACGTCACTGTCAACTGGACGCGCACCAGCGCGGGCGGCGACACCGTGACCGTGGTCATCCCGGCCCAGTTGCAGGCAGATCCGCCCGCACCCCCGGCCGGCTGCGCCTACACCGCACCGAACATGGTGTGTTCGACGACCGCCGGCAGCAGCGGCACGGTGACCTTCCCGGTCCGCGGCGTGACCGCCGGCGGCTTCAACCTGACCGCCACCGGCACCTCGGGTCCGCCGGCGGCCTTCTCCGGCAACGTGCGCAACGCCGGCGACCTCACGGTGGGCAAGGCCCTGACCAATCCGGCTTCCGGCAATCCGTTGACCGGCGCTGACAGTACTTTCCGCCTTTCGCCGAACATCGCCGGTGGCGGCAACGACGTGCCGGTTGGCGGCAGCATCGTCATCACCGACAACCTGCCGGGCAACGCCACGACGGGCTTTGTGGTGAATGCTGGTGGAATCACCTTCGGCGGGCCGCTGGTGCCGGCCTGCACCACCGTCGCCAACGCCAACAGCAGCCGCACGCTGACCTGTACCTATACCGCGGCGGCCACGCCCATCACCGCCGCCGACCTCAACAACAGCTGGATCAATGTCACCGGCCGCACGCTGAGCTATGGCAGCTTCACCAACACCGCCGCCATCAGCTCGGGCAACACGCTCTACATCGATCTGGTCAGCGGCAACAACCTCGCCTCGCTCGCCTACGGCACCGAACCGGCCACCGATCTGGCCGCGGTCATCACCACCACGATCAGCGGCAGTTCGGCCTCGCCGTCGGGGGGGCTGAGCCCCCAGACCATCACCCTGCGGGTGAACAACAACGGCCCGATGACCGCAGGCAGCGGCATTACCGTGGAAACCGTGGTACCCAGCGGCTTCACGCTGGGAGCCCTGCCGGCCGGCTGCAGTTCCGCGGCCGGCAGCCTGACCATTTCCCCGCCGGTCAGCGGCGGTACCGTAACCGGCACCTGGTCCGGTACCAAGATCAGCTGCTTGACCACCGCTCCCCTGGCCAGTGGCGGCAATGCCCAGTTCCCCATCCCCGTGACCCTGGACAACGTGCGCCGGACCGGTGAGTACTTGCCGATCGTGGTGACCCCGGCGCCGGGTGAGGACGATGGTGTGCCGGCCAACAACAGCGCCACCCGCCAGTACTGGATGACGCCGTCTGCGGCGGACCTGGGCCTGAGCAAGAGCAAGCCCACCAAGGTCGAGCCCGGACATGTCAGCACCACGATCCTGACCGTCACCAACCGCGGTCCGGACCCGGTCACCTGGAGCGCCGCCCAGCCGCTGCGCGTGGTGGACTGGCTCGACCCGCGCGAGATCACCAATGCCTCGGTCACGGCCAACAACGGCTGGACGTGTGCGCTCACCCCGGGATCGCCGCGGTCCGATGGCCAGTACCCCACCTTGACCACGCAGGTGTCCTGCGAGCTCGGCGCGCCTGGCGGCAGCATGGCCGTCGGCGATTCGCGTACCTTCAGCTTCAACCATACCGTGGCCGATGCCGCCACCCTGGGGCCGAATCCGGTGACGTTGACCAACGTCGCCTGTACCGGCAGCGAAGTGCTGCGCCTGCTGGGGCTGGACGAGAGCAATGGCCCGCAGCCGGCCGACCCTGACGACGCCGCCGGCCCGGGCGGGATCGGCGAAAACAACCAGACTGGCCAGGACTGCCGGGCCGTCAATGGCATCGGCACCACGGTGGTGGCGGGCGAGGCCCGTGTCGGCATCCGCAAAGAGTCCTCGGTCGATGGCAGCACGTGGTCCGACGATGTCGCCAATGCCCCGACCCTGCTCGCCGGCGACAACGACATGCAGTGGCGGATGACCATCACCACGCCGACCACGGCCGCCAATCCGGCGCAGAAGGTCATCCCGAACCTGCAGGTGAAGGACACGTATTACGGGCTGATGCGGGCCACCGCGGCGGTGCCCAATTACGTCACGCCCACCATCAACGTCAGTTACGACCTCTCGGGTGCGCCGGGCGCGACGCTGGGTTCCGGCTGTTCCACCACCATTTCCGGCAACCCCTCTTCCTGGGGCTATGGCGGCGGTCCGGCCACCAACAACACCGCCAACACCTACGAACAGATCTGCAACCTCACCGACGTGCCGGCGGGCGCGACCATCGTCGTCACGACGACGCTGCGGCGACCGCTGGGCGTGGTCGCCGCCAACCGCTGGCTGGACAACACCGCCACGCTGGACTCGACCAGCGCCTTCCTGGAGGACCTGTCCGGCGGCAACGTGCTCAGCGACAGCGCGCGCGTGGTGGTGGAGCACCGTGCCGACGTGGCCATGACCAGCAAGACGGTGACGACCTCGATCCCGGCCAGCGGTGGCAACAACCCGATGGCGTCGGTGGGTGAGACGGTGCTGTTCACCCTTACCGCGCGCAACCAGGGCCAGGACGATATCGCCGCCGGCAACTTCCGCATCACCGACACCCTGTTCACCGGCGCGGCGACGTTGGCCGTGCCGGCGTTCGAGGTGCTGGCCGTGACCGCCGCCAACCCGGCGAAGATGAACTGCGCGGCCAGCAACCTGGCCAATGGCACCATCTCCTGCGTCAACGCCCAGCCGATCATCCGGCATGAGGTGCAGACCATCACCGTGAGCGCGCGCGTCAAGAAGCCGCCGAGCTATACCGGTACGCTGGGCGACAAGCTCTACGCGGACGTGACCAACACGGCGCGCGTCTACCTGGACAACATGTGCGAATACCGCGCCGAGACCGGCAGCGGCCTTGGCGGCGGTGCCAACGACTCCACCGCCTGCAACGACGGCAGCTACGGCGACGGCCTGCCGGGCGCGCGCGGCAACAACGAGAAGAGCGCGGTGTTCGACGTGACCGTGCCCTCGTTCGACCTGCAGCAGGGCAAGGTGCCGGTGTTCCCGGCCGGGCAGAGCGAGTTCCGCGCCGGCGACGACCTGCGCTACCGCTTCAGCGTCCGCAACGCCGGTCCGTCGATCGCCGAAAACATCGAGATGACCGATGCGCTGACCGTGCCGGCCGGCTTTACCTTGGCGCTGCAGGGCACGCCGCAGAACATGAACGCTGGCGCGGCAAGCGCCGGCTATACCCTGGCCAGCAAGGCCATTGCCTGCACCCAGGCATCGCCGAACACCGATACCGTGTGCACCTTCGGCACGCTGGACGTGAACGAAGAGGTCAATTTCGAGCTGGTGTTCCACCCCACCGGCACGGCCGCCATTCCGGTGATCTTCGGCAATGCCGTCCACGTCTGCGCCGATGAGACCAACAGCTACGAATCCTCCGGCAAGTGCACGGCCGACCCGCTCCAGGCCGGCAACAACCTGGCCGCGATCAACAACGTGCTGTTCCCCAGCACCGACCTGGAAGTGGTGAGCAAGACCGCCATGGTCTCGCCGGTCGATGTCGGGCAGGCCGTGCCATGGCAGATCGTGCTGCGCAACAACGGCATTTCCACCTCCACCCAGATGCGCGTGGTGGATACGCTGCCATCTGGCTTCGAATGGATCGCCACCACCGCGCCGAGCGTCGGGACCGCCACCGGCGGCGCCACGCTGGCCGCGGCGGGCGGCAACCTGGCGGCGCAGCCCGGCGTGCCTGCGCCGGACGCGGCTGATGTCTGCTACGTCTCCAACGGCGTCGCCAGCGTCACCACCGCCACCCCGATCCAGCAGGTCACCTGCCACGTCAACGGCAATTTCCCGGCGGGTAGCGGTTACACCCTGACCCTGCATGCCCGGCCGAAGGTCGGCGTGTTCGCCGGGCCGTGGCTCACCGACGTGGACAACCACGCCGCCGTTCAGCCGGGCAAGGACGCGGCCAACGAGGACCTGGCCAAGGACAGCAACCCGAACAACAACGAACAGGACGGCCCGGTGCAGGTGCGCAACGCCAGCATCGCCGGCCGCGTGTTCCTGGACCAGAACAACAACGGCGACACCGATGCCGGCGATACCGGTCTGACGGGCGTGAGCGTGCGCCTGACCGGCACCGATGTGTACGGCAATGTCATCAACGTGACCGTCACCACCGACGCCAACGGCGACTACGCGTTCAATGGCCTGGCTCCGTCCGATGCCGCCGGCTACACCATCAGCCAGGACCAGAGCACGGTGTCCGGTGGCTACAACAACGGCATGCCGCAGCCCAACAGCGCACGCACCGTGCGCAACGGCGCCAGCACCGGCGTGACCGCGAAGGGCACGGCCAGCATCGCAGCCGGCGGCGGCGTCATCAGCGGCGTCGTGCTCGGCAGCGGCGGCCAGGGCGTGCAGTTCGACTTCCCGGAAGTCACGCTGTACACGCTGTCCGGCTATGTGTTCCTGGACAAGAACGTCAACGATGTGCGCGACCCTGTCACGGATGACCCCATCACAGGCGCCGCGCTGGAACTGCTGGAGCTGGTCGGCGGCAACTACGTGGCCGTCGTCGGCCCGACCGGTACAGCGTTCACCGACGCCGATGGCTTCTACAAGTTCGTGGGCCTGGATCCGGCCAAGACCTACGCCGTGCGCGAGGTGCTTCCGACCGGCCACCTGAACCGTCCCAGCGCGGTGAAGCCTGGCACCTGCGGTGGCGGTGGCTGTGTCGCCGGTACCGCACAGACCGGCGTGTCCGGCGATGCGGCGACCACCGACCGCATCAGCGGCATCCGCCTGACCGGCAACGGCGAGAACTACAACTTCGGCGAGCAGGAAGGTGCCGAGATCCATGGCAAGGTGTTCATGGATTACGACAACGACGGCGTGCAGAACGGCAGCGATGCCGGCATAGGCGGGCAGACCATCGAACTGCGCGACGCCGGCGGCGCGGTGGTCGCAACGACGACCACGGCCAACGACGGCAGGTTCTCGTTCACCCAGCTGATGCCGGGCACCTACACCCTGCACCAGCCGAACCAGCCGGCGGGTACCGCCAACGGCATCACCACCGAAGGCAAGGTCGGCGGCATCGCCATGGGCACCGCGACGGGCGTGAACACCACCCCGTCGCAGATCACCGGCATCACCGTGGCCCCGGGCCAGAAGTCGCTGGACAACCTGTTCGCCGAGATCCCGACCCGCAGCACCATCGCCGGCCGGGTGTGGATGGACAACAACGACAACGGCGTGATCAACGCCGGCGAACAGGGCATTGCCGGCATCACGGTCGTACTGACCGGCACCGACGTCAATGGCAACGCGGTCACCCGCACCACCACCACCGGCAACGACGGCAGCTACCTGTTCGCCGATCTGCCGGCGGGCACCTATGCGGTGACCGAGCCGAACCAGCCGCCGATGACGCTGAATGGCCGGACGGTAGCGGGCAACATCGGTGGCGTGCCGATGGCGGGCGCCACGGCGACCAACAAGGCCACCACGCCGTCGGCGATCGGCAACATCGTGCTGGGCGAGAACCAGCATTCGGTGCAGAACAACTTCGGCGAGATCCCGATGAACGGCTCCATCGCCGGCACGGTGTGGCTGGACCGCGACAACGATGGGGTCATCGGCGCGGATGAAACCGGCATCGCCGGCGTGACCGTGCGCCTGACCGGCACCGACAGCATGGGCAATCCGGTGGACGTGGAGGTGCAGACCGACGCGCAGGGCAATTACCTGTTCGATGGCCTCGCCCCGGGCACCTATACGGTGACCGAACCGACCCAGCCCGCCGGCACCCTGAGCGGCAAGACCATTCCTGGCAGTGCCGGTGGCACCGCAACCCCGCCGACGACCGTGCCGTCGGTGATCGGCGGCATCGTGCTTGGGCCGAACGGAAGTTCGGTGAACAACAACTTCGGCGAGATTCCGCCGGCCTCCATCGCCGGCCGTGTCTACAACGACGACAACGACAACGGCCAGGTGGATACGGGCGAGACCGGCATCCCGGACCAGGAGATCGTGCTGGAAGGCACCGATGACCTGGGCAACCCGGTGCGGGTGACGACGACCACCGACGGCGACGGCCGTTACACGTTCCCGAACCTGCGTCCGGGCCGCTACAAGGTGACCCAGCCGAACCAGCCGCCGCAGACGGAAAGCGGCAAGACCACGGCCGGCAGTACCGGCGGCACCGCCACGCCGAAGGAGACTGCGCCGTCGTCGATCAGCGGCATCCAACTGCCCTCGGGCACGCAGTCGGCGGAGAACAACTTCGGCGAGATCAACACCAACCTGCCGGACCTGCGGGTAAGCAAGTCGCTGACGCCGGCGACGCTGGTCACGGGCACGACGGCCACTTACAGCATCGTGGTGCGCAATGCGGGCAAGGCCGACACCCGCGGCGAGTACGAGGTGCGCGACCGTCTGCCGCAGGGCGTGACCCTGGTAGAGGCGCCGACGGGCGAGGGCTGGACCTGTACGGGTGCGGCCGGCGAGACCGGCTTCGTCTGCCGCAGCGCGGCGGTGCTGGCTGCCGGGCAGACCTCGCAGGCGGTCATCCGCGCGGCGGTACGCGTGAGCGCCGACGCCCAGGCGGGCACCGTCAACAACGCGGTGCTGGTGAGCGGTGGCGGTGAGCCGGGTGCGCGCCAGCCCAACGAAGAAGAAAGGAAGGCGCTGGAAGAAGGCGGCGACGTGGGGATCCTGCCGGTGTGCGAGGCGGACGTGATCCACAACGCCTGCCGCCTGCCGAGCGAACTGGTGAAGGCGTGGCCGGACGTGGTGGTCAGCAAGTCGGCCGATACCGAGGTGTTCACCGTCGGCCAGAAGGCCAACTATGTGATCCGCGTGCGCAATATCGGCGAGCGCGCCACCGATGCCGAGTATGTGGTGAGCGACAACCTGCCGGCCGGCATCGTGCTGTCGGGCCTGCCCGCCGGCGACGGCTGGACCTGTACGGGTACCGTGGGCGAGCGTCGCTTCCAGTGCGCCAGCCCGCGCGAACTGGCTGCCGGTGCGACCCATCCGGGCGCGATCAAGGTGCCGGTGGACGTGCTGCCGGCGGCGCTGGAGCAGGGCACCGTGAACAACGCGGTGGCCGTGTCCGGCGGCGGCGAGAATCCGGAGCGCAAGCCGACCGACGAGCAGTGGAAGCAGTTCGAGGAGAACCCGGGCGAGCTGGAGGTCTGCGATCCGCAGATCAGCCAGAACCTGTGCCGGGTGCCGAACGAAGTGCAGGAGGCGATCGAAGAGGCACGGCTGGTCATCAGCAAGCGCGGCGACAAGTCGATGGCCGAAATCGGCGACATGGTGCTGTACACGATCGAGGTACGCCATGTGTCCGGTACCGCGCCGCGGATGGTGAACCTGGTGGACGTGCTGCCGCGCGGCTTCACCTATATCGATGGTACCGCCCGTGTCGATGGCCGCATGATCGCCGAACCGCTGGGCCGTCCGGGTCCGCGCCTGGGCTTCGGGCTCGGCCCGATCAACGCCGGCGGCCAGCTGGTGCTGACCTACCGCGTACGCATCGGCGTGGGCGCCCTGCAGGGTGACGGCATCAACCGCGCCCAGGCGCATGGCTGCCTGAGCAATGCCGGCTGCATCGATCCGAACGGCTTGTCGCCACTGCCCGGCTCGGTGCCCTCCAACCACGCCGAGTACCGCGTGCGCGTCACCGGCGGCGTGTTCACCGATGAGGCCTGCGTACTGGGCAAGGTGTTCGTGGACTGCAACAACAACCACGTGCAGGACCGCGAAGAGCTGGGCATCCCGGGGGTGCGCCTGTACTTCAACGACGGCACCTGGCTGATCTCCGACTCGGAGGGCAAGTACAGCTACTGCGGCCTGTCGCCGAACAGCCACACGCTGAAGGTCGATCCGTCGACCCTGCCGGTCGGCTCGCGCCTGACCACCAGCAGCAACCGCAACCTGGGCGATGCCGACAGCCTGTTCCTGGACCTGAAGAACGGTGAGCTGCACCGCGCCGACTTCATCGAGGGCAGCTGCTCCAACCCGGTGCTGGAGCAGGTCAAGGCCCGCCGTACCCAGGGCGAGGTGCGCGCACCGGAGAGCGAGCCGGGCCAGTCGCAGCTGCGTTTCGAAAGCAAGCCCGTCCGTGCGCCGCAGCAGGCCACGGACTCGGCCAACCAGAGACCGATCGTGGAACCCAGACCCAACCCGCCCGCCGCATCGGCTTCGCAGGAGGTGCAGCCATGAGCCGCCGTTCCGTGCGCGCGATGCCGCGCCTGAGCCTGCTGGCCTGCGCGCTGGCCACGGCCGCAACGCCGGCCCTGGCCCAGAACGTGGGCAGCAGCACCCGTTTCACCCCGGTGCTGGGCGATGCCTCGACCCTGTATCCGCGCTCGCCGGCGAGCGTGGACGCGCCGCCGGAAGTGGTCGCCGCCCGTTCGGGCACGCTGGACTACAGCCTCAACGGCGGCGTGGATCTGGTCCGCGTCGACGTCGATCGTGATGGCGTGCCCGCCGACGGGCAGACGCCGGTGCATGTGCGCGTGCAGCTGCTCGACGGGCAGGGCAAGCCGCTGTCCGGTACCTCCTACGCCACCATCGAGAACAGCGGTGGCCGCATCCGCCTGCCGGGCTCGCGTACCGACGAGTTCGGCCCCGGCGCCGCCGATGCCGACAAGGTCACCCCCGGCGTGCAGCTGGTGGTGCGCGATGGCGTGGCCGAGTTCGACCTGCTGGCCCCGCACGAGCCGCAGGACGTGGTGCTGCGCATCACCGCCGGCGGCCAGACCGCCGAGGGCGTGATCGGTTTCCTGCCGGAAATGCGCGAGCTGCTGGCCACCGGCCTGATCGAAGGCGTGGTCAACTTCCGCAACAAATCCAACGCCGGGCTGATCTCGCCGGTGCAGCACCACGATGCCTTCGACCGCGACATCCGTCGCTGGGAAAAACAGTTCAACAACGGCAAGGCCAATGCCGCCGCGCGCACCGCGTTCTTCGTCAAGGGCCGGATCAAGGGCGAGTACCTGCTCACCGCCGCCTACGACTCGGACAAGGACGTGCGCGGCCGCCTGCTGCGCGACATCCAGCCGGAAGAGTTCTACCCGGTGTATGGCGATTCGTCGCTGCGCGGCTTCGACGCGCGCTCGGCCGAACGCCTGTACGTGCGCATCGACAACAAGCGCAGCTACCTGCTGTACGGCGACTTCCAGACCGGCGACACGCTGGCCACGAGTACCGGCATCGGCGGCAGCGGGCCGATCCCGCAGCGCAGCCTGAGCACCTACAACCGCACCGCCACTGGTCTGGGCTGGCACTTCGAGAGCGAGCGCGCACGCGGCAATGTCTTCGCCATCGAGGATTCGCTGCGCCAGGTCATCGAGGAGTTCCGCAGCCAGGGCAGCGGCCCGTACGCGCTGCGCAACAACACGGTGCTGGAAGGCAGCGAGCGCGTCGAGGTGATCGTGCGCGACCGCAACCAGCCCACCCGCATCGTCTCGGTCCGCCCCTTGGCCAGGCTCGTCGACTACAGCTTCGAACCGTTCTCCGGGCGCATCCTGCTCAACCAGTTCATGCCGTCCTTCGACAGCGACCTCAACCCGGTGTCGCTGCGCATCACCTATGAACTGGACCAGCAGACCGAGAAGTTCTGGGTGTTCGGCGCCGACGGCCAGTTCAAGCTGACCGAGCGGCTGGAAGTGGGTGCGTCGGCGGTGGAAGACCGCAACCCCTATGCCGAGTTCCGCATGGGCAGCGTCAACGCCGGTTACCGCTTCGGCGAGAACACCATGCTGGTCGCCGAGTTCGCGCGCACCCGCAGCGAGGTCAACACCAGCTCGCTCAACCAGATCACCTCGCAGGGCCTGAAGGACGTGGTGGGCGAGGTCGAGGGCGATGCCTGGCGCGTCGAGTTCGCGCATGACGGCGACAAGTTCGATGCGCGCCTGTTTGCGGCGCGCACCGACCCCGAGTTCAACAACCCGGCCTCGCCGCTGTACGGCGGCCGTGGCGAGTACAACGCGCGGCTGAGCTACGCGGTCGGCCCGCGCCTGGAGCTGTATGTCGAGGGCCTGCGCAGCGAGGACCGCAATCCCGATGGCGGCAAGCGCGATGCCGGCGGCGCCGGCGTGCGCGTGGGCGCCACCGAGCGGCTGACCCTGGACTTCGGCCTGCGCAGCATCCGCGAGACCATTGGCGTGACTTCGCCGTGGTCGATGGGTTCGCCGTTCGGCCAGGCCGGCGGCCTGACCGGCGGTTTCGCTACCGGCATGGGCGGCGGTGCGCTGGGTTACGGCCAGCAGGCGCTGGACCCGGCCACCGGATTGATGGTCATCAACGGTTCGTCCTCGGGCAGCCCGATCACCAGCGACCTGCCGGTCGGCACGAAACTGGAATCGGACAGCGCCCGCATCGGCCTGGGCTACCGCTTCAGCGAGAAGTTCAGCGGTGGTGCAGAGCTCGAACAGAGCGTCAGCGGCGAGGACCGCCATCGCGTCGCCGCCGGCGTGGATTACCAGGTGTTCGAGCGCAGCCGCCTGTACGGCCGCTACGAGAGGCAGACCGGCCTGACCAGCGCCTATGGCATCACCACCACCGACCGGCAGGCCGATGCGCTGGTGTTTGGCGTGGACAGCAGCTACCTGCGCGACACCCAGGCGTTCAGCGAATACCGGCTGCGCGATGCGATCAGCGGCCGCGACGTGCAGGCCGCCTCCGGCATCCGCAACAACTGGGATATCCGCGAAGGCCTGCGCCTGAGCAGCTCGGCCGAACGGGTCAACGTGATCGCCGGCGATACCGGCGACAGCACCGGCCTGGCGCTGGCGCTGGACTACAGCGCCAACCCGCTGTGGCGCGGCGCGGTGCGCGTGGAGCACCGCATCTCCGAGGACGTGGCGCATACCGAGGCCAACGAGGCGTTCGACACCACGCTGCTGCAGTTCATGGTGGCGCGCAAGCTGAGCCGCGACTGGACCCTGCTGGGCCGCAACTACCTGCTGGCAACCAACTACAAGGAACGCGGCGACGTCCTGCAGGACCGCTTCCAGCTGGGCCTGGCCTACCGCGACACCGACCGCAACCGGGTCAACGCGCTGATGCGCTACGAGTACAAGCTCGAACGCGACGAAAGCGGGCTGACCCTGCTCGACGGCCAGGTGGTCAACGGCACCAGCCAGGACGTGCGCACCCGCGCCCACATCGTCTCCTCGCATGCCGACTGGCATCCGTCGCGGCCGTGGTGGCTGACCGGGCGCGTGGCCGGCAAGTGGCAGCGCGACCAGTTCGCCTACGGCGACGGCGCGCGCGTCAACAGCAGCTTCCGCGCGATGCTGTTCTCCGGCCGCATCGTCTACGACATCACCGAGAACTGGGACATCGGCGTGCTCGGCTCCACCTTCCGTGGCCAGTCCGGCGCCAACCAGTACGCCTACGGCGTGGAAGTGGGCCGCCTGCTGCGGCAGAACCTGTGGCTGTCGGCCGGTTACAACTGGACCGGCTTCGAAGGCGACCGCGACCTCAACGGCTACGAGTACACCCAGCAGGGCCTGTTCCTGCGCCTGCGCTTCAAGTTCGATGAAGATCTTTTCCGCCGTGACCCGGTGCGCTACCGCGACCCGGCCCGCTGAGGACGACCCGATGAAATCTCCGCATACCCGTTCCACCCTGTCCCGCGCGCTGCTGTCCGCCGCCCTCCTGTCCGCCGTGGCCGGCACCGCCGGCGCCCAGCAGACCCGGCTCAACCCGCAGGAAAAGCGCATCACCGACGAAGCCATCCATGCCGACCTGCAGGGCTACGAAGCCACGCAGGGCCGCATCCAGGCGCTCAACGACGCCGGCCGCCCGGTGCGCGACTACCACCTGTCCAAGGCGCAGTGCTGGCTGGACGTGTCCTTCCACGAATACACCCGCAACGACCGCAGCGCGTTCCCGCAGGAAGCGCTGACCGAGTCTGAGAAGCTGATCGTGGATATGGAGAACGGCGTTTCGCCGATTCCCACCGACACCGCGCTGGTCAACAACGCCAAGTACCTGCGCGACGACCTGTGGCAGCGCCTGAAGGCGATCCACGGCACGCCGGGCTTCAGCTGCGCGCAGCAGGCCGTGGCCTGCGGCGAGGTCGAGCTGGTCCACGCCGGCAACGAGTTCAACCAGCAGCAGTGGCGCCACTCCAAGCCCTACATCCAGATCGCCGAGGACCTGGTCAACGATGCCGAGGCGCTGGCGCGCCAGTGCGGCGTGGCGTCCGATGCCGCCCCGGCGCCCACCCCTGGCCCGCTGATCGCCAACGTGCTGTTCGAGTTCGACCGCGATGGCCGCAAGGACATCCGCACCTACTCGCTGGAGAGCATCGACCGCGCGCTGGCCACCATCGCCGGCGAGAAGCGCGAACTGGCCGAGGTCACCCTGGTCGGCCACGCCGACCGCATGCAGGGCAGGGGCTTCGACTACAACCAGGGCCTGTCGCAGCGCCGTGCGCAGACCGTGCGCGAGCTGCTGATCGGTCGCGGCATCGACCCGGACAGGATCCGCTACGAATACCGCGGCGATACCCAGCAGGTGCAGCAGTGCGACGGCGTCAAGCCGCGCGCGGCGCTGCTGGAATGCCTGCTGCCGAACCGCCGTGTCGAAGTGCGCTTCGAACTGGCGAAGTAAACATCGCCGCGTGGAGGGAAACCGGGGTCGGAGCCGGGTTTCCTTCCGCAACGTCGGCGGGCTTGAGGTTCAAGGCAGGTGCGAAACCCGACTCTGACCCCGGTTTCCCTCGCGCGATGGCGGTGGCGCGGCGCCATCGCGCGGAGGCGCCCAGGACATCGGGCGGCCGCCGCCGATCACGACCCAGCCCTGTGCCAGCGCATGCTCCGGATCGCGCAGGACGCTGTAGACATCCACGTTGCGGCCTTCGGCCAGACCCCACAGCCCGGCCCAGGTGCCCAGGCCGCTGCGCCGTGCCACCTGCAGGGCGCGGCTGGTCACGCGCAGGGTATCGGCATGGCGCGCGGGGGTACCCGGAAACAACGGATGCGGCGCCACGCCTGCCGAGAGGCTGGGCGTGAGGCACTGGCCCGGCGCGACATCCACCTGCAGCCGCTCGATGCAGCGGCACAGGTGCCCGGCCAGCGCGAACGCGGCGGCCTGCGAGGTATTGGCGCGGATCACTACGAAGGTGGCGCCGCCCCAGCGCGCGACATGGTCGTGCTGGTCGCTGTTGCGCACCAGTTCCCCGGCCACCGCGCGCAGCAGCACGTCGCCCGCGGCGTGGCCGTGCTGGTCGTTGAGCGCCTTGAAGCCGTCGATTTCCAGCAGCAGCACCGCGTGGCGCTCCTCGCGGGCGGACACTGACATGGCCGCATCGAGCAGGCGTTCGGCCTCGCGCCGGTTCGGCAGCCCGGTGAGCGCGTCGGTGGTGCCGAGTTCGCGCAGGCGCAGCTGCTGGCGGCGCATGCGCAGGTACAGAGCGCCGCCGCCCAGCAGCAGGATCGCCGCCGCGGCCAGCGCGGCGTTGCGCAGCAGGCGGTCGCGGCTGGCCTCCTGGGTGGCGTTGAAGCGGATCGGCTCCAGCGCCTGTTCGGCCCTGGCCTGCAGCCTGGCCAGGCGGTTGAGGCTGTCGCCCTTCATCCGCGCCTGGTCGATCTGCCGGGCCTGGCGCAGGTAATCGCGCGCCTGCGTGGGATCGCCCAGCGCCATGCTGATCTCCGCCAGCAGGTCGAGGCTGTCGCGGATGCCTTCCGGGAACCGGCCGGGCTCGGCCACCGCCAGGGCAAGCTCGCCGAGGCGGCGCGCCTCTTCGGGCTGCTGCTGCTCCAGGTTGATCCGTGCCAGCCGCTGCAGGGTGACGATCTGCCCCAGCGGATCGTTGTGCTCCTGCCAGGGCAGGATCTCGAGGAACTGCGCCTTGGCCGCGTCCAGCCGGCCGGTAGCGTGCTGCACCTCGGCGCGGTGGCCGCGGATGCGATACAGCATCACGTCCTGGTTGGACAGGCGGTTGGCGATGGATTCGGTGCGGGCGAAGGCCCGTTCCGCTTCGTCATAGCGCTTCAGCTGCAGCAGCGTGTAACCGTAGTTGTAATGGAGCATCACGTCCTGCGGCAGCGGCGGCCGGCGCAGGTGGTCGGACAGCGTGATCGCCTGCTGCTGGTAGTGCAGCGCGCCTTCGGGGTCGTCCATCTGCTCGGCGCGGATCAGGGCGATGCCGGTCAACGCGGTGATCTGGCTGCCCACGTCGCCTTCGGCGATGCCGCGTTCGAGCATCGATTCGAGCAGTTGCAGGCCTTCCTGGGTGTGGCCGTTCCGTTGCAGGAGGGTCGCGGCCATCTGCAGTGCGCGGTTGCGCTCGATCGCCGGCAGTCCCGGCGTCTTCAGCAGCTCCTGCAGCCTCGCCGCCGATTCCAGGCTGCCATCGCCCTGGCCCAGCAGCTGCCGGGCGAAGCCGCGGCAACCTTCCGCACCGATCTCGACCACCGACGGCAGTGCCGGCATGGCCAGCAGTTTTCCGGCCATCGCCAGGGCGTCGCGCGGATCGCCGTGCACCGTCGTATGGCAGCGCATCACCTGGTCCATCAGGCGTGCGTCGGCATCGGCAGCCTGGGCGTGGGCGGGACCGGCCAGGACGGTTGCCAGCGCCGCACAGGGCAGCAGGCAGCGGAATCGAACGACACGAAGCGGAAAAGGCATGGCCTCAGGTGTTTCCTGGCGAAGGAGAGTCCGTCCGGGAGGCGGCGGCGGCGCGGGAACGTCCGGCAACGGATGGCCGGTAATATAGCCGCACTCCCTTCATGCCGTACGACGCACCGCGCCGGCGGCGTTGTACGCGATACCGGCGGCACGCATCAGTCGTCCGGGCGCTCGTGGATCGGCCTGCCACCGGCCAGGAGCCGCTGGTGCCGGCGCGTGCGCAGGTACAGACCGGCCACGCCCACCAGCAGCAGCCCCGCGGTGGCGAGCGCGATGTCGCGCAGCAGGCGGTCACGGTTGGCTTCCTGCAACGCGTTGACGCGCTCAGGCGCCAGCGCCTGCGCGGCCCTGGCCTGCATCCGGGCGAGACGGGCGAGGCTCTCCGTCGACATCCTCGACTGTCCGGACTGGCGTGCCTGGCGCTGGTAGTCCTGCGCTTTCTCCTTATCGCCCAGGGCCAGGCTGATCTCGGCCAGCAGTTCCAGCCTGTCGCGCTGGCCCGACGGGAACCTGCCGGCCTCGGCTACCGCCAGCGCCTGCTCGGCCAGGCCCCGTGCCTGTTCCGGCGCGCCCTGCTGCAGGGCGATGCGCGCCAGATGCTGCAGGGTAGTGACCCGGCTCAACGGGTTGTTGCGTTCCTGCCACTGCAGCACGGCAAGGAGCTCGGCCTTGGCGGCTTCCAGATGACCGCGGGCGCGCAGTATTTCGGCGCGGTCGCTGCGGATGCGGTGCAGCAGTACTTCCTGGCCGGACAGGCGCCTGGCGATGTCCTCGGCGCGGTCGAATGCCTCGCTGGCTTCGGCGTAGCGCTCGACCTGCAGCAGGGTGTAGCCATGGTTGTAGTTGAGCGTCACGTCCTGTGGCCGCGGCGGGCGTGGCAGGTGGCGGGCCAGGGCCAGCGCCTGCCGCTGGTAGTGCAGCGCCCCTTCCGGGTCGTCCAGCTGTTCGGCATGGACCAGCGCGATATGGCCCAGCGCGAAGATCTGGCCGCCGATATCGCCCTCGGCGATGTCGCGTTCCTGCAGGGATTCGAGGATCTGCATGCCCTCGTCGGTCCGCCCATTGCGCAGCAGCAGGAAGGCGGTTCGCCGCTGCACCGGCGCGTACTCGGCGAGCGGCAGCCCGGGTGTCCGCAGCAGCGCCAGCAGCTGCGTGATCGCCTGCCTGCTTTCCTCGTTGCGGCCGAGCTGGTGCAGGGCGACGGTGCGGCAGCTGACCGCGTCTATCTTCACCGCCAGCGGCAGCGCCGGCAGGGCCAGCAGGCGATCGGCCAGAATGAGGGCATCGCGGGGCGCGTCGTAGACCAGTGGCAGGCAGCGCGCCACTTCTTCCATCAGGCGTACATCGCCCTCGGTTGCCTGCGCGGGACCTGCCATGCCCAGTACCAGCAGCAGGCACAGGGGCAGGCATCGGGGAATGTGGAACAGGTGCATGTCTTTCCAGCGGCGGGGAATGCCCGGGTCCACACTACCGCGTGGGCGCCTCGACAACGGATGGTCCGTAATATAGCGGCGACCTTCCATGTATCGCGCGGCAACCCGCCGCGCGGGGGATCCAGCCCGATGTCTTCCCGACCTTCCCGGCCCGAGGATGCGGCCGAGCCGCTGCAGGGCGCGCCTGCCGCCGTCCGCCGGTGGATGCCGCCCGTGGTCGATGCCACCGAGGCACGCGCCGTGGCGATGCTGCTGCGCCTGCTGCTGGCAGTGGCCGGCTACCAGCTGCTGACCCTGCTGTGGAGTCCGCCCTCCGCCGGCCTGTTGGGACAGGCGCTGACCGTGTGCGGCATGCTGACCTGCCTGGCGTCGCTGGAACTGCTGCGCCGGCGGCAGTTGTACCTGTCCGTCGTGGTGTTCGTGCTGCTCAACCTGGTGCTGACCTCGGTGGCCTACGGCTACTGGGGCCTGCGCGCGCAGATGCAGGGGCAGCTGCTGCAGCTGTTGCCGGTGCTGCTGGCTGGCGCGCTGCTGGGCCGACGCGCGCTGTGGCTGGCGACGGGCTGGCTGGGCGGGTTGCTGGCGCTGGGGGCGTGGCTGGATGCGGCGGCCGGCTTCTACCTGCCCGTGCGCGTGGAACTGGCGCTGCGCGACCTGGCACTGGCCGCGTTCGGCACGACGATGGCGGCTTTCGTGCTGGACCAGTCGCTGTCCTCGCTGCGCGACAACCTGCGCATCGCGCAGCGGCGCGGCACCGACCTGGCGCGCAAACGCGACGAACTGCAGCTGGAGATGCACGAGAAGGAACGCTCGCGCGAGCAGCTGGTGCACGCACTGAAGATCGAGAACGTCGGCCGCCTGGCCAGCGGCGTCGCGCACGACTTCAACCATCTGCTGGCGCTGATCATGGGCTATGCCGGCAAGGGCCGTCGCAGCGACGATCCGGTCGAGCTGAAGGCGGCCCTGCAGGGCGTGGAATCGGCGGCGCGGCGTGCGGGCGCGGTCACCCGCCGCCTGCTGGACTTCAGCCGCCAGGACGTGGCGCGGCCGCAGCTGCTGGATGCGGCGCGGGCCATCGCGGCGATGGAGCCGATGCTGCGCCAGCTGTTCGACGCGCGCGTGGCGTTCGTGCTGGATACCGGCGGTGTGCGCTGCCAGATCCACTTCGATCCGGCGCAGCTGGAACTGGTGCTGCTGAGCCTGGCGGCCAATGCGCAGCAGGCCATGCCCGACGGCGGTACCTTCCGCCTCGCGCTGTCCTGCCTGGAGCCGGGCAACGAACTGCGCGTGGAGGTGAGCGACAGCGGCCACGGCATGAGTGAAGAAGTACGTCAGCGCTGCCTGGAGCCGTTCTTCACCACCAAGCCCAGCGGTCAGGGCACCGGCCTGGGCCTGGCGGTGGCGGCCAATCTGATCAAGGCCGCCGACGGCCGGATCGTCGTGGACAGCGCCCCCGGCGCCGGCACCTGCTTCCACCTGTGGCTGCCGGCGCGGCCGTTGCCCGAAGCGCCGCGCCAGCCGGAAGTCGGCGTGACGATACCGTACTGATCCACACGCGCTGCCGTCGCGACGGCAGCGGCTACACTGCGGCACGGTCCGTCCGGAAACTCGTCCTTGGTCTCAAGCTGGATCCTGCTGCTGGTCTCGCTCGGCTATGCCGCGCTGCTGTTCGGCGTGGCGTGGTGGGGCGACCATCGGCCGATGTATCCGGACCGGCCCTGGCTGCGGCCGGTGGTCTATAGCCTGGCGCTGGCGGTGTACTGCTCGTCGTGGACGTTCTACGGCGCGGTCGGCACCGCGGTGCGCTACGGCATCGGCTACCTGCCGATCTACCTGGGGCCGCTGCTGCTGCTGTTGTTCGGTTGGCGCATCATCGAACGGCTGGCGCTGATCGCGCGCAGCGAGAACGTCGTCTCCATCGCCGACTTCATTTCCTCCCGCTACGGTCGCTCGCGGCGACTGGCCGCGCTGGTGGCACTGATCGCGCTGATCGGCGTGGTGCCGTACCTGGCGCTGCAGTACAAGGCGGTGGCGATGAGCCTGCAGGTGCTCACCGGCGACAGCGGCGGCGGTGGCGTGCTGACCGATCCGGCGCTGTACGTGGCGCTGCTGATGGCGCTGTTCGCCACCCTGTTCGGCACCCGCCAGGTGGATGCCACCGAGCACCACCACGGCATGATGCTGGCCATCGCGCTGGAATCGATGATCAAGCTGCTGGCGATGGTGGCGGTGGGTGTGTTCGCCTATGTATGGCTGTCCGACCGCGGCACCGCGGTGGTGGCGTCGGCGCGCACGCTGTTCGAGGGCACGCCGCCGGTGGGCTTCGTCTCGCAGACCCTGCTCAGCTTCCTGGCGTTGATCTGCCTGCCGCGCCAGTTCCACGTGGCGGTGGTTGAATGCGGCGATGTCGGCGACGTGCGCCGCGCGCGCTGGCTGTTCGGCGGCTACCTGGTGCTGATCTCGCTGATGATCGTGCCCATCGCGGTGGCCGGCAACGCGCTGCTCGGCAGCGGCCGCGTGGCCGACGACGCGCTGGTGCTGGCGCTGCCGATGAGCGGCGGCAATACCGCGCTGGCGCTGGTCGCCTACGTCGGCGGTTTCTCCGCCGCGACCGGCATGGTGATCGTGTCCTCGATCGCGCTGGCGACGATGATCAGCAACGACCTGGTCATGCCCCTGCTGCTGCGCCGCAGTGGCGACCACCGCGAAGCGGCCGATGTCGCCTCGCGCGTGCTGTGGATCCGCCGCCTTGCGATCCTGCTGCTGGCGCTGGTGGCCTATGGCTACTACCGCGGCAGCAACAACGACACCATGCTCGCCACCTACGGGCTGATGGCCTTCGCCGCGGTGGCGCAGTTCGCGCCCGGGCTGATCGGCGGCCTGTACTGGCGCGGCGCCAGCCGCCGCGGTGTCGGCGCCGGCATGGCGGTGGGCTTCGGCGTGTGGATATACACGCTGCTGCTGCCGGCGCTCAGCCATGGCGGCTGGCTGGACGTGGCGCTGGTCGAGCACGGGCCGTTCGGCATCGGCTGGCTGCGGCCCGAACAGCTGTTCGGCCTGCGCGGCTGGGATCCGCTCACCCATGGCACGTTTTGGTCGCTGCTGCTCAACGCCGCGACCATGCTGCTGGTGTCGATGCGCTGGCGCCCGGGCGTGGCCGAGCGGCTGCGCGTGGCACCGTTCCTGGAGCCGTATGCGCGGCGCCCGGCGGTGGCAGGCGACTGGCCGGCGCACGTCAAGGTGCGCGACCTGCTGGCGCTGGCCACGCGTGTGGTCGGCGACCTGCGCGCGCGGCGCGCGTTCGCCGAGCAGGCGCAGGCGCTGCAGCGCGAACTGCAGCCCGCCGCCGCCGCCGACCGCGCCTGGGTGCAGTTCACCGAGCGCCTGCTGGCCGCCTCGATCGGCGCCGCGTCGGCACGCCTGCTGCTGACCAGCCTGCTGCGCGGCTCGGGCATGGACCTGGGCGAAGTGGTGGCGGTGCTGGACGAAGCGGGGCAGGAGCTGCGCTTCAACCGCGAGATCCTCTCCACCACGCTGGAAAACATCAGTGCCGGGGTCAGCGTGGTCGATCCGGACATGCGCCTGACCGCGTGGAACCGCCGCTACCAGCAGATGTTCGGTTATCCCGACGGCATGCTCTACGTCGGCCGCCCGGTCGCCGACCTGATCCGCTACAACGCCGAGCGCGGCGAACTGGGCGAGGGCGACATCGAGGTGCAGATCAACCGCCGCATCGGCCACATGCGCGCGGGCACGCCGCACGTGTTCGAGCGCACCGGCGCCGACGGCAAGGTGATCGAGCTGCGCGGCCAGGCGCTGCCAGGCGGCGGTTATGTCACCAGCTACAACGACATCACCGACTTCAAGCGCGCCGAGCAGGCGCTGCTGGAAGCCAACGAGACCCTGGAGCAGCGCGTGGCCGAGCGCTCGCAGGCGGCCGAGGCGGCGCAGCAGTCCAAGACCCGCTTCCTGGCCGCGATCAGCCACGACGTGCTGCAGCCGCTCAACGCCGCGCGCCTGTTCGCCTCGGCGCTGCGCGATGGCCTGCAGGAAGGCGACGAACAGCGGCACCTGGCCGAGCGCGTGGACGCCTCGCTGCGCGCTGCCGAGGAACTGCTCGACGGCCTGCTCGACGTGTCGCGGCTGGACGCCGGCGGCCTGCGCCCGACCGTCACCGACTTCGACGCCGCGCTACTGGTACGCGAACTGGCCGCGCAGTACACGCCGGTGGCGGCCGGGCGCGGCCTGCGCCTGCATGTGTTCGCGCGCCAGGCGTGGGTGCGCAGCGATCGCCGCCTGCTGCGCCGCGTGCTGCAGAACTTCATGGCCAACGCGCTGCGCTACACCCGCAGCGGGCGCATCGTGCTGGCGCTGCGCGTGCGCGGCGGGCAGGTCGAACTGCAGGTATGGGATACCGGCCCCGGCATCCCCGAACACCACATGCAGCAGATCTTCAAGGAATTCCACCGCTACCAGCAGCCGTTCGACTGGGGCGAGCAGGGCCTGGGCCTGGGCCTGTCGATCTGCCAGCGCATCTCGCGCCTGCTCGGCCACGGCCTGGACGCGCGCAGCCAGCCCGGCCGCGGCAGCATGTTCTCCATCACCCTGCCGCGCGTACCGACACCGGCGGTGGCGCCGCCGCCGCGCGCCACGCCGGCGTTCGGCGGCGACGAGGCGCTGGCCGGCCTGCGCGTGCTGTGCGTGGACAACGACCAGGAAATCCTCGACGGCATGCGCGCGCTGCTCGGCCGCTGGAAGGTGCGGGTGATCGCTGCCAGCACGGTGGACATGGCGCTGGAGAAGATCGCCGAACGACCGGACGTGATGCTGGTGGACTACCACCTGCACGACCGCATGGACGGCCTCGATGCGCTGGTCGCGCTGCGCGAGGCAGCGGGCCGCCCGCTGCCCGGCGCGCTGCTCACCGCCGATGGCCGCGACGAACTGAAGCGGCTGGCGCGCGAGCGCGGCTACCGGGTGTTGACCAAGCCGGTGAAACCGGCCTCGCTGCGCGCCTTCCTCACCGCCTGGCGATAAGAGCCTGCGGGAAGCCGGTTGCGCCGGCGATTGCCGTCCACGTCGCGTTCCGTAGATGCGGGGGGTGATTGCCCGTGCCGATGGGCCAATGCCTTGCAGGAACGGCGCATGTAGGAGCGCACTTCAGTGCGCGACGGGGGCTTTCCCGGTAGAGCCTCGTCGCGCACTGAAGTGCGCTCCTACAGGGGGCCTCACGCCGCGCCGTGCAGGTGTTCGTACAGGATGCTGGCGCCGATGACGATCAGGATCACGCCGCCGACGATCTCCGCGCGCTTGCCGACCAGGGCGCCGAGCACGCGGCCGAGCATGATGCCCAGGGTGACCATGACCAGGGTGCACAGGCCGATGACCAGCGCGACCACGCCGATGTGCACGTCCAGGAAGGCCAGGCTCACGCCGACCGCCGCCGCGTCGATGCTGGTGGCCAGTCCGGTGGCGGCCAGCGTCCAGAAACGGTGGTGGCGGTTGTCGTCGGCGTCCTGGGTTTCCTCGTCCGTATCCGGGCGCAGGCCGGCCACGATCATGTGCACGCCCAGCGCGCCGAGCAGCACGAAGGCGATCCAGTGGTCGAAGGCTTCCACGTACTGCGACGTGGCGCGGCCCAGCAGCCAGCCCAGCAGCGGGGTGATGGCCTCGATCGCGCCGAAGATCAGGCCGGCGCGCAGTGCGTCGGGCAGGCGCGGACGGCGCATCGCCGCGCCCTTGCCGATCGCGGCGGCGAAGGCGTCGGTGGACATGGCGAAGCCGACGAGAAGGATGGAGAGAGGGGACATCGGGTTTTCCTGGTCGGGCGGAGACGGACGGCATACGGCGCGCCCAACCTGACGTTGCGCGGCATGCCGTTGGTCTCGCCAACCGTGGAACCGGTCGCACGCGCCACGACGCAATGGTCGAGTGTGTTGACGCGTGCGCTTCCAGATGCTGGAAGCAGGCTACTCCCCAAGGGAGCGCGGATTCTAGCACGGCGCCGTAGGCACGCAGGCGCCGCGCTGACATGCCCCTGTCATCGCCGGCTGGCTTCATGTGCGCCGCACCGGCAGCCGGCGCATGCCCATGCGCGGAAAGCGCTAAAGAACCGGCAGGTCCGGCCGATCCAGAGGCGTCCCCACGCCCGGAGTCATGCAATGAAGTTCCCGCTTGGAATCGCCCAGAAGCTGCGGCTGAGCCTGTTGGCCCTGATCGTCGGCCTGGTCGTCATCGGCTCGGCCTATGCCTGGCTCAGCGCCGGCATGCGTGCCGCCGACCAGCGCCTGCAACGCTACCAGCAGGAAGCGGCGCGGCTGGAGAACCTGGCCCGCGCTTTCGCCGAGACGCGGCGCGCGCAGGCCGAGTATGCCATGTCGTTCTCGACCGCCGCCGGGCAGGCCTTCGGCAAGGCGCGCGGGCAGCTGGACGAGGCATTGGCGCTGGCGCCGGCGCCGGGCGCCGCCCCCTGGCCGGCGGAGCTGACGGCAACGCTGCGCTCCTACCTCGAATCGGCGCAGTTGCTGGACGAGCGCATCGGCGAGCTTGGCCATGATGCCGACAGCGGCATGCAGGGCGAGCTGCGCGAAGCGGTGCACACGGTGGAGAACCTGATCGGCGACTACCGCGAGCCGGAGCTGCAGGTGTCGATGCTGAGCATGCGCCGCCACGAGAAGGACTTCATCCTGCGCCGCGAACAGAAATACGCCGATGAGTTGAGTGCGCAGGCGATGCCGTTCGAACTGCTGCTGCAGCGCGCGCGCATGCCCGAGAGCGTGCGCGCGCAGGTGCGCGAAGCGATGCAGCGCTACCAGGGCGCGTTCCTGTCCTATGCAGCGGCGCGCTTCGGCGTGGACAGCGAGACCCAGGCGCTGGACGACCATGCCGCGCAGGTGGATCCGGTGATCCAGCAACTGCAGCGTGACCAGCGCAGCGCGTTGCAGGAACAGCGCGCCGGGCAGGCGTCCGCACGGACCTGGATGAACGCGACCTTCGCCGCCACCGTGCTCCTCGTCGGCCTGTTGCTGGTCACGCTGCTGGTGCTGCTGCTGCGCGCCATCGACCGGCCGCTGGCCGATGCCGCCGCGTTCGCCCGCGCCATCGCCGACGACCATCTCGACGGCACCCTGGTGGTACGCAACCGCGACGACGAGATTGGCCGCCTCGCCACCGCGCTGATGCAGATGCAGGCCAGCCTGCGCGAGCGCATCGCCGCCGAGCGCGTTGCCGCGCTGGCCAACCAGCGCGTGCGCCAGGCATTGGACGTGGCCCGCGCCGCGGTGCTGGTGACCGATGCCGAAGGCCGCGTGGTCTACGCCAACGACGCCCTGCTGCAGACCTTCGCGCAGGCTGGCGTCGGGACGCCGATAGGCACCGGCGTGGACGCGGCCGCGCTCGGCGCCGACGTGGCCGCGGTGCTGGCCGAGGCCGAGCGTGGCCATACGGTCGATGCCGAAGTGGAACTGGGCAATACCGGTTTCCTGCTGCGCGCCAGCCCGGTGCTGGAGCAGGAGCGGGTGCTTGGCCTGGTGATGGAATGGCAGGACCGCCGCCTGGAACGGGTGATTGCACATGAGGTAGCCGCGGTGGTGGCCGCTGCCGCCGCGGGCGACCTGGAAGGGCGCATCGAACTGGCCGACAAGCAGGGCTTCGTGCGCGAGCTGGCCGGGCGCATCAACGCGCTGCTGGACAGCGTGCAGTCGCAGGTCGGCGACGCCACCCGCGTCATCGGCCACTTCGCCCGCGGCGACCTGAGCGCGCGCATGCGCGGCGACGGCAACGGCATCTACGCGCGGCTGCGGCAGGGGCTGGAGGTGGCGATGCGCCAGGTCGGCGCCATCGTGTCCAGAATCCAGCAGTCGGCCGGCAGCGTGCAGGCGGCGGTGGACGACATGGCCAGCGGTACCCGCGACCTGTCCGGCCAGGTCCAGCAGCAGGTGGACGATGTGCACGACGCATTGGAGCGCGTCCGTTCGGTGGCCGGCGAGGCCCGCGAAAACGCCGGCAGTGCGCGCGAGAGCGCGGAAATCTCCGAGGCCGCCAGTGTCGCCGCCGAGCGCGGGCGCGAGGCCACCACGGCCGCGGTGACCGGCATGGAGCGGCTGCGCGCGTCCTCGCGCCATATCCGCGAGATCGTCGCCACGGTGGACAGCCTGTCGTTCCAGACCAACCTGCTGGCGCTCAACGCGGCGGTGGAAGCGGCGCGCGCCGGCAGCCATGGCCGCGGTTTCGCGGTGGTCGCCGGCGAGGTGCGCCAGCTGGCGCAGCGTTCGGCCGAGGCCTCGCAGCAGATCCGCGCGCTGGTGGACGCCTCGCTGCAGCAGGTCGAGGCCGGTGCGCGCCTGGTCGACAGCAGCGGCGAGGCGATGCAGGACATCGGCGGGCGCGTGCAGCAGGTGGTGACGGCGATGGCGCGCATCGACGCGGCCTCGGCGCGCCAGGTCAGCGCGGTGGACGACGTCGAGCGGCTGCTGCGGCGTATCGGCGAGGGAACGCGACAGAGCGGCAATGTCGCCCATGCGTCCTCGCAGGCGGCGATGGCGATGCGCGAACAGGCGCAGGAACTGGCGGCGACGGCGGAGACGTTCGTGCTGGGCGGCAACGACACGCCGCGGCAATCGCACGCGGCCTGAATCCCGTTCCCGCTTGCGGAGCGGCGCTCCGGCGCTCCGCATGGGGCGGACCGGCGCGGCTCAGTCCTCTTCCGGCGGCAGCACGATGCTGTCGTCGTCGATGGCCAGCTTGCCGGCCATCAGCACCGCCTGGGTGCGGTTGGTGACGCCGAGCTTGCGCAGGATCGCGGTGACATGCGCCTTGATGGTGGCCTCGGATACGTTCAGGTCGTAGGCGATCTGCTTGTTGAGGCGGCCGGCGCCGAGCATCTGCAGCACGCGGAACTGCTGCGGGGTCAGCTCGCGCAGGCGCTGGCCGACCTCGCGTTCCTCGTGGTCGGTGGGCGGCACGTTGTGGGCCTCGGCCGGCGCCCAGCGCTCGCCATCGAGGATGGTGCCCAGCGCGTGGCCGATGGTGTCCGAATCGGCCGACTTGGGAATGAAGCCGAACGCGCCATGGTCGAGCGCGCGCCGCATCACCGTCGGCTCCTCGCGCGCGGACACCACCACGATGGGCAGCTGCGGATGCAGCGAGCGCAGGTGCACCAGCGCGTTGAAGCCCTGCGCGCCGGGCATGTTCAGGTCCATCAGCACCAGGTCGGCGTCGGGATGCTGCTCGGCCAGCGCGTACAGCGCCTCGACGCTGTCGGCCTCCAGCAGCTGCACGCCGGGAATCACCCGCTGCACCGCCCCGCGCAGCGCTTCGCGGAACAGCGGGTGGTCGTCGGCGATCAGGAGGGTAGGCATGGGGCAAGGAAACCAGTGGAGGGGAACGAGTGGAAGCAAGGCCGGGCTGGAGCCCGAGTGGAGAGGCAAACGAGCGCGGTCATGCCGCATTCTCTCGTTCCTCTCCACTCGTTCCCGGCGTCACCGCACCTTGCGTTCTTCCACCAGCGAGGCCACCACCGACGGATCGGCCAGGGTCGAGGTGTCGCCGAGCTGGTCCGGCGCGTTCTCGGCGATCTTGCGCAGGATGCGGCGCATGATCTTGCCCGAGCGGGTCTTGGGCAGGCCCGGCGCCCACTGCAGGTGGTCGGGGGTGGCGGTGGGGCCGATGACCTTGCGCACCCAGGCGATCAGTTCCTTCTGCAGTTCGTCGCTGGGCTGTTCCTCGGCCACGAGGGTGACGTAGGCGTAGATGCCCTGGCCCTTGATGTCATGCGGGAAGCCGACGACCGCGGCCTCGGCCACCTTCGGATGCAGCACCAGCGCGCTCTCCACTTCCGCCGTGCCGATGCGGTGGCCGGAGACGTTGATCACGTCGTCGACGCGGCCGGTGATCCAGTAATAGCCGTCCTCGTCGCGGCGGCAGCCGTCGCCGCTGAAGTAGTAGCCCGGATAGGTGCGGAAATAGGTGTCGATGAAGCGCTGGTGGTCGCCGTAGACGGTGCGCATCTGCCCCGGCCACGAGTCGCACATCACCAGGTTGCCTTCGGCCGCGCCCTGGAGGATCTCGCCTTCGGCGCTGACCAGCGCCGGCTGCACGCCGAAGAACGGCAGCGTGGCCGAGCCGGGCTTGAGGTCGATGGCGCCGGGCAGCGGCGATATCAGGATGCCGCCGGTCTCGGTCTGCCACCAGGTGTCCACGACCGGGCAGCGCGCATCGCCGACCACGTCGTGGTACCAGCGCCAGGCTTCGGGGTTGATCGGTTCGCCGACGCTGCCGAGCAGGCGCAGGCTCCTGCGCGAGGTGCGCTTGACCGGCTCCTCGCCCTCGCGCATCAGTGCGCGGATCGCGGTGGGCGCGGTGTAGAAGATCGTGACCTGGTGCTTGTCGATCACCTCCCAGAAGCGCGAGACGTTCGGGTAATTCGGCACGCCCTCGAACATCACCGAAGTGGCACCGTTGGCCAGCGGGCCATAGACGATGTAGCTGTGGCCGGTGACCCAGCCCACGTCGGCGGTGCACCAGTAGACGTCGTCCTCGCGCAGGTCGAACACCGCTTCATGCGTGTAGGCCGAGAACAGCAGGTAGCCGGCGCTGGTGTGCAGCACGCCCTTGGGTTTGCCGGTGGAACCGGAGGTATAGAGGATGAACAGCGGATCCTCGGCGTTCATGCGCTCCGGCTCGCACTGCGCCGGCTGCGAATCGACCACGTCGTGGAACCAGCGGTCGCGCGGGGCCTGCATGTCCACCGGCGAGCCGGTATGGCGTACCACCAGCACGGTTTCCACGGTGTTGGTGCCGGGCAGCTTGAGCGCGGCGTCGACGTTGGCCTTCAGCGGCACCTTCTTGCCACCGCGCAGGCCCTCGTCGGCGGTGATGATCAGCTTGCTGCCGCAGTCGCCGACGCGGTCGGCGATGGAGTTGGCGGCGAAGCCGCCGAACACCACCGAGTGGATCGCGCCGATGCGCGCGCAGGCCAGCATCGCCACCGCGGCGTCGACGATCATCGGCAGGTAGATGGTGACGCGGTCGCCCTTCTTTACGCCGAGGTTGCGCAGCGCGTTGCCGAGCTTGCACACGCGCTCGTGCAGTTCGCGGTAGGTGACCTTCTGCGCGGGGGCGTCGGGGCTGTCCGGCTCGAACAGCAGCGCGGTCTTGTCGCCGCGGGTGGCCAGCTGGCGGTCCAGGCAGTTCACGCTGACGTTGAGCTCGCCGTCCTCGAACCACTTGATGCGGAAGTCGTCCAGCTGGTAGCTGACGTTCTTTACCCGGGTCGGCTTGACGTACCAGTCCAGGCGCTCGGCGGCCTTGCCCCAGAACGCGTCGGGGTTCTCCACCGATTCGCGGTACAGCTGCTGGTACGTGGTCTTGTCGATCCGCGCCCTGGCGGCGAACGCGGGATCGACGGGATAGAGATCAGCCATGGCAACACCCTCACCTTTGCATTTGTAACCAATGGAGGAGCCGCATCCTGCGACGCGGCCGGGACTTCCCAAGTGTGCCGCATCGCCCCAGTCGCGCGCTGCCCCCGGTGTTAGACGATGGTCGAATACCCCGCCGCTTTCGACTAATGGCGAATAGCCGCCCGCGGCGAAGGCCGCGCACCCTGCCGCTGACCGTGCGACCGACGCGGCCGTCAACGCCAGCCGGAGAGAGGCAGACCTGATGAACAGACACGTGTTGAAACGAGCGGGCAATCCGTTCCCCGCGACGGGAGCGATGGTGCGCCGGCCTCTTGCCGCCGCGCTGTTCGTGGCGCTGCTGGCGCCGGGCATGGCCTTTGCCGGCACCGCGAAGGAGAAGGCGCTGGAAGCGCGCGTCGCCGAACTGGAGCGGCAGGTGCAGCTGCTGCTGTCCACCCAGCAGCAACAGCAGGGCGCCATCGCGCAGGCGCAGGGCGAGGTGCAGCAGGTGCGCGCCGTGCAGGCAGCGGCAGCCGCCGCGCCGGCCGCGCCGGCGGTGCCGGCCGGCAAGCAGCCGATCCAGGTGACCAGCATCACCCCGGGCGCCGCGCCGGGCACCACCTTCAAGTTCGGCGGCTTCATCAAGGCCGACTTCCTCGCCACCCGCACCGGCGATGGCCAGCTCGCCGACGACGCCACCGGCCGCGCGCTGTACCTGCCGGGACAGACCCCGGTGCACGGTGCCGGCGGCTCGGGCAAGGCCTCGAGCGTGGACTACAACGCCCACGCCAAGTTCTCGCGCTTCAACCTGGGCGTGGACCACGTGGCCGAGAACGGCGACAAGGCCGGCGCGATGGTGGAGATGGACTTCTTCGGCAACGCGCTGGGCAACCAGACCGCCACCAACACCTATGGCGTCACCCTGCGCCACGCCTACATGTACTGGAACAACTGGCTGGCCGGCCAGACCTGGTCCAACTTCATGGACGCGGCCTCCATTCCCGAGGCGGTGGACTTCGTCGGCCCGACCGACGGCGTGATCTTCGTGCGCCAGGCGCAGGTGCGCTACACGAAAGGCGGCTTCAGCGCCTCGCTGGAGAATCCGGAAACCACCCTGGTCGGCGCCACCAGCTCCGACCGCGGCGCGCTGCCCGACCTGACCGTGCGCTACGGCTGGAAGGGAGACTGGGGCACCTTCGGCGTGGCCGGCCTGCTGCGCCAGCTGAAGGTGGACAACCAGTCCACCGGCGCGCACGCCACCGCCACCGGCGGCGGGCTGACCCTGGGCGGCAAGTGGGTGATGGGCGACAGCGATGCGCTGCACTACCAGCTCACCGGCGGCCAGGGCATCGCCCGCTACATCGGCCTGGGCATCACCGGCGACAGCGCCTGGGACGCGGTGCGCGACGAGCTCGACCCGACCGGCGTGATCGCCGGCTACGTCGGCTGGCGCCATGCCTTCACCCCGAAGCTGCGCACCAACCTGATCTACGCGCGCAGCGATTACGACAACGACGCCTCGATCACCGGTCCGCTGGTGACAAAGAGCGTGCAGTCGATCCGCGGCAACGTGTTCTACACGCCGATGCCCAAGGTCGATATCGGCGCCGAGCTGATGTACGGCGTGCGCGAGATCGAGGACGGCCGCAAGGGCGACATCAGCCGCGTGCAGTTCACCACCAAGTACAGCTTCTGAGCATCCGGCATCGGCGTCGCGACGGCGCCGGTGCCATCGCGGCAAAGGCAGTACGCACCATCTCCCTGCCCCCACGGGGAGCACTCATGCCCGCACCGGCGTGCACCGCGCGCCCGCGTCCGTATTCCCGAAATCTGGAGAATCCCGATGAATGCTTCCATCGATCCCCGTGTTGAGCGGATCGCTTCCCACCCGGCGTACCAGCGGCTGCGACAGTCGCGCAACCGGCTGGGCTGGATCCTGACCGTCCTGATGCTGCTGGCCTATTACGGCTACATCGGCCTGATCGCTTTCGACAAGGCGTTCCTCGCCACCCCGCTGGGCGAGGGCCGCATCACCACCATCGGCATCCCGATCGCGCTGGGGCTGATGGTGTTCACCATCCTGATCACCGGCTTCTACGTGCGTCGCGCCAACAAGGAATTCGACCAGCTGACCCAGCAGATCGTGGAGGACGCGCAATGACCCGTCCGTTCCTGCGCTCCGGCGCGTTCATCGCCCTGCTGGCCGCCAGCGGCGCGGCCCTGGCGGCCGGCGGCGACATCGGCCAGACCGTGCGCCAGCCCACCAACTGGACGGCGATCATCATGTTCGCCGCATTCGTGCTCGCTACCCTGGGCATCACCAAATGGGCGGCCGCGCGCACCCGCTCGGCATCGGACTTCTACACCGCCGGCGGCGGCATTACCGGCTTCCAGAACGGCCTGGCGATCGCCGGCGACTACATGTCGGCGGCCTCGTTCCTGGGCATCACCGCGGCGGTGATGGCCAACGGCTACGACGGCCTGATCTACGCCATCGGCTTCCTGGTCGGCTGGCCGATCCTGACCTTCCTGATGGCCGAACGCCTGCGCAACCTCGGCCGTTTCACCTTCGCCGACGTGGCTGGCTACCGCTTCGCGCAGAAGCCTATCCGCCTGTTCGCCGCCTCCGGCACGCTGGTGGTGGTGCTGTTCTACCTGATCGCGCAGATGGTCGGCGCCGGTGCGCTGATCAAGCTGCTGTTCGGCCTGGACTACTGGATCGCGGTGGTGCTGGTCGGCGTGCTGATGATGGTCTACGTGCTGTTCGGCGGCATGACCGCCACCACCTGGGTGCAGATCATCAAGGCCTGCCTGCTGCTGTGCGGCGTGACCTTCATGGCGCTGATGGTGATGTGGCATTTCAACTTCAGCTTCGAGGCGCTGTTCTCCGAAGCGGTCCGGGTCAAGACCCAGATCGCCGCCAACGGCGGAAAGAACGCGGAGGAGGCGGCCAGCGCGGGCCTGTCGATCATGGGGCCGGGCGGCTTCGTCAAGGACCCGATCTCGGCGATCTCCTTCGGCATGGCGCTGATGTTCGGCACCGCTGGCCTGCCGCACATCCTGATGCGCTTCTTCACCGTTCCCGACGCCAAACAGGCGCGCAAGTCGGTGTTCTGGGCCACCACCTGGATCGGCTACTTCTACATCCTGATCTTCATCATCGGCTTCGGCGCCATCGCCCTGGTGCTGACCAACCCCGAGTACGCGGACCCGGTCACCGGCACCATCCAGGGCGGGCCGAACATGGCCGCAGTGCTGGTCGGCAAGGCGGTGGGCGGCAACCTGTTCATGGGCTTCATCTCGGCGGTCGCCTTCGCCACCATCCTGGCGGTGGTCGCCGGCCTGACCCTGTCCGGCGCCTCGGCGGTGTCGCACGACCTGTACGCGACGATGATCAAGAAGGGCAATCCGCCGGCGGGTTCGGAGCTGCGCGTCTCGCGCATCACCACCGTGGTGCTGGGCGTGATCGCGGTGCTGCTGGGTATCGCCTTCGAGAAGCAGAACGTGGCCTTCATGGTGTCGCTGGCCTTCGCCATCGCCGCCTCGGCCAACTTCCCGGTGCTGATCCTGTCGCTGCTGTGGAAGAACTGCACCACCCGCGGCGCGGTGATCGGCGGCTTCCTCGGCCTGGCCTCGTCGCTGGTGCTGACCCTGCTGTCGCCGTCGGTATGGGTGGACACGCTGGGCAACCCGGCCGGCAGCGCGCCGTTCCCGTACACCAGCCCGGCGCTGTTCTCGGTGACCATCGCCTTTGTCGGCATCTGGCTGTTCTCGGTGCTGGACAACAGCGCACGCGCCAAGGCCGAGCGTGCGGCCTACCCGGCGCAGCAGGTACGTGCCGAGACCGGCATCGGCGCAAGCAGGGCCGCCGAGCACTGACCGCGGCCTGACAGGAAGTACGCGGAGGCCGCCCGGCGCCGGGCGGCCTTCGTCGTTTCCGGGGTTGTCGCGCGGAACGGCCATGCCGTTACCATGCCGCTCGCACCTTCGCATCCGTTCCGTTGCAAGAGGATCTTCCATGACCGTTGCCGTCCGTCGTTCCCTGCCTCCCCGCCTGCGGGCCTCCGTGCTGGCCTCGGCCGTGCTGCTGGGCAGCCTGTGCGCCACGCCGCTGCTGGCTCACGCGCGGCCGGCGCAAGCGCAGGCGGCCGCATTGCAGGCCGAGGCCGAGCGTTTGGCGGCGCAGCTGCCGGGCGACGTCGGTGCGGCGCTGGTGCACCTGGAAAGCGGCCGCGCGGTCTACGTCAACGCCGACCGGCCGTTGCCGATGGCCAGCACCATGAAGGTGCCGGTGGCGGTGCACATCCTCAAGCTGGTGGACGAGGGCAAGCTGGGCCTGCAGCAGCAGGTGCTGCTGGGGCCGGACGACATCTACCCGGACATGGGCGGCCCGATGGATACCCATCTGAGCGCCGGTTCGGCCATCACCATCCGCGACCTGCTGCACATGATGATCACGGTCAGCGACAACAACGCCACCGACATCCTGATCCGCACCGGCGGCGGCCCCGAGGCGGTGCAGCAGCGCATGCGCGCGCTCGGCGTCGACGGCCTGCGCGTGGACCGCTACATCTGGGAACTGCTGGCCAACTACTACGGCAACAGCGCCTCGCATGCGCAGCCGCTGGGGCCGGCCGCCTATGGCGAGCTGTCCCGAAGCGAACGCAGCGAGGCGCAGCGGCGCACGAACATGGACGCCTGGAACGCCGACCCGCGCGACACCAGCAGCGCCCGCGCCATGGCGCAGTTGCTGCAGCGCACCTGGAAGGGCGAGCTCCTGTCATCGGAATCGACCCGCGTGCTGCAGCAGATCATGCTCGATACCCGCACCGGCAACGCGCGCCTGCGCGGCATGCTGCCCAGCGGCACGCCGGTGGCGCACAAGACCGGCACGGTCGGCGACGTGATCAACGACGTCGGCGTGATCGAACTGCCGAACGGGCGCGGCCATGTCGTGACCGCGGTGTTCATCAAGTCGCGCGCCTCGACCGAAGCGCGCGATGCGGCCATCGCCCAGCTGGCACGCGCCGCGCACGACTACTACCTGTTCGTGCCCTGAGCGGAAACCCCGGTTTCCCGCTTCAGCCGGGCCGGCGCACCGGCTCGGCCGCGTCGGCCGGCTCGCCGCCGTCGAACACGTCTTCCAGGTTGCGGTACTCGCTGGGGGTCATGCCGACGGTGGCCTTGAACTGGCGCGCGAACGCGCTCTGGTCGCTGAAGCCGCAGCGCTGGCCGATGCCGGCGATGCTGCCGGCCTCGCGCAGCAGGCGCATGGCCATCTCGATGCGCAGCTTGATCAGGTACTGCTGCGGGGTGAGCTGGAACACGTGGCGGAAGTGCCGCTCCAGCTGCGCCAGCGACATGCCGGCCAGCTCCGCCAGCTGCGGCGCGCGCAGGTTGGATTCGAAGTGTTCCTGCATGTGCGCCACCACCCGGTCGAGCTGGGCGAAGGCCGAGTGGCGGCTGTTGGGCTTGCCGAGGTCGCGCGAGACACCCATCAGCCCGCTGATCTCGCCATCGCGGAACAGCGGGCGCTTGACGGTCAGGCACCAGCCGGGGCGGCGGTTCGGATACAGGTGCACTTCCAGGCGGTCGGCGATGGGGTCGCCGGCCAGCACCTGCCGGTCCTGCAGCAGGTAGCGGTTGCCCAGCGGCGGCGGAAACACTTCCAGCGGCGAGCGGCCGATGACGTCACCGCGCTTCTTGCGGCCCAGCCGCTGCACCAGGGTGAGGTTGCAGTGCGTGTAGCGCCCCTCGCGGTCCTTCACGAAGAACACGGTATCCGGCAGCGCATCGAACAGATGCTGCACTTCGCTTGAGGAATGCTGTGCGTCCATGGGCGTCGTCTTCGCGTTGGCGGTCGTCGGCGTGGCGTGCGGCCGATGCTAGCGCATGCTCCGGGGCCGTGTCGCAGCGTTTCCGGGGTTGTGCCGAATTCCGCATGAGGGTGCCGAAAGCGCTGCTATTCGGCCCTGCGGCGGCGGTGGGAGCATGTCTGCATGCACCGGATAGACATCATCGATTCGCATACCGCCGGCGAACCCACCCGGGTCGTGCTCGGCGGCTTTCCCGACCTCGGCGGCGGCAGCCTGCAGCAGCGCCGCGATCGCCTGGTGCGGGATTTCGACCATTGGCGCGCGGCGCTGGCCTGCGAGCCGCGCGGCTCGGACACGATGGTGGGCGCGCTGCTGCTGCCGGCCGAAGACCGGTCCGCCTGCACCGGGGTGATCTTCTTCAACAATGTCGGCTGCCTGGGCATGTGTGGCCATGGCACCATCGGCGTGGTGCGCACCCTGGCCGAACTGGGCCGCATCCAGCCGGGCCGGCACCGCATCGAGACGCCGGTGGGCACGGTGGGCGTGGAACTGTTCGACGATGGCCGCGTGGCGGTGGACAACGTCGAAAGCTGGCGCCACCTGCACGATGTCGCAGTCGACGTGCCCGGCCACGGCGTGGTGCATGGCGACGTGGCCTGGGGTGGCAACTGGTTCTTCATCACCGCGCAGGCGCCCTGCGCGCTGACCCTGGCCAACCAGCGCGAGCTGACCGCCTATACCGAGGCGATCCGCCTGGCGCTGGAGCGCGACGGCATCGCGGGTGCCGACGGTGCCATCGACCATATCGAGGTCAATGCGAGCGCACCGGACGGCAGCGGCATCGCGCGCAACTTCGTGCTGTGCCCGGGTCTGGCCTACGACCGTTCGCCCTGCGGCACCGGCACCAGCGCCAAGCTGGCCTGCCTGGCCGCCGACGGCAAACTGGCCGAAGGCGTGAACTGGATGCAGCAGGGCATCCTCGGCAGCGCGTTCGAGGCTTCGTATCGCCACGGCGAACGCGGCATCCTGCCGCGGATCGTGGGCCAGGCCTGGATCACCGCCCGCGCGACCCTGCTGATCGACGACGCCGATCCGTTCGCCTGGGGCATCGGCAGCCAGGCATCGTGAGCGGGCACAGCCGTCATGACCTGATCGTCATCGGTGCCGGCATCGTCGGCGCTGCCTGCGCCGAGGCCGCGGTCGCCGCCGGCCTGCGCGTGGCGGTGGTCGAAAGCGGCGCGATCGGCGGTGGCGCCAGCGCCGCGGCGATGGGCCACCTGGTGGCGATGGATGGCGACCCGCACGAACTGGCGCTGTGCGTGTACTCGCTGGGGCTGTGGCAGCGCTGGGCATCGTGGCCGGAGAGCGAGCACCAGCGCTGCGGCACGCTGTGGGTGGCGCGCGAGGAAGCGGAGCTGGAGGGCGTCGGTGCGCGCGTCGAAGCGCTGGCGGCGATGGGCGTGCGCGCCGAGGCGGTCGATGCGAGCGGCCTGTATGCGCTGGAGCCTGCGCTTGCCGCCGGCATGAAGGGCGGCATGCGCGTGGCGGACGACGCGGTGGTGTATCCGCCGCGCGTGGCCTGGCGCCTGATCGAAGAGGCACGTGGCGCCGGCGCGCAGCTGTTCGCCGGCACGCGCGCCGAATGCCTGGTCGATGGCGGCATGCGCCTGGCCGATGGCCGCGTGCTGCACGGACCGGTGCTGGTGGCCACGGGCGTGGCCCTGCCGGAGCTGCTGCCGGAACTGCCGATGCGCGCGCGCAAGGGACAACTGGTGATCACCGAGCGCCATCCGCCGCTGCTGCGCCACCAGCTGATCGAAATGGGCTACGCCGCCGCCGCACACGGTGCGGACGCGGCCAGCGTGTCGTTCAACGTGCAGCCGCGGCCCAATGGCCAGTTGCTGATCGGTTCCTCGCGCGAATACGACGCTACCGGTACGGACATCTCGTTGCCCTTGCTGCGGCGCATGCTGCAGCGGGCCACCGCCTTCGTGCCGGCGCTGCGCGAGGTGCGCGCGCTGCGCAGCTGGTGCGGCTTCCGCCCGGCCACCGCCGATGGCCTGCCGTATCTCGGCCCGGTGCCGGGCCGCCGCGACGTATGGGTGGCCGCCGGTCACGAGGGCCTGGGGATCACCGCCGCGCCGGGCAGCGCGCGGCTGGTGATCGACGCCCTGCTCGGGCGCACGCCGGCCCTGCCGCTGACGCCCTACCTGCCGGAACGCGTGATGCGGGGTGAGGCATGAACAACATCGAGCTGAGCGTCGATGGCGTGCAGGTGGAAGTACCCGATGGCGCGAGCGTGGCCGCCGCGGTCGCGCGCCGCGGACCGGTCTTCCGCCGTTCGGCCAGCGGCCAGCCGCGGGCGCCGCTGTGCGGCATGGGCGTGTGCTTCGAATGCCGGGTCAGCATCGACGGCGTGGCGCAGCTGCGCGCCTGCATGGTGCTGGCGCGCGCGGGCATGCGCGTGGAGACGCAGTCATGAAGCAGCGGCGTTTCGACCTGCTGGTGGTGGGCGCGGGGCCGGCCGGCCTGGCCGCCGCGCATGCCGCGGCCCGGCGCGGGGCGAAGGTCGGGCTGGTGGACGCGCAACCGCGCGCCGGCGGCCAGGTATGGCGGCACGACCTGCGGTTCGGCGCGCCGGCGGCGGCGCGCGCGCAGATCGAGGGTCTCGGCTCGGCCGGCATCGAATGGCTGGCCGGTCATGAAGTGGTTCTGGCCGACGACCACGCCGTGGTCGCCAACCATGCCGACGGCGCGGTGGCGCTGCACTGGCGCAAGCTGGTGATCGCCACCGGCGCGCGCGAACTGATGCTGCCGTTCCCCGGCTGGACCCTGCCGGGCGTGACCGGTGCCGGCGGCCTGCAGGCGCTGGCCAAACAGGGCTGGCCGGTGGCCGGCAAGCGCGTGGTCGTGGCCGGCACTGGTCCGCTGCTGCTGGCGGCGGCGGCGACGCTGCGCCGTCATGGCGCGCGGGTGCTCGGCATCCACGAACAGGTGGGCAGGGATGTGCTGCACGCTTTCGCGCGCCGGCTGTGGCGCTGGCCGGCGCGGCTGACGCAGGCGGTGGAACTGCGTGCCCGTCTCGCCGGCATCCCGTGGCATGCCGGCAGCGTGGTGCTGGCGACACAGGGCGAGGATGTGTTGCGCGCGGTCGAAGTGGACCGCGGCAACGGCCGCGAGTGGATCGAATGCGACCAGCTTGCGGTTGGCTGGGGACTGGTGCCGAACGTCGAACTGGCGCGCCTGCTGGGCTGCGAACTGGATGCCGCCGCCGTGCATCCGGTGGTGCGCGCCGATGCGCGCCTGCGCAGCAGCGATCCCGACATCCATGCCGCCGGCGAGGCGCTCGGTATCGGCGGACGCGACTGTGCGCGTGTCGAGGGTGCGATGGCGGCCTGTTTCGCGCTCGGCGACGAACGCGGTGGCGAAGCACTGCGCACCCGCCGCGACCGCGAGCGCGCCTATGCCGTCCTGCTGCACGAGCATTTCGCACCCGGCACGCGCGCCCGCGCGCTGGCCATGCCCGACACCCTGGCCTGCCGCTGCGAGGACGTGCCGATGTCCGCGGTGCATGCGCACGTCGACCCGCGCCAGCTGCGGCTGGTCACGCGCTGCGGCATGGGCGCCTGCCAGGGCCGTGTCTGCGGCGCCGCGCTGCGCGAACTGCGGCTGGCCTCGCCGTCCCTCTCCCCCACCGCCGTACGGCCGCCGCTGACTCCGGTCGCGCTGGCCGCACTGGCCGATGTTCCTTCCGACGAACCCGAACAAGGTATAGACAGATGAGCAATGCAGGTTTCTGGCGCGGCGTGCTGCCGGCCATCACCACGCCCTTCACCGCCAGCGGCGAGGTCGACCACGTCTTCCTGGCCGAACACGCCAGACGCATGCTCGCCGCCGGCTGCAGTGGCATCGTGCCGCTGGGCTCGCTGGGCGAGAGCGCCACGCTCACCTTCGACGAGAAGATCGCCATCGTGCGCACCCTGGTCGCGGCCGTGGAAGGGCGCGTGCCGGTGGTGGCGGGCATCGCCGCGCTGTCCACCGCCGAGGGCGTGGCGCTGGTGCAGGCGGTCAAGGCCGCCGGCGCCGGCGGCGTGATGGTGCTGCCGCCGTACGTGTATTCCAGCGATGCGCACGAGATGGGCGCCTACATCCGCGCCATCCTCGCCGCCACCGACCTGCCGGCGCTGCTCTACAACAACCCCATCGCCTACCGCACCGACTTCACCCCGGCGCAGATCGCGCAGTTCGCGGCGGAATTCCCGCACGTACAGGCGGTCAAGGAATCCTCCGGCGACGTGCGCCGCCTGGCCGCGATCCGCGAGCTGATCGGCGACCGCCTGGTGCTGCTGGTCGGCGTCGACGACCTGATCGTCGAAGGCATCGCGATGGGCGCCGAAGGCTGGATCGCCGGCACCGTCAACGCCTTCCCGGAAGAGGCGGTGCAGCTGTTCGAGCAGGCGCGCACAGGCGGTTACGCGGCCGCGCGCGACCTGTACGAATGGTCGCTGCCGCTGCTGCGCATGGATACGGTTCCCAAGTTCGTGCAGCTGATCAAGCTGATGCAGGAGCGCGCCGGCCTGGGCAGCGAGCGCGTGCGCGGGCCGCGATTGGTGGTGGAGGGTGCCGAGCGCGAACAGGCGCTGGCGCTGATCGACCACGCCATCGCTACCCGGAAGCGCTGACGTGGACACGGTCGCGCCCCTGCTCATCGCCGGCCGCTGGCAGGCCGCTCAGGACGGCACGGAGACCTTCCGTGCGTTCGATCCGGCCAGCGGCGACGCCATCGGGCCGGCGTTCCCGCGCAGCGGCGCGACCGACGTGGAACAGGCGCTGGCTGCCGCCAGCGCCGCCGCACCGCGGCTGGCCGCCACCGACCCGGAACGCATCGCCGCCTTCCTCGACGCCTATGCGGACGCGCTGGAAGCCGACGCCGACACGCTGGTGCAGCTGGCGCAGGCGGAAACCGCGCTGCCGGCCTCGCCGCGGCTGCGCGGCAACGAACTGCCGCGCACCTGCAACCAGCTGCGCCAGACCGCCGCCGCCGCGCGCGGCCGCAGTTGGACGCAGCCGGTGATCGACACCGCCGCCGGCCTGCGCTCGCACCACGCGCCACTGGGCAAGCCGGTGCTGGTGTTCGGGCCGAACAACTTTCCGTTCGCCTTCAATGCCGTGTCCGGCGGCGACTTCGCCGCCGCCATCGCCGCGCGCAATCCGGTGATCGCCAAGGCGCATCCCGCGCATCCGGCCACCAGCCAGCGCCTTGCCGGCCACGCGCAGCGCGCCGCCGAGGCCGCCGGCCTGCCGCCGGCCTCGGTGCAGCTGCTGTACGACGTCGAGCCGGCGCTGGGCCTGGCCCTGGCCGGCGATGCGCGGCTGGGCGCGGTCGCCTTCACCGGCAGCCGCGCGGCGGGCCTGGCCTTGAAGCAGGCCGCCGACGCTGCCGGCACTCCCTTCTTCGGCGAGCTGTCCAGCCTCAACCCGGTGTTCCTGCTGCCCGGTGCGCTGGCCGAGCGCGGGCCGGCACTGGCCGAGGAGTTCAGCGGCTCGTGCCTGCTCGGCAGCGGCCAGTTCTGTACCAACCCGGGGCTGGTGATCGTGCCGGAAGGCGCGGCCGGCGATGCCTTCGTCGCCGACGTGCAGGCGCGCTTCGCCGCGGCCGCTCCGTTGCTGCTGCTGTCGCAGGGTGTGCTGGCATCGCTGCGGCATGCGATCACGGCGCTGCGCGAGGCCGGCGCGCAACTGCTCTGTGGCGGCGGTGCCGGCGATGCGGGCTACCGCCACGCGCCGACCCTGCTGACGGTGGGGGCGGAGGACTTCCTCGCCGCTCCGCGGCGCTTCCAGGCCGAGGCTTTCGGCCCCTGCAGCCTGCTGGTGCGCGCGGCCGACGCCGCCCAGATGCGGGCGATCGCCTCGGTGCTGGAGGGCCAGCTCACCGGCACGCTGTACCGCGCCGCCGATGGCAGCGACGATGCCGCGTGGCAGCCGCTCGCCGCCGCACTGCGCCCGCGCGTGGGTCGCCTGATCGCCAATCGCATGCCCACCGGCGTGCTGGTCAGCCCGGCGCAGCAGCACGGTGGTCCGTTCCCGGCATCGACCCAGCCCGGTTTCACCGCGGTCGGCCTGCCGGCGTCGATCCTGCGCTTCACCGCGCTGCAGGCGTACGACAATGTGCCCGATGCGCTGCTGCCGCCCGAACTGCGTGACCGCAACCCGGGTGGCCTGCCGCGCTGGATCGACCAGCATTGCACCACCGCGGATATCGGAGCCACCCCATGAACACGCAGATCGGACACCTCACCCTGGAACAGGCGCGCGCGCAGTTGGCGCCGTGGCCGCACCGCGCCGCACCCATCGGCGATGCCGAACACGCGCAACGGCTGGAACGCGCGCGCGGCCTGATGCGCGCGCAGGGCGTGGACGCGCTGCTGGTCACCGCCGGCACTTCGCTGCGCTGGTTCGCGGGCGTGCCGTGGGGCGGCAGCGAGCGGCTGGTGGCGATGCTGCTCACGCTGGAAGGCGAGCCGCTGGTGGTCTGCCCGGTGTTCGAGGAAGGCTCGCTGGACGCGGTGCTGCGCATCCCCGCCGGCAAGCGCCTGTGGGAAGAACACGAGGACCCGCATGCATTGGTGGCCCAGGCCATGGCCGAACGCGGCGCGCGCACGCTGGCGCTGGACCCGGAAGCGCCGTATCGCGTGCAGGTGGGCCTGGCCGCGCATCTCGGTGCGGCCGCCATCACCTCGGCCACGGCGATCATCGACGGCTGCCGCATGTGCAAGTCGCCCGCCGAGCTGGCGCTGATGCAGCAGGCCTGCGACATGACCCTGCAGGTGCAGCGGCTGGCCGCCGGCATCGCCCGCGAGGGCATCGGCACCGACGAGATCGTGCGCTTCATCGACGAGGCCCACCGCGCGCTCGGCGCCGATGGCGGTTCGACCTTCTGCATCGTGCAGTTCGGCCATGCCACCGCATTCCCGCACGGCATTCCCGGCGTGCAGCACCTGCGCCGCGGCGAACTGGTGCTGATCGACACCGGCTGCAGCGTTCAGGGCTACAACTCCGACGTCACCCGTACCTGGATCTTCGGCGAAGCCGATCCCGAGCAGCAGCGCATCTGGAACCTGGAGCGCGCCGCGCAGCAGGCCGCGTTCGACGCGGTGCGCCCCGGCGTGACCTGCGAAGCGGTGGACCAGGCTGCGCGCGACGTGCTGGAAGCGGCCGGGCTCGGGCCGGACTACCGCCTGCCCGGCCTGCCGCACCGCACCGGCCACGGCTGCGGGCTGGCGATCCACGAGGCGCCGTACCTGGTGCGCGGCAACCGCCTGCCGCTGGCGCCGGGCATGTGCTGCAGCAACGAACCGATGATCGTGGTGCCGGGCCGCTTCGGCGTGCGCCTGGAAGACCATTTCCATGTCACCGCCGACGGCGCGCAGTGGTTCACCCCACCGTCCGTCGCCATCGACCAGCCATTCGCCTGACCACGCGCAAGGGGAGAACGACCGCATGCCTCGATCCAGGACCGTCCATCGCCACCTTCGTGGCTGGCTGCTCGCACTGGCCTGCGCCAGCCTGCCGGCCTTCGCGCAGGATACGGCGCCGCCGGTGCCGGATGAAGCGGCGTTCGCGCGCTCGCTGCAGTTGCGTGAGCAGTGGATGTACCTGACCAAGGGGCTGGCCGGCCCGGCGACCTGGATCGACGGCGAACGCTACCGCTACCGTCGCACCGCGCCGGGCGGTTTCGAGTTCGTGGTGCGCCAGGTGGGGCAGGCGCAGGCAGAGCCCGCCTTCGACCAGGCGCGGCTGGCCACGGCGCTGGCGCCGCTGCTAGGCCGTGGCGTGGACGGCCGGCGGCTGCCGTTCTCCGACTACGAAATCGACAAGGACGGCAAGGCGCTGCGCGCCTGGATGGACAACGGCTGGGTGCGCTGCGAACTGGGCGGCGAATACCGCTGCGCGCGCTGGAGCGCCCCCGGCCCGTCGCCGCGGCCGCGCGGCTGGGGCGTGGTGCGCGATCTTTCGGTGGCGGCCGACGACACGCCGCAGCGTTCGCCGGACGGCCGCATGGAAGCCTTCGTGCGCGACGGCAGCGTGCTGCTGCGCACCCTGGCCGACGGCACCAGCAAAGCGTTGGCGCGCGATGGCGCCGACACCGATTTCTACGACCCGGAAAGCATCGTCTGGTCGCCGGATTCCAGCCGTTTCATGGTGCTGCGGGTGAAGCCGGGCGACGCGCGCCGGGTAACGCGGGTGGAAACCTCGCCGCGCGACCAGGTGCAGCCGCGCGTGCGCACCCAGCTGTATCCCAAGCCCGGCGATGCGGTCGACATCGACCGCCCGGTGATCTTCGAGGTCGCCAGCGGCCGTCGCATCGACGTGCCGACCGCGCTGTTCGCCAACCCCTACGAAATCAGCGCGCCGCAGTTCCGCGCCCATGGCCGCACGCTGGCGTTCCGCTACACCGAACGTGGCTTCCAGCGGGTACGGCTGATCGAGGTGGACGCGCACACCGGCGCGGCGCGCAGCGTGGTGGAAGAGCGCAGCGACACCTTCGTCAACAGCTGGTGGCAACGCGCCGATTTCCATGACGTGGGCGGGCGTGGCGGGCGGATCGTGTGGATGTCCGAGCGCGACGGCTGGAACCACCTGTACATGGTGGACGGCCGCAGCGGCGGCCTGCGCCAGCTCACCCGCGGGCCGTGGGTGGTGCGGCAGATCGTCAAGGTGGACGAACAGCGTGGCCAGATCTGGTTCGCCGCCAACGGCCGCGAGCCGGGCGACCCGTACCTGCAGCACTTCTACCGCGTCGACTTCGACGGCGGCAACCTGGTCCACATGACCCCGGGCGAAGGCTGGCACGAACTGAGCCTGGCGCCGGACATGGCGCACTACGTCGATACCTGGTCGCGGCTGGACCAACCCAACGTCACCGAACTGCGCGATGCGCGCGACGGCCGCCTGCTGGACACGCTCGAACACGGCGACGCCAGCGCGCTGTTCGCCGCCGGCTACCGCGCCCCGGAGACCTTCAGCGCTCCCGGCCGTGACGGAAAGACGCCGATCTGGGGGCTGGTGGTGCGGCCCACGCACTACGATCCGTCGCGCCGGTACCCGGTGATCGAAAGCATCTACGCCGGCCCGCACGATTCGCACGTGCAGAAGAAGTTCTGGCCGTTCGATTCGCAGTCCAGCAACGAGCGCCTGATCGGCGCGCAGGCGCTGGCCGACCTGGGCTTCATTGTCGTGCAGATCGACGGCATGGGCACGATGAACCGCTCCAAGGCCTTCCACGATGTGGCCTGGAAGAACCTGGGCGATGCCGGCTTCCCCGACCGCATCGCCTGGCACCGGGCGATGGCCGCGCGCGATCCCTCCTACGACATCAGCGGCGGCGTGGGCGTCTACGGCGCCTCGGCTGGAGGCCAGAACGCGCTCAACGCGCTGGAGTTCCACCCGGAGTTCTACACCGTGGCGGTGGCCTACAACGGTTGCTACGACAACCGCATGGACAAGCTCAGCTGGAACGAGCAGTGGATGGGCTGGCCGGTGGACGGCAGCTACGCGCGCGCCTCCGGGGTGGACAACGCGCACCGGCTGCGCGGCCGGCTGCTGCTGATCGTCGGCGAGCAGGACGAGAACGTCGACCCGGCCTCGACCTACCAGGTGGCCGACGCGCTGATCCGCGCCGGCAAGGACTTCGACCTGCTCACCGTGCCCGGCACCGGCCACGGCGTGGGCCGCTCGCAGGAGCCGGTCGACTACATCCAGCGCCGCAAGTTCGACTTCTTCGTGCGCCACCTGCTGAAGCGGCCGACGCCGGACTGGAATACCCGCGCCGCACCCTGATACGGGCAGGCCACCGCGATGCCGGTGTTGAGCCAAGGGCCGCCCCGCAGGGGGCGGCCCTTGGCGTTTCCGCCCCTGACGGCCGCGTGGCTCAAGGCCATGCCGGGCCAGCCGATAACGCCGTACAACCCGTGAACCGGCGGGACCACCACGGCCTCGGGTAGGGGCGGTTGGCGGAAATCGGCCCGATGCAAATCTGCGTGATTGGATCTGGCCGCTTTCAACGGTAGGGGTATCGAAGGGTTCATTTCACGGGCGGGGCGCTGCATGCGGCCCTCCCTTCATGCAGGGCTGACGGGGGCGTATGAGCGACAGGAATGGGGTGCCGGAAGGTGGCCCGGAGGGGGAAAGGCATGCCCTCTGCGGCGCGGCCCGTGCGCCCACGCCGGCAATGCCTGCCGCGTCACGCCCGGCCCGTTGGCCCCGCACCGCCTCTACGCCTGTGCATTGCCTTGCGGGGCAATTCCCTGCAAGGCGCGGGCTCCGTTTTTTTCATGAAACCGGCAGCCGGGGCCAACCCGGGCGGTTCATCTCCCCGCGTTGCTGAAGGGCCGCCATGTCACTTGCCACCTCGTACACCGTTGAATCGCCCAGCCTTGCCCCGCAAGCGCTGGTGCCATCGCCTCCGAATGGAAACCTCGCCATGACGCTCATTTCCCGCCTCAAGACCCGCTCGTTCCGCTTCCTGCTGGGCCTGTGGTCTGTCGGGTGCCTGCTGCTGGCGCTGGCCGCGCCGGCCCAGGCGGCGGCGCCCACGTTTGTGAGTGCCGAAACTTCCAACGATGGCATGAGGATCTTCGTGACGTGGTCGCAGGATTTCAATTACAGCGCTTCTGGCATCGAGTTCACCGTCAAGGTGAATGGGAGTAGCGCTGGGTATTCAGTCTCGTCGGCAACTCGGGCCGTTGGCCGGACAGTGATCCTGTATCTCCCCCAGGCTATCGTGGGGGGCGCCACGGTGACCTTGGACTATGCCGGCGGGACCGTCTCCGATTACGAGAGCGGCGAACCGGCTGCCAGTTTTGCCAATAAGTCAGTCACCAACAATGCGCCGCTGCCGGACACCACCCCGCCCACGGTCGCCAGCGTTGTGCTGGTCGGCACCCCGGCGGCCGGCGCCACCTCGGTGAGTTTCACCGTGACCTTCAGCGAGCCGGTGACGGGCGTTGACGCCGGTGATTTCACTCTGACGAAGACCGGCGACGCGACCGGCGTGGTTACGGTAAGCGGCAGTGGCGCCATGTATACCGTCACCGTCAACAGCATTACCGGCAATGGCACCTTGAAGCTGGATGTAAAAAACAGCGGCACCGGCATTGCCGATGCCGCCAGCAACCCTCTGAGCGGCGGGTACATCGGCGGCCCGACGCACACCGTGACACAGATGCCCACGCTCACCAGCGTTTCACCCAACGCCGGGCCGACGGCAGGCGGTACCACGGTGATCATCACTGGCACCGGCTTCAGCGCGGCCAATCCGACGGGTGCGGTGAAGTTCGGCACCACCAACGCCACCTATTCCATCAACAGCAACACCCAGATCACGGCCACATCGCCGGCGAACGCCGCGGGCACCTATGATGTCACCGTCACCACGCCCGGTGGCACCAGCGCCACCAGCGCGAGCGATCAGTACACCTATGTTGCGCCGCCGGTCTCCAGTGCGTTCACGGCACCGCCGGTCGTCTACAACGCCACCGGCGCGACGTTCAGCGTTGCCGGCCATGCCACCAATGCCCCGACCAGCCATGCCGTCGGTTCGGCCACCACCGCGCAGGGGGGCTCGGTGTCGATCAACGCGGCGGGGCTGGTGACGTACTCCGCACCGATCGGCTTCCGCGGCAATGACAGCTTCACGTTCACTGCGAGCAATGCGGGCGGTACCTCCACTCCGGCGACGGTCACCGTGCCGGTCAGCAACCCGGTGCTGTCCTCGACATTGATCGGCAACGGAACACGGGGCGTCGCGCTGTCGGGCCTGCAGATCAGTACTTCCGGCGGCAGGGCGCCCTACAGCTGCTCGACCGCGTTGGCCACCGGCGCTCTGCCGGCGGGTACGCAACTCAATGCCGACTGCACGATCAGCGGCACGCCGGGGGCAAGCGGCACCTTCAACTTCACCGCCACCGTGACCGACAGCTCGCTCGGTACCGGACCCTTCACGCAGGTGACCGGTGCGCTGTCGCTGACGATCGCGGGGCCGGTACTGACCCTGTCGCCGGCGGCAGGGGCGTTGCCGGGTGGCACCGCCGGTGTCGCCTATTCGCAGTCCTTCACCGCCGGTGGCGGCACCGCGGCTTACAGCTACGCGCGGACCGCCGGGACGCTGCCGCCAGGCTTGACCCTGTCGGGCGGCACGCTGTCGGGCACGCCGACCGCCGCCGGCATCTTCAACTTCGACATCACGGCGACCGACAGCTCGAGCCCGGGCAGCGGCGGTCCCTACACCCGGCCCCAGTCTTACAGCGTCACTGTGGCCCAGGGAAGCCAGGCGATCACGTTCAACCCGTTGCCCGACGCCTCGCTCAGTGCCTCGCCGCTGACCCTGTCGGCCACGGCATCCTCGGGCCTGACGGTCGGCTTCGCCTCGACCACGACGGGAGTCTGCTCGGTTGCCGGTACTTCGGTCACCCTGTTGCAGACGGGCAGCTGTTCGATCACCGCCAGCCAGGCCGGCGATGCCACCTGGAGCTCCGCGACCGATGTCGTGCAGAGCTTCACGGTGACGCCGGCGAACCTGGCGATCAGCTCCGGCGCGGCCTCGGGGCTGATCGTGGGTGGCAGCTACAGCCAAAGCAATACGGCAACGGGCGGCATCGCGCCCTATACCTATGCCTTGCAGGCGGGCGCGTTCGCACCGGGCACCTCGCTCGATGCCTCGACCGGTCTGGTTTCGGGCACGCCCACTACCGCGGGCAGCTTCTCCTATCAGCTCAGGGTGTCCGACAGCCAGGCCCCGTCGGTCATGGCGGCAGGTGCGATCGTCAACGTGACGATCGCCAAGGGTCAGCAGACGCTCGCCTTCACCTCGACCCCGCCGGGCCCGGCGCAGGTCGGGGGCGCATCCTACAGCGTGGTCGCGACAGCGAGTTCCGGGCTGGATCCGACCCTTTCGCTGGATGGCGGCAGCAGCGGCTGCACGCTTTCCGGTGGCGCGGTGACCTTTACCGGCGTCGGCACCTGCCTGATCAACGCCAACCAGACCGGCGATACCAACTGGAACGCGGCGGCGCAGATCCAGCAGAGCATCGCCATCGGTGCGGCCGACCGTATCGTGGCTTCGATCGATTTCCAGCCCGGCTCGATCGGCGTGGGTGCGGCTGGCCAGGTGACGATCACGTTCACCAACCCGAACGCATCGAGCAGCCCCGCCTTCGATGCGGTGCTCACCTCGCCGTCGCTGGTCACGCGGATGGCCGGTGCGTCCGGCGGGTCGTGTTCGATCGGCTCGGAGTCGGCTCCGACCTCGAGCACCGTCCAGTTCGGCAACATCGTCGTGCCACCGGGCAGCTGCACCATTACGCTTGGTTACAGCGGGGCCGTCACGGGGTCGACTTCGGGGTTTGTGCTGGACGGGTTCACGCCAAGCGGGTATACGGCCACGCCGTCGACCAGCGGCAACGGTTTCGCCGTCGTCCCGACGGTCACCGCCATCTCGCCGAACGCCGGTCCGGTCAGCCAGATGGTGACGGTCAGCGGTACCGGCTTCAGCACCACCCCGGGCAACAATACCGTGACCTTCGGCAGCGCCGGCAACGGCACGGTCACGGCGGCGTCGGCGACCTCGCTGACGGTCACCACGCCGGGCATCGGCAGCGGCCCGGTCACCGTGACGGTCGCGGTCAACGGCCAGACGAGCATCGGCAACGTCATCTACACCTTCATCGACAAGCCGGTGGCAGCGGACAAGACCGGCGTGGCCGTGCCGTACGGGAGTACCGGCATGGCGATCGATCTCTCCGATTCGATCACCGGCATGTACCACAGCATCGCGGTCGGCACCGCGGCGGCACATGGCACGACGAGCGTGGCCGGCAACGTGGTGACCTACACGCCGACGACCGGCTACTTCGGTACGGACAGCTTCACTTACACCGCCACGGGCGTGGGTGGTACGTCCAACGTCGCCACGGTGAGCCTGACCGTCACCACCCCGGCCGCGCCGGTCGCGGCGGACCGCAGCGGCGTGGCGGTGCCGTACGGGAGCAGCGGCAAGGCGATTGATCTGTCGGCTTCCATCAGCGGCGTGCATACCAGTCTTGCGGTTGCCGTCGGCCCGACGCATGGCACGGTGAGCGTCACCGGCAACGTGGTGACCTACACGCCGACGGCGGGCTACGCCGGCGCGGACAGCTTCACCTGGACCGCCACCGGTCCCGGTGGCACCTCGGCTCCGGCCAGGGTGAGCGTGACGGTGGCGCAGGGCGCGCAGGTCATCACCTTCGCCAACCCGGGCGCGCAGGCATTCGGCACCACGCCGACGCTGGCGGCGTCGGTGGACTCGGGCCTGCCGCTGCGGTTTGTTTCGTCCACGCCGGCGGTGTGTGCGGTCACCAGCGCGGGCGTGCTCGGCTTCGCCAGCGCCGGCACCTGTACGGTGACGGTGCACCAGGACGGCGATGCCAGCCACAAGGCCGCGTCGCTGACGCAGTCGTTCAGCGTCACCGCGCTGGCGCCGGCCGCGCCGGTGCCGGGCGAGGTGACCGTGGTCGGCTCGGGCGAGGTGGAGGTGCACTTCACCCCGTCGCCCGCCACCGGCGAGACCATCACCTACACGGTCACCGCGCAGCCGGGCGGCATCACCGCCACCGGCACCGGTTCGCCGATCACGGTGCGCGGGCTGACCGATGGGGTGAGCTACACCTTCACCGTGGCCGCCTCCGGCCAGGCCGGCGGCGGCAGCACGCCGTCGGCGCCGTCGGCCCCGGTGGTGCCGCAGGTACTGCAGACGGTGATCTTCGAGGAGATCGGCCCGCGGCGCTTCGACCAGGTGCCGGTGCTGTCGGCGCGTGCCGACTCCGGCCTGCCGGTGACGTTCGCCTCGCAGACGCAGGACGTGTGCACGGTCACGACCGAGGGCCAGCTGGCCTTCGTGCAGGCCGGCAGCTGCACCCTGGTGGTGGCGCAGGCCGGCGATGCCACCCATCGCCCGGCCTCGGCCACGCGCACGTTCCGGATCGAGCCGGTGCCGCCGGGCGTGCCGGCGATCCAGACGCTGACGCCGGTGGCACCGGGCCAGGTCAGCGTGGCGTTCACGCCGCCGGTGTCCACGGGTGGTGCGCATATCGACGGTTACCGGGTCACCGCCACGCCGCAGGCCAGCGCGGCACCGGCGGCCCGCACGATGAGCCTGCGCGCGGCGGCCACGCCGGGCGTGGTCACGGCCACCGGCAGCGGCTCGCCGATCCTGGTGCAGGGGCTGGCTGACGGGGTGAGCTACGTGTTCACCGTGGCCGCCTACAACCTGGCCGGCGAAGGCGAGCCGGACAGCGCCACCGAACTGGTGGCGGCCCCGAGCCTGAGCTGGATCGGCGACCTGCAGAAGATGTACGGCCAGGCCGATTTCGAGCTGCCGCTGCCGCAGAGCACCAGCCCCGGTGCGTTCACCTTCGCCAGCAGCAACCCGGCGGTGGCCACGGTCAGCGGCCGCACCGTGACCCTGGTGGGCGAAGGCAGCACCACGCTGACCGCGACCCAGGCGGCGACCCCCAACTACCTCACCGGCATGGTGGCGGTCACGCTGGTGGTCAGCCCACGTCCGGACCCGACGCTGGACGCGCAGGTCAGCGGTGGCATCCAGGCCCAGGCCGACGCCAGCGTGCGCTTTGCCCAGGTGCAGGGCGACAACATCCGCGACCGCCTGCGGCAGGTGCGCAGCGGGCACAACGCCAGCAACGTCAACCTTGCGCTGGCCTATGCCGGCAGCCAGGGCGTGCCGGGGCTGACGATGCCGGTGGGCCGCGTGGCCGAGGCCGCGTTGCCCACCCTGCCGGAAGGCTGGGGCCTGTGGCTGGCCGGTACGGCGACCTTCGGCAAGACCGGGCGCAATGGCCGCGCCGGCGGCGGTTTCGACTTCAACACCGGCGGCCTCACCCTGGGCGCGGACCGGGCGGTGGGCGAGAACGTGCTGCTGGGCCTGGCCGGCAGCTGGGGCAGGCAGGGCACGGACTTCGACGGCACCCCGTCCAAGGTGGATGCCGACCAGCGCTCGCTGGCGGTGTATGGCCTGTGGCGCATGGGTGAGCACCTGTTCGTGGACGGCCTGCTGGCCAACGGCCAACTGGACTTCGACCTGGTCCGCTGGAGCGAACTGGCCAACACCAGCGCCCATGCCACGCGCGCGGGCGAGCAGTGGTTCGGGGCGCTGACCTTCGGTTACGAACACCGCAGCGCCTCGGGCCTGAGCCTGACCGGCTATGGCCGCTACGACGGCCACCGCGCCACGCTGGACGGCTACCGCGAGCGCGGGCTGGAGGCCTACGACCTGGTCTATGGCCGGCAGCGGGTGGGCAACAGCGCGTTGGCGGTGGGGCTGGAGGGCAGCCTGGCGTTCAAGGGCGAGCGGCTGAGCTGGCGCCCGCACTGGCGCATCGAGTACCGCGGTGCGCTGGAGAACCGCGGCGACGTGTCGGTGAACTACGTGCAGCGCCCGCGTGACGCCGATTACGTGCTGGCCATGCGCAGCTACAACGACGACATGCTCTCCATCGGTGCGGGCATGGACCTGCAACTGGACAGCGGTTGGATGTTCTCGCTGCTGCTGGGCCGGGAGCAGGGCCGCAACGCGATGCGCAGCACCAGCATCGGGCTGCAGGTGCGCTATGGGCAGCAGGGAACGCAGGCGCCGATGTACGGGGAGAACGGCGATGCGTTCAACGTCGACATGACCGGCGATACGCGTCGTTGCCGTGGAGCGGCCCAGCCTTGTGCGACGCGGGGCAACGCGATGGGTGGCATCCGGCCCTGAGCGGGGCGACCGCGCCGGCGATGCCGGCGCGGTTCCATGCAGGCGTGCCGGCGGCGGAACCGGCGTGGAGCGGCGTTTCCGTCCACCGGTGCCCATGAAAAGAAACAGCCACCGCGACATACGGCGTCACGGTGGCTGTCGCACCGGGCTCATGCCCGGGTCGTTGCTCAGAGCCTGTATTCGACGGTCATGAAGTACTCGGCGCCGGCCGGGTTGTACTTGCTGATGTCCGCATAAGGCCACCACTTCTCCGATGCGTGGCGCCAGGGCTTCTTGTCCAGCACGTTGACCACGGCCAGGTTGAACGAGAGCGCGTCGGTGGCGCGGTAGCCCAGCGACAGGTTCACCGTGGTCCACGGCTTGAAACGCTCGTACCCGTCGGCCCAGCGTACCGGCGAGGAGCCGAGCCGGTTGATGTGCACGTAACTGGATACGCGCTTGTAGTCCCAGCCCAGGGTCATGTTGGAGCGGGTGCGGAACTCGTTGTTCCACTGCCGGTCGCGGATGTTCTCGACCTCGTCCTCGGGCAGGTAGCGGCTGAGCGTCTTGAGGATGTGGGTATAGCCGATGCGCGCGGAGAAACGGCCCCAGTGGTCGGTCGGCAGGCTGGAGTTCCAGGTCATGTCCACGCCGTCCTGGCGGTACATGCCGGTGTTGAACGGGCTGGTGATGACCGACTGCACGCCGTCGCCGCGGCCGCCGCGCTGCACGCGCGACAGCATGGTCTGGCACTTGGGCGAGTTGGCGTCCACGTCCACGCCCTGGATGTCGTAGCCCAGTGCGCATTCGGCGGCGTAGCGCAGCACCGCGTCGGCGCCGATGACGCCGACCTGGTCGTTCAGTTCGACGCTGTACCAGTCCAGGCTGAAGGAATGGTTGTTGCCGAGCTGGGCGACCAGGCCGATGGTGTCGCTGGAACCCTTCTCCTCGCGCAGGGCCGGATCGCCCTCGGAGTACTGGCGGATCGAGCCGGTGCCGTACTTCTCGCCGCAGCCCTGCCAGCTCGCGCCGCGCGCGAGCTTCTCGCCCTCCACGCAGGCCAGGTAGTCCACGCCGCTGGTGTAGGACGAACTGCGTTCGGCGAACATCACGTGCATGTCCGGCGCGCGGAACGAAGTTGCACGGGAAGCGCGCACCAGCAGCCAGTCCGACGGACGCCAGCTCAGGCCGGCCTGCCAGGTGAAGGCGCCGCCGACATCGGAAGCGTCGTCGTAGTAGTCATAGCGCGCGGCCAGCTTCGCGTCCCACTGGCCAAAGCCGGAGCCGGCGGCCAGCAGCGGCACCGAGAATTCCGTGCCCAGCGCGTAGTGGTTGCGCTTGCCTTGGCCGCGGATGCCGCTCCAGCCGTAGATCTCGCCATCGACGGTGGGCTGGTCGGTGATGAAGCGGTAGGTATCGCGATTGGCTTCGGCCACGGCGGCGAAGGCCAGCGGCCCGGCCGGCAGTTCGAACAGCGAACCGGACAGGTCGGCGGTGAATGCCTGCGAGGTGGAGCGGCCGTCGCCGACCGAGGTGTACATCGCGTCGTGGAACTGGTCCGGGGTGAGCGTGCCGAAGAAATCCAGGTCGCCATCCGGCAGCAGGTTGCCGTCGAGCCGGTCCTTGCCGACCCGCACCCAGCGGCTGCCGGACCAGGGGAACGACCAGTCGCGGCCCTGCTGGCCGAACAGCAGCGAGAGCATGGCCTGGTCGTTGAAGCGGTCCACGCTGTCGCGGTAGTGGTAGCGGCCGTAGTTGTAGTTCAGGCTGTAGTCCAGCTTGCCCACGGTGCCGCGGATGCCGGCGATGAAGACGTCGTTGTCTTCCTTGAACGACTGGTTGCTGCCGGTGAACTCGGAGTTGCGGAAAGTGCGGTAGATATGCCGCCATGCCGTCGCGTCGGGCACCGGCGCCTGCATGTCCTCGACCACTTCATAGTCCACAGCGAAGCCGTAGCGGTACAGGCCGGCATCGGCGCGCGAGCGGGTGGAAAGCGCGGTGGCGTACAGCTCATGATCGCCGAGGCGATGGCTGAGGTTGAGGAAGCCGAACAGGCGCTTGCGACCGTTGCGCACGGTGTAGCTGTCGAAATCGTTGTCGCCGCAGTATTTTTCGCTGCCTTCGCCGGCCCAGCCGGGGCGCGCGGCCTTGTAGCCCAGGCTGCCACAGCGGTCGCCGATGTCGAGCAGGTCCCAGCCGGTGTCGCGGTCCCAGAACGACATCACCTGGGTCGGTTCGCGGTAGTCGGGGTCGGGCGAGCGCTCGGGCGAGTCGAACCAGCTGCGCTGGTCGCCGCGGATGGGCCAGCGCTTGTCCCATTCCAGCCCGGCGCTGATGCGGGTGTCGCCGAACTCGAAACCGGTGGTGACCGTGGCGCGCTCGGAGCGGCCGCCGCCATGCACGGTGTCGCCGTGGCGCCAGGACACGGTGGTGCCTTCGATCCTGTCCTTGAGGATGACGTTGACCACGCCGGCCACTGCGTCCGAACCGTAGATGGCCGACGCACCGCTGGTCAGGATCTCGACGCGGTCCACCGCCGAGGTCGGGATCATCGCCAGGTTGGTGACGTTGCCGCTGATGCCGCCGGAGGGCTTGGGCAGCACCGGGATGCGGCGGCCGTTGAGCAGCACCAGCGTGTAGCCGGGGCCGAAGCCGCGCAGGTTCAACGCCTGCGCATTGGCGTTGAAGTTGTTGGTGCTTTCCTCGCCGACGAAGATGCCGGTGTTCACCGACAGGTTCGACAGCGCGTCGTAGACGTTGGCGAAGCCCTGATGCTCCAGGTCCTGCGCGGTGACCACCAGCACCGGATCGATGCCTTCGATCTCGGTGCGCTTGATGCGCGAGCCGGTGACTTCCACCTTGTCCAGCGACGTGGTGGTGTCGCTTTTTGCCTCCTGCGCCATTGCCAGCGACGGCAGCAGCGCCGTGACGATGGCGCTGGCGATGATGCTGCGTTTCCGTGTAACCCTCATATCCCCTCCCCGAAGTGTGTCGGCCGCGCACGCGTCGCGCATGCCACGGCAGCAAAGGACGCAATGGCGCCTCTGCCATGGTCTTGAGAGCGGGGTATCTGCCGATAGCACGAAACGCGGGCGACCGATGCGGAACTCCGCATAGCGGCCGCGGGGGAAATCGGGCCTGGAAACCCGGGTGGAATCGGGTCCGCGCCCACCCGCATGGCGTCAGCCGGCGGATACGCAGGCGGAACGCGGGACTCTCGAGTCGACCGCAAAAAAAAGCGACCGGGCCATGACGGCGCGGTCGCGGCGATACCGGAGGGAGGGAGAGAGCAACCGGTAACGGAACCTGTGGCGGGTCAGTAGGCCGCGGTCGGCAGCGGCTGGGCCAGAGCAGCCGCGCTGGCGTCGCAATCGGCTGGCGGCGCGCCGTTGCGTGCGCGCGCTGCCGCCAGTTCCGCGCGCGCGGCGTCCATGTCGTGGCGGAACTGCGGATCGGCATGCAGGCGCGCGACCACCGCCGAACCCATGAAGCGCCCGGACAGCACGTCGCTGTGCCAGTGTACGTTGCACACCAGCCGGCTTTCGCCGTAGCTGCGGCCGCGGGCAAGGATGGCGTCGCTGCGGTCCGGCGCCAGCTCGGCCAGGATCAGCGCCCATGCCCAGCCGATGGAGGTATGGCCCGACGGATACGAGCCGTTCTCCGCCAGCCCGGCTTCCTTGTCCGGCGTGCAGGTGGATTCGCCGTTGACCATGAACGGCCGCGTGCGGTTGTAGCGGTGCTTGGCGGCATCGCTGACCACCGCCGCGTCGGTGCGGGTGCGGCGCAGCAGGCCGTACAGGCGCGGCGTGCGGGTTTCGTCGATGCGGGTGCCGATGGCGCAGGCGAAGATCGACGCGGCCTCGGGAAACTGCAGGTTGGCGTCGGCGATGGCCTGCTGCCAGCGTGGCGTGCCGCGCAGGGCACGGGCCTGGTTGACCTGCTCGTCCAGCGCGAACGCGGCCGAACCCGGCGCGGGCGGCGGCGGCAGCAGGGCGATGCTGTCCGGCAGCTGCTCCGTCTCCAGATAGCCGCGGGCGACACCCGGGCGGATCTCGGGAACCGCATGGCGCGCGGCCGGCGTGGCGCAGGCGCTGGCCAGCAGGCACAGGCCGGCGGCGAGCAGGAGTGGGAGCGGGGTACGCATCGGGGTCATGGCGGGCCTCAGGCGAGTCGAGTGGCGATGTTCTGCCGCAGGGTGTGCAGATCCCTGGCGAAGGCATCGATGCCGCTGGCCAGCTTCTCGGTCGCCATCGGGTCGGCGGCCATGTCGGCGTTGAACTTCGCTTCATCGATCGCAGCGACGTTGACCGCTTCGGCCGGCTGCGGCGAGAGCCTGCGCGGCAGCTCGCCCATGTCGGCGTCGAGCTTTTCCAGCAGGTCCGGCGAGATGGTCAGGCGGTCGCAGCCGGCCAGCGCCTCGATCTGTGCGGTCGAGCGGAACGAGGCGCCCATCACCACGGTGGACGAGCCGCGGCGCTTGAAC
>NZ_JBFTMV010000007.1:0-231366 GCF_056397145.1 Stenotrophomonas sp. 05N423
GTCAGCTCGGTGCAGCGCGTGACCGACATCATGGCCGAGATCTCGTCCGCCTCGCAGGAACAGAGCGCCGGCATCGAGCAGGTCAACCAGACCGTGGTGCAGATGGACGAAGCCACCCAGCAGAACGCCGCACTGGTGGAGGAAGCCACCGCCGCCGCACGCGCGATGGAGGAACAGGCCACCCAGCTGGCCGAGGCGGTATCGGTGTTCCGTACGGGAACCGGCAGCGCCAACGCCAATAGCCGGCCGGCCAACCGCCCTCTCTCCCGCCCCGTGGCAGCGCCCCGTGCCCCGGCGCCGAAGCTGGCCCCCGCCCCGCGCCCCATGAAGTCGGCGATGGCCACACATGCCGAAGAGTGGCAGGAGTTCTGACACCACTCTCCACCAACAGGCCCGCGCTCGCGGGCCTGCTTCATTCCCCTTGATCGAGCGGATAGGCGTATGCGCAGGAATCTTCCAGTAACCGGGAATGAGATCGTTCTTGGCGATGGCTGCACCATCGTTTCGAAGACGGATATCAAAGGTGTCATCGAGGAAATCAATCAGGACTTCCTTGACATCAGTGGTTTCACCACCGAAGAGCTGGTGAACAAGGCCCATAACATCGTCCGTCACCCGGACATGCCGGAACTGGCGTTTTCGGATCTCTGGAAAGACCTGAAAGCCGAGCGCCCCTGGGTCGGTATGGTCAAGAACCGCTGCAAGAACGGCGACCACTACTGGGTCCAGGCGCACTTCTCCCCGCGCTATGAAGACGGCAGGCTGATCGGCTACATGTCAGTGCGCCGGAAGGCGACACGACAGGCAATCCAGGAAGCCGAAGCCGCCTACGCCAGGATCCGGAATGGCGAACCGGGCCTTACCATTTCCCACGGCAGAGTGGTCAAAGCCACGTGGATGCCACGCCTTGTTCGTCAGTTCAACCTGCTGCTCCGGCGCAACCACGTCCAGGTCGCGATGCAGCTGCTTGCACTGGCGGCAGTGGGAATGCTTGGATTCTGCCTGGCGCAGGGGAGCACCTGGTTGGCGCTCCCCTGCGGCCTGCTCGCTGGCGTGCTGGGCTACACGCTTATTCGGGAAACACACCGACGCAGCCGACGGCTGACCACGCTCACCAGCTCGGTGCGCTCCATTTCCGAAGGCAACTACACCGCCTCGATCGATATCCTCGGCGACGGCGAGATCAGCAACCTCGCACGGTCGATCAAGGCCATGCAGGTGCGGCAGGGTTATGAAATACAGCAGATAAAACAGCAGTCCGCAGCCAATCTACGCATCCGCACCGCGCTGGACGACGTCACCACCAGCGTGATGATCGCCGACGCCGACCTCAACATCATCTACACCAACCGTCCGCTGATGGAGATGCTGGGCAAGGCCGAACAGGACATGCGCCGCGACCTGCCGAACTTCGATATGAAGACGCTGATCGGCAGCAACATCGACATCTTCCACAAGCATCCGCCGCACCAGCGCAAGCTGCTGGGCGAACTGCGCGGCACCCACCGCGCGCAGATCAGCGTCGGCGGCCACGTGATGCGGCAGATCATCAATCCGGTGGCCGATGCCGACGGCAAGCGCATCGGCTACGTGGTCGAGTGGGACGACCGTACCCTCGAGGTGCAGGTGGAGAAGGAAGTCAGCGACATCATCGTCGCCGCCTCGCGCGGCGACCTGTCCGGCCGTATCCGGCTGGAAGACAAGAGTGGCTTCCTGCTGCAGATCTCCGAGCAGCTCAATGGCCTGTTGGCGGCCATCGGCAGCAGCGTCGAGCAGGTCTCCAGCGTGCTTCGCGCGCTCTCGCAGGGTGACCTCACCGTGCAGATGGAGGGCGACTACCGCGGCACGTTCGCCGACATGCGCGACGACACCAACGCCACCGTCATCCAGCTCACCGGCATCATCGACCGCATCCAGACTGCGGCGTCCAGCATCCAACGCGCGGCGGCGGAAATCGCCACCGGCAACAACGACCTGTCGCGCCGCACCGAGCAGCAGGCCGCCAACCTGGAGGAAACCGCCGCCTCGATGGAGGAGCTGACCTCCACCGTGCGCCAGAACGCCGAGCACGCCCGCCAGGCCAACCAGCTGGCCCAGGGCGCGCACGGCGTGGCCTCCCAGGGCGGCGACATCGTCGGCAAAGTGGTCACCACCATGTCGGCCATCGAAGCCTCGTCGAAGAAGATCGCCGACATCATCAGCGTCATCGACGGCATCGCCTTCCAGACCAACATCCTGGCCCTGAACGCGGCAGTGGAAGCCGCACGCGCCGGCGAGCAGGGCCGCGGCTTCGCTGTGGTCGCCTCGGAAGTGCGTACCCTCGCCCAGCGCTCGGCCGGTGCTGCCAAGGAGATCAAGGACCTGATCGGGGATTCGGTCGGCAAGGTGTCCGAAGGCTCTGCGCTGGTGCACCAGGCCGGCTCCACCATGGGCGAGATCGTCAGCTCGGTGCAGCGCGTGACCGACATAATGGCCGAGATCTCCGCCGCTTCGCAGGAGCAGAGCGCGGGCATCGAGCAGGTCAACCAGACCGTGGTGCAGATGGACGAAGCCACCCAGCAGAATGCCGCGCTGGTGGAGGAAGCCACCGCCGCCGCCCGTTCGATGGAGGAGCAGGCCAACGAACTGGCCTCCGCGGTAGCAATGTTCCGCACCACCTCCGCCCAGGCGGCACCGACCACACGGCCGATACTCAAGGCCGTGCCGCAACCGCCAGCATCATCCCGCGCACGCCCAACCCCGTCGGCGTCCACCACTGCCAACAGTAACGAATGGCAGGAGTTCTAGATCCCCGCTCGGGAGAGTGCCACTCCAGCCACTCCCAATCCGGAAGTGAGCCCTCCGTCGATGAACATGCAACGTCCGATGAAAATGCGACTTCAAAGCAAGATGCCCCGGCCGGGCATACAACAGGGGAGCGGGAATCTTCCGGCTGCACAATCCTGGCGGGGCCTGCCCCTCGTTGGGGCGCTTCTGGTGCTGCCAATGCTGGTCACCCTGTACGGACCGCGTGTCGACCTGCTCGGTCCGCACGCCAGCACGCTGCCGGCGCTCCACTTCGCACTGGAGATGTTCTCGATAGTGGTATCGCTGCTGGTGGTCATCGCGTCCTTCCAGACGCTCGACACGCACCGACCGCCACTGGCCAACAGCCTGATTCTGGTGTTTACAACAGTAGCGACGCTGGACTTCCTGCATGCGCTTTCCTATAGCGGCATGCCGTCCCTGCTCTCGCCCAACGGCATGTCCAAGGCGATCTTCTTCTGGCTGTCCGGACGCATCGCGGAGTTGATCGGCTTCGTGTTGCTGCTCAGCGGGCTGGTGCTGAGGGGCCCGCACGGCCTGTGGCTTCTGCTTGGCATCGTCGTGAGCCTGCTGATGGCATTGCTGGAACCTCAGGCCAGGCATTGGCAATCGGCATTGTTCATCGAAGGGCTGGGAGGCATGCCGGTGAATGCCCGCCTCGGCCTGGCGTTATGCGCCGGCTATCTGCTGATGGCGGCCTGGATGGCGCGGGCGACGACCGAGCGTCCGCTGTTCACCGCCCTCGCCAAGGCCAGCTTCATCCTGGGAATCGGCGAGCTGGGCTTCATCCGCTGGAGCACCCCGACCGAGGCAGGCGTGCTGCTGGGGCATGTCTACAAGGTGCTGGCTTATCTATGTGTTTTCCGGGGCATCTACCTCGCTTCGATGCGCCTGCCCTACGAGGAAATGGTGGCATCGCGCCGGTGTCTGGCCAGGAAGGAAGCGGAGTACCGTTCACTGGTGAGCAACATGCCCATCGGGCTGATGCAGCTCGATGACCACCTGCGCCTGTGCTTTGCCAGCCCGACGGTCGAACGGAGCCTGGGCCATCCATTGGAGAGCATCCAGGGAAGGCATATCAGCGAGGTCTTGCCGGCGGAGGTTGCGGCGAAAATCATTCCTGGCCTGCTGGGCGCCTTGGGCGGCGAACGGACGGAGCAGGACTATGACCTGGTCTCGGCCGCAGGAGAACAGCTGCACCACAGCTTCATCGCCGTTCCCGACCGCGACGGCAACAATGCGACAAGAGGCGTTCTGGCCCTCTTCCAGGACACCACCGAGCGCACCCGCGCCCAGCAGCAGCTGGACCTGGCCGTGCGCGAGACCAGCGAGCTGCGTGCCGCGCTGGACGCGCATGCGATCGTCGCGATGACCGATCACAAGGGGGTCATCACCCGGGTCAACGACAAGTTCTGCCAGATCTCGCAGTATTCGCGGCAGGAGCTGATTGGCAGCAATCATCGCATCATCAACTCCGGGCGGCATCCCAAGACGTTCTTCAAGGAGATGTGGGCCACGATCGGCCGCGGCAGAGTATGGAACGGGGATGTCTGCAACCGTGCCAAGGACGGCTCGTTCTACTGGGTACAGACCACGATCGTGCCATTGCTGGGCGAGAACGGGCGGCCGGCGCAGTACATCGCCATCCGCGCGGACATCACCCAGCGCAAGCTGGCCGAGAAAGAGGCCCGGCGGCTGGCCTACCACGACGCCCTGACCGGACTGGGCAACCGGCGGCTGATGATGGAGCAGCTCACTCTCGCTGCCGAGCGGGCACAGCAGGTGCACAGCTTCGGCGCACTGGCGATGATCGACCTGGATCACTTCAAGGAGATCAACGACACCCAGGGCCACCCGCAGGGTGACAGCCTGCTGCAGCAGGTAGCCACCCGCTTGAAGGAAGCGGCCCGGCCCGACGACGTCATCGTGCGACTGGGAGGCGATGAGTTCTGCGTGCTGTTCCATAACCTGGGTCCCACGTCGAAGGATGCCATCGCGCGTGCTGCGGACATCAGCGAGCGCATACGCAATACCCTGGCCGGTCCCTATCGGCTGGGGAACACGGTGTTGAACGTCACCGCCAGCATCGGCATCACCATGATCCATAGCGACTACGATGCCAGCGAGCTGATCCAGCGCGCCGACCAGGCGCTCTACAAGGCCAAGGAAAGCGGCCGCAACACTCTGCAGTTCTTCGACGCGCGCCTGCAGGCCGAGATGGCAAACCGCATCAGCCTGCTGCGCGATCTCCGCCGCGCCATCGAGGACGAGCAGCTACGCCTTCACTACCAACCCATCGTTGACGTGGAGATGCGCGTGACCGGTCACGAGGCACTGCTGCGCTGGCAACACCCCAACCTGGGCATGGTGCCGCCGGACGTCTTCATTCCATTGGCCGAGCAGATCAACGTGATCCTGCCGCTCGGCATCTGGGTGCTGGTGACCGCCTGCCTGCAGATCAAGGACTGGGCGGACGACCCGGTCCGCTCGCAATGGAGCATTTCGGTGAACGTCAGTGCACGCCAGCTCCACGACCCCGACTTCGTCTCCAGCGTGGAGACCGTGCTTGAACGTACCGGAGCCAATCCGCGCAGCCTGCGTCTGGAACTGACTGAAAGCATGCTGCACACCAACCTGGACGCCGTGATCGGGAAGATGCAACTGCTGCGCAAGCGCGGAGTGCGCTTCTCGCTTGACGACTTCGGCACCGGGTACTCCTCGCTGAGCTATCTCAGGCAACTTCCGGTGGAGCAGCTCAAGATCGACCGATCGTTCGTACGGGACATCCAGAACAACACGGACGACATGGCCATCGTCAAGATGATCCTGGCGCTGGCGACATCGATGGGAGTGGAGGTCGTAGCCGAAGGCGTGGAGACCGAAGCACAACACGCCCGGCTGCTCAGCTACGGCTGCCAGAAGTACCAGGGCTACCTGTTCGGCAAGCCGGCCGAAATCCATTGAGCGAGACGGGGGCGGCAACCGGCAGCCACCCGATGAACTTGCCGGGAACGCTTTTGGATCAGGCGATGGTGCCGCTTATCCGAATCGAACGGATGACCTACTGTTTACAAGACAGTTGCTCTACCGACTGAGCTAAAGCGGCGATGGTTCGCGCGGCGCATCAGCGATGCGTCGGGGCTGCATTCTAGCGCAGGCGGGCGCAGTCGAGCGATTGCCGCTGGGTGGCGCCACTGCGCTTGTGCAGGTCCTCTGCGCTGGCGGTATCGACATAGGCCGCGTCCAGCCACCAGCTGGCGGCGGCCTCCGCGCCATTGCCGACGATCCGCGCCGGGAAACCGGCTGTTGCCAGCGCGGCAAGGCGCCGCTCGGCGCCCTCGCGGTTGCGGTACTGGCCCAGTGCCACCGCGTTGGCGTCGTCGCCCTGGGCGATGATGAAGTAGTCGCTGATGCCGGCGTCCGCGATGCGCTTGACCGTGGCCTGTGCTTCCTCGCGGCTGGCTGCCGGCGGAATGAGGACGCGGTAGCTGGTCGCCGCCTTTGGCTGCACCTCGCGCGGATGCGAGCGCACCAGATCCGCTCCCAGCGTGGCTGCGGCCGCCAGCGCCCGGTCCCTGCTCTCGAACGGCCCGAAACTGGAACACCGCTCCGGACGGGGCGACGGTGCCGCGCTGGGTTCCGCCGTTGCGGTAGAGGGCGTGGCCGCAGGCTTGTCCGCTTCCGCCGGCGCGTTGGCCAGGCCGCTTGCGGGGGTCGCAGGCGCTGTGGGCGGCGATTCCGGTATGGCTGGAGAAGACGTTTCCACGGCGTCCATGGGAACAAGCTCCAGCGTGGCCACACCGGCTTCGGTAGCCACGGGTGCCGTTGCCGGTGTCGCGCGCGGCACCATCCACCACAACGCGACGCCGAGGTTGAGGATGGCCAGTGCGACGATCAGGAAGCGAATCAGCATGGTGCGATCCTAGCGTCCCGGCGCCTTCTGGTGCACGGCCCAGCGGGCCAGCCCATCCAGCACCAGGGCCGGTCGGTGCTCCGCGTCCGGCAGCAGCGGCAACAGGGGAACCGCGCCACCACCATGCATCACCAGCACCGGCACGGTGCCGAGCCGTTCGGCGCCATGCCGCAGGCTGCGTTCGACCAGCGCCACCGCCGCGCCGTCGCACCCCGACGCCAGCGCGTCGGCGGTGTCGTTGGCGAACTCTGCATAGTCGCCGCCGCTGGCCGGCAGCTGCGCCGCGCGCGCATGCAGGGCCTCGCGCATGACCGTGGGCGAGGCGCCGATGCGCCCGCCGAGATGCCGGCCATCGGCATCCATCAGGTCGATGGTCAGCGCCGTGCCCACGCCGACCACCAGCACCGGCCGTTGCGCGGCGGCCGCGGCGAGCAGGGCCAGGAAGCGGTCGACACCCAGTTTCTCCGGTCGTGCATAGGCGATGGTGACGCCCGCGCATGCCGGCAGGGTCCGCGCCACCTGCACGCGCGCGAAGCGGGCATGCAGCAGTTCCATCACCGTCGTGGTCAATGCCGGCGCCGCGACGCTGGCCACCCAGGCGGTATCGCCGCGCGGCAAGGCTTCCAGGGCGGTCGCGGTCATGGCCTCGGCACCATGCGCCCACGCCTGCACGCTGCCGGCGGCGGTACCTTCGAGCGGCGCGAACTTGAAACGCGAATTGCCCAGGTCGAACAGCCAGTCGCTCATTGCACCCTCACGCTGACTTCTCCGGCATGGAAATGGCGTTCGCCGCCGTCGATGGCGATGCGCAACGCGCCATCCTCAGCCAGGCCAAGCGCGGTGCCTTCATGCAGGGCACCCGCTTCCTCCACGCGCACCAGCCGGCCGGCCAGCACGTCCATCGCCGCGTAGCGTGGCAGGAACGGCGCCAGTCCCTGCTGCTCGAACTGGTCCAATGCCGGCAGCAGATGCGACAGCAGCGTGGCAACCACCTGGTTGCGGGATACCGGTGCACCGGCCAGCGTGTCCAGATCCATCCAGGGCTGGGTGATGTCGGCGGCAATGCCGACGGGCATGCGCACGTTCAAGCCGAGCCCGATCACCGCGCGCGCGGGGCCGGCGAACTCGCCGCCACCTTCCACCAGCAGGCCGCCCAGCTTGCGGCCGTCGACCAGCACGTCGTTGGGCCATTTCAGCCCCGCCTCTGCGAAGCCCAGCGCATGCAGCGCTTCGCCTACCGCCACGCCCGCGGCCAGGCTCAGCCCGCCCATGCGCGACAGGCCGCCGGCAAAGGCCCGCGACACGGACAGATAGATGTTGGCGGCCAGCGGCGAGGCCCATTGCCTGCCGCGGCGGCCGCGGCCGCCGGTCTGGCGCTCGGCCAGCAGGACGTCGACGCCGCGCAAAGGCGCGCTGCGCCGCAGCAATTCGCTGTTGGTCGAGCCGACCGTCCAGCCGATTTCCAGCGCCGCGAGCGAAGCCGCCACATCGGGCACCAGCTGCCCCAGGATGCGGGCACGATCCAGTAGTTCCAGCGGCTGGGCCAGCCGGTAGCCATCGCCTGCACGGCCCTCGATGGCCACGCCGGCCGCCCGCAACCCCTGGATCCGCTTCCAGATGGCGGCCCGGGTCTGGCCAAGTCCACGCGCCAGGGCGTCGCCGGAAAAGGCGCCCTCGCCCAGCTTGGCCAGCAATTCACGGTCGTCCACGACGAATCTTCTGATCGCAACAGATCGGCCGATTATGCGTGAAGGCGCCCGGGCCGCCCATGGGCCCTTCCTGTCCCGCTGGAAAAGCAGGCTAGAATCGGGAGCTCAACCGCCCCCGGATGTCGACGATGCGCCGTACCGCCCATTGCCTGATCCTGCTGCTGGCCCCCGTGGCCGCGCATGCCGCGGAGGCTATCGACACCCCGGCCCGCAATGGCTGCACCTATGCGCCGGGCGAAGTGGAACGCGTGGCGGTTCCCGCCGCGTCGGTGAACCTGGCCAACGCCGCTCCCCCGTCCCAGCCCAAGCACGCCATACCGGCGCCGCAACAGGCCGGCGGCGGCGGCGACGAGGAGATCATTCCGCGGCTGCGCGCACCGAAGTGGCACCGGCTCCTGCCCGGTATGTTCCGCTGATCCAGTCGTTGCTGCGCCGCTGGCGGCGCAAACCCCCTTCCGTGGAAGAAGCGCTCTGGCAGGACACCTGCCAAGCATGCCCGTGGCTGCACGCCCTGGACGCCGCCCGCCAGGAACGGCTGCGCGGGCTGGCGGCGCATTTCCTGCAACGCAAGACCATCACCCCGGTGGCCGGGCTGGAACTGGACGAAGGCCAGCGCCTGCTGCTGGCCGCGCTGTGCTGCCTGCCGCTGCTGGAATTCGGGCTGGAAGGCCTGCATGGCTGGTCCGAACTGGTGGTTTATCCGGATGCGTTCCGGGTGCGCCGCAACCACATGGACGCTGCCGGCGTACTGCACGAATGGGACGACGAGCTGATCGGCGAGGCCTGGGACAGCGGCCCGCTGCTGCTGTCGTGGGCCGATGTGCAGGCCGACATCGCCGACCCGCAGTCGGGGTTCTGCGTGGCCGTGCACGAAATGGCGCACAAGATCGATGTACTGGACGGCGCGCTCGACGGCACGCCGCCGCTGCCGCGCGACTGGCAACGGCAATGGGCCGGCGATTTCCAGCGCAGCTACGACGCCTTCTGCACGCAGGTGGACGCCGGCCGCGACACGGCGATCGATCCCTACGCGGCCGAAGCACCGGAGGAGTTCTTCGCCGTTACCACCGAATACCACTTCTCCGCCCCGCAGCTGCTGGAACGGGAAATGCCGGAGGTGGCCGCACACCTGCGCCGTTTCTACGGGCCTTCGCCGTTCGCCGCGCGGCCGCCAGAACGCCCGTAGGAGCGGCTTCAGTCGCGAACGGCGGCATTGGCGGCAGAACCCATTGGTGGCTGAAGCCGCTCCTGCGGGCTTTCGGCCGGTCGCCGGATCACAACCCCGGCGGCAAGGTCACTTCAAAACGCGCGCCGCCCAGTTCCGGCGACCGCTTGACCTGCAGTTCCCCGCGATAGTCCTTGATCAGGTCCTGCACGATCGACAGGCCGATGCCATGGCCCTGCACGCGCTCGTCGCCACGCACGCCACGCTGCAGCACCTTTGCGATGTTTTCCTCGGCGATGCCGGGGCCGTCGTCGTCCACCGCCAGCACCAGACCTGCGCGCCGCCCCGGTGCGCAGGGAATCGAGCGCGCGGTCAACAGCACGCGGCGCCTGGCCCATTTGAAGGCGTTTTCCAGCAGGTTCCCCATCAGCTCCTGCAGGTCGCCCGGCTCGCCGTAGAAGTTGACGCCCGGCTCCAGTTCGAACTCGCACAGCACGCCCTTGCTGGCGTAGATCTTCTCCAGCCCCGGCACGATGTCTTCGGCAGTGGCCTCGATCGGCACCGGTGCGGAGAACAGCTTGTGGCCGGACGAAGCCGCGCGCGCCAGCTGATAGGAAACCAGGTTGTTCATGCGCTGCAGCTGCACGTCCAGTTCCTCGCGCAGCGCGCCGTCGCCGGCACCGCTGTCCAGCTGCGTGCGCAGCACCGCGATCGGCGTCTTCAGGCTGTGCGCGAGATCGGCCAGGGTATTGCGCTGTCGCTCGAGGTTCTCGCGTTCGCTCTCGATGAAGGCATTGATGCTGTCGGTCAGCGGTTCCAGCTCGCGCGGGTGCATCTCGCTCATGCGCTCGCGCTCGCCGCGCTGCACGCGGGTCAGCTCGTTGATCACGCGCTTGAGCGGGCGCAGGCTCCACTGCAGCACCAGGGTCTGCAGCAGCAACAGGATCAGGCCGGTGACGCCCAGCCAGAACCACACCGCGCTGCGGAACACGCGCAGCTGCTTGCCCAGCGCGCGCGAATCCTCGAGCACGTAGATGGTGTAAGGGAATTCGGTCTCGGGCGTGCCGTCGCCGCCCCATACCAGGCCCATGCCGTAGCGGTAGACCTCGCCGGGCGTCCCGTCGATCTGGGTGATCGGCAGCGGACCCTCGAAGGTTTCCTCGCGCGGCTCGAGCATGCGCGCGCTGACGTCGGGCAGGATCGGCCCCTCGGCGGACATGGAGTTGCCGGAATGGCCCGGCATCACCACCTGCAGGTACAGGCCGCTGCCGGGCACGTCGAAGCGCGGATCCGGCGGCTGTTCGCGGATGTAGAGCGAGCGGTCGCGGGTGAAATCGATGCCGGCCGCGTAGGAGGTGGCGTAATTCTTCAGCCGCTCGGAGAGATTGGCGCGGGCGGTACCGGCGAAAGCGGCGTCCAGCGCGTAGCCGGCCAGGGCGAGGAAGGCCACCAGGCCCACCGAGGCGGCCAGCAGCTGGCGCGCCTGCAACGAACGCGGCCGCCAGCGCCGGAAAAACCACAGACGGCCGTAGATCATGCCCGTACCGCGCGCGGCGGATCAGCCCTCGTTGCGCGGAATGGCGAAGCGGTAACCGCGTCCGCGCACGGTCTCGATCGGCTTGAGCTCGCCGTCCGGGTCCAGCTTCTTGCGCAGGCGGCCGATGAACACTTCCAGCACATTGGAATCGCGGTCGAAGTCCTGCTGGTAGATGTGCTCGGTCAGGTCGGCCTTGGAGACCAGTTCGCCGGCATGCATCATCAGGTACTCGAGCACCTTGTACTCGTAGCTGGTCAGGTCGACATTGCTGCCGGCCACGCTGACCGTCTGCGCGGCCAGGTCCAGCGCGACCGGTCCGCACTCCAGCGTCGGCTTGGACCAGCCGGCGGCGCGGCGCAGCAGCGCGTTGACGCGGGCCAGCAGCTCTTCGACATGGAACGGCTTGACCAGGTAGTCGTCGGCGCCCTGCTTCAGGCCCTCGACCTTGTCCTGCCAGCTCGAACGCGCGGTCAGGATAAGCACCGGGAACTTCTTGCCTTCGTCGCGCAGCGCCTTGATCAGTTCCATGCCCGACATCTTGGGCAGGCCCAGATCGATGATGCCGACATCGAACGGCACCTCGCGGCCCATGTACAGACCTTCCTCGCCGTCCTGCGCGGCATCGACGGCAAAGCCTTCGCGCTTCAGCCGGGCTGCCAGGGTCTCGCGCAGCGGGGCTTCGTCTTCGACCAGAAGGATACGCATGAACTCTCCCTAGTTGCTTGGCCGGCGGTCACCGGCATGTGTAAGCGGATTGCGGGACAACTATCGCTGTTCAGGAGTTATCGCCGCGTGGTGGCTGCTCGACCTGGCGCGGCCCCCGGGGCGCCCGTGGCGACGGCGGCGCGTCGTCCATGTAGCGCACCCGGCCGCGGTCGTCCATGTACTTGACCCGGTTGATGTCGCGGCCGTCGTAAGGCACGCGCTCGGCGCCGAGGATGCGGCCGCCGGTCTCGCGCTGGACGCGCCGCACGGCATCGGACAGCGAGCCGGCGTTGTCGCGCATGCGCGGACGCGTTTCCCGCTCGCCACCGCGCATCTGCTCCTGCCGGCTGTCCTGCCGACCATCCTGCGCCCAGGCCTTCGCCATCGGCGTGCCGGCCGCGAAGGCGGCAGCGGCGGCGAGGACAAGAATGTGACGCGGAACCGGAAGCATGGGGGTGATCCTATCGGACTGCGGCGGATCGTTCAAAATCCGTGAAACAAGGGTCCACGGGAATTTTCACGAGACTCACGAAATCGAGGCAAATTCTTGATTTTTAGGGGTGAATCCGATCTGAACTCTCCCCGCCCGCCGCCCGCTTCGTTCAGCTATATGAGCAAAATGAATACGTACCGAGGCCTCAGGCCGCCACCCGCGCCGCCTGCTCGCGGGTGACCTGCACGGCCTGCTCGACCAGCGACCAGTCGGCTCCGGGCCGATGGGCGCCCTCGCTGAGCACCTTGCGGAAGGCGCGGCCACCCGGCTGGCCGTGGTACAGCCCGAGCAGGTGGCGGGTGATGTGTTTGAGCGCCAGTCCGCCCTGCAGCCGGGACTCGACGTAGGGGCGCATCTGCTCGAGCAGGTCCTCGCGGCTGCGAAGCGGTGCGCCGGTCTGCGCCGCTTCGAGCAGATGCAGGACATACGGGTCGTGGTAGGCCGCCCGGCCCAGCATCACCCCGTCCACGTGCGCCAGCTGCGCCTGCGCCGCCTCGACCGTGGCCAGGCCGCCGTTGAGCACCACCGGCAGGGCCGGGCGTTCGGCCTTGAGCCGCCAGGCCCAGTCGTAGCGCAGCGGCGGGATCTCGCGGTTCTCCTTGGGCGACAGGCCCTTCAGCCACGCATTGCGCGCGTGCACGACGACCATGGCCGCACCGGCCTGCACCTGGCGGTCCACGAAAGCGGCGAAGGCGCCGTAGTCGTTGTCCTCGTCCACGCCCAGCCGGCACTTCACTGTGACCGGGATATCCACCACCGCGGTCATCGCCGCCACGCACTCGCCCACCAGTTCCGGCTCGCGCATCAGGCAGGCGCCGAAACGGCCGGCCAGCACGCGGTCTGAGGGGCAACCGCAGTTGAGGTTGACCTCGTCATAGCCCCAGTCGGCGGCAATGCGCGCGGCCTGCGCCAGCAGTGCCGGATCGCTGCCGCCGAGCTGCAGCGCGAGCGGATGCTCGCCAGCGTCGAAATCGAGCAGCCGCTGGCGGTCGCCATGGATCACCGCATTGGCGTGCACCATCTCGGTATAGAGCCGTGCGCCGGGCGCAAGGATCCGGTGGAACGCCCGGCAATGGGTGTCCGTCCAGTCCATCATCGGCGCGACGGACAGGCGCAGGGAGGCGGCATAGCGCGGATCGTGGTTCGGCTGCAAAACGGATTCTTCCGGGTGTGGCGTCGGCTTCACCTGCGGCCTGTGGCGGCTGCGCAGGGATGCCAAGGGTAAACGAAGCGCCTGAACGGGGCCGCTCCCCGGGGCCGGCCATGACCGGGCGACGCCGGCGCGGGGCGGGCGCTGCGGATGGATGCGGCAAGGCGCACGCCGCCAGGCCGGGCGAGAATACGCCCATGAACGCCTACCTCCTGCTTGCCTGCGCCATCGTCCTGGAAGTCGTCGCCACCTCCCTGCTCAAGGCCTCCGACGGCATGAGCCGTCTGTGGCCGACGCTGGGCGCACTGGCCGGCTATGGCCTGTGCTTCTGGCTGCTGTCGATGGTGATGAAGTCGGTGCCGACCGGCATCGCCTACGCGATCTGGTCCGGGGTGGGCATCGTGCTGATCTCGCTGATCGGTCTGGTCGTGTTCCGGCAGAAGCTCGACCTGCCGGCGCTGGTCGGCATCGCGCTGATCTGCGCCGGCGTGGTGGTGATCAATGTGTTCTCGCGCACGACCGCGCACTGAGCCACGGCGTCCTCCTTGCGCTTTCTGGATCCATGCCGCGGCGGCGCTTGACCGCCGCCGCGCGCCTGCCTATCGTGTGCGCGCCGAAGGTATCCATCGCTTTATTCGGATGAAGGGATGGAATTAAACGGGAATCCGGTGAAGCGCGCCCGCAAGGCCCGCCATTCCGGAGCTGCCCCGCAGCGGTGAATGGAAACGACCGCCGTCATCGAGCACTGGGCCAAGGCCCGGGAAGCGACGGCCACTAGGCGGACGCAACCGCGTCCATGTCCATCAGCCCGAATACCGGCCTGGGCCGGGAGGCACGTCGCCTCCTGTTTCGACCTGGCGTCTCCGCGGGGAGGCGGCCGGAACCGTCCGCACGTCCGTGCGGCGGCGCCGCCTGCCTTTGCCCTGGAGCCCGGTTCGCCCGCGGGGGCGAAGGTCGCTGGCGGGGTGGCTGGCCGATCCGACAGGGATCAGCACGACATCGCGCGGTTCCTTCGTTCCTCAATGCCCAAGCAATGAGGAGTGCCATGACAACCGTTACCAACCTGGGGTTTCCCCGCATCGGCGCACGCCGCGAACTCAAGCGCGCGCTGGAAAGCCACTGGCGCGGCGAGAGCGATGCCGCGCAGCTGCAGGCCACCGCCGCGGAGCTGCGCGTGCGCCATTGGAAGCTGCAATGCGAGTCCGGCGTTGACCTGCCGCCGAGCAACGACTTTTCGCTGTACGACCATGTGCTCGACACCGCGTTCCTGTTCGACGCCATTCCCGCCCGCTACCGCGCCCTCGCCGACCGCGAGCCGCTGGCCGCGTACTTCGCGATGGCGCGCGGCCTGCAGCAGCCGGGCATCGACGTGCCTGCGCTGGAAATGACCAAGTGGTTCGACACCAACTACCACTACCTGGTGCCGGAACTGCAGGCCGGCCAGGGCTTCGCGCTGCGCGGCGACAAGCCGTTGGCCGAATACCGCGAGGCGAAGGCGCTGGGCATCCAGACCCGCCCGGTGCTGCTGGGGCCGGTGAGTTTCCTGCTGCTGTCCAAGACCATCGACGGCAGCGATCCGCTGGCCCTGCTCGATGCCCTGCTGCCGGTCTACGCGCAATTGCTTGAAGCCTTGAAGGCCGAAGGCGCGCAGTGGGTGCAGCTGGACGAACCCGCGCTGGTGCAGGACCTGGACGATGCCGCCCGCGCCGCATTCAAGCAAGCCTATGCCCGCCTGGCCGATGGCCCGCGCCCGGACATCCTGCTGGCCACCTACTTCGGCGCACTCGAGGACAACCTCGCCCTGGCCACGTCGCTGCCGGTGCAGGGCCTGCACGTGGACCTGGTGCGCGCGCCCGAACAACTCGATGCCGTCCTGCGCGCACTGCCGGCCAGCCGCGTGCTGTCGCTGGGCCTGATAGACGGCCGCAACATCTGGCGCAACCCGCTGGACAACGCGCTGATCCTCGCCCGCTATGCCCACGGCCACCGGGGTGGCGAGCGGCTGTGGCTGGCACCTTCGTGCTCGCTGCTGCACTGCCCGGTCGACCTGTCGCTGGAGAAGAAGCTCGATGCCGAACTGTGCGGCTGGCTGGCGTTCTCGCGGCAGAAGCTGGAGGAACTGCGGCGGCTTGCCGATGCGCTGGATGGCCGCGAGGGCGCCGAAGCGGCACTGGCGCCCGCCCGCGAAGCCATCGAATCGCGGCGCCGCTCGCCGCGCGTGCACAACGCCGCAGTCAAGGCGCGCGTGGCCGCGCTTACCGCCGCCGATGCCGCCCGCGCCACGCCGCATGCGCAACGTCTGCCGCTGCAGGCGACGGCGCTGCGCCTGCCGCCCTTCCCCACCACCACCATCGGCTCGTTCCCGCAGACACAGGAAGTGCGCGAGGCCCGCGCCCGCAACAAATCGGGCAAGCTCTCCGACGCCGACTACGAGGCCTTCCTCGCCGCGCAGACCGAGCAGTGTGTCCGCGTGCAGGAGCAGATCGGCCTGGATGTTCTGGTGCATGGCGAGTTCGAGCGCAACGACATGGTCGAGTACTTCGGCGAACAGCTCGACGGCTTCGCCTTCACCGGCAATGGCTGGGTGCAGAGCTATGGCTCGCGCTGCGTGAAGCCGCCGGTCATCTATGGCGACGTCAGCCGCCCCGCGCCGATGACGGTGCGCTGGTCGCAGTACGCGCAATCGCTGACCGGGCGGCCGATGAAGGGCATGCTCACCGGCCCGGTGACGGTGCTGCAGTGGTCGTTCGTGCGCGACGACCAGGAGCGTGCGCAGACCTGCCGGCAGATCGCGCTCGCGCTGCGCGACGAAGTCAACGATCTGGAAGCGGCCGGCATCGCCGCCATCCAGATCGACGAGCCGGCGCTGCGCGAGGGCCTGCCATTGCGCCAGGCGCAGCGGCAGCGATATCTGGACTGGGCCGTGGAGGCGTTCCGCATCGCCGCCAGCGGCGTGGCCGACGCCACCCAGATCCATACCCACATGTGCTACGCGCAGTTCAACGACATCATCGACTCGGTGGCGGCGCTGGACGCGGACGTGATCTCGATCGAGACCTCGCGCTCGCGCATGGAACTGCTCGATGCGTTCGCGCGCTTCGACTATCCCAACCAGGTCGGGCCGGGCGTGTACGACATCCACTCCCCGCGTGTGCCCGACCGCGCCGAGATGGTCGAACTGCTGCGCAAAGCCATCGAGGTGCTGCCGGCGGAAAAACTGTGGGTGAACCCGGACTGCGGCCTGAAGACCCGCGCCTGGCCGGAGACGCGCGCCGCGCTGGAGGCGATGGTGGAAGCGGCGCAGGTGCTGCGCGGCGAGTTCGCCGCTGCCTGAGCAATGCCACGGAGGCCCGGTGCCGGGCCTCCGCGGTCAATTGACGGCCAACCCGGGCAGTTCCACCGACACCACGCCTTCGATGCGGCCCAGCTGTTCCGCCTTGGCCAGCATCTGCTCGCGCGGCAGTGGCGGGTCGCAATCGATATCGACGATGTCGTTGTCCTGTTCGCGCGGGCGCAGGGTGATGCGCTTCACCGGCAGGCCGGCATCGCTGGCCGCCGCTTCGACACGCGCCAGCGGCGTGCCCACCGCCACGCGCAGGCGCAGCCGGCCGCTGCGCGCGCGGCGGCGCAGGTAACGCTGCTCCAGCGGTTTGAGCAACGCCAGGATCGCCCACATCAACACCGTTGCCATGATCGCCGCCGCATACAGGCCGGAACCCGCGGCCAGGCCGACCGACGCCACCGCCCACAGCCCCGCCGCCGTGGTCAGGCCGCGGATCACCTGCTCGCGCTGCAGGAACAGGATGGTGCCGGCGCCGAGGAAGCCGACGCCGCTGACCACCTGCGCGGCGATGCGCGAAGGATCGAGCTGGATGTTGGGATGGTCCAGCACGTCGAAGAAGCCGAACGCGGACACGATGACGGCCAGCGCCGAGCCCACGCAGACGAGCATGTGCGTGCGCAGGCCCGCCGCCCATTCCAGGCGCCCGCGGTTGATGCCGATCACCGCACCAAGCAGGGCCGCCAGCAGCAGCCGCAGGCCAAGTTCCCACCACTGGATCATTGCCGCCTCCCCGTCGCTTGCCGTTGCCGCAGTGTAGGCCGTTGCGCCCGCTGCGCCGCATCGCGTCGTGAACGCTGCAGACCCGGCGCCGGCCGGTGCGGCGTTACACTCCATGGCCCCCCGCACCGGAACCTGCGATGTACGGCAATGACACAGCCCTGCTGGTGATCGACCTGCAACCCGATTTCATGCCCGGCGGCGCGCTGCCCTGCCACCAGGGCGATGCCATCGTGCCGGGCATCGCCGCACTGCTCGCGCAGCGCCGCTACGCGACCGTCGTCGCCACGCAGGACTGGCACCCGGCCGACCACGCCTCGTTCGCCAGCCAGCACGCCGGGCGCAGGCCGTTCGAGTCGATCGAACTGCACGGCCATGCGCAGACGCTGTGGCCGGACCACTGCGTACAGGGCAGCCCGGGCGCAGCGCTGCACCCGCAGGTGGACTGGAACAGTGCCGACCTGATCCTGCGCAAGGGCAGCGACCGCCAGGTGGATTCGTACAGCGCGTTCCGCGAGAACTTCGGTCCGCAGGGCGACCGCCCGGCCACCGGCCTGGCCGGCTGGCTGCATGAGCGCGGCATCGCCGAGGTGCACGTGTGCGGGCTGGCGCGCGACTACTGCGTGCTGTGGAGCGCGCAGGACGCAGCCATCAGCGGCTTCCGCGTGCGCTTCCTGTGGGAACTGACGCGACCGGTGTCGGCGGACAACGACGAAGCCACGCGCATCGCGCTGATCGAGGCCGGGATCGCCATCGAGAAGTGATCCCCTGGCTCAGCGGAACACCACCGTGCGGTGGCCGTTGAGCAGGATGCGGTGTTCGACGTGGCGGCGCACCGCACGGGCCAGCACCAGCGATTCGGTATCGCTGCCCAGCCGCACCAGGTCGCGCGGCGTCATGGCATGGTCCACGCGGGCGACGTCCTGTTCGATGATCGGGCCTTCGTCCAGGTCGCTGGTGACGTAGTGCGCGGTGGCGCCGATGATCTTGACCCCGCGTGCGTGCGCCTGGTGGTAGGGCTGGGCGCCCTTGAAGCTGGGCAGGAAGCTGTGGTGGATGTTGATCGCGCGCCCGGCCAGCGCGGTGCACAGCTGCGGCGTGAGGATCTGCATGTAGCGCGCCAGCACCACCAGATCGATGCTTTCGCGTTCGACCAGATCCAGGATCTGCCGCTCCTGCTGCGCGCGGTTTTCCGCGTTCACCGGCAGGTGCTGGAACGGCACGCCATAGGAACCGGCCAGCGCGGCGAAGTCGCCGTGGTTGGAAGCCACCGCGGCGATGTCTACTTTCAGCTGCCGGCTGTGGGCGCGGAACAGCAGGTCGTTGAGGCAATGGCCCTGCTTGCTGACCAGCACCAGCAACCGCGCGCGGCGGCGGGCGTCGTGCAGTTGCCAGTCCATCGCGAACTCTGCACCAAGCCGCCGCAGGCGCTCGCGCACGCCGGGTTCCTCGCCGGCCGCGGCCATGTCGAAATGCACCCGCAGGAAGAAGCGGCCGCTTTCCTCGTCACCGAACTGCTGGGCGTCGAGGATGTTGCAGCCGGCCTCGAACAGCAGGCCTGAAACGCGGTAGACGATGCCGGTACGGTCCGGACAGGAAAGCGTGAGGATGTAGTCGGGGCGCATCGCCGGAGTCTAGCGACGCACGAAATTTTCCGGGGAAACCAAACAAGGCCGCCGTAGCTGCGGGGCTCGCCCCGCAGAGCCCCTGCCGGGAAAGCCCCGTGCCGGGCGAGCCCGGCACCTACACGAACAGCTCGCGCAGGCCGTGCGGCTGGCAGCGCAGGTACTGCGGCGCGGCGTGCACCTGCGCACCGAGCTCGGCGGCCGCATGCCACGGCCAGCGCGGGTCGTAGAGGATGCCGCGGGCGATGCCGATGGCGTCGGCGTGGCCCTCGGCCAGGATGGTTTCGGCCTGGCGCGGCTCGGTGATCAGGCCCACCGCGATCACCGGCGTGGCGACCTGCGCCTTGATCGCACCGGCCAGCGATACCTGGTAGCCCGGGCCGACCGGAATCCGCTGGCGCGGGTCCAGCCCGCCGCTGGAGACATGGATGAAATCGCTGCCGCGCGCCTCCAGCACCTTGGCCACGGCGATGCTCTGGGCCACATCCCAGCCGCCCTCCACCCAGTCGGTGGCGGAAATGCGCACGCCCACCGCGACGCTGGCCGGCACCACGGCACGTACCGCATCGAACACGCGCAGCAGCAGGCGCATGCGGTTCTCCAGTGCGCCGCCGTATTCGTCTTCGCGCCGGTTGCTCAGCGGCGACAGGAACTGGTGCAGCAGGTAGCCATGCGCGGCATGGATCTCGATCAGTTCCAGCCCCAGCCGTGCCGCACGGCGCGCGGCGGCGGCGAATGCCTCCACCACCGCGTCGATGCCGGCCGCGTCCAGCGCCTGCGGCACCGGGTCGCCCGCATTGAACGGCAGCGCCGACGGCGCCGCCACCTGCCAGCCATGCGCGTGCCCCGGCGCAATGGCGCCGCCGCCATCCCAGGGGCGCGCCGTCGAGGCCTTGCGCCCGGCATGGGCGAGCTGGATGCCGATGGGCATCTTCGACCAGCGCCGCACCGAGGCCAGCACCTCGCCCAGCGCCGCTTCGGTGGCGTCGTCCCACAGGCCGAGGTCGGCCCAGCTGATGCGACCACGCGCTTCCACCGCGGTGGCTTCCAGGATCATCAATCCGGCGCCGGACTGCGACAGCGTGCCCAGGTGCTGGGCGTGCCAGTCGGTGGCACGGCCTTCATCGGCCGAGTACTGGCACATCGGCGCGATGACGATGCGGTTGGAAAGGGACAACGGGCCGAGCGACAGCGGCGAAAACAGATGGCTCACGTGGGGGGTGATCCGGTTGGGGGGCGCCCATTGCACTCCCGCACCCCGGCCGGTTCAACCGGAACCGTGGATCACTGCGTCTTGGAACCGACGCGCCCCCCATCCAGCAGGAAGGCCAGCGCCTGCGCACAGGGCTGCTCGATCTTCAGCGACAGCAGGGCGTCGGCACGGGTGCGGCCGAGGTTGACCGCCGCCACCGGCAACCCGGCCCTGGCGGCGGCATCGACGAAGCGGAAGCCGGAATAGACCATCAACGACGAGCCCACCACCAGCACCGCGTCGGCGCGCTGCAGGTGTGCGTGCACCGCGGCCACGCGTTCGCGCGGCACGTTCTCGCCGAAGAACACCACGTCCGGCTTGAGCAGGCCGCCGCAGGTCGTGCAGTCCGGCACCACGAAGCCGTCGAAGTCGCCCTCCAGGTCGGCGTCGCCGTCGGGCGCCTGCGCCGCCTGCAAGGCCGCCCAGGCGGGATTGGCGTCGAGCAGGCGCTGCTGCAGCACCTCGCGCGACGAGCGCGTCTCGCAGCCCATGCAGCGCACCTCGTCCAGCCGTCCATGCAGGTCGATCACGCTGCGGCTGCCGGCGCGCTGGTGCAGGCCGTCCACGTTCTGGGTCAGCAGCAGTTCGACCCTGCCGGCCGCCTCCAGTGCGGCCAGAGCGTGGTGGGTGGCGTTGGGCCGGGCCTGGCCGAAGCGCGGCCAGCCGACCAGGCTGCGCGCCCAGTAGCGCCGGCGCACCGCGGGGTCGGCCATGAACGCGCGGTAGTCCACCGGCGGCGTGCGCTTCCACTGCCCGTCGGCATCGCGGTAGTCGGGAATACCCGAGTCGGTGCTGCAGCCGGCGCCGGTCAACAGCAACAGGCGCCGATGGCCGGCAACGAATTCCGCCAGGCGCGTGTCCGTCGCCATGGACGGGATACCGGCCTGATCCGGCCGCACGGCCATCGCCCGCGTTCCGGATCAGGCCTGCGGCAGCAATGCCGGCACCGGGGCCGGGCGGCCCTCGGCGTCCAGCGCCACCATCACGAAGTGGCCGCGCGTGCACAGCTTGCGTTCGCCGCTGTGCAGGTCCTCGGCGATCAGCTCGACCTGCACCGTCATCGAGCTGCGACCCACCTCGACCACGCGGCCGACCGTCTCGACCATCTCGCCGATGCGGATCGGCAGCTTGAAATCCACCTGGTCCGAGTGCGCGGTAACCACGGTGCGGCGCGAGTAGCGCGCTGCGGCGAGGAAGGCGGCCTTGTCCATCCACGCCATCGCCTGGCCGCCGAACAAGGTGCCGAGATGGTTGGTGTGGTTGGGAAAGACGATCTCCGCCATGCGGACTTCGGTGGGCGGGACGATGGCGGGCGTGGCGTTCATGGCGGCGTTCACGGGGTCGGGAAACTGGTCCGGATGATACGCAGGGAGGGCGTCATCGGATGTGACGTTGCCGCGTCGGGCATGCTGCGCCGGGGCAAGCCCCGGCGTCCCTCACGGCAGGGGTTGCGGGGCGTTGCCCCGCTCCACGCATCCCCTTCAGAACGCGTGGTCGAAGCCAACCTCGCCCTGCACGCCGACCTGGTAGGCCGAGACGCGGCGCTCGAAGAAGTTGGTCAGCTCCTGCACGTCCTGCAGCTCCATGAACGGCAGCGGGTTGCGCACGTTGTATTTCCGGGCCATGCCCAGTTTGGCGAAGTGCTGGTCGGCGCAATGCTGCAGGTACTGGCGCATGTCGCGCGTGGAGATGCCGGCCACGCCGCCGGACAGCACGTCCTCGGCGAACTGCACCTCGCACTCGATGGCCTCGGCCAGCATCTCGTAGACCTGCTGTTCCATCGTGGCATCGAACAGGTCCGGCTCCTCGGCGCGGATGGTACGCACGCACTCGAAGGCGAATTCCATGTGGCAGCTCTCGTCGCGGAACACCCAGTTGGTGCCCGAGGCCAGGCCCGGCAGCAGCCCGCGCGAGCGAAAGAAATACACGTAGGCGAAGGCCGCGAAGAAGAACAGGCCCTCGATGCAGGCGGCGAAGCAGATCTGGTTGAGCAGGAACTGGCGGCGCTGCTCGCGGCTCTCGATGCGCTTCATGCCCTGGATCGAGTCGATCCACCTGAAGCAGAAATCGGCCTTCTTCTTGATCGACTCGATGTTCTCCACCGCGGCGAAGGCCTTGAAGCGTTCTTCCGGGTCGGGCAGGTAGTTGTCCAGCAGGGTCAGGTAGAACTGCACGTGCAGCGCCTCTTCGTACAGCTGGCGCGACAGGTACATGCGCGCTTCCGGCGCGTTGAGGTGCTGGTACAGGTTCAGCACCAGGTTGTTGGAGACGATGGAATCGCCGGTGGCGAAGAAGGCGACCAGCCGATGGATCAGGTGGCGGTCGGCCGGCGTCATCTTGTGATGCAGGTCGGTGATGTCGATCTGGAAGTTGATCTCGTCCACCGTCCAGGTGTTCTTGATCGCGTTGCGGTACATCTCGTAGAAGTCCGGGTAGCGCATCGGACGCAGGGTCAGTTCGAAGCCCGGATCGAGCAGCATCTGGCGGGGTTGTGCGGACATGGGTAACTCCATTTCCTTCCCCTTGGGAACAGTGCCCTCGGGGAGAAGGTGGCGCGAAGCGCCGGATGAGGATTCGGTGAGGGGACGAAGCCGGCTTCGCGTTGCCCCCACCCCGGCCCCTTTCCCGGCGGGAAAGGGGCTCAAGCGATTACTGGCAGGCCTCGCAGGCTTCCGGATTCTCCAGCGAGCAGGCCACGGCCTCGACCGGGGCATAGGCGCTGACCGTGGTCTTGGCGATCTTCGTGGCCGGGCGCGAGCGCAGGTAGTAGGTGGTCTTTACGCCCCTCTTCCAGGCGTACATGTACATCGAAGACATCGCGCCGATGTTCGGGCTCTCCATGAACAGGTTGAGCGAGGCGGACTGGTCGATGAAGGCGCCACGATCGGCGGCCATGTCGATCAGCGAGCGCATCGGCAGTTCCCACGCTGTGCGGTACACCGTGCGCAGCGCTTCGGGAATCTGCGGCAGGTTCTGGATCGAGCCGTCGGCCAGCTTGATCGCGTCGCGCATCTCCGGCGTCCACAGCCCCAGTTGCTTGAGTTCGCCGACCAGGTGGCGGTTGACCTGCAGGAAGTCGCCGGACAGGGTCTCGCGCTTGAACAGATTGGACACCTGCGGCTCCACGCACTCGTAGCAGCCGGCAATGGAGGCGATGGTCGCGGTCGGGGCGATGGCGATCATCAGCGAGTTGCGCAGGCCATGCTGGCCGATGCGCGCGCGCAGCGCGTCCCAGCGCGCGCTGTCGGCCGGCACCACGTTCCAGGCATCGAACTGCAGTTCGCCATTGGCGGCGCGGGTATCGTTGAACGAGGCATGCCTGCCGCGTTCGGCCGCCAGCTCGCACGACGTCTCCAGCGCGTGGAAATAGATTTCCTCGGCGATCCTGGTCGACAGCGCGCGCGCGGCCTCCGAGTCGAACGCCAGCCGCTTGCGGAAGAACACGTCCTGCAGGCCCATGCAGCCCAGGCCGACCGGACGCCAGCGCAGGTTGCCGCGGCGCGCGGTCTCGATCGGGTAGAAATTCAGGTCGATCACCCGGTCGAGCTGGCGCACGGCCAGGCGCACGGTCTCGGCGAGCTTGTCGAAATCGAAATCGCCATGCTCGTCGAGGTGGTTGCCCAGGTTGATCGAACCCAGGTTGCACACCGCGGTCTCCTCGGCCGAAGTGACCTCCAGGATCTCGGTGCACAGGTTGGACAGGTGGATGACGTTGTTCGCGCGCAGGGTCTGGTTGCTGGCGCGGTTGCACTTGTCCTTGAACGTCATCCAGCCATTGCCGGTCTCGGCCAGGGTACGCATCATCCGCGCGTACAACTTGCGCGCCGGCAGCGCCTTGACCGCCTTGCCCTGCGCCTCGGCCTGCAGGTAGGCGCGCTCGAACGCCTCGCCGTACAGGTCGGTGAACTCCGGCACCACGCGCGGATCGAACAGCGACCACTCCTGGTCGGCTTCCACGCGCTGCATGAACAGGTCCGGCACCCAGTTGGCGAGGTTGAGGTTGTGGGTGCGGCGCGAATCATCGCCCGCGTTGTCGCGCAGCTCCAGGAAGTCCTCGATGTCCGCATGCCAGGTTTCCAGGTACACGCAGGCCGCGCCCTTGCGCTTGCCGCCCTGGTTGACCGCGGCCACCGAGGAATCCAGCGTCTTCAGCCACGGCACGATGCCGTTGGAGTGGCCGTTGGTGGACTTGATCAGCGAGCCGCGCGAACGCACGCGGGTATAGCTCACGCCGATGCCGCCGCTGAACTTGGACAGCTGCGCGATGTCGCCGTATTTGGCGTAGATGGATTCGAGCGAGTCCTGCGGCGAATCCAGCAGGAAGCAGGACGACAGCTGCTCATGGCTGGTGCCGGCGTTGAACAGGGTCGGGCTGGACGGCAGGTAGTCCAGGCTGCCCAGCCGCTGGTACAGCGCCAGCGCCTCGGGCACGTCCTCGCTCAGCGCGCTGGCGATGCGCAGGAAGAACTGCTGCGGCGTCTCGATGACCTTGCGCGAATGCGGATGGCGCAGCAGGTAGCGGTCGTACAGCGTGCGCAGGCCGAAGTAATCGAAGTTGAGGTCGTATTCCGGGTTGACCGCGTCGTTGAGCTTGCGCGCGTTGACCTGCACGAAGTTGAGCAGGCGGTCGTTGATAAGGCCCACTTCATGGCCGCGGCCGACCGACTGCGAGAATGCATGGATCTCCTGGCCGGATACTTCCTTGGCGATGAAGTTGGCCAGCAGGCGCGCGGCCAGGCGGCCGTACTCCGGCTCCTCGCCGATCAGCAGCGCGGCGGTGCGGATCGACAGTTCGTCCAGTTCCTGGGTGGTGGCGCCGTTGTACAGGCCGGAGATGGTGCGGGTGGCCACGCGCATCGGATCGACGGCATGCAGGCCTTCGCAGCAGCGCTGGATGGCGCGCACGATTTTGTTCAGGTCCACCGGCTCGGTGCCGCCATTGCGCTTGGTCACGCTCATGGCGGTAGCGGTCGGCGGCGGGGTCAGTTCGAAGCCGGCCTCGGTCGGGACAACGGCGGTATCGGTGGCGGTCACGGCAATGCGTCCTCATGGCGTGGTGCACGCGGCGCCTGCCCTCGCAGGAACCAGGGCCGGTGGCGGGCGATGAGCATGGAAGGACGGCGTCGCAGCATCCGCGACGGCGCGACCCGAGGTCGCCACCGGCGCTGCCGCGTCGCCAGCCGTCTTCCCCTCGAAGACTCCGCAGCCGGCACCGCGCGCTGTGCTTCGCGCGGCCGTCGGCAGGTCTTCGGACTCATGGGCGGGAAGGCGGGGGCCTTCTCCTACTTCCGCCGCTTCCCAAGGCATCGGGCCTCAGTGCTTTGTGGCGGGTTCGTTCCCAATTACCGCTGCGGGGCAGTGCCGGAATGGCCATCGAAGGCGTCACCGGCTTCCCTTTCAATCCAGCGGGGAGCAACCCGCCAGAACCGACGAGCCACAAGATAGTGGGGGCAACCGGCCCGGTCAACGCCAAATATTGTGGGCAACCGCATTCCCCTTGCGGCGCAAGCAATCCTCCCGTGGCGACTCAGCACAGCCGCGGCGACCCGCTCATCGCGATTGCGCAGTCAAGCCCTCGGACGCCGATTCAAGGGCAGGAAAACACCCTGCGCATTCATGATCCGATGCCCGGATTGCACCGCCATGACTTCCGGCGGAGGCCCGGCCCCGGCCTGGCCGGCGATCCTGTCGGCCCTTCGAATGGATTCCCCGCCATGCGCCGCCTGGTCCTCGCCGCCGCCCTGCTCGCCCTGTCGCCCGTGGCCGCGCATGCCGGCACGGTGAAATCGCCGACACTGTCGTCCACCCAGTGCGGCGTCAGTACCGACTACGACGTGCTGGTCGATGGCGGCGGCATCTGGCTGCGCCAGCGCGACGCCACGCCGCGCGAGATCGTGTTCCACGATGGCGAGTTGAGCATCGACGGCCGCATGCAGGTGGTCAGCGTCGACGACGCACAACGCCTGCGCGTGCTCGAGGCCGGGGTGCGCCAGATGATGCCGGCGGTCACCGGCATCGCCAACGAGTCGGTGGGAATCAGCTTCGACGTGCTGGACATGGTCTACGGCTCCATGACCGGCAATTTCAATTCGCGCAAGGTGCGCGCGCTGCGCACGGATGCCGAGCGCTTCGTCGCCTCGACCATCGGCCGCGGGCGCTGGGAGCAGGACCTGTTCGGCGAGGGCTTCGAGCAACGCGTGCAGGAGTCGGCCGAATCGCTGAAAGGCTCCATCGCCCGCGGCCTGTTGTGGACCATGCTCACCGGCGGTGAGGAACGCATCGAGAAACGCAGCGAGAAGATCGAAGCCGAACTCGAACCGAAGATCGAGGCGCGCGCCCACGCCCTGGAACAGCATGCACAATCCCTGTGCACGCAGGTGCTGGCGCTGGACCAGCTGCAATCGGCGCTGGAGTTCCGCTACAACGGCCAGCCGCTGCGGATGATGAGCGTCAGCGACGAACGTGGCGAGGCGTCAGCCATGGCGCCCGTGGCGAAGGAACAGGCACCGGACAACAGCATCGCGCTGCCCGCGCATCCCTGACGGAAGACAGGCAACGCCTGTATCGCGACCACGCCACAGGGGCGGGGCTCGCCCTGCACGGGGGTTTCCCGGGGCATGCCAGCACCGGGCGTATGCCCGGTGCTGCATGACATCACTCTTGTAGAACCCAACCGCGTGCAGCAGAGCGCCCTCACCCCTTCGGCAACTGCGCCAGTTCCTCGCGCACCAGCCGCACCACCAGCGTGTCCAGCGTATCCACCGAGTAGTCGGCCACGTCGTGCACGGTCTCGCGGCCAGGGCCGCTGCCCGGGTCGGATGCGTCCTTGTAGGTGAGGAAGATGAAGCGCCCGCCGGTGTACTGGGCGATCTGCCGCTGCACGATCTCGCCGGTGGTGTCCTGGCCCGACGCGGCCACGCTGAACACCTTGATGCCCTTGCCCAGCGCCGCGAGCATGGTCTGGTCGTAGTGCGGCTGCGGATAGTCCATGTGCGGCGGGGCGTCGGCCAGCGACACCAGCAGGCGCGTGGTCGCCGGGCCGCGCCACGCCAGCGCCTGCACCGCATGGTCGAAGGCTTCGTTCATCGCCTCGGGCATGTCGCCGCCACCGCCGGCACGCACGCCGTCGAGCACCTGCTGGAAGGCGGCGACATTGCCGGTCAGGTCCCAGCTGCGCACGAAGTACTCATCACCGCGGTCGCGGTAGGTGACCAGCCCCAGGCACACGTCCGGACGCGACGGCAGCTGTTCGATGCCGCGCACGATGTCGCGCAGCGAAGCGCGCAGCTTGTCGATCTCGTCGCCCATCGAGCCGGTCGCATCGACCATGAACACCAGGTCCAGCCGCGCCCGCGGCGCTGTTGTCGTTGTCGGCAGCCGCACTTCCAGCGCGTCCTTCTGCCCGCGCCGCAGCTGCGCCCGCGCCTGCTGCCCACCGCGGCGCACGTCCACCCGGTAGCTCGCCGAGTCGCGGTCGTCGAAGGCATTCAGATGCAGCCAGGCCTGGCCGCCGGCATCGGTACGCGCCCACAGGCGCGCGCCATCGGCGGTGGAGACGGCAACCTCGGCATCGGGTACCGGTCGGCCCTGCGCATCGACCACGCGCAGTCGCTGGCGAACCGAGACATCGCGCCCCAGCTGTGCCGCTTCGGCATGACGCTTCAGGAACTGCTGGAAACCGCCGAAGTCGGCGTTGTCGTCGACCACGCCGGCGGTCACCGGCGTTGCAGGTTGCTGTGACACCGGCGCCGGCGCGTACGGCATCGCCAGGTCGGCCCGCGACCCGGACACCGTCACCCGCGCCACGTCGGCAGCGGCGACCGGAGGTGGGGCCGGAGCCGGCGGCGCAGCTTCCCTCAGCAGCTTGTCGCGTCCGACCTTGCCCACCAGGGCGGGGATATCGCGCACGCGCTGCGGCGGCTGCGGGTCCGGCACCTCGCGCATGCGCGGCGTATCGCTGCACACGCTGGCGACCGGCGCGCTGAAGTTCGGCGCGGTCTGGCGCGTGCGCTTGAGCGCCGGCGCCTTCAAATCGGGCACCACGACGACGGTGGCCGGCGCCGGCCACAACGGCTCCCCGGCGAGCGCCGGCAGGCCGGCCAGCACCGTCAACGCGAATGCCATCGAACGTACCGGCAGGCGCCGGGAGGCCATGCTTGCGTGCTTCATCTGCGTGCTCCGTTTCTTGCAGGGTGGGCCGCCGGGGCGGCATGCGGAAAGGAGAACGGATGATCACGACAAACGGGGTTGGCGACTTTGCGCGCAGGAGCGCACTTCAGTGCGCGATGGGGCTTTCCCGGTAGTGCGCTCCTACAGGTTGCAGGTTCAAAGCCGGTGGGCGGTACCCAGGTATTCGGCGCTCTGCATCTCGATCAGGCGGCTGGCGGTACGTTCGAAGGCGCCGGCCAGGCGCGTGCCGGAATAGAGCAGCGGCGGCGGATCCTGCGCGGTGCAGACCAGGTTGACCTGGCGGTCGTACAGCTCGTCGATCAGGTTGACGAAGCGCCGCGCGGCATCCTCGTTCATGCGGTCGAAGTGCGGGATGCCGCCGAGCAGCACGGTATTGAACTCGCGCGCGATCTCGATGTAGTCCGAAGGACCGCGCGGGCCTTCGCACAGCGCCGGGAAGTCGAACCAGACGATGCTCTTGCCGCGCCCGCGCACGGGAATCTTGCGACCCTCGATCTGGATGTTGCCGGTGTGTGCGTCCTGGCCACCGCTCAGCTCCTTCCAGCGCCCGCCCAGCCAGGCGTCGCTGCCGTCCTCCAGCGGCGCGCGGTACACCGGCGAACGGGTCAGCGCGCGCATGCGGTAGTCCTCGGTGCCTTCGGCGTACAGCTCCACGCAGTATTTCTGCAGCAGGGCGATGGCCGGCAGGAAGCTGTCGCGCTGCAGGCCGTTGAGGTACAGGTTCTCCACCGCGGTATTGGAGGTGGTCACCAGGGTCACGCCTTCGGCGAACAGGCGCTCGAGCAGGCGCGCCAGCAGCATCGCGTCGCCGATATCGGTGACGAAGAACTCGTCCAGCACCAGCACGCGCAGCCTGCTGCGCCACTCCTGGGCGATCTTCGCCAGCGGGTCGCTCTGCCCCTGGTGCTCCCGCAGACGTTCGTGGATGCCGCGCATGAAGCGGTGGAAGTGGGTGCGGTACTTCTGTTCGATCGGCAGGCCGTCGTAGAACAGATCGACCAGGAAGGTCTTGCCGCGACCGACGCCGCCCCAGAAGTACAGGCCCTTGACCGGCTCGGGTTTCTTCCAGAACGCCGACAGCCGGTCGAGCCAGCCGTCCTGCGCCGAATCGGCGATGGCCTCGTGGATGCGGTCCAGTTCGGCCAGCGCCGGATGCTGGGCCGGATCGTCGCGCCAGTCGCCACGGGCCACGCCGGCGGCGTAGCGCTGCGAGGGGGTTGTCGCGTCCATGCTCAGCAGCTGCCGTCGGGCAGCCAGCGCCGCACTTCGTGCTGGATCGCACCACGCAGGTCGATCAGCTTGCGATGGAAGAAATGGCTGGTGTCGGGCATGCGCACCAGCTGCGGCGGTGCCGGCAGCGATTCCACCCACTGGTAGACCGCCTGCGCGTCGACGATCTCGTCGGCATCGCCCTGCACCACCAGCCATTGCGCCGGCGGCTGCAATCCGTCGAAATCCCAGGTGCGGCGGCCGACCGGCGGCGCGATCGAGATCAATGCCTGCGGCTGCAGCGCGCCACTGGCGCGCAGGCAGACATAGGCGCCGAAGCTGAAACCGGCCAGCCACAGCGCGCAGTCCGGGCGCTGGGCGCGCGCCCACGCCACCACCGCGCGCAGGTCGTCCTTCTCGCCCTCGCCATTGTCGTAGCTGCCGGCCGAGGCGCCGACGCTGCGGAAATTGAAACGCACGGTGGTAACGCCGAGTTCGCGCAGCGCGCGCGCGACCATGGTCACCACCTTGTTGTGCATGCTGCCGCCCTCGGTGGACAGCGGATGGCAGATGACGGCGACGACCGGGTGCGGCGCGACCTCGCCATCAGGCAGATCGACCGCGACCTCCAGCGGCCCGACCGGGCCATCCAGCATCAGCGCCGCCGATTCATGGGGGAATGAAGGAATGCTCATGCCGCCATAATACCGGCCCCCTTCCCCGGCTTCACCGCCGCTCCTGCCCGGTAACGAACGCGATGCACTTCCTGATCCTGAGCGTGATGTGCAGCGTGCTGGTCTCGGTGCTGCTGAAACTGGCGCCACGGCGCGGCATCGACATCGCCCAGGCCGTGACCTGGAATTATCTGGCCGCCAGCGCGCTGTCGCTGCTGTTGCTCAAGCCCTCGCTGCAATCGCTGCGCGACGGGCATGCGCCGTGGCCGGCGCTGCTCGGCCTGGCGGTGGCGCTGCCGGGCATCTTCCTGGTGCTGGCGCGCGCCGTGCGCGAGGCCGGCATCGTGCGCAGCGACGTGGCGCAGCGGCTGTCGCTGCTGCTGTCGCTGGGCGCGGCCTTCGTACTGTTCGGCGAGCAGGCCAACGGCTGGAAACTGGCGGGGCTCGGATTGGGACTGCTGGCCATTGTCGGGGTGAGCGCACGCAACGGCGAGCCCGGCAACGCCGCGGCATCGGGCTGGCGCTGGCTGCTGGCGGTATGGGCCGGCTTCGCGCTGATCGACATCCTGCTCAAGCAGGTGGCGCTGTCCGGCACGCCCTCCACCGCCGCGCTGCTGGTCAGTTTCGCCATCGCCTTCGCGCTGATGCTGGGCTGGCAACTGCAGCGCCACTTCGGCGGCCGCTGCCGGCTGGACGTACGCAACCTCGGTTTCGGCCTGCTGCTGGGCGCGATCAACTTCGGCAACATCCTGTTCTACGTGCGCGCCCACCAGGCGCTGCCGCACAGCCCGGCCACCATCTTCGCCGGCATGAACATCGGCGTGGTCTGCCTGGGCGCGCTGGTCGGCATGCTCGCCTTCGGTGAGAAGACCAGCCGCTGGAACCGTGCCGGCCTCGGCCTGGCAGTGGTGGCAATCGCACTGATCGCGCGCGGGGCCTGACCATGGAGCGGGGCCATCGCCCCGCTCCGCATCCGCCTCAGGGGTCGAAACCCAGCAGCAGCGGATCGTGGTCCGAACTGCGCCACGGGCCGGGCACGTTGCGCTCGGGGTAGCCGGCTTCGTCGGCCTCATCGGCATTGATGTGCCATTCGGCAGCGCCCTTCAGCCGCGCCGCCATGCCGGCGTTGAGCAGGGCGTGGTCGAGACGGCCGGTCAGGCCGTTGTAGACGTAGCTGTAGGGCTGGTGCACGCCGGCCACCTTGAACGCATCCTGCCAACCATCGGCAGACAGCTGGCGGATCGGGTCTTCCATCGCATAGGCATTGAAGTCGCCCAGCAGCACCGCGTCACGGCTGCCGCTGCCGGTCGGGTCGCCCTGCAGCCATTGGTTCAACAACCGCGCCGACGCCACGCGGGTCGCCGTCCAGCAGCCCTGGCCGTCGTTCTGGTCGGCATCGGCGCCGGTCGCATCGCTGCAACCCTTGGACTTGAAATGGTTGGCCACGACCACGAACGGCTTGCCCTTGCGGCCCATGCGGAAGGCCTGCGCCAGCGGTACGCGGCTGCGCTCGCCGAAGGGCTCGTGCTCCAGCACCGCCGGCCTGCCCACCGGCGTCACCCGCGAGGCGCGGTAGATGATGCCGACGCGGATGGGGTTGTCGCCCGGCCCCTTGCCGGCATCGACAAACGCCCAGCGCCGGTCCTTGTCCTGCCCTTCGTTGAGCGCGCGCACCAGTCCGGCGATCGCCGAATCCGGACCATAGCCGTCGTTCTCCAGTTCCATCAGCGCGGCCACGTCCGCATCGAGACCGCGGATGGTGGTGATCAGCTTCGTCTGCTGCGCCTGGAACTGGGCGTAGGTCTTGGCACCGCGCAGGGTCGGGAAACCACCGCCCTGTCCGTCGCCGTTGAAATAGTTTTCCAGGTTGAACGCGGCGATGCGCAGCGCGCCCGCCACCGCCGGCGGCTGCGGACGCTCGATGGCGGGCACCTGCAATGGCCGGGTCAGCTGCAGCCGGTAACCGCCGTCATGACGCTGGTCGACCACGCCTTCGACGCCGGTGAACACCATGCCGGTACGCAGCGTCGCGTCCTCCGGCAGATAGGCCACGCGGCCGGGATCGCGCTGGCCGCTGCCGTCGTCCAGGCGCAGGCGGCGGCGGGCGTTGTCAGCCACCAGCGCCGCGTTTTCGGCGGTGCCGGCGGCGGTCAGTTCGGTGGGCTGCCACAGCCGGCCCTCGAACGCGACGGTGAGTTCGCCATGGCGCGCGAGCTGGTCCTGGCCGGACAGGGTCAACGGCGCGGCGATGCGCACCTGCATGCCTTCCAGCGCTTCCCAGCGGGCAGGCACTCCCTCCAGCATGGTGACGGCGGGCACGGGGCGGGTGCGGGCCGCAACGACCGTCTCCGCCTTCAGCGCGGTCAGGCTCTGCCCGCCCTTGCCGGCCGGCAGCTCCTGCACCGTGCCGGTGATGCGCAGCCACTGTCCGGTCGAGGCGTTCTGCGCCGGATCCAGCTGCACGAACAGCGCATCGGATGTCGTCGGATCGCGGTCACCCTCGTCCTGCACGAAGACGCCCCCCAGCCCGGCGCGCAGATCGGCAGTGACGATACCTTCGATGGTCACCTGCCGCCCTTCCAGCGGGCTGCGTTCGCCACTGCCCTGCACCTGGCCGATGGCGATGACGGCCGGTCCCTTGGCGATGGCCTGCGGCGCGAGGGCGACGGACAGCGAGAGGGCGAGCAGCGAAGGAAGGTGGCGCATGGGGCGGACTCCGGAACGGCGGAAAACAAAGCGCCGCCCGGGAGGGCGGCGCCGAGTGTCCATGATGAGGACGTCTTATTTCAGGTTTGCCAGCATCCAGTCCACGGTGGCGTGGATCTGCGCTTCGCTGAGCCCGGCATTGCCGCCCTTGGGCGGCATCACCCCGCCGTCCGGGCCGGTGTAGCCCTCGATGGCGTGCTTGTAGAGCGTATCGGTGCCCTGGGCGATGCGCTTGTCCCAATGCGCATGATCCAGGGTCGGGGCATTGCCCACGCCGGTCAGGTGGCAGGCGGTGCACAGCTTGTCGAAGATCACCTTGCCGTCGAGGGTGCCCTCATAGGCGCCGCCCGCGGCTGCGGCCTGGGCTGCCGCGGCTTCCGCCGCCGCGGCCTGCGCAGCCGCGCCGGTGCTGCCCGCATACACCGCACCGGCCGGCGCGATGCGCTGCTCGACGCGTGCGACCGCCAGCGGGGAGGCTTCGGTGGGAATCGCGCGCTGCAGGAACGACGCGAAGATGATCAGGCCGATCGTGACGACGGCCAAGAAGGCGATCACGATGGAGAAGCGTTTCAGGAACTGAAGGTCGTAATTCCGCACGTATCAAACCCCTGGCAAGTAGTCGATGGACCACAGCTACCGGCGGAGTATAGACCAGCGCCCCTACCCACCGGCAACGGTCACCGGCCGGGACCGCGCCGGCGCGCCGTCATGGCTTGCCCGCCACGGCTCCAGCGCCGGCCGCGCGCAGGCACAGCGCGCCGATCGCCTCGACCAGGGGTTCGCCGCCGCGCAGGCCGTCGCGGCTGGGCGCGGTCGGGCCGACCAGCGCTTCGGTGAAAGCGCCGACGATGCAGGCCGCGCCCACGTCCAGGTCCTGCGCCGGGAATTCGCCGCCGCGCACGCCGTCGTCGAGGATGCGCTTGAACACATCGCCGAACAGGCGACGGCAGCGGATGCGCTCGGCCTCGACCTCCGGGTCCACCGGTTCGGCGATGAAGGCATAGGCCAGCGCCGGCCCGGCCAGCGCGCGACGCACGAAGGAGGCCACCGCGTGTTGCAGGCGCAGCGCCGCCGGCTGCGGCTCGTCGGCGATGGCCGACAGGATGTCCAGCTCATGCTCGACTGCGGCGCTCAGCACTTCCACGAACAGCTCGGCCTTGGACGGGAAATGCCGGTAGATCAGCCCGGTGGACACGCCCGCCTCGGCCGCCACGGCGGTGATCGGCGCGTTGCGGTAACCGCCGGCTGCGACCAACCGGCGGGCCGCGGCCAGGATCGCCTCGCGGTTGCCGGCGAGGCGCTTTTCCATCAGTTCCGAGCGTTTGTAGGCCATGGATTGATTCTAGGTTCAATTTTTGAATTTGTGTTCACTTTTTTGCGCGGACCCGCTAGGCTGCGCGCAAACGCCCGTGCTGGCGGCCGGTCCGCCACCCCCAACCCGGAGCGCCCTCTTCCAGCCGGAGCCGCCCCATGCACGTCCCCACCCTTTCCTTCGATCTCGGCGAAGAGATCGACATGCTGCGCGAAAGCGTGGCGCAGTTCGCGGCCGCGCACATCGCCCCGCTGGCGGCGGAAGCCGATGCGACCAACCACTTCCCCAACCAGCTCTGGCGCCAGCTCGGCGAGCAGGGCCTGCTCGGCATGACCGTGGAGGAAGAATACGGCGGCAGCGGCATGGGCTATCTCGCCCATGTGGTGGCGATGGAGGAAATTTCGCGCGCGTCCGGGGGCATCGGCCTGTCCTATGGCGCGCATTCCAACCTGTGCCTCAACCAGCTGCGCAAGAACGCCAGCGAAGCGCAGAAGCAGAGCTACCTGCCGAAGCTGTGCAGCGGCGAACACATCGGCGCGCTGGCGATGAGCGAACCGGGCGCTGGCTCGGACGTGGTGTCGATGAAGCTGCGCGCGGATCGGCGCGGCGACCACTACGTGCTCAACGGCAACAAGATGTGGATCACCAACGGCCCGGATGCCGACGTGCTGGTGGTCTATGCCAAGACCGATCCGGAAGCCGGCTCGCGCGGCATCACCGCCTTCATCGTCGAGAAGGGCATGAAGGGGTTTTCCACCGCGCAGAAACTGGACAAGCTGGGCATGCGCGCCTCCAACACCTGCGAACTGGTGTTCCAGGACTGCGAGGTACCGGTCGAGAACGTGCTGGGCCAGGTCGGCGGCGGCGTGAAGGTACTGATGTCCGGCCTGGACTACGAGCGCGTGGTGCTGTCCGGCGGTCCGCTCGGCTTGATGGCCGCGGCGCTGGACGTGGTACTGCCCTACGTGCACGAGCGCAAACAGTTCGGCGAGGCGATCGGCACCTTCCAGCTGATCCAGGCCAAGCTCGCCGACATGTACGTGGGCCTCAATGCCTGCCGCGCCTATGTGTACGCGGTGGCCAAAGCCTGCGACCAGGGCCGCACCACCCGCCAGGACGCGGCAGGCGCGATCCTCTACTCCGCCGAAAAAGCGACATGGGCCGCCGGCGAGGCGATCCAGATCCTCGGCGGCAACGGCTACATCAACGAATATCCGGCCGGGCGCCTGTGGCGCGACGCCAAACTGTATGAAATCGGCGCCGGCACTTCGGAAATCCGGCGCATGCTGATCGGGCGCGAGCTGTTCCAGCGCACTGCGTGATCGAAGCCGCTCTCCCTCCGGAGGGAGAGCGGGTAGTTTGCGAACCGTAGGTTGTGGAGCGCACGGGACGACACCCCGTGAATCTTCCCGGGGCTTCACCCGACCCCTCATCCGCCCCATCGGGGCACCTTCCCCTACCGGGAGAAGGGAACGCCAAGGCCACCGCCATGACCGTACTGAAATCCCAGCTGCAGCCCGGCACCGACGCCTTCGAAGCCAACCGCGCGGCAATGCAGGCGCTGGTCGACGACCTGCGCGCCACGCTGGAGGCCAGCGCGCGCGGCGGCAGCGAGGCGGCACGGGCCAAGCACACCGCGCGCGGCAAGCTGCTGGTGCGCGAGCGCATCGACGCCCTGCTCGACCCTGGCAGTCCATTCCTCGAAATCGCGCCGCTGGCCGCGCACGGCATGTATGACGATCCGGTGCCCGGCGCCGGCATGGTCGCCGGCATCGGCCGCATCGAAGGGGTGGAATGCCTGGTCGTCGCCAACGACGCCACGGTCAAGGGCGGCACCTACTACCCGGTGACGGTGAAGAAGCACCTGCGCGCGCAGGAAATCGCGCAGCAGAACCGCCTGCCCTGCATCTACCTGGTGGATTCCGGCGGCGCCTTCCTGCCGCTGCAGGACGAGGTCTTCCCGGATCGCGACCACTTCGGCCGCATCTTCTACAACCAGGCCAACCTGTCGGCGCAGGGCATCCCGCAGATCGCCTGCGTGATGGGCTCATGCACTGCCGGCGGCGCCTACGTACCGGCGATGAGCGACGAGACCGTCATCGTCAAGGAGCAGGGCACCATCTTCCTCGGCGGCCCGCCGCTGGTGAAGGCGGCGACCGGCGAAGTCGTCAGCGCCGAGGAACTGGGCGGCGCCGACGTGCACACGCGCATTTCCGGCGTCGCCGACCACATGGCCGACAACGACCTGCAGGCGCTGGCACGGGTACGCGCCATCGTCGCCAACCTCAACTGGCGCAGGCCCGAGCCGGGCGTCGCGCTGCTGGCCGGCGAGGCACCGCTGTTCGACGCGCATGAACTGTATGGCGTGATTCCCAACGACACGCGCAAGCCCTATGACGTGCGCGAGGTGGTCATGCGCATCGTCGACGGCTCGCGATTCGACGAATTCAAGCCGCGCTACGGCAATACGCTGGTCACTGGCTTCGCGCATGTGCATGGGCATCCGGTCGGCATCATCGCCAACAATGGCATCCTGTTCTCCGAGTCCGCGCTCAAGGGCGCACACTTCATCGAACTGTGCTGCCAGCGCGGCATCCCGCTGGTGTTCCTGCAGAACATCACCGGCTTCATGGTCGGCCGCAAATACGAGCACGGTGGCATCGCCAAGGACGGCGCCAAGCTGGTGATGGCGGTGGCCAACGCGCGCGTGCCCAAGTACACGGTGGTGATCGGCGGTTCGTTCGGCGCCGGCAACTACGGCATGTGCGGCCGCGCCTATTCGCCGCACTTCCTGTGGATGTGGCCGAACGCGCGCATCGGCGTGATGGGCGGCGAGCAGGCCGCCAGCGTGCTGGCCACGGTCAAGCGCGACGGCATCGAAGGCAAGGGCGGGCAATGGTCGGCGCAGGAAGAAGACGCGTTCAAGCAGCCGATCCGCGACCAGTTCGAGCAGCAGGGCCACCCGTACTACGCCAGCGCGCGGCTGTGGGACGACGGCGTGATCGACCCGGCCGATACCCGCCGCGTCCTCGGCCTGGCGCTGGCTGCAAGCCTCAATGCGCCGGCGCAGGACACGCGCTTCGGCGTGTTCCGGATGTGATGGTCGCCAGCATGAGGCATGCCGAACTGGAAGGCCGCGCCTTTGCTTCGGTTCCTGCTGTTGCCTTCGCTTCTCCGGGTTCCCTTCCGCAGCGACGGAGCCGACGGACAAGACCCGAAGGGCGACGTGCATGGATGCACGTCGTTTTTCGACACGACAAGGATGTCGTGTCGAAAAATCCCGGCGGCGGAGTGGACCCGATGCGCACAGCGCATCGGGCGCGAAGGCAGGGCGTGCTTTCTTTTGGCTACCTTTTCTTTGCACGAGCAAAGAAGAGCCTTTCAACAGCCGAATGGCTGGTCAAAGTAGCTCGCTCCCCGACAGGGGAGCGAAAGCTTTTCAATCCTTCAAGCTGCCGTCGTGCAGCACGTCATGGACAACGCCATGTTCGACAAGATCCTGATCGCCAACCGCGGCGAAATCGCCTGCCGCGTCATCGCCACCTGCCGCCGCCTGGGCATCGCCACGGTGGCGGTGTACTCGGACGCCGACCGCGACGCGCGGCACGTGCGGCTGGCCGACGAGGCCGTCCGTATCGGCTCGGCGCCGGCGGCGGAGAGCTACCTGCGCGGCGACACCATTCTCGACGCCGCGCGCCACACTGGTGCGCGGGCGATCCATCCCGGCTATGGCTTCCTGTCCGAGAACGCCGGTTTCGCCCGCGCCTGTGCCGAGGCCGGCATCGTCTTCATCGGCCCGCCGGCCAGCGCCATCGACGCGATGGGCGACAAGAGCGCGGCCAAGGCGCTGATGCAGCAGGCCGGCGTACCGCTGACCCCCGGCTACCACGGCGAACGCCAGGAGCCGGCGTTCCTGCGCGCACAGGCCGACGCCATCGGCTATCCGGTGCTGATCAAGGCCAGTGCCGGCGGCGGCGGCAAGGGCATGCGCAAGGTCGAGGCCGGCGCGGATTTCGAGGCCGCCCTGGCCAGCTGCCAGCGCGAGGCGCAGTCGGCGTTCGGCAATGCGCACGTGCTGGTGGAGAAGTACATCGAGCGGCCGCGCCATATCGAGATCCAGGTGTTCGGTGACGGCCACGGCAACGTGGTCCATCTGTTCGAGCGCGACTGCTCGGTGCAGCGCCGCCACCAGAAGGTGCTGGAAGAAGCGCCCGCACCGGGCATGACGCCGGGGCGCCGCGCGGCGATGGGCAAGGCGGCGACCGATGCCGCACGCGCGGTGGGCTACGTCGGCGCCGGCACGGTGGAATTCATCGCCTCGCCATCGGGCGAGTTCTGGTTCATGGAAATGAATACCCGCCTGCAGGTCGAGCATCCGGTGACCGAAATGATCACCGGTACCGACCTGGTTGAATGGCAGTTGCGCGTGGCCGCCGGCCAGTTGCTGCCGAAGACGCAGGACGAGCTGCGCATCCACGGCCATGCCATCGAGGCGCGGCTGTACGCCGAGGACGCCGACCGTGGCTTCCTGCCCTCCACCGGCACGCTGCGCCATCTGCGGCTGCCGCAGGCCAGCGCCAATGTGCGCGTGGATGCCGGCGTCGAGCAGGGCGACGCGATCACGCCGTACTACGACCCGATGATCGCCAAGCTGATCGTCTGGGACGTGGACCGCGAACGCGCACTGCTGCGCATGCGGCATGCGCTGGCACGGTGCCAGGTAGCCGGCGTCACCACCAATGCCGCCTTCCTGCACCGGCTGGTGACGACCACCTCCTTCCGCCATGCCGATCTGGACACCGCCCTGATCGAGCGCGAGCACGACGCACTGGACATCCGGCACCATGCCGCCAGCGCCGCCGACTGGGCCCTGGCCGCGGTGCTCGCCACCGGGGAAGGCGCATCCACGGCGGTCGACGCCTCTCCGTGGGCCATCGCCGATGGCTGGCGCATGGCCGGCCCGGCTGCGCGTTCGATCACGCTGGAGCACCTGCAGCAACAACAGACGCTGCGGGTACGCCGCGATGCCGACGGCTGGCAGGTGCATGTTGGCACTGACTCGCTGCGGGCCAGCGGCCACGTGGGCAGCGACAGCTACGCCCTGCAGATCGGCGACCGCCTGCTTCGTGGCCATGTCCTGCACGACGGCAATGCGCTGTACGTCTTCGGCGACACGGGCCAGCGCCGCTACACCCTGCACGATCCGGTCGCCGATGCCGACATTCCCGGCGACCATGCCGGCAGCCTGCTCGCGCCGATGCCCGGCCGCGTCATCGCCCTGCTGGTCGAACCCGGCAGCAAGGTCGCACGCGGCACCCCGCTGCTGGTGATGGAAGCGATGAAGATGGAGCACACCCTGCAGGCCCCTGCCGAAGGCGTGGTCACGGGCTATCGCGTGCGCGCGGGCGGGCAGGTCGGCGATGGCGCGGTGCTGGTGGATTTCGAGGCGGGCTGAGCGACAAGCCGGGAGCTGCGCACCCCACGGTGCGCGGCGCCCTCAATCCGATGGTGCGTCCCAGACCATACCGAGAGGATCGAACTCCGGAGTGGACAGAGTCGCCGCACGCCAGCCGAAGCCGCAGACGGCCATCGCACCTTCCTCCATCGGATCGAGGCCAAGCAACTGTTCGATCTCCGGCTCGTTGATCGCCGAGGTGACGAAGGCCCCCAACCCCCGTGCAGTGGCGGCCGTATACAGCGCCTGTGAAATATGCCCCGCATCCAGGCACAACGCGCGGTAGGCCTTGGCATGATTGCGGTACTTCCAGAAATTGCGTCCGAACCGGCACACGAGCACCACCAGCACGTGCGCGGGAGAAAACCAGTGCTGGCCCGCAAGCAGACGCGACGCGAACGCATCCATATCCGCCGGTTGCACGACAACCGGTGCCAGTTCATGAGCGATCGCATGGTAGTGGTAGAGCCCCGCTGCCAGGCCGTCGACATCGCGCACGGCGACGTAGGCCTCGAAGGGATGGAGGCCGCCGGCCGATGGCACGTTCTTCTTCAGGAACCGCACGCCCGGCTCCGTCTCCACCGCCCCCTGCGCCATCAGCACCTCCTGCAGGACGACGGACAGCACCGGCAGCGGCAACGCCCTGCCCGGATCGTAGTTCCGGCAGGTAACCCGGCGCCGGAGTGACTGCGATGCCCCGTCTTCGGCGATGCGCTCCAGCGCGATCGCATTTTCCTGTCGAGCCGGCGCTTCCAGTGGCGGCTTGCCCAGCTTGCGCACCAGATCATCGGCGGTCACCATCTGGTTCCGTTCCATCTCCAGCGCGCTGTCGATGCCGCTCCAGCGCGAATGGCGATGATGGATGGCGGACAACGGCCACCATGGCACCTCCCGCAGCCGTTGATCGGCCAGCGCGGCCGGATCGTCCGCAGCCTCGTCCAGCAGCAGAAGGCCACACGCGGCCAGAGACATCACCATCGCCCGCTGTTCTTCCTGCATGGGTACCGGCTCCCAACGGCCGGGACTGCAGGAAAGCAGGAAGGCGCATTGCTCCGCATTGACAATGCAAGGCGCGTCGAGATGTGCCGCCATGACCTGCAGCGACTGTTCCATCAGGACGCCTGTGCCGCCTGCCGACAGGTTGGCCATCGAAAAACGCGCCTGTTCAGACGGGATGACGGCCATGGCGTGGCAACGGCGATACCTCAAGATGCCTCCTGATTCACTTGAAAAACCTGCGTGGGTCTCCGCTCGACGTTTGCATGAACCAACCAACTGCCAGACCGAAGCGGCTGCCGGCAGCACGAACCGTCAAAGCGCAGGCACCGGCGAGCAAGGAAGGATTCCGGAAAGCGCCACACCCTGCTGTTGGAACAACTGGCTGCAACCCCGCCTTTTCGTCCCTTGTCGTTTCAGAGCCCGATCCGATGGTCCAGCGTACTGTGGCAGAACTCAAGTTCGATACGGGCGCTATTCCTCGGGCGCGATCAACAGCGCTGATGATGTATCAACGCCCCCTTCCAGCCCAGCAGGAACCACAGCATGTCGAACGACAAGTCTCCTCTCTCAGCGACTGATGCAGTCGCCCTGCTGGATCTGTTGACCACGGATTCCGACTTCCGCCTCACCTTCCAAGCCAATCCTGCGCTTGCTCTGCAGCGCATCAGTCCAGAAGCAGCGGCTTCCGCACTGGGCTGCGCCATGCCCGACAAGCTTGTATCCATCGAAGCCTTGACCGCTGCGCGTGAACAGTTGACCCAGCACCTGACAGGGAAAGCCATATTCTCTGTTCCTTTCTGCTTCGTTGAGCACGAGAAGTCATCCGGCCCTGACCGCTGCCAAGCCATCAGCGCGTCAATGCGCGCAGCGGCCTAGCGAGGGACCGGTGATGCTGTCAGCGACTTCATTCAGGGCACCCAGCTCCCTGCGTACTCGGCGTAAGCACGGCCCTGCTGTCCACGCAGCCATGACTCCCCCGGCATGCCGGCGGCGTCACCAGCATCATGATAGGCCGCCGCAAGGACGCTGTAGATCTGGGATATCTGCGCGCCATTGACCATGCTCCGGAGCCGCGGTAAGGCTTCTTGCGCACGGCCCGACAAACGCTGCCCATTGGACCAAGGCGGCCAACTCCTGCATACGGACATGATCAACCTCCCTGGCCAGCGCTTCAAGCCACGACAGATTGACTTCGAGGCGGGCTAATCGGCGCGGGAGAGCGTACCTGGGTGCGTTTTCCTCTCACTCCACCGGCGTGTGCCAAACCAAGCCAAGCGGGTCAAACTCTGGGGCGGACAGCCGCTGCGTGCCAGCCGAAGCCGCAGACCGCCATCCTGCATCGGGTCAAGGCCAAGCAACTGTTCGATCTCCGGCTCGTTGATCGCCGCGGTAACGAAGGCCCCCAGTCCCTGCGCGATGGCCGCCGTATACAGCGCTTTGGAGATATGCCCCGCATCTAGGCAGATCGCGACAGGCCTTGACGTGGTTGCGGTACTTCAGGAAATTTCGCCCGAAGCAGCAGACAAGCACACCAGCACGTGAGCGGGCGAGAACCAATACTGGCCTGCCAATAGACGCAACGCGAATTCGTCCATGTCTCCGCGCCGGACGGCGACAGGCGTCAGCTCATGCGCAACCGCGTGGTAGTGATAGAGCCCGGCAGCCAGACCTTCGACGTTGCGCACGGCCACATAGGGCCTCGAAAGGATGCAGGCTGCCGGCCGAGGGCACATTCTGTTTCAGGAACCTTATGTCCGTCTCCGTTTCCACCTGCCCCTGACCATCCGCCCCTGCTGCAGCAGGGCAGACAGCACCGCCAACGGCAATTTTCTTGTCAGATCGTAATTCCGGCAGGTAACACCTTGCCAGAGCGGCTGCGGTGCCTCATCCGCAACCGATGCACGCCAGCGCGACCGCCCCGCCCTAGCGGGCCGGCGCTTCCGCCCGCAGTCACCATCCGGTTCTGCTCCATCTCCAGCGCGCTGTCCACGCCGCTCCAGCGCGGTGATGGATGGCCGACAGCGGCCACGGTTTATTTCCCGCAACCGCTGATCGGCCAGCGCGGCCGGATCGCCCGACGTTTCGTCCAGAAGCAGCAGGCCGCAGGCCGCCAGCGACATCACCATCGCACGCTGCTCGTCCTGCACGGGTATGGGCTCCCAATCGCTGGGGGGCTGCAGCAAAGCAGGAAAGCCCACTGCACGGCATCGACAGATGCGGGGCGTATCGAGATGTGCCGCCATGACCTGCAGTTGCCCCCGCACCCACAGGCCGGTTCATCCGGCGAACGGGTCCTGCATGGAAGAACCGGCCTGTTCGACCGGGAGGACAGTCATGGCGTGGCAGTGACGGTACTTCAGAACGTTCCCTGGCCAGTTCAGTGCATCCAGACATGGCCTGCCCGCAGGCAGCCACGTCCCTCTTCGCGCCCTCAAGAGATGCGCCGGAGCACCGATAACATTCTTTCAGGCAGGGAACTTTCTGCCAGATGCCACCTTCGACACCGATACCTCCCATGACCTCGCCTAAACCTCTCCTGTCGCCCGCAGACGCGGAAAAGCTGCTCGATCTGCTCTGTTCCGACGACGACTTCCGCCAGTCGTTTTCCCAGCACCCGGCGAGCGCGATGGCCCGGATCAGTTCCGAAGCGTCGGCCGCCTGCGACACCTGCGAGTTCACCGGCCCCCTGGCCAGCAAGGAAGAATTCCAGGATGCGCGCCAGCGGCTGCTGGAACACCTGGCGGCGACAGCGGCGTTCTTCGTTCCCTATTGCTTCATGGCGGGCGGGAACACGTCCTCGACTCCCCCCGCACCGTGACGATCAGGGTGCCGGTAGTTCGCGGGCGCGCCTGACATCGGCGACGTTGAGCGCTATCAGCGAATAGGTGCCGGCATTCTCCGAATAGGCGAGCCCACGCTGGACCGCCAGCCAGGCGCGCTCGCGCTGGGCCGCCCGTTCGTCCCCGGAGCGCTCGTACAGCGCCAGCAACTGCGCGTGCACCTGAATCAGCTCCGTCCCATCGATCTGAGCACGCAGGTGCGCAAGCCTCTCCGCCGCGGCTCCGTCATCGGCCTCCGCTCTGGCTTCCACCAGGCTCACCATCTGCTGGACGCGCCGTTCGCCGATCTGCCCGGCCATCGCCGACAGACGAGGCAGCCATGTGGCCACCAACCGCGCATGACCGGAACGCTGGGCGAGATACAGCGCGGTGGCCGCCATGAATGCCCAGTCGTTCTTCTCCGCGCTTTGCTCCCGGGTCGCCTGCTGGTGGAAATACCGCAGCCATTCTTCGAACTCGGCGCCATCTGGCGCGGAACCGGTTTCTAGACGCAGGGCCAACACCTGCAGATCAAAGGTACTGCATACCGATGCGTCCACCTTGCAGAGCACGCGCGCCCTTTCAGCATTGCGCAACGCCTGCCTGACGTCGCCTTGGTCGACTGCGACCGCGATGCGCTCCAGCCAAGCCGGCACCGCATCTTCCGGAATCGCGTCCAGAATGTGCCAGGCACCGTCGAAGTCACCCATCGCGGCCATTGCCGCGGCAAGCTCACGATCCGGCGTGCCCCCCACCGAAACCTGCTGGAACGAGGCAAGCGCTTCGCCGTTCTTGTTCTGCGCAAGTTCGGTGCGCGCCAACTGCCGGACCGACAGCATGCGCATCGGGTTCTGCGGGGCCAGGGCCAACCGCACGGCGCGTTCCGCTTCCTTATAGAGTCCCAGCGTGAACAGGGCGCCGGAACGGTTGTGATGCGCAGCATAGAAGTCCGGATAGAGATCGCCCAGCAGCTTCCAGCGATGGGCTGTTTCAGCCGGGCCGGAACCGTCCAGCTCCGCCGCCCAGCTGTCCAGATAGAGGCTGTCGCGCGCCGACAGGTGATCGCGCCGGGACATCGCCAATGCGAGCAACTCGCGTGCCCTGTCGAAGTTGCCCCTGGCAAACGCTATCCGCATCTGTCCGATATAGGCCGCGGCGAAATCCGGGTCCAGGCGCGTGGCCTGTTCGAAATGCCCCATCGCGTCGTCGTGCCGGCTGTCCAGGTAGGCATCGGCCCCCACCGCATAGGCATGCAGGGCGTCCAGGCTGCTGGTCGCCACCTTCGGCAGTGGCGCCGAATGCTGGGTGATCTCGGCCAGCGCTTCGCCCAGGTTGCGCCGCAGCGATGTGGTCACCTTGTCGATCGACGCAAGCGATGAATCCAGGCCGCGGCCATCGGCATGCTCGGAGTAGACGGTCTTTCCAGTCGATGGATCGAGCACGTCCAGGGAAACACGGAGCTTGCCGTACATCTCCCGCACGGACGGCATGATCAGGGCGCGGGCTCCCACCCGCGTGGCCAGTTCCAGCGCCGTCTGCTGGTCCATCGATCTGGTCGGATCGCGCTGCATCTGCTGCAGGGTTTCCCGCACTTTCATGTCGCTGAGCACGTTAACGTAGCGCGACTGCTCGAGACTGATGCGCAACGCCTGCTGCAATGCCTCGCCCAACCCGGGATCGGCGGTGCCGTTGGCGAAGTCGCCAACCACAATCCAATCCCGTTCACCGAATGCGATGGCCGGCTCAGGGCGGATCAGCCCCCATGTCACCACTGCCAACGCCACGACCAATGCCGCTTCGGCCACCAGCGCCGCCGGGCGCCGCCACAGCGGCAGGTCGCGCCAGGCCTTGGGCGTGCTGCGCGGCATGCGCAACGGCGCGAAGCCAGGTTCGCCGACCTCGAACACTTCCTGCGCGACCGGTACGCCCTTGAAATGCCAGCGCCCGTGCGACTTCCACAGCAGGTGTTCGCTGCGCCCGCCCAGTTCGCGGGCGGAACGGCGCGCGAGCGATTCGGCCACGGCCGAAAGCAGGATCTGCCCCGGCCGCGCCAGCGCCATCAGGCGCGCGGCCAATGGCTTGGCCAGGCCCTCGACCTCCAGCGGCTTGGCGCCGGCCTGCACCGCTTCGGCGCTGTTGTGCCAGGTCAGCACCTCGCCGACATGCATGCCGGTCCGCGCCTGCAGTTCGATGCCGCGCGCGCGCGCCAGTTCCTCCAGGCCCTGCCGGTAGTCCAGCGCGAACCCCAACCCGCTGACAGGCCGATCGAACAACAGCAGCAGGCCATCGGAGCGGTCGATCATCCGCCCCTTCCAGTGCTGCTGCAGGCGCAGCACCAAGCGGTCGTGTTCCTGGAACAGTTCCGCGGCCGCAGTGTCGCCGAGCCTTTCCACCAGGGCGACCGAATCGCACAGGTCGGTCAGCAGCAGCGTGTGTACGCGGGGTGCCGGGGCGCCCGCCGTTCCGTCCCTGTCGCCTGCGGCCGGCTCCTGCTGCATGTCAACCGGCTCCCAGCCAGTCCACCGGCCATTGCAGCCGGTTGCCGCCGCGCCGCTTGGCCTCGTACAGGGCGCTGTCGGCGTGGGCATACCAGTCGTTCCAGTCGCGCGCCGGGTCGAGCAGGCTGGCGCCGATGCTCACCGGACATACCCGCGGCACCGGTTGCGAGCGCTCCAGCAGGCCGTGCACCGCGTGCAGGATGAAGCCGGCCACGTGCTCCAGCGCGCCGGCGTCCGCGTCCTGCACCAGCAGGCAGAACTCGTCGCCGCCGAGGCGGCAGGCCAGCCCACCGGGCTGCACCACCGAACGCAGGATGTTGGCGATCGCCTGCAGCACCCGGTCACCCACCAGATGGCCGTGCTCGTCGTTGACGCTCTTGAAGCGATCGCAGTCGATCAGCAGCAGGCCCTGCGGCGGGTTCCGGGCTGGCTGCCGGCACTCCTGCAGGTAGAGGGTCAGGCCGCGGCGGTTGTGCAGGCCGGTCAACTCGTCGGTGCGCACCAGTTCTTCGGTGTGGTTGAGCTGGTGGGTGGTGGTGTAGAGGTTGTCCAGCGCCGCCTCCAGATCGTGGTTGCGGCGGCGCAGCTGCCGGATCAGCATCTGCTCGTTGGACACCACGCGCATGATCGTGCGGCGCAGGAAATAGGCGACCCGGCCAGGATCGTGGTCCACGAGCATCTGGAAATCGGGATGACCCAGTTCAAGCAGGGTCAGTTCCGTCGAGGCGCGGGCATCGGCGCCACGGCGGTGGTCGCCGATCAACAGGCCCAGTTCGCCGAAGAACTCGCCCGGCCCGAGGTACTTGACCACCAGGTCTTCGCCGAAATCGAGATCGACGATGCCGCTGACGATGACGAACATGGCGTCGCCCGAATCGCCGCGGCGGAAGAGCACCTCGCCGGCCGCCACCTGGCGTTGCCTGCCGAACCGCGAGAACAGCGCGAATTCGTCGGGCGACAGAACGGGATGCACGATTTCGGCCATCGCCATGCGGGCGACGCCCAGTTCGCGCTCTTCGGCCATGATTGCAGCACTGTCGCTGGTCATTCCCTCAGCCCCACCGCCCCGTCGTCCCCTGGGGCCAGCGCGGAAGGATAGCACCAGCACAAAGCGTGCGGGATGTCGCAATCCGGCATCCATCCCATTCATGCAGCACCTGCCGGACGGACGGCCCGTGGGCCGTCCTTGTTCCATACCCTGGAAATTGAAAGCGTATCGAAACGAACGGGTCAGGCCGCCTTGCCAGGCTGGAACTGTGCTTCCTCGGTGGACCCGGTCAGGGCGGTGACGCTGGAGGCGCCGCCCTGGATCACCGTGGTCACGTCGTCGAAGTAGCCGGCGCCCACTTCCTGCTGGTGGGAAACGAAGGTATAGCCCTGCCCGCGCGCGGCGAACTCCGGTTCCTGCACCTGCTCCACGTAGTGGCGCATGCCTTCGCCGCGGGCGTAGTCCTGGGCGAACCTGAAGGTGTTGAACCAGTTGATGTGGATGCCGGCCAAAGTGATGAACTGGTACCTGTAACCCAGCGCGGCCAGTTCGTCCTGGAAGCGGGCGATGGTGCGGTCGTCCAGGTTCTTCTTCCAGTTGAACGAGGGCGAGCAGTTGTAGGACAGCAGCTTGCCGGGGCTGGCGGCATGCACGGCCTGGGCGAACTCGCGGGCGAAGCCCAGGTCCGGGGTGCCGGTCTCGCACCACACCAGGTCGGCATGCGGGGCATAGGCCACGCCGCGGCTGATCGCCTGCTCCAGGCCATTCTTCACGCGATAGAAGCCTTCGGCGGTGCGCTGACCGGTGACGAACGGCGCGTCGTTCGGGTCGAAGTCGCTGGTCAGCAGATTCGCCGCCTCGGCGTCGGTACGGGCAAGAACAATCGTCGGCACCCCCAGCACGTCGGCGGCCAGCCGCGCGGCCGACAGCTTCTGGATCGCTTCCTGCGTCGGCACCAGCACCTTGCCGCCCATGTGGCCGCACTTCTTCACCGCGGCCAACTGGTCCTCGAAGTGCACCGCGGCGGCACCGGCGACGATCATGTTCTTCATCAGCTCGTAGGCGTTGAGAACGCCGCCGAAGCCGGCCTCGCCGTCGGCGACGATGGGCAGGAAGAAATCAATCGCATCCTCGGCCTTGAGCTTGCCGTCGATGATGTTCTTCCACTGGATTTCATCGGCGCGCTGGAAGGTGTTGTTGATGCGGCGGACCATGGCCGGCACCGAGTCGTAGGCGTACAGCGACTGGTCCGGATACATGGTTTCGGAGGTATTGCCGTCGGCGGCCACCTGCCAGCCGGACAGGTACACCGCTTCCAGCCCGGCCTTGGCCTGCTGCATCGCCTGGCCGGCGCTGATCGCACCGAAGGCGTTGACGTAGCCCTTCTTCGCCCCGCCGTTGACCAGTTCCCACAGGCGCTGCGCGCCGCGTTTGGCCAGCGTGTATTCCGGCTGCACGCTGCCGCGCAGGCGCACCACGTCGGCGGCGCTGTAGCTGCGCTTGATGTTCTTCCAGCGCGGGTTGTTGTCCCAGTCGTGCTGCAGGGCGTCGATCTGTTGCTGATGGGTGCTCATGGTGGAACTCCTTGGGGGAACGTGACCTGCAGGAGTGCACTTCAGTGCGCGATGGGGCTTTACCAGGAAGGCTTCATCGCGCACTGAAGTGCGCTCCTACAGGAGAGGACGGGCAGTAGAAACGTCAGTCGATCTGCCGGTACGCCGGCAGGGTCAGGAACTCGGCCAGTCCATCGGCGCGGCTGAGTTCGTCGAGCAGGTCGATGGCCTGGGCGATGCGGCTGCCACCAGGCAGCGCGGCGGTGTCGCCGAGCCGGGCCGGCAGCGCCCGCAGCGTGCCCTGCAGCAGGGCGAAGTCGATGGCGGTGCCGTCGTCCAGGTGCTGGTTGCCGGCATGCAGCCACTGCCAGATCTGGCTGCGGCTGATCTCGGCGGTGGCCGCGTCCTCCATCAGGTTGTGGATCGGCACGCAACCGTTGCCATCCAGCCAGGCGGCCATGTAGCGCACGCACACTTCCACGCTGTTCTCGAAGCCGGCGCGGGTGATGGTGCCGGCGCAGGGATCGATGAGGTCCTCGCGCGTGACATGCACATCGCGGCGCTGCACGTGGTGCTGGTTTGGCGTGGGCATGTGCTCGTCGAAAATCGCGCGCGCCACCGGGATCAGCGCCGGGTGCGCCACCCAGGTGCCGTCGTGACCGGCGGTGACTTCGCGCAGCTTGTCCGCGCGCACCCGCGCCATCGCCTGTTCGTTGGCGGCCGCGTCGTGGTTGATCGGGATCTGCGCGGCCATGCCGCCCATCGCATGCGCGCCGCGGCGGTGGCAGGTCCGTATCAGCAGTTCCGAATACGCCTTCAGGAACGGCTGGGTCATGGTCACCTGGCCGCGCTCGGGCAACACCTTGTCGGCATGCCGGCGGAAGGTCTTCAGCCAGGAAAAGATGTAGTCCCAGCGCCCGCAGTTCAGGCCGACGATGCGCCCGCGCAGCGCGTGCAGGATCTCGTCCATCTCGAACACCGCCGGCAGCGTCTCGATCAGCACCGTGACCTTGATCTGCCCGTGCGGCAGGCCGAGCATGCCTTCGATGTGCGACAGCGCGGTTTCCCACAGCGCCGCCTCCTCCATCGACTGCAGCTTGGGCAGGTAGAAATACGGGCCGCGGTCCCGGCGCATCAGCGCGCGCGCATTGTGGAAGGCGAACACGGCCGCGTCGAACAGGCCGCCGGCGATCGGCTGGCCATCGACAAGCACGTGCTTCTCGTCCAGGTGCCAGCCGCGCGGCCGCACGATCAGCACCGCCTGTTCCTCGAACGGCCGCAGCGTGTAGTGCTTGCCGGGCCTGCCGCTGGCCGCCGGCGCGGTGTAGTCGAGATCGCCGCGCACCGCGCCGGCCAGCGCCTGCTGACCTGCCAGCAGGTTGCGCCAGGTGGGCGAAGTCGAATCCTCGAAGTCGGCCATGAACACCCGGGCGCCGGAGTTCAGCGCGTTGATGACCATCTTCGCGTCGGTCGGGCCGGTGATCTCGACGCGGCGGTCCTGCAGCGCGGCCGGGATCGGCGCGACAACCCAGTCGCCTTCGCGGATGTGGGCGGTGTCGGCACGGAAATCCGGCAGGCCACCCTGGTCGAAGAAGGCCTGGCGCTGGCGCCGCGCCGCCAGCCGCGCCTGCCGCTCCGGCTCCACCGCCCGGTGCAGCGACACCAGCAGCGCCAGCGCGCCGGCCGGCAGCAGCGCCGACTGGCCGGCGAGCCGGGCGGTCACGGTGATGCCCGGGGTCGGGCGGGCAGGAGCGGCGGCGTGGGAAGCGATGGGAATGACGACGGAGGCGACGGCGGACATGGCGGAACCCTGCGTGTGTCGGGGACTCCACCGTGCCGCCGGGGCCACTTATTTATCAAAACAGTTTTTGCAATATCCAACATAAGTTGTGCTAATAATCGTCAAAGATGACCGGAAAAAAGCCCGCAAGCCCGCGTTTTTCCTACAAGTCCGACCGGCTCAAGCCGCTGCGCGCTTTCTGCCAGACGGTCCGCCTGGGCTCGGTTTCGCGTGCGTCGGAAGCCTTGTTCGTCAGCCAACCGGCAGTGAGCCTGCAACTGCAGGCGCTGGAACGGGAACTGGGCGTGGTGCTGTTCGAGCGCAGCGGCCGGCGCCTGGTGCCCAGCCGCGAGGGCCAGTTGCTGTACGAGATGGCGCAGCCGCTGGTAGAGAGCCTGGACGGGCTGGAGGCTGGTTTCCGCGACAAGGTCCGCGGGCTGGATGCGGGCGAACTGACCGTCGCCGCCAACTCGTCGACGATCCTGTACCTGCTGCCGAAGATCGTGGAGGACTTCCGCCAGCGCCATCCCGACGTGCGGCTGGTGCTGCAGGACGCGATCAGCGCCGATGGCACCGAACTGCTGCGCAGCGACGCCGCCGACCTTGCCGTCGGCTCGATGCTGGATGTACCGGGCGACCTGAGCTATGCGCCGGTCTACGACTTCGAGCAGGTATTGATCACCCCGCGCGGCCACGCGCTGGCCGGCAAGCGCGACCTCACCCTGGAAGATCTTTCGGCCTGCCCGCTGATCCTGCCGCCGAAGCGGCAGATCACCTGGCGGCTGGTGGACCTGGTGTTCCAGCGCCACCGCGTGCCCTACACCGTGGCATTGGAGGTCGGCGGCTGGGAAGTGATCAAGCAGTACGTGGCGATGGGCATGGGCATCTCCATCGTCACCGCGCTGTGCCTCAACGACGCCGACCGCGAACGGCTGGCGATCCGCCCGATGGCGCGCTACTTCCCCAAGCGCAGCTACGGGGTGACGGTGCGTCGTGGCAAGGTGCTGTCGCCGCAGGCCCGCGCCTTCATCGAACTGATCCGCCCGGACCTGTTCGCCCCGCGCCAGTACGACGACACCGGGCATTCGGAGCGGTGAACCCCGCGCCGCGCCCGCGGTTTCCGGCTTAACGCAGCGCCCCCGGTTCCGCGCTAGCGTTGCTGCACCCGCCAGCGCGGCCTACCGGAGCTTTGCCATGGATCGCACTCTGCTGTTCGCTGTCAGCCTCGCCCTCACCCTGACCCTTTCCGCCTGCAACGGCTCGCCCGCCGGCAGCGACGCGCAGGTGGCGCCCACCGCCAGTGCCCCCGCCGCCCCGCCCGAACTGATCCCGCGCGACGCCCTGTTCGGCAACCCCGAACGCGCCAACGTGCAGATCAGCCCCGACGGCAAGTACCTGGGCTGGGTCGCCGCCGTCGACGGCGTGCTGAACGTCTGGGTCGCCCCGGCCGACGACATCGGCAAGGCACGCGCAGTGACCGAGGACAAGGCGCGCGGCATCCGCCAGTATTTCTGGAGCCACCGGCCGGACACCCTGCTGTACCTGCGCGACACCGGCGGCGACGAGAACTTCCACCTGTTCTCGGTGGACCTCGGCTCGGGGCAGGCACGCGACCTCAGCGACTTCCCGAACACCCGCGCCGAGGTCGTCGGCGTCAGCCACCTGCATCCCGAGTCGGTGCTGGTGGCGATGAACGACCGTGATCCGAAATGGCACGACCTGTACCGCGTGGACCTGGCCAGCGGCCAGCGCACGCTGATGGAGAAGAACAGCCAGGAGATCGCCGGCTACATCGCCGACCCGGATTTCAAGGTCAGGATGGCCAGCCGCGCGCGCAGCGACGGCGGCAACGACCTGCTCGAACCCGATGGCAAGGGCGGCTGGAAGGTCAACGGCGAAATCCCGTTCGCCGACTCGCTGACCAGCTTCCCCGGCGGCTACACCAGCGACGGCAAGACCCAGTACTTCTTCGATTCGCGCGGCCGCGATACCGCTGCGTTGTACTCCATTGATACCGGCACCGGCACGAAGACCCTCGTCTTCGAGGATGCCCGTGCCGATATCAGCGACGCCCTCGACGACCCGACGACCCAGCGCGCGCAGGCGGTAGCGGTCAATTACCTGAAGAACGAGTGGAAGGCGATCGACCCCGCCGTCGCTCCCGACCTGGAAAAGCTCAAGGCCATCGGCCCCGGAAGCTTCAGCGTCACCTCGCGCACGCTCGACGACAAGACCTGGATCGTCGCCTACTCCGCCGCCGAAACGCCGGCCGCGTACTACCGCTACGTGCGCGGTGGCACGCCGGAAAAGCTGTTCTCCGCGCGCCCGGCGCTGGAAGGCAAGGCGCTGGTGGCGCAGTGGCCGCAGGAAATCCGCTCGCGCGACGGCCTCACTCTGGTCAGCTATCTCACCCTGCCCGGGACCGCGGACGCCAATGGCGACGGCAAGGCCGACGCGCCGGTGCCGATGGTGCTGCTGGTGCATGGCGGGCCGTGGGCGCGCGACGACTATGGCTACAACGGCTACCACCAGTGGCTGGCCAACCGCGGCTACGCGGTGCTGGCGGTCAACTACCGCGGCTCCACCGGCTTCGGCAAGGCCTTCACCAATGCCGGCGACGGCGAATGGGCCGGCAAGATGCACGACGACCTGATCGACGCGGTGGACTGGGCGGTGAAGAACGGGGTGACGACGAAGGAGCAGGTCGCGATCATGGGCGGCAGCTACGGCGGTTACGCCACTCTGGTCGGGTTGACCTTCACCCCCGAGACGTTCAAGTGCGGCGTGGACATCGTCGGCCCCTCGAACCTGGACACGCTGCTGTCCACCATCCCGCCGTACTGGGCCGCGTTCTTCGAGCAGTTCGCCAAGCGCGTCGGCGATCCGCGCACCGCGGCCGGCAAGCAGCTGCTGGCCGAGCGCTCGCCGCTGACCCGCGTCGCCAGCATCAGCAAGCCGCTGCTGATCGGCCAGGGCGCCAACGATCCGCGCGTGCACCAGGCCGAGAGCGACCAGATCGTCAAGGCGATGACCGACAAGCACATTCCGGTCACTTACGTGCTGTTCCCGGATGAAGGCCATGGCTTCGCGCGCCCCGAGAACAACAAGGCGTTCAACGCCGTGACCGAAGGCTTCCTGGCGCAATGCCTGGGCGGCCGCGCGCAACCCATCGGCAACGACTTCAACGGTTCGAGCATCACCGTGCCGACGGGCGCGGACAGCGTGCCTGGCCTGGCCGACGCGATCCGCACCCACGTCCAGGACATCCGCCGTTGAGGCGGACGTAATGCAGGCGGCCCGGTCCATGGATCGGGCCGCTTACCGCAGCGCGGCACGGCCGCTCAATGCGTGCAGTCGCCCCCCTTCCAGCCCGCCTGCCTGCTGGTCCGGCCGATACCCGGATTGAAGGTATTGCTCGGATCGAGCCTCCGGTAAAAATCGGCCAGCGCCGGCTTGGCCGGATACAAGTGGCCGACATTGTGCTCGGCCGGGTACTCGGCACCGCGCGCGTCCAGCAGCGCCCACATCGCATGTTCGATCGCCAGCGGGTCTTCGCCCTTGCGCGCGATGTAGTCCTGGTGGAACACGTGGCACAGGAAGTGGCCGTAGTACAGCTTGTGCAGCAGGCGTGCGTCGATATCGACAGGCAGGCGCTCCAACCAGTCGCGGTCGTCGCGGCGCAGCGCGATGTCCAGCGCGACGATGTCCTCGACGCTGTCGCGGTGCGCTTCGCGGTAGCGCACCGCCGCGCTGGCGATGGCGAAGCGATGCAGGAAGGCCTTGCGCCCCTCATCCGCCGTGCAGTGGAAGAAGCCGCCTTCGTGCCCGGCGAAGAAGCCGCGCAGCCAGGCTTCGGTCTCCGCCGCGTCCCGTGCGGAGACCTTCAGCAGCAGATGGTGTTCGTAACGCTGGCGGAATCGACCCATCCGTGGCGGCAGGTGCGAAGGCAGCAGGCCGACCAGCGCCTGCAGCGCCCGGTCGGTGACGCCGCGCAGGCCGAGCCGTTCGAACCAGCCGTCGATGCGGCTCTTCCATGCGAACGCGGCCGGTACGCGCGCGGTACCGAGCTTGTCGATCAACAGGAACACGTCCTTGCCGTAGCGCTCGCCGATGTCGTACGCATCGCGGTGGATGTATTCGCCGGAAATCGGCAGGCGCTCGAAACCGGTGAGCAGCTGGCGGCGGATCGCGGTCAGGCTGTCGGTGCGGTTGCTGCCGATGTAGAAGACCTCGGCCGGCTCCTTCTCGAAGGTATCCAGGCGCACCGCGAACACCGCCAGCTTGCCGGCCGAGCCGGCGGCTTCGTAATGACGCCCCGGATCCGCGTTGAAGCGCGCCGGCGTGCCGGCATCCACCTGCCGTACCTGCGCGGCGTAATGCGGGTCGGACGCGGCGCGGCCATCGCCGCTGCCGACATCGGCTGGCGTGTAGCGACCCGCCTGCAGGCGCTGCAGGATTTCCTCCGGGCTGTCGCCCAGCGCGATGCCAAGATGGTTGACCAGGTGCAGCCGGCCATCGCCATCGACCTGCGCGAACAGCGCCAGCTCGGTATAGGCCGGTCCGCGCCGCACCAGCGCGCCGCCGGAGTTGTTGCAGATGCCGCCCAGCACCGAGGCGCCGATGCACGAGGAGCCGATCACCGAATGCGGCTCGCGGCCCAGTGGTGCCAGCGTCTGCTCCAGCCGGTCGAGCGTGGCGCCCGGCAGGCACAGTACCTGCCGGCCGCCGTCCAGCAGCTGGATGCCGGTCAGGCGCAGCGTGCTGACCAGCACGATGGGACGCCCATAGTCGTCGCCATCGGGCGTGGAGCCGCCGGTCAGCCCGGTGTTGGCGGCCTGCAGGATGATCGCCGCACCACCCTCCACCGCCGCCTGCAGCACGCGCCACAGTTCCAGCAGCGTGCCCGGCCGCACCACCGCCAGCACCGGGCCCTCGCCGAAGCGGTAGCCCCTACGGAAGCGGCGCGTGGCCTTGTCGCCGGTCAGTACGTGGCGGCCGTCGACCGCTCCGCGCAGCCGCGCCAGCAGGGCCGCGCTCACGGCAGGCGCACCAGCGAATCGCGGCCGATGTCGGCGATGCGGCGCGCGCCGGTCAGGGTCATCGCCACGCGCATTTCCCTGGCGACCAGGTCGAGCAGGTTGGCGACGCCGGCTTCGCCCTGCGCGGCCAGCGCGTAGACGAAGGCGCGGCCGAGCAGCACGCCGTCGGCACCGAGCGCGAGCATGCGCACCACGTCCAGGCCGGTGCGGATACCCGAGTCGGCGAGGATCTTCAGCTCACCCCGCACCGCGTCGGCGATCGCCGGCAACGCGCGCGCGGTGGACGGCACGCCGTCGAGCTGGCGGCCGCCGTGGTTGGAAATGACGATGCCATCGGCGCCGAACTTCACCGCATCGCGTGCATCCTCCGGATCGAGGATGCCCTTGATCAGCATCGGCCCCTTCCAGAACTCGCGGATCCATTCCAGGTCCTTCCACGAGATCGACGGATCGAAGTTGCTGCCCAGCCAGCCGATGTAGTCGGCCAGCCCGGTCGGATGGCCGCGGTAGGCGGAGATGTTGCCCAGGTCGTGCGGACGGCCGCGCAGGCCCACGTCGAAGGCCCAGCGCGGGTGGGTCGTCGCCTGCAGGTAGCGGCGCAGCGCGGCATGCGGGCCGCTCATGCCCGAGTGCGCATCGCGGTAGCGCGCGCCCGGCACCGGCATGTCCACGGTGAACACCAGGGTGGTGACACCCGCCGCCTGCGCGCGCTCCAGCGCGTTGCGCATGAAGCCGCGGTCGCGCAGCACGTACAGCTGGAACCACATCGGCCGCCGGATCGCCGGCGCCACTTCCTCGATCGGGCACACCGACACCGTGGACAGGGTGAACGGGATGCCGCGGCTGTCGGCCGCGCGCGCGGCCTGCACTTCGCCGCGACGCGCGTACATGCCGGTCAGGCCAACCGGCGCCAGCGCCACCGGCATCGCCAGCTTTTCGCCGAACAGCTCGGTCTCCAGGCTGAGGTCGGCCATGTCGCGCAGCACGCGCTGGCGCAGGGCGATATCGGCCAGGTCGGACACATTGCGCCGGAGCGTGTGCTCGGCATACGCGCCGCCGTCGATGTAGTGGAACAGGAACGGCGGCAGGCGACGCTGCGCGGCCGCGCGGTAGTCGGTGGAGGCGGAGATGATCATGGGTCGGCCGTGGAGGAAGGCAGGCGCGAGGCCCGCGCGCGCCGGGCCTCGTTGTCGTCGAGCGTGCGCAGCGTGGTGTGCACGAATTCGAGATGGGCGAGCGCGGCGGCGCGCGCGCGTACCGGGTCGCCGGCCAGCACCGCGTCCATCATTTCCCGGTGCTGGTCGGACAGCGGCGAGAAGGTGCGCGGCGAGGTGTACAGCCGTTCGCGGCTCTGCGAGATATTGGTCTGCAGTAGATCGAACAGGCCACGCATCACCTGCAGCAGCACCAGGTTGTGCGAGGCCTCGGCGATGGAGAGGTGGAAGTCGGCATCGGCACTGGCCTCGCCGGCGGGATCGTCCTTGCCGTGCGCATCCATCATCGTCTGGAAGGCCTGGGCGATGCGCCCGCGGTCTTCGGCGGTGGCGCGCAGCGCGGCATGCCAGGCCGCGGCGCCTTCCAGCGCATGGCGGATCTCCAGCACGTCGAAGCGGTATTCCGGGTCGCCCTGGAACAGCGGCAGGTAGGGCGCCAGCGGCTCGTCGATGGCCTGCCGCGCGCGCGCCGCCGGTTCGGCCACGAAGGTGCCGCCACCGACGCGCGCGCTCAGCAGCCCCTGGCTGCTGAGCTGGGCGATGGCCTCGCGCAGCGCGGTACGCGATACGCCCAGCTGCACCGCCAGCGTGCGTTCGGCGGGCAGGCGGTCGCCCGCCTGCAGCTGCCGTTCTTCCACCAGCGCGCGCAGCTGCGCGGCGACCCGGTCCGATACCCGCTGCGGCGTTCCGCGATGCATGTTCATGCCGCCATTGTGCCGCTCAGGGAATCATCCACGTCAGCCACCATGCCTGCGCGCTGGTGATGAGCCCGACCATCGCCGTGAACACCAGGCTGTGGCGGATGGTGAAACGGAACAGGTCTGCCTCCCGGCCGGCCAGCCCCACCGCCGCGCAGGCGATGGCGATGGACTGCGGCGAGATCATCTTGCCGGTCACGCCGCCGGTGGTGTTGGCCGCCACCAGCAGCACGTCGGACACGCCGATCTGCTGCGCGGTGGTGGCCTGCAGCGCCGAGAACAGCGCGTTGGACGAGGTATCCGAACCGGTCAGGAACACGCCCAGCCAGCCCAGGAACGGCGAGAAGAAGGTGAACGCATCGCCGGTATGCGCCAGGGCCAGCGCCAGCGTCGCCGACAGCCCGGAATAGTTGGCGATGAAGGCGAAGGCCAGCACCATGCCGATGGAATAGATCGGCGTCTTCAACTCGCGCACGGTCTGCCCGAAGGTGGACAGCGCCGCCCTGGCCGGCATGCGCAGCACGAGAATGGCGATCAGCGCCGCCAGCAGGATCGAGGTGCCGGTGGCCGAGAACCAGTCGAACTTGTACACCGCCTCGTAGGCGGAAGGCGCGTCGACGATCGGCGGCATCTTCCGCACCAGCCTGTCCAGGCCCGGCACCTGCAGTTTCAGTACCCAGCCTTCCAGTGCGCCGCCGGCGGCGAACAGCGCCTTGAACGGCTTGATGCTCCACAGCGTGACCAGGCCGGTGAGGATCAGGAACGGCGACCACGCGCGCGCGATCTGGCCGGCGCTATGGCGCGGCGCTTCCTGCGCCAGCGCGGCGGCCTCGGCGCTGGCCTCGGTCTCGAAGCGGAAGATGCGCCGCGGTTTCCAGCGGCGCAGGAACAGGGTCAGGCACACCAGCGAGGCCAGCGACGCGGTGATGTCCGGCAGCTCCGGGCCGATGAAGTTGGACGTCAGGTACTGGGCGAGCGCGAACGAACCGCCGGCCACCAGCACCGCCGGCCAGGTTTCGCGGATGCCGCGCCAGCCATCCATGATCGCCATGATCCAGAACAGCACGACCAGGGTCAGGAACGGCAGCTGGCGCCCGGCCATCTGCCCGATCTCGAACGCATCCAGCCCGGTGACCTGGCCGGCGACGATGATCGGGATGCCCATCGCGCCGAACGCCACCGGCGCGGTGTTGGCGATCAGGCACAGGCCCGCCGCGTACAACGGCTTGAAGCCCAGCCCGACCAGCAGCGCGGCGGTGATCGCCACCGGCGCGCCGAAGCCGGCCGCGCCCTCCAGGAACGCGCCGAAGGCGAAGCCGACCATCAGCATCTGCAGGCGCTGGTCCTCGGTCACCGACAGGATCGAGGCGCGGATGATGTCGAACTGGCCGGTCCGGACCGAAATCTTGTACAGGAACACCGCGCCGAGAATGATCCAGGCGATCGGCCACAGGCCGTAGACGAAGCCGTACAGCGCCGCGCCCAGCGCCTGCAGCGGCGGCATGCGGTAGAACAGCAGCGCCACGCCCAGGGCGATGACGACGGTGAGCGTGCCGGCCAGCCAGCCCTTCATGCGCAGCACGGCCAGCGCGACGAAGAAGAAGGCGATGGGCAGCAGCGCGATCAGGCTGGACAGCCAGATGTTGCCGGCCGGGTCGTACAGTTGTTCCCAAGGCTGCATGTCGACTCCCCATTGGACAGGACAGCGCCTGCACATGGCAGGCATGCCACGGCGTTGCAATTGGTATTACCAATAAACAACACCAAGTCCAGCGGATGCGGATGGAATCAGGCAGCCCGCGGAGAGCGCATTAGATCACAGCTTTTTCCCGGATATTGGACAGACCAATTTCAGGGAATTGGCCGGACGATCACGCAAACGTCGCCCGGCCGATGCAGGCGGGACTACAGCGCCCGCCACTCCATGCCCTCGCCCCGGCGCCAGAACACCGCGCGCGCCTTGCCGTACACCTTGTCGGCATCGACCAGGCCGAAGAAGCGGCCGTCGAAACTGTTTCCACGATGATCGCCCAGCACCAGCAGCTTGCCCCCGGGAATGGTGATGCCGTCGATGTCCGGGCCGCCGCCGGCGTCCAGGTCCAACGTCACCTGCTTCGCGCCGAAGGCTTCCTGCAGAGGCTCCAGGTTCAGCGGCTGGCCGTTGATGCGCAGGTAGCCGCCATGCAGTTCGACGCGATCGCCGGCCACCGCCACCACCCGCTTGATCAGCCGCGTGCCGTCGGCCGGCGAATCGAACACGGCCACATCGCCGCGCCGCGGATGGCCGGTGTCGAGCAGGCGGATGCCGGTGAATGGCAGGCGCAGGCCGTAGGCCCGCATGTCCACCACGACGTGGTCGCCGGGCTGCAGCGTCGGCTGCATCGAACCGCTGGGCACCTGGTAATGATTGGCCAGCGTGTCGCGCGCCGCGCCCAGCAACAACAGCATCGCCGCCAGCGGCAACGCTTCGCGGCGCAGCCAGGCCAGCACGGGGTGGGCGGAAGCGGCGCGGTCGTCGCGGGTCATGGCGGTGCACTCCACGGGTGGGTCCAGCATCGACTGCCCGCCTTCGTGGAAAGTTCCCGCTTCCAGCCGTCATCCCTGTGGCCGGCAGCCGGCGACAGGCAAAGAAAAAGCGGGAGGGTCGCCCCTCCCGCTTCGGTGCCGCCAGGCTTACTTCAGCCCGCGGTTCTTCAGCAGCGGCTCCACGCTCGGATCCTTGCCGCGGAATTCGCGATAGGCGGTAGCCAGGTCGCGGGTGTTGCCGATGGACAGGATCTTGTCGCGGAACACCTGGCCGTTCTCGCGGGTCAGGCCGCCATGCTCCTTGAACCACTCGAAGGCGTCGTGGTCGATCATCTCCGCCCAGAAATAGGCGTAGTAACCGGCCGAATAGCCGCCGCCCCAGATATGGTCGAAGTAGCTGCTGCGGTAACGCGGCGGCACCTGCGCCAGATCGACGTGGTACTTCTTCAGCGCGTCGGCCTCGAACGCATCCACGTCCTGCTGCGGCGCGTCGGCGCCCTGCGTGTGCCAGGCCAGGTCGAGCAGCGCCGCGGCCAGGTACTCGGTGGTGGCATAGCCCTGGTTGAAGGTCTTGGCCTTGGCGATCTTGTCCACCAGCGCCTGCGGCATCGCCTCCTTGCTCTGGTAGTGCTTGGCATAGTTGGCGAACACCTTCGGGTCCGACGCCCAATGCTCGTTGAACTGCGACGGGAACTCGACGAAGTCGCGCGGCACGCCGGTGCCGGCCACGCTCGGGTACTTCGTGTTCGAGAACATGCCGTGCAGGGCGTGGCCGAACTCATGGAACATCGTGGTCACGTCGTCCCAGCTCAGCAGCGCCGGCTGGCCGGCGGCGGGCTTGGTGAAGTTGCACACGTTGTAGACCACCGGCTTGGCGCCGGTCAGGCCGTCCTGTTCGACGAACACGTCCATCCATGCGCCGCCGGACTTGCTGTCGCGCTTGAAATAGTCGGCGTAGAACAGCGCCAGCGGCTTGCCGTCGGCGTCACTGACCTCGAACACTCGCACGTCCGGGTGGTACACCGGGATGTCCTTGCGCTCCTTGAAGGTCAGGCCATAGAGTTGGTTGGCGGCGAAGAAGACGCCGTTCTGCAGCACATTGTCCAGCTCGAAGTACGGCTTGATCTGCGCTTCGTCCAGGTCGTACCTGGCCTTGCGCACCTGCTCGGCGTAGAAGTCCCAGTCCGAGGCCGCGGCCTTGAAGCCACCGTTCTGCGCATCGACCACCTTCTGGATCTCGGCCAGTTCGCCGCGCGCCTTGGCGGTCGCGGCCGGCACGGTGTCGGTCAGCAGTTTCAGCGCGTTGGCCGGGGTCTGCGCCATCTGGTCGCCGAGGTTGTAGGCGGCGTAGTTCGGGAAGCCCAACAGCTTGGCCTTGGCCGCGCGCAGCTGCGCCAGGCGCTGGATGATCTTGCGGGTGTCGTTGGCGTCGCCGTGTTCGGTGCGGGTCTCCGAGGCTTCCAGCACCTTGGCGCGCAGGTCGCGGTCCTGCAGCGACATCAACACCGGCTGCTGGGTGGTGTTCTGCAGCGCCAGCACCCACTTGCCGTCAAGCTTGCGGCCCTTGGCGTCTTCGGCCGCCGAGGCGACGTCACCGTCGCTCAAGCCGGCCAGCTGCGCCTTGTCGTCCACCACCACCGCGCCGGCGGCGGTGGCCGCGACCAGCTTGTTGTGGAAGTCGTTGGCGAGCGTGGCTTCCTCGGCGTTGTACTGCTTCAGCGTTTCCTTGTCGGTGTCGCTGAGCTGGGCACCGGCCTTGACGAAGCCCTTGTAGGTTTCCTCGACCACGCGCAGCTGCTCCGGGTCGAGCCCGGCGCCGGCGCGCGCGTCGTAGACCGCCTTCACCCGCTCGAACAGCTTGGCGTCAAGGTGGATGGCATCGCTGTGCGCGGCCAGCTTCGGGATCACCTCTTCCTGGATCTTCTGCCGCTCGGGATTGGTGTCGGCCTGTACCACGCTGAAGAACACGCGGCTGGTGCGATCGAGGATCGCGCCGGATTTCTCCAGCGGCAGCAGGGTGTTGTCGAAGCTGGCCGGCTCGGCGTTGTCGGCAATCTGCCTGATCTCGGCCAGTTGCTGGCGCATGCCTTCCTCGAACGCCGGCAGGTAGTCGCCGTCCTTGATCCTGTCGAAGGCCGGCGCCTGGAACGGCAACGCACTGGCGTTCATGAACGGATTGGTCGAGGCATCGGCCGGCTGGCCGGCGGTCGGGGATTGGGCGGTCACGGGGGCGGTGGACTCCTTGCCGGAACAGGCCGCCAGCGCAAGGCTGATGGCGGCGGCCAGAATGACGGTGCGCGACATGTAACGTGCTCCTGTGGGACGGTTGCGTGCGATCGCAAACCCTACTCCGTCGGCCGCAGGCTGGCATGTGCCGATGGTGGCGTGTGGATGCGCGGCGCCTGTCGGCCGGCTCAGGTCGCACGCCCGCGACGCAGCGTGGCGAAGGCAGCCAACGCATCGTCCCGGCCCGCGGCCAGTTCCACCTGCGGCCGTGCCGGGTAGCCCGGCGCCAGCCGGCGTGCCAGCTCGGGGTGTTCCCACGGCGCGAAACGCGCGGGCGGCGGCAGGTCCGCCAGTTCCGGCACCCAGCGCGCGATGTAGGCGCCGTCCGGGTCGAACCGCCGCGCCTGGCTGACCGGGTTGAACACGCGGAAGTACGGCGCCGCGTCGGCACCGGTGCCCGCGGTCCACTGCCAGCCCTGGGTGTTGTTGGCCAGGTCGGCATCCACCAGCGTGTCCCAGAACCAGCGCGCGCCGTGCCGCCAGTGCTGGCGCAGGTGCTTGGTCAGCCAGCTGGCCACCACCATGCGCACGCGGTTGTGCATCCAGCCGGTCTTCCACAGCTCGCGCATGCCGGCATCGACGATGGGCACGCCGGTGCGTCCCTGCCGCCATGCGTCGAGCAGCGCCGCGTCAGGCGCCACCCACGGGAAATCGTCGAAGCGGGGGTCGAGGTTGTGGTCGGGCACGCGCGGGTAGTGATGCAGCACGTGATGGGCGAACTCGCGCCAGCCCAGCTCGGCGAGGAAACGGTCACGGTCGGCCTCGGCGATGGCATCGCCGGCGTCCAGCACCGCGGCGGCGATGCGCCGCACCGACAGCTCGCCATGGTGCAGGTGCGGCGACAGCCGTGAAGTGCCGGCATGCGCAGCGAAATCGCGGCCCTGCGCGTAGCCGTGCACGGCGCCATCGAGGAAGGCCTGCAGGGCGGCGCGCGCGCCGTTTTCGCCGGGCGTGAAGCGCTGCCAGAAACCCGCGTCCCACACGGGGCGCGGTGCCGGCAGCAGATCGTCGAGGTGCCCGCCTGCAGGCATATCCACCGCATCCAGCGCGGGCAGGCGCGCCGGCGCCTCCCAGGTGGCCGGCATCCGCCAGTGCGCGCGCGCCGATTTCCAGAAAGGCGTGAACACCCGGTACGGATCGCCCTGCCGGGTCGCCAGTTCCCAGGGCTCGAACAGCAGCGCGCCGTTGAAGCTCTCTGCGTGCAGGCCGGCCTGGCGCAGGCTGCGTTTGATGTGCGCATCACGCTGCTCGATGACAGGCTCGTAGCGCCGCGTCCACAGCACTGCCTCGGCACCGGTGCGCGCGGCCAGCGCCTGCAGGACAGCGAGCGTAGGCCCGCGCGACAGCAGCAGGCGGGAACCGCGGCGTTCCAGCGCATCGGCCAGCGCCGCCAGCGAACGCCGGCGCCATGCCAGCGACGCCGCGCCCGGCGCCCACTCGCCCTCTTCCTCCGGCGCATGGATGTAGACCGGCAGCGGCCGCAGGCCGCGGTCCAGCGCCGCGCGCAGGGCCGGCTGGTCGTCCAGGCGCAGGTCGTCGCGCAGCCAGACCAGCGCGATGCCCATTGCCTACACCGTGCCGCGATTGCGGCCGATCCACGGCCGGTACCACTGGCGTACCACGGCCATGTCGGCGACATCGTCGCCGCTGGTGTGGATCGGCGCGCCGAAGCCGATGATCTTTTCCGGGTAATGGAAATAGGCCGGCACGATCGGCACCTGCGCCATGCGCGCGATGCGGATGAAACCGCTCTTCCATTCCTTCACCGGCTTGCGCGTACCTTCCGGCGCCAGCGCGAACCAGATGCGCTCGCTGCCCTGGATCATCGCCACCGCCTGCCCCACCGTGCCCTGTGGCGAGCTGCGGTCCAGCGGCACCACGCCCAGCCGGCGCAGCACCGCGCCCAGCGGCCACCAGAACAGCTTGTCCTTGCCGAGGATGCGCGCCTCCACGCCCAGCGCCATCTTCGCCGCCAAGCCCCAGAGACCATCCCAGTTGGACGAGTGCGGCGCGGCGATGACCACCGCCCTGCGCAGGTCGGGGATCGGCCCGACCACGCGCCAGCCGCCCAGGCGCAGCACCGCGCGCCCCAGCCAGCGGACAAAACCGCTGCCGCGCACGCGCGGCATGTTCGCTGGAATGGGGGGAACGACCGGCGGCCTGCCCCGCGACGGTGTGTTGTCCAAGCGCTACTCCCAGTTCCGTTGCGAACGGCCGCGCTTGAGCTGCGCCCGTCCTTTTTTCTCGTCCAGCCGGCGCAGCTTGGAGCCGTGGGTGGGCTTGGTCGCGATCCGGGCCTTGGGCACCACCATCCCGGCGCGGATGAAATCGGCCAGGCGCTCGCGCGCGTCGGCGCGGTTGCGCTCCTGGGTGCGGAAGCGCTGCGCGTCGATCACCAGCACGCCGTCATCGGTGATGCGGCGGTCGCGCCGCGCCAGCAGACGCGCGCGCAGCGGCTCCGGCAGCGACGGCGAGCCGGCCACGTCGAAGCGCAGTTCGACCGCGCTGGACACCTTGTTCACGTTCTGCCCGCCGGCCCCGCTGGCGCGCACGAAACGCTCGACGATCTCCGTTTCCGGAATCGCCAGCCGTGCCGAGACCTGGAGGGCTTCACTCACCATCGGCGCATTGTAAGCGGCCGATGGCGGCCGTAGCGCGGCGCGGCGGCGGCCACCCGGGTTACAGGTCGGGCCAGTCGCGCGCGGCCCAGCGCCGGTAGGCGCGGTAATGGTGGATGGCGAAGCCGGCGAACGATGGCTCGCCACGCAGCGCCTTCTCGACCTTGCGCACTTCCCGCTCGAACACCTTGGGGCCTTCCTCGTCGAAGGTGACCTTGTTGATGTCGTTGGAGGACACCTCCAGCCCGATCACCACCTTCTTGCCGGCCCGGTTGGCGTAGGCGATCTCGTCGGCCGCGTGCGAGAGGATGCTGTCGCGGCCCTCGGCCTTGTCGCGGTAGTCCATCAACGCGACGTAGTCGTAGGTGTCGATGGCGTGCTCGCTTGCTGGCCGGACCCTGCCCTTCCACTCCAGCTCGATGCCGTCCAGCCAGAACGGAATCGCCGGCCCCACCATCAGCGTGGCCTTGTATTCGCGCTTGATCCGCATCAGCGCGTCGCTCATGTCGAGGAAGCCGACCAGCAGGCGTTCGCGCGTGTCGTCGTTCCACTCATCGAGGATGTGCGGCTCGATGTCCAGGTTGACGCCATCGAAGCGCGCTGCCTGCGGCATCGCCGCGTTGTACTCGACCACCCGCCGGAACATCGCCTCGGCCTCCGCGCGGTGCGAGGGCAGCACGTAGTTCTCGGTATTGAGGTAGGCCGAGCCGAGCAGCGCGTACACCTTCATGTGCCGCCGGTGCAGGTGCTCGATGAAGGCCCGGTACAGCTGCGGCTGCTCGACGACCAGGTTGCGGCCACGGTACGCATCGGCGTACAGGTACACCGTGTCGATGTCCTGCGACTTCAGGTAGGCCACCGCCTCCTCGGCGACGGCCGGATCCTCGACCATCGCGTACGACTCCGCCTCCCAGGTCCAGATGGCGCGGCTGGCCTTGGCCATCGCCGCCGTCGGCAGCGCACAGAGGACGAACAGCAGACACAGGGCGGTACGCAGGCGCATCACGGGGAGGTTCCTGTTGCGGTGGCGGCATCCACCGGCAGGCGATAACGCCCCTGTCCGATGGCCTTGCCGGTGTCCGGATCGGACGGAAACACGGAAACGTAGCAGCGCGCGTCACAGGCCCCGGGCCGCGGCAGCTCCAGCTCCACCTGCTGGCGCCCGCGCGCCGGCAGCTGCAGCGCGCGGCCATACACTTCCTGCAGTTCGCGTCCGTCGGCGGCGGTCAGCACGGCCAGCGGCACGAACTTGCGGCTGGGCTCGCCATCGCCATTGCCGAACACCATCGACAGGCGCAGACCGGCGCCGGTGCGCGCCACCTGCGCAGACTCCATCGAGAGCCCGGCCATGGCCGGCCCCTCCGGCGGACGCACCTGCGCCTGCGGCACGGCCTGGTAGACCACGAGCGCCGGCCTGGCCGCATCCGGGTCCAGCGCCTGCTGCTGCATGAAGATCGCGTTGGCCTGCACGTAGCGCTGCAGGCGCGCGTTGGTCCAGGCCAGCAGGGCCGCATCGTCCACTTCGGCCAGGTGCATGCCATCCTGCAGCTGGTACAGCTTGCCGTCGTGCAGCCACCAGCGTTCGGCCAGGTATTCCGGCGCGCTGGTCTTGGTCTGCTTCAACGGCAGTTCGTGGATGTTGCGGAAGTCGTCGGCCATGTCCAGGCCGGTACCGAGCCACGGCGCGCGCGCCGGCCGCTTCAGGCCATAGGTGTTGGACAGCAGCGCCAGCAGCGAAGGCAGGACATCCAGCTGCGAGGACACGGCACGGATGCGCCCGGGGCGCTTGAGCAGCGGCGAGAAGATGATCAGCGGCACGTGGTAGCGGTCCACGTGTTCGCCCATCGGGATTTCCGGCAGGCGATGGTCGCCGGTGATGACGAAGATGGTGTCGGCATACCACGGCGCCTTGGCCACCGCGTCGAAGTAGCGGCGCAACTGGTCGTCGGTATAGAGGATGCTGCTGTAGATGTCCGCCTGCCCCTGGTAGGACGGCAGCTGCGCCTCGGGAATCCGCAACTGGCCCAGGCGCTGCGCGAACTGCGCGCGGTAGGCGTCCTGCCCGGGGAAGCGGTAGCTGGTATGCATGGAGATGGTCTGCATCGCCAGCAGGAACGGGGACTGCAGGCGGTCGCTGTCGGCCAGCACCCGCGAGACCAGTTCCTTGTCCGGGTAGCCCCAGGTGCTGAACGGGTTGCGCTGGTAGCCGGGACCGAAGTTGTTCATGTCCACCAGCGTCTGCACCTGCTGCAGGTGCATATAGCCCTTCTCGTTGTCGAAGCCGGTGTCGGTGCCGTTGTAGAACGCCGTGTGATAGCCCTGCTGGCCAAGCACGTTGAACAGGCCCGGATGCGGCGGCATGCGCTCGCCCAGCGCGGTGAATCCCTGGTCGGCGAACGGCGCCGAGCCGAACAGGGTCGGCAGCACGCCGAAGGTGCGGCCCTGGTTGGACAGGAAATTGTCGAAGTACAGGCTGCGGGTGGCGAGGTCGTCGAGGAACGGCGTGAAGCTGCCCAGCGAGGCCTGCGGACCGGAGAACGAACGCCCCAGTCCTTCGACCACGATGACCACCACGTTCGGCGGGCGGCCGTCCGCGGTGGGCGAGAACCACGGGCCGAGCGCGTCGGGCGTGCGCTCGTCGCGCAGGAACGGATAGTGCGGATCCAGCGCCGGCTCGCCGCTGTCCGCGGCCTGCCCGCCGGTATCGGCCACCGCAGCGGCCGGTGCGTCGCCGCCCTGCCAGCGCCATACATCGGCGCCGAACCAGGCCAGCTTGTTGCTGGCCAGCCCACGCGCCGACTCGTCCTTCAGCGCGCCGGCGCCGGCCGGCAACGGCACCAGCCAGGCCAGCAGGCCGATCACCAGCAGCAGCGTGGTCCACAGCACCGAGCCGCGTACATCGCGCCGCACCCACCACCACAGGCCGGTCCACAGCACCAGCAGCGGCAGGCTCATCGCCAGCAGGCTGCCGCCATTGAGCGGCGCGCCGTCGCCCAGCGCGGTGCGGATCTCGGCGAAGCTGTAGCCGAACAGGTCCGCGCCCAGCGGCACGCGCGCCACCTGGTAGTACTGGTCCAGCATGCCCTGCACGACGATGAGCAGCGACCACGGCAGGGCCACGGCCACGGCGCGCAGCAGCGGACGCTTCAGCGCCAGCAGCGGCAGCGACAGCAGCAGCAGGACCGGCACCGCGCGCAGCAGCACGAGCAGCGCCTGCGCCAGCGCGGTGGCGGCGACGGTCCACTTTTCGTTCCCGCTCCACGCCATGCCGGCACTGCCGGCGATCACGCTGCCGGCCACAAGCACGATCTGCGCCAGCAGCAGAGCCCGGAACCCGGAAGAAAAGCGCGGATACGCACCACCACTCTGTACGACACTCATCAGCGCGTTCCCCTCACCAGCGCGTATAGACCGACAGCGACACCCGCTTCTCGGCAAAGCCGCCATCGTCATCAGCGTAGCCCGCGCCCACCTTGAAGCCCCAGCGCGGCGCGAAGTAATGCGTCCAGGCGACGCCAACGGCAAGATTGCTGTTGCGCACGACGGTGCCGAAGCGGTCCATGTCGGTGCTGCGGCCACTGCCGGCGCTCACTTCCCAGTAGTCGTCCGCATCACCGCGGTAGTAGTTGCGCAGCAGCACGCGATGGCTCCAGCTGCCCGAACCCACGCCGGGCACATGCTGCAGCTTGTAGCGGCCGTACCAGTTGCCGACATAGCGGCCCACGCCCACGCCATAGAACTCGGTATTGCCGGAGAAGCGAAGGTGATCGACGCTGGCCGACACTTCCCAGCCATTGCCCACGCCCTGGAACACTTCCGCACGCCACGCCTGTTTCGGCAGCACGCCGCTGGACGGGCCCTGCTGGTAGCGCAGGTTGGCGTAGGCGCGCGACCACAACGGTACATAGCCATCCAGCGCCCAGGCGTTGCTGCCGGTGCCGAAGTGGTCGGCGCGCAGCAGTTCCAGGCCCAGCGAGCCATGCTCGAAATAGCGGCGCAGGGTCAGGTCGTAGTCGTTCCAGCCTTGGCGGCCACCGCTGAAACCGGTGTGGCTCCAGCCCGCGCTGACGCCCCAGGTGTAGCCGGCGGCGGACATCGCATCGGGGTTGGCCATGCGCGGCACCAGGCTCTGCTGCAGCGAATCGACTTCCGCCGGATCAGCGCCCATCGCCAGCGCGGCATCGAAGTCGGCGCGCGCGGCAGCGGCCTGGCCGGCATCGCGCAGCGCGCGGCCACGGGCGATGCGCGCCTGCGGGTCCTGCGGCGCCAGTTCCACCCAGTGCGCGTAGGCATCAGCGGCCTGCTGCGGGCGATCGCTCCAGCGGTAGACGTCGCCCAGCGCCGACCAGGCATCGGCATAGCCCGGGCTGTTCTGCACCACGGCGTTGAGATCCGCCTCGGCAGCGGCGTACTGGCCTTCCCAGGCATAAGTGCGGCCGCGCGCCAGCAGCAGGTCGCCATTGCCCGGATGTTCGGCCAGCAGCGCGGTGTAGCGCTCGATCGCCTCGGCGCGCTGCCCGCCGGTGGCCAGGTCGCGGACCTGCAGCATCTGCGCGGTCAGGCTGTCGGGCGCGCTGTCCTGCGCCAGCGCCGGGCCGGCTGCGACGGCCAGCGCCAGCGCCAGGCCTTGTACCAGCCGCCGGTGGGTGGGACGGAAACGCGATGACTCGGCCACGGGAGGATTCCTGTTGATCATGGGTTGGGCCCGCCGCTTTCGGGGCGGATGGGGGCGGCCGACACCCCGGCCGGCGAGATGGCTTCTTCCGGCACCTGTTGCCAGGAACCGTCGCGATGGATGCGGCCCCAGCCATGGCGCTTGCGCGGTCGCAGCAGCCAGTTCACGGTGCCGAGCAGGCGCCAGAGCGAATTGATCTGGCGGTAGCCGAAGTTCTCCAGCACCGCCACCACGAACAGCCGCAGCTGCTGGCGCGGGCGCGCGTACAGGCCGAAGGAGAGTTCCTCCAGCAGCATCGCGTTGACCGACAGCAGGACGCCCATGCCCACCGCCGCGACCAGGAACACCAGGAAGACATCCAGCGGGACCAGGCCGAGGATCGCCAGCGAGATCATCGCCACGTAGCCGGTCACTTCGATCGCCGGCCCGAAGAACTCGAACAGCATCATGAACGGGAACGCGACCCAGCCCGCGACGCCGCCGCGGCGGCTGAACACCAGCGACAGGTTCGACCACAGGCTTTCGGCCAGGCCGTACTGCCAGCGCATGCGCTGGCTGCGCAGCGACTTCAGGTCGGCCGGCACTTCGGTCCAGCACACCGGATCGGGCACGAAGACGATGCGGTAGTCGCGCTTTTCCTTGCGCAGGTTGCTGTGCATGCGGACCACCAGGTCCATGTCCTCGCCCACCGTATCGGCGCGATAGCCGCCGATGGCGACCACGCGCTCCTTGTAGAACACGCCGAAGGCGCCGGAAATGATCAGCAACGCGTTCATCGGCGACCAGCCCACGCGCCCGAACAGGAACGCACGCAGGTATTCGACCAGCTGGAAGCTGGGCAGCCAGCGGTCGGGCAGGCCGATCCGGGACAACTGCCCGTCGGTGACGGTGCAGCCATTGAGCACGCGCACCACGCCGCCGCTGGCCACCACCCGGCGGTCCTCCAGGAACGGCCGCACCACCCGCGACAGGCTTTCCGGCTGCAGGATGCTGTCGGCGTCCATCACACAGAACAGCGGATAGCGCGCGCAGTTGATGCCGGCGTTGATCGCGTCGGCCTTGCCGCCGTTGGCCTTGTCCACCATGCGCACGCGCGGATGCGTCGCCGACGCGTAGACGCCGTTCACCGCCTCGGTCTTCAGCCGCGCCCGGTAGGCCTCGGGCACCATCACCAGCCCGAAGGCCTCGATCAGCGCCTCGCGGGTGCCGTCGGTGGAGCCGTCGTTGATCACGACGATCTCGTAATCCGGATAACCGGTCTTGAGCAGCGAGCGCACCGAGGACACCACCGACTTTTCCTCGTTGTGTGCCGGCAACAGCACGCTCACCGGCGGCTGGTACTCGCGCAGCGCCTCCGGCAGGTAGTTGGCGCGGTGCTCGCGCATGTAGCGCACGATCTGGTACGCGGAGATGTAGTTCAGCGCCAGGTAGGCCAGGTTGATGGCCACGAAATAGGCCATGAAGAACCACTGCAGCGAGATCATCAGGTGCACCCACGGCACCTGGTAGAAGAAGTCCACGACCATCTGCCAGTACGCGTTCATGCCTTGATCCCCAGGCTGTGCTCGGACAGCACGTGGTCGATGATGTCGCGGCCATAGGCGTCGGCCAGCCGCTCCTTGATCTGCAGCAGTGCCTGCGCGCCCATTCCGGGCAACGCCAGCAGCGCCTGCGCGGTGCGGTAGCGCACCCACCAGACGTTGTCAGACAGCAGCGGCTCCAGCAGGCCGCGATCGGCCGGCTCGCCCATGCGGCCCAGCGCCGCGGCCGCATGCATGCGCACGTGCCAGCGCGGCGATTCGAGGAAGCGCTTGGCCCGTTCCCGGTCCTGTGGTTCGTTGAGCAGTTGCAGGCACACCGAGATGACGTGGTCGTCCACCTGCGCGTCGAGCAGCTGCCGGACCACGCCGGTGGCCTGCTCCGGCGCGATGCGCGCGAGCAGGCGCACCAGCGTCGCGGCCGTATCCGTGTTCGCGCGCAACAGCACGCTGGACAGTTCGCGCGCCGCGCTGCCGTCCTGGTTCTCGGTCAGGATCCGCGCCACGCTGCCCGGGAACCAGTCCTCGCGCGAGGCGATCATCGGCACGAACAGCGCCATCGCCCGCGGCGGATCGATCTGCGCCAGTGCGCGCGCGGCGCACAGCGACACGATGGGACTGGGGTTTTCCAGGAAGCCGGACAGCTCGTCGAACAGCCGCTCATCGCGCAGGTGGCCAAGGGCGATGATCGCCATCGCACGGTCGTGGTAGCGCCCGCGCAGTTGCCGGCGCGCGGCCTCCACCAGTCCGACCCGCTCGCCCAGCGCCGCCAGCCGTCGCGAATCGGCCTCCGGCAGCGACTCATGGGCCGTGTTCCAGGCCTCGATGAAGCCATGCGCCTGGCGCATGTCCAGCTTGCGCAGCGAAGGGGACCCGCCGGCCAGTTCCTGCTTCAGGGCCTGCGCCCAATACTCGCGCTCGCGGAAGTCTCGCCTTTCCCGCCGCAATGCGCGCATCCTCAGCACCACGATCCCGGCAAGCAGCAGGCAGGCCATCGCGATGGTCAGGACCGCCACCCAGAACGCAATCACCACTACAGGTGAACCGTGCAACAGACTTTCCATGATCTTTCCCCTGGCACGAAAGCGGCAATCCATGTCCGCGTTGAAATGTCTCTAGGTAATAACCGGCAAAAAGGCGCAAAGTTTTTGTGACAAACATCACAATAATTGCACATGCTCACCAATGTGCAACAGCAGCCGGAGCAGGGAAATGAAAAAAACGTTAAGAAACAGATGGTTGGCCATCGGCGCCGGCCTGGCCCTGCTTTGCGGCATTGCCGGCGTCTGGGTACTGCTGCATCCGGCCAGCTTCGTGGTGCAGCCGTGGCGGGCGCAGCAGTCGGTCACCGGCTCGCGTTTCGTGTTCGGCCCCTACCCGGTGGATGCTGACATGCACCGGCTCAAGGCCGAAGGCATCACCACCATCATCAGCCTGCTCAACCCGAGCCTGCCCTATGAGGCCTCCCTGCTGGACGACGAGAAGGAGCGCGCCGGGCGCCTGGGCATCCGCGTCCTCAATTTCCCGATGGGCAGCATCCTCGGCCAGCGCTTCGGCGCCGACTACGAGCGCAATTCCCGCGCCGCGGCCGAGGCGGCCATCGCCAGCCAGGGCACGGTGTACATCCACTGCTATCTCGGCCTGCACCGCGCCCGCAGCGTGCGCGATTACCTGGAGCAGCACGCGGGCAACGTCGATACGCGCGAGTTCGACGGTTCGCTCGAACATGGCCGCTCGCCGCGCCAGCTCGCCAACGAGCGCGCCCAGGGCCTGTTCGAGCAGGACGATTACGACGGTGCATTGCGCGAACTGGCCACCGTGCAGCCGATGGACTACGCCGCGCACGTGCTCGCCGGCTGGATCCAGCTGCGTCGCGGCGACAACGCGCTGGCGCGCGACGCGTTCCGGCAGGCGACCCTGATGCCCGGCGCCCAGGCCGATTCCTGGGACGGCCTGGGCTTCGCGCTGCTGCGCCTGGACGACCTGGACGGCTCGGCGACGGCGTTCGACCAGGCAATGAAACTCGCACCTGACGACAACGACGCCATGCAGGGCATGGCGCAGGTGCTCTACCGGCAGGACCGGACGGAACAGGCACGGGCCCTGCTCGAAAAGCTGCACGCCGCCACGCCGGACAACGCCGAGGTCAACGAGCTGCTGGAGCGCCTGAAGGAACCATCCAGCGCGCCCCGCTAGACCCCGTGCGGACGGGCGCCGCGAGGCGGCATCGGCTAGGCTGCGCCTTTCCCGAAGGAGCAGCCCATGTCGACCGCTTACTGGTGTGTATTGATCGCCGCGGTACTGCCTTACATCTGGGTAGCCGTCGCCAAGGCGCGGCCCGGCTACAACAACCGCAACCCGCGTGCCTGGGTCGCCAGGAGCGACAACCACCTCGTGCAGCGCGCCAACGCAGCGCACCTGAATGCCTTCGAGAACTTCGCGCCGTTCGCCGCCGGCGTGGTGCTGGCGCAGCTGGCCGGCGTGGACGCGGCCACGGTCACCCCGCTCGCCATCGCCTTCGTGGTGTTCCGCATCCTGCACGGCCTGCTCTACGTCGGCGACAAGCCGTTGCTGCGCAGCCTGTCGTGGCTGGGCGGCTTCGCCTGCACGGCGGCGTTGATCGTGCTGGCCGCGCTGGGAGCCGGCTGAGTCCGCCTACGGAATCCCGTCCCAGCCCAGAAGCTGGAAGGCCTTGCGGAATTCCGCATCCAGCGGCGCCTGCACCTCGATGCGGCGTCCGTCCTGCGGATGCGGGAACGACAGCTGCTGCGCGTGCAGCAGCATGCGGTGCACGCCGTGCATGCGGAAGGTACGGTTGTGGCGGCCGTCGCCGTGGCTGGTGTCGCCTATCAGGTGATGGAACACATGCTTCAGGTGCCGGCGGATCTGGCGGAAGCGGCCGGTCTGCGGCTGGCAGCGCAGCAGCGCGTAGCGCGAGGTCGGGAAGCCGTTCGACGGCACCGGCAGTTCGCCGGCCAGCAGCGTCTGGAAGTGGGTGATGGCCGGCTTTTTCACCGGTTTGCCGGGGCCGCCATCGAGATCGTGGTCGACTGTGAAGGACGCCTCCGCAGGCCAGCCACGGCATACGGCCAGGTAATCCTTGCCGACATCGCCGCCCATCAGCGCCTTGCCCAGGGCGCTGGCGGTGTCTCGGTCGAAGGCCAGCAGCAGGCAGCCGCTGGTGGCGCGGTCTAGGCGATGGATCAGGAAGATCGGCCGGCCCAGCTGTTCGCGCAGGCGGTCGGCGAGGAAATCGTCCTCGCCGCGCGCCAGCTTGCTGTCGTGGACCATCAGCCCGGCTGGCTTGTCGACCACGGCCAGCCAGTCGTCGGTGTACAGCACCGGCAACGTCCGGTCGGGCATCGATGTCGTCGTGTCGTGATCCATGGTTCGGCCTGTCTGTTCGGGCCAGCCATGCGTCGGCCCGTTTCGTGGAAGCCCCGCACGGCGGAGCGGCAGGGCCCGTGGGGCATCAGGACTTCAGCGGTTCGACCGTGATGCCCATGCGCAGCATCAGCTGCGCGACCTGCAGGGTATCGAGACTGGCGCCTTCCAGATCGACCATGCGCAGGTCGAGGTCGCCCAGTTCCGAACCGGTCAGGTCGCAGTGGGTGAAATCGGCCGAACGCCAGTCCAGCGCCGAGAAATCCCCGCCTGACATGTCCGATCCGCTGAAGTTCGCGCCCGATACGTTGGCGCCGACCCAGCGGTTCTCCCACAACTCGCATTTCTCCAGTGTCACGCCGGAGAAATCGGCGTAGCTGAGGTTGGACTGCTTGATGAAGGCGCTGCAGAACCAGGTACGCGCGGTGATCTGGTTCATGAAGCTGGCATTGGAGAAATCCGCACCCTGCGCCCTGCACTCGGCGATCTCCAGCCCCAACGCCTTGGCGAAAGCGAACACGCACATGCTCAGGTCGCACTGGCGAAAGCTGGCTTCCTTGAGCTGCGCGCCGTTGAAGCGGCAGCCTATCTGGGTGTCCGGATCGTAGAAAACGCAGTTCACGAACTCGGCGCCGGTCAGGTCGGCGCCGGAGAAATCGCAGTTGCGGAAATGCGTGTTGGCGATCCTGGCGCCGGTGAAGCGGCCCCTGTCGATGCGCTCGTTGCTGATGATCGTCGGCGCCGCGACGGCCCCGGCGCTCATCGCCGCAGCCATGCCGATGCCAGCGCCAATGCGCCCACGCCGCCGCTGACCCACGACCACAGCGGCACCGTCGCCCATTGCGGGCCACCGGCATGCAGGCCGTGCAGCAGGGCGGCCACCACCAGCAGGCCGGCACCCGCCACCGCGCCGATCACGCGCCGCTGCATGCGCCGCAGCGTCCGGTCGAGGTCGACGATGTCCTGCGAACGCATCGACAGCTCATGCTGGCCTTCGACCTGCTGGCGCAGCCAGGCATGAACCAGCACCGGCATGTCCGGCGTGCGGGTCATGATTTCCGGCAACCGGCGGCGCAGTTCCTTCAACGCGCGGCGCGGGCTGTAACGCTCGCGCAGGATGCGTTCGAGCACCGGCCTGGCCACCGCCCAGATGTCGAGCTGCGGGTCGAGCTGGCGGCCGACGCCCTCGATGTTGAGCAGCGTCTTCTGCAGCAGGATCAGCTGCGGCTGCAGGGTCAGCTGGTAGCGCTGCGCGGTACGGAACAGCTTGAGCAGCACCTCGGCCAGCGAGATCTGCGACAGCGGACGGGTGAAGTACGGCTCGCACACCGCGCGCACTGCCGCCTCCAGGTCGTCGATGCGCACCGTGGCCGGCATCCAGCGCGCCTGCACGTGCAGTTCGGCGATGCGGCGGTAATCGCGGTTGAAGATGGCCATGAAGTTCTCGGCCAGGTAGTACTGATCCTCTTCCGAGAGCTGGCCCATGATGCCGAAATCCAGCGCGATGAAGCGCGGGTTGTCGCGCCGCGCCGGATCGGTGTCGACCCAGATGTTGCCGGCGTGCGCGTCGGCATGGAAGAAGTTGTCGCGGAACACCTGCGTGTAGAACACGCGCACGCCCTTGGCGGCCAGGGCGCGGCGGTCGATGCCGGCCGCGTCCAGCGCGGCGATGTCGTCGGAGGGAATGCCCCAGACCCGCTCCAGGGTCAGCGCGCGCTCGGCGGTATGGGTCCAGATCACCTCGGGCACGTAGAGGTCGTCCGAATCCTGCCAGAAGCGGCGCAGCACGCTGGCGTTGGCGCCTTCGCGCTGCAGGTCCAGCTCGGCGGCCAGCGTGGTCTCGATCTCGGCCACGACTTCGCGCGGACGGATCTTGTCCGCGCGCGGATGGGTGCGCTCGACCAGCGCGGCCAGCGACCTGAGCAGGGCGATGTCGGCATCGATCTGCCGCTCGATGTCCGGGCGCAGCACCTTGACCACCACCTGGCGGCCGTCGTGCAGGGTGGCCGCGTGCACCTGGGCGATCGAGGCCGAAGCCAGCGGCGCGGTATCGAAGCTGGCGAACGCCTCGCTGACCGGCAGGCCCAGCGCCTGTTCGACGATCTGCCGCGCGCGCTCGCCGTCGAACGGCTTGACCCGGTCCTGCAGCAGGGTCAGCTCGACCGCCACGTCCGGCGGCACCAGGTCGCGGCGGGTGGACAGGATCTGCCCGAACTTGACGAAGATCGGGCCAAGCTCCTGCAGCGCCAGGCGCAGGCGCGCACCGCGCGGCAGCGAGGCGATGTCGCCGCGCGCGCGCGGCACGAACGGCCGGGCGATGCGCAGCCAGCGTTCGGCCGGCGTGCCGTCGAACAGGTCGTCGAGCCGGTAGCGCAGCATCACCCGGCCGATGCGGCTGGCGCGGAACATCGCGCGGGTCGCCTTCATGCCCGGCCTCCGCTGCGCAGGCGCGCCACGCGCGCGGCCAGGCGTTCGACGTCGTCGCGGATCGCATCGACGTCGTCGTGGAAGGCGTCCAGCTCGGCGCGCGGCACCACGTCGCGCGATTCCTCGGTCACGTATTCGGCCGCGGTCTGCGCCAGGTCGGTGGCGCTGCGGCGGGCCTGCGCCAGCGCCGCGCGCAGGGTCTGCGCGACCTGCACGCCCAGCACTTCGCCGAACACCGCCACGAACGGCTGCTGCCAGTCCGGATCGAAGCGCGTGGCCAGCTGCTGCAGGCGCCGCGCCAGCTCGGCGTCGCCGGAAACCTTCACCCGCCCGGCCGGTGCCGCACCCGGGCTGCGGCGCGCGTTGGCCAGGAACGGCAGCTGCGCCAGCACCCCGCCCAGCGTGCTGCGCACGGCCAGGTCCGGCTCCTGCGACGCGTCCACCGGGCCGACCGTCAGGCGCTGCCCGTCGACCCCGATCTGCAGCGCCAGCGACGGCGATTCCAGGGTCAGGGCGATGCGCTGGCCATCCAGCGGCGCCAGCGCGGCGCGGGTGTCGGGATCCAGCGCCAGCGCATGGTTCAGCGCCGTTTCCAGCGCGCGGCCGGCCAGCGGCTTGATGAACTTGAAGGGAGAGGCAGACATGCCCGGCATTCTACCGAAGCGGGGATGCGGGAACGGGGAGCAGCGCAGCCGCGTCGTGCCTGGGTTTGCGGAGCTGACGCCCCGCAAACCGCTCCTTCCGCTTCCCTGTTCCCCATTCCCTGCTTTCCCCCCATGCTATGCGCATCAATGCAATCGGCAGGAGCAACAGGCAATGGGCAAGACCCGGGTCGGCATCATCTTCGGCGGTCGTTCGGCCGAGCACGAGGTCTCGCTGCAGTCGGCGAAGAACATCCTCGACGCACTGGACAAGGAGCGCTTCGACGTCAGCCTGATCGGCATCGACAAGCAGGGCCACTGGCACCTGAGCGATCCGCAGCAGTTCCTGCTCAATCCCGGCGACCCGGCGAAGATCGCGCTGAACCGCTCCGGCAATGCGCTGGCGGTGCTGCCCGGCCGCGAGCAGGCACAGCTGGTGCCCAGCGACCCGGCCACGGCGCTGGCGCAGATCGACGTGGTGTTCCCGATCGTGCACGGCACGCTGGGCGAAGACGGCTCGCTGCAGGGCCTGCTGCGCATGGCCAACCTGCCCTTCGTCGGCTCCGGCGTGCTTGGTTCGGCGGTGGCGATGGACAAGGACGTGGCCAAGCGCCTGCTGCACGACGCCGGCCTGCCGGTGGCGCCGTGCGTCTGCTTCAGCCGCGCCACCGCAGCCGCGGCCAACTACGACGCGCTGGTCGCGCAGCTGGGCACGCCGTTGTTCGTCAAGCCGGCCAACCAGGGCTCATCGGTGGGCGTGAGCAAGGTGCGCGATGCCGACGAGTTCCGTACGGCGATGGCGCTGGCGCTGTCCTTCGACCACAAGGTGCTGGTGGAATCGGCCATCGTCGGCCGGGAGATCGAGTGCGCCGTGCTGGGCAACGACCACCCCGAGGCCAGCGTCTGCGGCGAGGTGGTGGTGCACGACGATTTCTACGCCTACGACACCAAGTACATCAGCGCCAACGGCGCCGAGACGGTGATCCCGGCCGACATCCCGGCCGAGGCGCAGGAGCGCATCCGCCAGATCGCCATCCGCGCCTACCAGGCGCTGGACTGTGCCGGCATGGCCCGCGTGGACGTGTTCCTGACCCCGGCGGGCGAGGTCGTCATCAACGAGATCAACACCCTGCCCGGCTTCACCCGCATCAGCATGTATCCCAAGCTGTGGGGCGCCAGCGGCCTGGACTACACCTCGCTGATCACCCGCCTGGTGGAGCTTGCGCTGGAACGCCACGCCGCCGACAAGGCGCTGCGCAGCTCGATCACCAGCGGTTGAGCGCTGGCGGCCGGAGCCGGCGGCGCGACGCGCCTGCCGGCTCCCGCACGGACGCGCGTCATCCCTTCCTGCGGAACAGGGAGATCACCGCCAGGATCAGGAACACCACGAACAGGATCCAGGCGATGTTGCTGGCCGCGCCAGCGATGCCGGAAAACCCCAGCAGCGCGGCGATGATGGCGATGACGAAGAAGACGATGGCGTAGTGGAGCATCGGGATCTCCCGTGTGTGAGAACTCGGGTTCGATCCTCGTAAAACCACGGTGGCGGCATGGTGATGGGGGCGTGATCGCCAGATGATGGGCTCCTGACCCGCTTCAGCCCACGCCCTGCACGCTGGCGCGCAGGCGACGCAACCCTTCCTCGATCGACACCCGCGGCACATAGCCGAAATCGCGCCGTGCCGGTTCCATCGAATACCAGTGCGGCGTGCACAGCTGTTCGGCGAGGAAGCGCGTCATCGGCGGCTCTCCGCGCAGGCGCAGCAGCGGCCACAGTTTTTCGCAGACCGCACCGATGCGGTAGGCCGCCTTGAACGAGATCGACTTCTCCACCGCCGGCGCGCCCATCGCCGCGAGCAGCTTGTTGAGCAGCTCGCGCATCGGCAGCGGCTCGCCATTGGAAATGAAGTAGGCCTTGCCGGCGCAGGCCGCGCCCGCCACCAGGTGATCGAAGGCGTCGAAATGCGCCTGCGCGGCATTGTCGATGTAGGTCGTGTCCACCTTGTTCAGGCCATCGCCGACGAAGCGCAGACGGCCGGCGCGGGCCCGCTCGGCCAGGCGCGGCACCAGTTGGTTGTCACCCGGCCCCCAGATCAATCGCGGGCGCAGTGCCACGGTCGCCAGCTCCGGGCCGTTGGCGGCCAGCACCTCGCGCTCGGCGATGGCCTTGGTGGCGGCATACGGTGCCTGGAAATCCTCGCCGTACGGTACTTCGTCCGCGCCCAGCCCTTCCACCGGATGGGTGGCACGGTGGGTCACGCTGGGCGTGGAGGTGTAGACCAGCCTGCCGACGCCGTGCGCGCGGCAGGCATCGAGCACGTTGCGCGTGCCCACCACGTTGGCCTGGAAATAACTGTCGTAGCTGCCCCAGGCACCCGCCTTGGCGGCGTTGTGGAACACCGCATCGACGCCCGCGGCGGCATGGCGCACGGCGCTGGCATCGGCCAGGTCGCCACGGATCTGGCCCACGCCCAGCGCGGCCAGCGCCGGGTAATGGCCGCGGTTGAAGCTGAGCACCTCATGCCCGCGCTCGACCAGCCCGCGGCACAGCGCCTGCCCGAGAAAACCACCGCCGCCGGTGACCAGGATCTTCATGCGTGTTCCTTCAGTTGCGTAGCGGCCCAGGCGGCGAGCTTCTCGCGGCCGATCTTGGCGTTGTGGCGGATATCGACCGGGAAGGCAGGATGGCGCAGGTACTGGCCGATGCCCGTCAGGTGTGGATGGCGCGCGGCCAGCGCACGCAGCTGCGGTTCGACCGTCGCCGCGTCGGCGCCGGGCAGCAGCTCGTAGCACAGCACCGGCAATTGCCTGCCGTGCGCGCCCACACCGACCAGCGCGGTGCGGCGCACGCCGGGCACGGTGTTGAACACCGGTTCGGCCTGTTCGGTGTAGAGCGGCCCGGCAGCGGTTTCCACGCGCTGGGTCTTGCGCCCGCAGAACCACAGCCGGCCTTCGCCATCGAACCAGCCGACATCGCCCATGCGGTGCACGATGCGCTCGCCGCCATCGGCCAGCGCCTCGCGGATCTTGGCCGCGGCGGTGGCCTGCGGGCGGTTGTAATAGCTGTCGGTGGCGGTGGGGCCGGCCACGGTGATCTCGCCGACTTCGCCGGCGGGAAGCTCGCGCGCGCCGCTCCAGTCGGGAATCGGCGCGTCGTCGATGGCGATGATGCGCACCACGTTCGGCGCCACCACGCGGCCGACGCAGGTGCCGGCGCCGGCTTCGGTCGCCTCGCGGGTATCCTCCAGTTCGCGGCCTTCGATCACCGCCACCGGCAGGCATTCGGTGGCGCCGTAGGGCGTCCAGAACTGCGCGTTCTCAGGCAACAGCTCGCGCATCTTCGCCACGATCTGCGGCGGTACCGGCGCGCCGGCCGAGGTCACCCGCGTCACCATCGGCAGCGGCCGGCCGTACTCGGCCAGCACCCGCATCAACGCGGGCGACCCGAACAGCTGGGTCACGCCGAAACGGGCGATGGCGTCGTGCAGCCTGCGCGGATCGGCGCTGCCGGGCCGGGTCGGGTCCATGTCCGGAATCACCGAGGTCAGGCCCAGCGCCGGGTCGAACAGCGCGAACGGCGGGAAGGTCGGCAGGTCCACGCCACCGGCCTCCATGCCGAAGGCATTGCGCAGCAGCTCGACCTGGCCGACGAAGTGACGGTGGCGGTAGACCACGCCCTTGGGCACACCTGTCGAACCGCTGGTGAACAGGATCGCGGCCACGTCGTCGGGCGCGGTGTCGGCCAGTTGGCTGCCGGCCCCGGCCCCGGCGGCCTCGATCTTCGCCAGCGTGGTGCCGCCCCAGCCCCAGCGGGTGCCGACCGTCACCAGCCGGGTGGCGGACTTCGCCCAGCCCAGCAGCAGCCGCGCCAGGTGTGCCAGCGGGATGCCGATGAAGGCCTGCGGCTGCGCTTCATCCAGGCACTGGCGCAGCGCGCGCCTGTCGATGCCTGGATCGACCAGCACCGGTACCGCGCCGCTCTTGAACAGGGCGAACATCAGCAGGAAGAACTCCGGCCCCGGGCGGACCATCACCACCGTGCGCACGCCGCGGCCGATGCCATGGGCGGACAGGCCGGCGGCGATGGCGTCGCTGCGGGCGTCCAGGCTGCGGTAGTCGAGGGCGACGTCGTAGGCGGCCATGCCGCCGGCGCCGGCCCGGCCCGGGCAGCGGATGGCGATCTGGTCGGGCCGTTCGCGCGCCAATTGCGGCAGGCGCGCGGCGATGTTGCACGGTTCGTTCATCTTCCTATTGTCGCCGCTGAAGAAAATTCTTGCGCGCGGCGCGGGCGCGTGGAAAATTTTCCGCCTCCCCTGCCCGTACAGCCGCCCGAAGGCCGGCCCCCATGCTCCATCCCTGCCTCACCTGCGGCGCCTGCTGCACCCAGTACCGCGTCGCCTTCCACTGGATGGAATCGGACGAGGTCACCGAAGGCGGCGTGCCGCACGAATTGACCGAGCGCCTGGACGCGCACCGCCTGTGCATGCGCGGCACCTATTCGGACCCGATCCGCTGCGTGGCGCTGGACTCGGAGATCGGCGTGTATTCGCGCTGCAGCATCCACCCCAACCGGCCCAGCGTGTGCCGCGAGGTGGATGCGTCATGGGAATACGGCAAGGCCAGTTCGCAGTGCGACCGCGCACGCATCGCCCACGGCATGGCGCCACTCACTTTGGCCGACTGGCGCTGGCGCGACGGCGCCGACAACGACGACGACCATCCGGACGACAGCGGCAACAGCCCGTCCTCACCACCGAACACGCCTGTCGCGGCGTAAGCGCGGAACCGCGCCACGCCTTCATGGACTGCAGCCCGCTGTGGTCCCGTCGCGTCATCCAACCGGTAGGAGCCGACGTTCAGCCGATCGGATTGCGTTCCAGGAACGCCCGCACGGCCGGCACGATCACCTCGTGCTTGTCTTCCAGCACGTAGTGGTTGGCGTCCTCGAAGGCCATCACCTCGGCCTGCGGCAGCGCCTTGCGGAAGCCGGCGAGGAAGTGGTGGTCGAAGCAGATGTCGCGCAGGCCCCAGGCGATGAACGCCGGGCGGTCGGCGAAGGACGGCAGCGCCGCGGCGGCGCGCTCCAGCAGCGGCCAGGCCTTGTCGGCCGGCGACAGCGGGATGTCCTGCATGAAGCGGATGGTGGCGATGCGGTTGTCCCAGCTGTCGTACGGCGCCACGTAGGCACGGCGCACATCGGCCGGCATGCGCCGGCTCACGCCCAGCCACGAGGCGCCGGCCGAGAATGCGTTGAAGGTGCGGATGAACCACTCGCCCGGCTTCCAGTGCCGGCCCATGGCGATCTGCCACGGCATCGGCTTCTCCGCCGGCAGCGGGAAAGCCGCGGTGTTGGTGATGACCAGCCGCTTGACCTGCGCCTTGTGCGCCAGCGCCCAGCCGAAACCGATCATGCCGCCCCAGTCGTGCACCGCCAGCGTGACCGGCCCGGTGATGCCGAGGTGGTCGAGCAGCGCGGCAACGTCGTCCACGCGCGACTGCAGCGTGTAGTCGTAGCGGCTGTCGTCCGGCTTGTCGGACAGGCCCATGCCGATGTGGTCCGGGACGATGCAACGGTACCTATCGCTCAAGCCGTTGACCAGGTGCCGCCACAGATAGCTCCACGACGGATTGCCGTGCAGCATGACGACTACCTCGCCATCGCGCGGGCCTTCGTCGATGTAGTTCATCGACAGGCCGGAGCGGACCTCGAAACGGTGGGTGGTGGCGGGGTAACCTGGAAAATTCAAGCGCGGACCTGTCTGGATCGGATACGGCCGCCGCGGACGCTGCCGGCGGCGGACGATGGACGGATGGCCCGTTGCGGGCGCGGCAGATTGTCGTGCCAAACCACCGGATTGACCAGTTCGGACGCGCCGCTCAGCCGCAGCTCGTCTTGAACGAAGCCGATGAGGCGGACCCGATCGACAGCAGGATCACCCGGCAGCTCTGCCCGTCCGCGCCCTGGTAGGCGATGGAGTCCCCGCTTTTCAGCCACCTGGTCTGGTCGTCCTGCCCGCCCGCGCTGACGCTGACCTGGGCGGTGGAGGAGCGGATCGTCTGTACACCCAGTACCGATGATGCGTCCAAGGCCAGCCCGGTGTTCTCGGAGAGGATGATGTCGTAGCCACCCTGGACTCCCGCTTGGCGGCCGGCGACCCGCGACAGCCGCTCGTTCTCCTGCTTGGCCAGCGACAGCTGGGCGAACAGGCCCGCGTTCATGGCCTTCATCTCCCCGACCGCCCCCTTCACTTCGGCCAGCGCCGCGCGTCCGCCGCCCTCCACCGAACTGCCGAGCGCGCCGAGGCTGTCCTGCAGCTTCTTGAACGCGGCGTCCTGGTCTTCCTTCATGCGCACCAGATAGGCGTCCGGATCACGGAACTTGTCGCGCACATGACCGTAGGCCTCGCTGCCCGCCACGCCTACCGCGAGCAGGACCAGCGCCACCAGCGTGCGCTTGACCGGCTCGCCCTTGCTCGCACTGTCGCGTTGTCCCCAGTACCAGCCCAGCGCGCGCCGGATCATCCCCTGCCGTGCCGGCGGATCACCCTTCTCCACCGCTGCACCCTTGTCGTTGTTCCTGTTTTCCATGACACCCCCTGATGACTCGATAAGGCGAAGCCGGCATGCCGGCTTCGCGCTCCGAGCATAATCCAGGCATGCGCGCGCCGCGCCGCATACGGCTCCAGTCACGGGAAAGGAAGGACATGCACGACTTCGACGCCCTGATGGCGGACATCCGCGCCTGCCGGCTCTGCCAGGCGCAGCTGCCGCTGGGCTGCAGGCCGGTGCTCCAGGCCTCGCCACATTCGCGCCTGCTGATCGTCAGCCAGGCGCCCGGGCGCAAGGTGCACGAGACCGGCATTCCCTTCAACGACCCCAGCGGCGAGCGCCTGCGCGACTGGCTGGGGATCGACAAGACGACGTTCTACGACGCCGCCAGGGTCGCCATCGTACCGATGGGCTTCTGCTTCCCCGGCACCGGCAGGAACGGCGATCTGCCGCCGCGCCCCGAATGCGCCCCCACCTGGCACCCTCGGTTGCTGCCACGGCTGGAACAGCTGCGCCTGACCCTGGCGATCGGCCAGTACGCGCAGGCCGGCCTGCTCGGCGACCGGCGCGGGCGCACGCTCACCGAGACCGTGCAGAACTGGCAGCAGCACCTGCAGCATGGCGTGCTGCCACTGCCCCATCCCAGCCCGCGCAACCGGCTGTGGCTCACCCGCAACCCGTGGTTCGAATGCGAACTGCTGCCGGTATTGCGCGCGCGGGTGGCGGACGCGCTGGCCGGCTGAGCCGGCGGAACATCGCGCCCCCGAACCGGCCAGCGCCGGATACCGCATGGCGGAACGTTGCGGCTGCCGGTCCGATCCGTTGCGACCGGCGCGGATGCGGAATCCGGGCCCGCAGCGACTACCATGCACGCCCAACCCACCCAGCGACCGCCATGTCCACGCCTCCCTCCTTCCTCGACGACAACCAGATCGAACGGCTGTCCAGCCTGCTCGAGCAGCGCGCGGTGCCGTTCAAGGGCCTCAATCTCGAAGCGCTGGACGGCTTCCTCTCGGCCTTGGTGGTTGCGCCGGCGACGGCGCCGGCCAGCCAATGGCAGCCGCGGGTCTGGGGCGGCCAACCGCCACGCTGGAACAACGAGGATGAAGCCCTCCAGGTCCAGCAGCTGCTGATGGGCCACTGGAACATGTGCGCCGCACGTGCGCGGTTCGAAGGCGAGGATCTTCCCGACCACCTCGCGCCGCTGATGTGGCTGCCGGAAGACCCGGAGCAGGCCGAAGAGGCCCTGGCCGAATCCGAGCTCGATGTCGGCCGGGACTGGGCCATGGGCTTCTTCACCGCGGTCATGCTGCATGAAGCGGAATGGGACAAATGGCTGGACGAACACGAATGGATCGAGGAGATCTTCGACCTGCTCGACCAACTGGCCAGCGGCGAACGGATCGACCCGGAGAACCCCGAGGCCCCGCCGGCCAAGGTCACCTACCGCGAACGCCTGGATATCTGCATGGAGCTGCCGGCGATGCTGGCCGACCTCAACCACCACCGCGTCGACGCCCTGACCCCGCGCGTGCCGATCCACCGCGATGCGGAACCCGGCCGCAACGACGACTGCCCCTGCGGCAGCGGGAAGAAATACAAGAAGTGCTGCGGGCTGAACTGAGCGGGCCGGGCAGGCCTGCCCAGCCCGCCAATGCCGGGGAACGGAGCCGCGGCCTGCCCAGACGCGGAACACCCTGATCGGGGTTGAATCCCCGGCCTATCCAACCCCGCGTAGATTCCGGGCTCGCCCGGCGCTCCATCCCCGGAAAACCCATGCAGGGCGGGCCACGCCCCTGCAAGGTGTTTGATTGCCGGCGACATGCGGGGCTGGGCCGCCACGCAAAACGCCCGCAAGTGCTGCTTGCGGGCGTTTCGGGGGTTTACACCAGTGCGGCAGTATGGGCGCCGGCGTTACCAGACCACCTCGGCCATGGTGCAGTTCAGGCCCGAACCAATCCCCATCAGCGCGACGCGGTCGCCCTTCTTGAGCTTGCCCAGCTGGCGCAGCTTGCTCAGCACGATCGGCACCGACGCCGGGCCGACGTTGCCGTGTTCGCCGAAGATGGTCATCACCTTCTTCGGGTCGATGCCGAAGGCCTTGATGAAGGCATTGGTGTGCGGCTGGCTGACCTGGTGGATGACGAACTGGTCGATCTCGTCCACCGCCCAGCCCAGCGCCAGGCGGGTGGCCTCGAAGGTCTTGGTGGCCAGCTTGATGCCTTCGATCAGCAGCAGGCGGGTATCGGTGACCATGCGGTCCAGGTTGCCCACGCACAGCTTGTTCCACTGGTTGGCCGCGCGGGTCACGCCGCCCTTGTAGCGGGGCGCGTCGGGCACCAGCTCGGCGCGGGCCAGCACCATGGCGGCGGCGCCGGAACCGGTGGTCAGCGCCGCGAACTCGTCGCGCAGCTGCTGGGCGGTGACGTCCGGCGCCATCATGCGCTCAAGGGTCTTTTCATAGACCAGGTTGGAGCTTTCGCCATCGACGATCAGCGCATAGTCGATGTCGCCGCGCTCGATCATGCGCGCGGCAACGTCCATGCCGTTGATGAAGGCCAGGCAGGCGTTGGCGATGTCGAAGGTGACGCAGTCCTCGCCGATGCCCAGGTTGCCGGAAACGATGGAGGCGGTGGACGGTTCCAGGTAGTCGCGGCTGACCGAGGTGTTGACCAGCAGGCCGATGCGGTCGGCGGACACGCCGGCATCTTCCAGCGCCTTGCGCCCGGCCATCGTGGCCGCGTCCGAAGCCTGCGTGCCCTGGTCCCACAGGCGGCGCGCATGGATGCCGGCGACATCGCTCAGCATGTCCGCACGGATGCCCAGACGGTCCAGCGTCGGCTGCAGCCGCTCGTTGATTTCCTTGGAGGTCAGGGTATGCGGCGCGTCGACATGCGCCAGTCCCGCGATCGAGACATTCTGGAAAGGCATCGGGAGGCGCCAGGACTCGGGCGAAGGGGGCGCTATTCTAGCGGCTGGCCGCCTTTGACGCATCTTTAACGATTTCCGGGCCGTGCGTATGGACGCAGCCCGGCCTGCGGGAGGTGGGATGCGCTCCGGCGAAGGCCTTCTACCGGGATGGCCGGAGACCGACAGGGACGCCCCGGTCGGGACACGGCCAGGAGGTCGCCGGTTGAAAGGCTCGCGGGAAGAAGCATCGCTTCGGCCGGAACACCGGTCACGGGCGGCGCCGATCCTCAGCCCGCCTCATTCAACGCACGGTTCAAAGACACCGGCGCTGGCCGGCAGCCACGTCAACGGCACTGCCAGGCGCTGAAGCGCTGGCTGCCGTCCGCCGGCGGAGCCGACGCCTGGATCGCGTTGGCGCCAGCACTGGGCGCCTCGTTGCGCGCCAGGGTTTCCAGCTCTTCCTGCACGCGCAGCGGGTTGCGGTTGTAGAAACCCACCTTGCTCTTGACCGAGACCACGATCTCGCCCTTGGCCACGCAGCCCGGCGCCACCGGCCCAGCCGGCAGCACGCGCACCGACTTGCCGCCGCTTTCGATCGGCACCCAGGTGCAGGCGGCCGTACTGGCAATCAGGGCGGTAAGGATCAGAGCGCGCATGGACAGGTCCTTGTGGAGATCGGAACGGATTGTGCCGTTCATGGATGAATCGATGATGATCCGCGGCCCGCCCCGCGAAGGGCGGGCCGCGGCAATGCCTTACTTGGCGGCCGGCACCGGATTGCCGTCGCTGTCGATCACGATCACCTCGCCCAGGCCCAGCGCACGCACCGGCGCCTCGGTCTGCTTGAGGTCACCGACCACCACCCAGGTCAGCTTAGACGGATCCAGCATCTTCGCCGCTTCGGCCACCTGCGCCGGGGTCATCGCCTCGATCTCTGCCTTGCGCTTGAACACATAGTCGTCCGGGCGCTGGTAGCGCACGATGCCGCCGATGGTGTTCATCACCGCCGCGGCGGTCTCGTACGCGCCCGGCAGGCTCAGCGTCTGGATGTTGCGGATGCGGGCGACCTCGTCGGCCGTCGGCGGGCGTTGGCCGCTGGCGAACTGGCCGATCTCGGCCTGCATTTCCTTCATCGCCTCGCCGGTCTTGTCGATCTGCACCGGCGCCACCGCCATCCACGGCCGCTGCCCCAGCGCGCCGCTGGCGCTGGAACGCGCGCCATAGGACCAGTGCTTGTCCTCGCGCAGGTTCATGTTCAGGCGCGAGGTGAAGTCGCCGCCCAGCACGCCGTTGGCGATGTCGAAGCGGGTCGCCCCCGGATCCATGGTCGAAGGCACGACTTCACCGGCGAACAGGTTGGCCTGCACGGCGCCCGGCTGGTCGATCAGATACACGCGGGCCTTGTCCGGACGCGCGACCGCGGACGGTGCGCCCACCTTCGGCGCCGCGCCCTCGCCCTTCCAGCCGCCGAGCTGGCGGTCCAGCAGCGGCACGATCTCCTTCAGCGTGGTGTCGCCGACCACGACCAGGGTCGCGTTCTCCGGGCGCACCCAGTCCTTGTGGAAGGACACCAGGTCATCGCGGCCCAGCGCCTGGATCGCCGCCTCGTCGCCGCTGCCGGTGAACGGGATCGCATACGGGTGGCCCTTGCCGTACAGCAGCGGCGGCAGCACGCGCATCGCCACCGCGTTCGGGTTGACCTTCTCCTGCTTGATGCCGGCGATCCAGGTGGCCTTGATGCGGTCGATCTCGCTCTGGTCGAAGCGCGGCGCGCGCAACGCTTCGGCATACAGGGCCAGCGATGGCGCCAGGTTTTCCTTCAGTGCCGACAGGTAGACGTTGGCGCCGTCCAGCGAGGCACCGGCACCGATATGCGCGCCCAATGCGTCGGCTGCGTCGGCGAAAGCCAGCGAACCGAGCTTGCCGGCGCCTTCGTCGAGCATGCCCATGGTGAAGTTGGCCGTGCCCGGCTTGCGCCCCTGGTCGGCGGTGAAGCCACCCGGGAACTCGTAGCTGAACTGCACCACCGGGATGTCATGACGCTCGGCCAGGACCACCCGCGTGCCGTTCTTCAGCGTGGCGCGCTGCAGCTGCGGGAACTTCAGCTCCGGGAAGGTCGCGGTCTGCGGCACGCCGGCGCTGCGGTCCACCTGCGAGGGCAGCACGCTGTACTTCGAATCGACCGCCGGCACGTTGAACGGCGCCGGCTTGCCCGAGGGCAGTTCCGCCAGCGCCACGCGCTCGCCCGGCTCGACCACCAGAGTGTGGTCACCCACGCCCAGCCACTTGGCGCCGGCCGCCTTCAGGTCGGCGGCGCTGGCGTTGCGGATGGTGGCCAGCGAGGTGCGGAAGCAGCCCGGGTCGCCTTCGTACACGGCGCACTCGGCCAATGCGTCGGCCTTGCCGCCGAAACCGCCGATGCGCTCGATACCGCGGATGAAGCCGGCGCTGAACGCGGTCTTGGCGCGCGCCAGCTCATCGGCGCTCGGGCCCTCGGCCACCAGCTTCTTCAGCTCCTCGTCGATGACCGCTTCGACCTTGGCCGGATCCACGCCCTGCTTGACCGTGGCCATGATGATGAAGTTCGAGCCCAGCTGCGACGGGCCGACCATGGTGCCGATGTTGTCCACCAGCTTGTCCTGGTGCAGCAGCCGCTGGTCCAGGCGCGAGGACTTGGCGCCGCCCAGCACCTGCGCGAAGAGCTGCAGTTGGTCGATGTCGGTGGTGCCGACCTGGGCCACGTTCCAGGCACGGTAGATGCGTGCCTGCGGCACCTTGTCGGTCATCACCTCGCGGGTGGACGCCGCACGCTGGGCCACGTCGACCTTCGGCTGGGCCATGGTCGGGCCGGCCGGGATGTCGCCGAAGTAACGGGCGACCTTCTCCTTGGCGGTAGCCACGTCGATGTCGCCGGCCAGCACCAGCACCGCGTTGTTCGGGCCGTACCAGGTCTTGAACCAGGTCTTCACGTCGTCCAGCGAGGCGGCGTTGAGGTCGTTCATCGAGCCGATCACGCCGTGGTGATACGGGTGGCTGGCCGGGTACAGGGCGCGGGTCAGTTTGTCCCAGACCTGGCCATAGGGCTGGTTCTCGCCCTGGCGCTTCTCGTTCTGCACCACGCCGCGCTGTTCATCGAGCGCGGCCTGGTCGATCGCACCGACCAGATGGCCCATGCGGTCGGACTCCATCCATAGCGCCATGTCCAGCGCGGTGGTGGGCACGTTCTGGAAGTAGTTGGTGCGGTCGGTGTTGGTGGTGCCGTTCTGGTCGGTGGCGCCGACCTGCTTGAAGGGCTCGAAGAACTCGCCGTGGTGGTTCTCGCTGCCCTGGAACATCAGGTGCTCGAACAGATGGGCGAAACCGGTGCGGCCGGACGGTTCGTCCTTGGCGCCGACGTGGTACCAGATGTTGACCGCCACGATCGGCGCCTTGCGGTCGGTGTGCACCACCACGCGCAGGCCGTTGGGCAGGGTGAACTCCTCGAACGGGATATCCACCGCCGGCGCTGCGGCCGGAGCCTTCGCCGCGGCGGTCAGCGGCACGCCGGCCAATCCGCCAAGGGCGATGCCGAGCGCGGCGGCGAGAAGGGCGGTTCGGGGTGTTGCTGCGTTCATCCCACTTTCCTTGAGCAATGAATGTGAACGCCGATGCTAACCGGCCATGCCATCGGGCGGCATACGCCATGCGTCATGGGTATAGCCGCTCACGCACTTTTTCATTGCCGGTCGTGGACGCGTCACCCGCCTGCGCGACACCTCTCCCTTCCAGGCGACGTATTCCCTCGCCAGCAATGAGCCGCCAACGCGCACATGTCCGCTCCGCTGTCCGCGGACGCCGGCGGGTGGCCGCACCGTCCGGACAGCGGACACTCAACTCCCAATAAATATTCTTGAAAATCAATGCGATGCGATTGGCACACATCCTGCTTCATACGTACCAGCAGCCAGCTAGAATCAAATCGATCATGACTGGATGCTGAACAAATCAGAGAAAAGCAAAAAACCCCTTGCATCTCGAGATTTGGTGTATTACTTTACTACCACACCACCGTTCACACACACCAAGCAGGTCCGCCATGAACACCAAAACCTTCGCCATCGCCCTTGCCCTCGCCGCCGGTTTCGCCGCCTCCGCGCATGCCGCCGACATCGTCACCCTGGAAACCGTGCAGGTGCGTCCTTCCGCCGACCAGCTGGCCCAGGCCGAACACGAGCGCAGCAGCGCCATCCCGACCCTGTCGTCGGTGCAGGTGCGCCCGACCGCCGGCCAGATCGTCGAACTGGCCGCCGAGCAGGCTGCCGCCCAGCTCGCCGCGCACACCCCGGTCGCGATCGGCGCCAGCATCGGCCAGTGGATGGTCTCGCTGCCGGCCATCACCGTTCGCCCGGATGCCCAGCAGGTCAAGACGCTGGCCGCCGAACTGGCCGCCGACACCCTGGGCCAGGTCGCCAACGGGATGGTCGCCAAGTGAGTCGTCGTCCCGATCCGCACCTGTCCGTGCCGCCCCCGCAAGATGCGGGCCCCGCACCATCGCCCGCCATTGGCCGCGGCGGCGCGGACAGGTCCTAGCGAGACAGCCTCGGCGTAAACTCCGCCGATGAGCGTTCCTCCCGTTTTCCATGTACTGCTGTACCAGCCCGAGATCCCGCCCAATACGGGCAACGTGATCCGGCTCTGCGCCAACACCGGCGCCCGGCTCCACCTGATCGAACCGCTCGGCTTCGACCTCAGCGACAGGCAGCTCAAACGGGCCGGCCTGGATTACCACGAATACGCGCACATGCAGGTCCATCCGGACCTGGACACCGCGCTGGCGCGCATCGCGCCCAACCGCCTGTTCGCCATGAGCACCCGCGCCAGCGTGCGCTACGACACGGTGCGCTTCGCCGATGGCGACGCCTTCCTGTTCGGCCCGGAAACACGCGGCCTGCCGCAGGACCTGCTCGACGCCCTGCCCGCCGGCCATCGCCTGCGCCTGCCGATGCAGCCGGACAACCGCAGCCTCAACCTCTCCAATTCGGTCGCCGTGGTCGTGTTCGAAGCGTGGCGGCAGCATGGGTTCATCGGCGGCGCCTGATCGCGCACGCGCAATGATCGCCAATGGGGCGATGCAGTATCCTCCGCACTCCGCGCAGGAAGATGCGCCAACCACCGGAAGAACGATGCTTCGTACCACCGTTGTTGCAGCATTGCTCGGCCTGGTCACCGTCGGCCAGTCCCACGCCACCGCGGTGGCCCCGGCACTGGACACCAGCAAGCCGACGGCGGCGCAGATCCAGCGCATCCATGCCGATCTCGCCGACCAGAAGACCTACAGCGAACTGAGCCAGGGCGACCGCGCCCAGGTCGTCAACGCGCTTTCGCGGATCAGCGGCAAGCTGGGCGAGGAAGCCGTGCTGTCCAGCCTGCACCCCACCGCGCAGGCCGATGTCGTGAACGACCAGGAACTGGTCAACACACTCCTTTCCAAGGCCCGGGCGGACAGCCGCCTGATATGCCGCCGTGAGCAGCTGACCGGCAGCAACCGTACCCAGACCGTCTGCATGACCGTGGCCGAACGCGCCGCCGCGCGCGAGCGGAGCCTGGAGGCGATGCGCAAGACCGGCTTCAGCCAGCCTGAAAACCAGCCCTGATTCCTCCGGCGGCAACAGGCTCACCCCTTGCCGCCGACCACCCCTGCCGCCTGCAGTTCCCGCAGGCGGTCGGCATCGAGCAACAGCACGTCTTCCAGTACCTGCGCGGTGTGCTGCCCCAGCACCGGCGCCGCCTGTTCGTAGCGCAACGGCGTGGCCGAGAACTTCAGCGGGTTGCGCACCATCGGCACCGTGCCGCCGCCGGCGTGCGGCAGGTCGATGCGCAGTCCGCGCGCGCGGACCTGCGGGTCCTCGAACACCTGGTCGATGCGGTTGACCGGGCTGGCCGGCACCACCGCCCGCTCCAGCCTCTCCAGCCATTCCGCGGCCGGGCGCTCGCGCAGCCGCTGCTGCAGCAACGGCACCAGTCCGGCCCGATGCGCCACGCGGGCGTTGTTGGTCGCATAGCGGGCATCGACGGCCAGCTGCGGCTCGCCGATCACTTCGCAGAAGCGCGCGAACTGCGCGTCGTTGCCGACCGCGAGCATGAAATGGCCATCGGCCGCCGGCATCACCTGGTACGGCACGATGTTCGGATGCGCGGTGCCCTGCCGGCCCGGCACCTCGCCGCCGACCAGCCAGTTCGAGGCCTGGTTGGCCAGCCATGCCACCTGCGTGTCCAGCAACGCCAGGTCGATGTGCTGGCCCCGGCCTGTGCGCTCGGCATGGCGCAGCGCGGCCAGGATCGCGGTAGCCGCATACATGCCGGTCATCAGGTCGGTCGCGGCCACGCCCACCTTCTGCGGGCCACCACCGGGCGCCTCGTCCGGCTCGCCGGTCACGCTCATCAAACCGCCGATGGCCTGGATCGCCGCGTCGTAGCCGGCCCGCTGCGCGTACGGCCCGTCCTGGCCGTAGCCGGTGATCGAGCAGTACACCAGCGCCGGGTTGACCGCCTGCAGGCTGGCGTAATCCAGCCCGTACTTCGCCAGCCCGCCGACCTTGTAGTTCTCCACCAGCACCTGGCACCGCGCGGCCAGCGCGCGGATCAGCGCCTGCCCTTCCGGCCGGGTGAAGTCGATGGCGACCGAGCGCTTGCCACGGTTGGCGCACAGGTAATACGCCGACTCGGTGGTGTCGTTGCCAGCGGCATCCTTCAGGTAGGGCGGTCCCCAGCCGCGGGTGTCGTCGCCCACGCCCGGGCGCTCGACCTTGATGACGTCGGCACCGAAGTCGGCCAGCACCTGGGTCGCCCACGGCCCGGCCAGGATGCGCGACAGGTCGAGCACGCGGATGCCTTCGAGCAACTTCAAACGACCACCCCGCAGCCTGTAACAGGAAAGCAGAAGGTTGCCATGCCGGCAGCGGCGGCGACACCGCCGCAGCCGGCTCCGCTCAGTATTCCTCTTCCGCGGCCTCGCGGCCCTGCTGGCGGATGAGGGCTTCCTCGCGGGCATCGTTGATGGCCTCGCGGACGCCGTCCAGGTCGACCACCCGCAGATCCGGAGTGAATTCGCCGGTCAACGCGCTGTCCGGCTGCAGGTCGCCAGCCTGGAACAGTTCCCACATCTCCTCGCCGTACCAGGTATCAAACAACTCCGGCGCCGAGCGCCCAAGCCAGGCGGTGAGGTTGTTGACGTCGCGCAGCAGCATCGCGCGCGCGGCGTTGTTGCCGCCGGCGCTGACCACCTGCGGGAAATCGATGACCACCGGGCCATCCGGGCCGACCAGCACGTTGTAGGGCGACAGATCGCCGTGGATCAACCCGCAGCACAGCATCAGCTTGACCTGCTGCACCAGCACCGCATGGAACCGCCTGGCCTGCGCGGCGTCGAGCTCGACCTCGCCCAGGCGCGCGGCACTGAAGCCCTCGGCATCGGTGACCAGTTCCATCACCAGCACGCCGTGGAAATAGCCGAACGGCTCGGGCACGCGCACGCCGGCCTCGCGCAGCTGGTACAGCGCATCGACCTCGGTGTTCTTCCACGCCGCTTCCTGCTGCCTGCGGCCGTACTTGCTGGCCTTGCCGATGGCGCGCGCCTCGCGCGAGCCGCGTACCTTGCGCCCCTCCTGGTACTGCACGCGCTGCTGGAAACTGCGCTGGGCCATGTCCTTGTAGACCTTTGCGCAACGGATCTCATCGCCGCTGCGGACTACATAGACCGCCGCTTCCTTGCCGCTCTTGAGCGGACGCAGCACTTCATCGATGACGCCGTCGTCGATCAGCACCTGCAATTGTGGGGGTGTCTTCATGTCCAGTCATGCGAAAGGCGGCCCGCATGATCGCATGCGGGCCGCCAGGCATTCAGAAGTGCATTCAGAACGCGTTGATGCCGGTCAGCTCGCGGCCGATCACCAGCTGGTGCACGGTCTCGGTGCCTTCGTAGGTGATGACCGACTCCAGGTTCAGCGCATGCCGGATCGCGCCGTGCTCGGTGGTGATGCCGGCGCCGCCCAGCAGGTCGCGGCATTCGCGGGCGATGTCGATCGCCAGGCGGCAGTTGTTCCACTTGGCCAGCGACACCTGCTGCGGCTGCATCTGCCCGGCGTCCTTCAGGCGGCCCAGCTGCAGCACCAGCAGCTGGCCGGCGGTGATCCGGCGGGCCATGTCGGCCATCTTGATCTGCGCGCTCTGCGTGGCCGCGACCGGGCGGCCGAACAGGATGCGCTCCTTGGTGTAGGCCAGCACTTCGTCCAGGCAGGCGATGGCCGCGCCCAGCGGGCCCCAGGTGATGCCGTAGCGCGCCTGGGTCAGGCAGCCCAGCGGGCCCTTGAGCCCCTTCACGTTCGGCAGCCGGTTGGCGTCGGGCACCCGCACGTTGTCGAAGAACAGCGCGCCGGTCACCGAGGCGCGCAGGCTCATCTTGTGCTTGATCTCCTGCGCGGTGAAGCCCGGGGTGCCCTTCTCGATCACGAAGCCCTGCACGCCTTCGTCGGTGTTGGCCCAGACAATGGCGATATCGGCCACCGAGCCGTTGGTGATCCACATCTTGGAGCCGTTGATCACCCAGTCGCCGCCGTCCTTCACCGCGCGGGTCTTCATGCTCGCCGGGTCCGAGCCGCCGTGCGCCTCGGTCAGGCCGAAGCAGCCGATCACCTGGCCGCGCGCCATGCCCGGCAGCCAGCGCAGGCGCTGCTCTTCCGAACCGTAGGCATAGATCGGGTACATGCACAGCGAGCTCTGCACCGAGACGAAGCTGCGCAGGCCCGAGTCGCCGCGCTCCAGTTCCTGGCAGATCAGGCCGTAGCTCACGCCGTTGAGGCCGGCGCCGCCGTACTGCTCCGGCAGCGAGCTGCCCAGCAGACCCATGTCGGCGATCTCCGGGATCAGCTCGGTCGGGAAGCGGCCCTGGTCGAAGCAGTCGCCGATGATCGGCAGCACCCGCTCGTCGGTGAAGCGGGCCACGGAATCCTGCACCGCGCGCTCTTCCTCGCTCAGCAGCGAACGCACATCGAACAGGTCGTAGGGGTTGAGGGTCTTCAAAGTCATTGCTGTCTCGAAAAGCTGCCGTCACGGCCGGAAGGATGGACGGATAAGGTAGTCCATCCGCGCCGGGAAAGTTGCTGCGGGCGCACGTTGACAACACGCCGGCGACCGGCCTGCCCCACTGCCAGCGCCTCCTTGGGCCCGGAGCGGGGCTCCCCCGTGCCGGGATACCCGCCCACAACCAACGGAACAGGCACGTCCGGCGGCCGACGCGGTATGGTGTCGCCCTTTCCGCCCTCCGAAGCCCGCCGATGCCTGCCAATCCGTCCGTTGCCGACCCGGCTCCGCCGTCGCAGAAACTGGAACGCGCGCTCAAACCGCGCCAGCTGATCATGATGGGCCTGGGCAGCGCGATCGGCGCCGGCCTGTTCCTCGGCTCGGGCGTGGGCATCCAGGCCGCCGGCCCGGCGGTGCTGCTGTCCTACCTGGTCGCCGGCACGCTGGTGATCATCATGATGCACGCCATGGGCGAGATGGCCGCGGCGCGGCCGGCCAGCGGCGCGTTCTCGGTGTACGCCGCCGATGCGCTGGGCGCCACCGCCGGCGCCACCATCGGCTGGCTGTGGTGGGTGCAGCTGGTGATCGTGATCGCCGCCGAATCGGTGGGCGCGGCCGGCCTGCTGGCGACGCTGTTGCCGCAGTTGTCGGTGCCGCTGACCTCGCTGGCGTTCATGGTGGTGTTCACCGTCATCAACCTGATGGGCGTGCGCAACTACGGCGAGTTCGAGTTCTGGTTCGCCATCCTCAAGGTCGCCGCGATCGTCGCCTTCATCCTGGTCGGCATCGCCCTGCTGTGCGGACTGCTGCCGGGCGTGGCCTCGCCGGGCCTGTCCAATGTGTTCGACCACGGCGGCTTCGCGCCCAAGGGCCTGGCCGGCGTCGGCGCGGCGCTGCTGGTGGTGGTGTTCGCCTTCGGCGGCACCGAGATCGTGGCGGTGGCCGCGGCCGAGACCCAGGACCCCGAGCGCAGCCTGGCACGCGCGATCCGTACCGTGGCCTGGCGCATCCTGGTGTTCTATATCGGTTCGATCGGCGTGATCATCGCGGTGGTGCCGTGGACCAGCGAATCGCTGAAGTCGCCGTTCGCGGCGGTGCTGCAGGTCGCCAACATCCCCGGCGCGGCCACCGGCATCACCCTGATCGCGGTGATCGCCCTGCTGTCGGCGCTCAACGCCAACCTCTACGGCGCCTCGCGCATGATCCACTCGCTGGCCGCGCGCGGCGAAGCGCCGCGCTGGCTGGCGCGCGTCAGCCGCAGCCAGGTGCCGGTGCTGGCCGTGCTGGCCAGCGTGCTGTTCGGCTTCGCCGCCACCGTGCTGGAGCTGCTGTATCCGGACCGCGTGCTGCCGGTGCTGCTGAACGTGGTCGGCTCGACCTGCCTGCTGGTGTGGACCCTCACCCTGGTCTCGCAGCTGATCCTGCGCCGCCGCGCCGAGCGCCTGGGTACGCCGCTGCCGTTCCGCATGGCCGGCTTCCCCTACCTGACGGTGCTGGCGCTGGCGATCCTGGTGCTGATCTTCGCGCTGCTGCTGTCGGCGCCGGAAACCCGCCTGCAGTTCCTGTCGATGGCCGCGCTGACCGCCGCCATCGCCGTGGTGAGCGGCGTGGCGCGACGCTTCCGCGGCGGCTGAAGACGCCATCGGGCCCGGGGGAATCCGGGCCCGTCGCGCGGCGGGCTTGTATTGGCGCGCGGGTGGCGGCAGGCTCCGCCCATCCGAGGCTGCCGCCATGCCCATCCCCGATCCCCGCGTCGATGCCTACATCGCCAACGCCGCCGCCTTCGCGCAGCCGATCCTGCGCGAGATCCGCCAGCGCGTGCACGCAGCCTGCCCGGAGGCGGAAGAAGCGATCAAGTGGGGCATGCCCGCCTTCCTGCATCGCGGCAGGCTGCTGTGCGGCATGGCCGCCTTCAAGGCCCATGCCGCGCTGAACCTGTGGTCGCGCGACGGTGGCAAGGAAGACGGCGGCGAGGCGATGGGCCAGTACGGTCGGCTGCTGTCGGTCGCCGACCTGCCCGGCAAGCGCGAATTCTCCGGCCAGCTGCGCCAGGCCATGCAACGCATCGACGGCGGTGCGCCGGCCCTCAAGCGCACGCCGCGGCCGCCGCTACCCATGCTGCCGGCATTCGCACAGGCGCTGGCCGCGGCACCGCAGGCCAAGGCCACGTTCGATGGCTTCGCCGCCAGCGCCCAGCGCGATTATCTGGAATGGATAGGCGAGGCAAAACGCGAAACCACCCGCCAGCAGCGTATCGCCCAGGCCATCGAATGGCTGGCGCAGGGCCGGCGCCGCCACTGGAAGCACGAAAGGCATTGACGCCGGCCCCGCCAGCGATTCCACTTGCCCCCGAAAGCACGACACCGACACCCCCACGCAACGCCATGACCGATCTAGAAGACCTCATCCAGCGCGCCATCGACCCTTCGTCCGTCAAGCTGGAAGGCACCCTCACCAGTCCCCCGTCCTTCGGCGTCTATCTGATCGAGGACGCCGACACCGGCCACCAGCACTACCGTTTCGGCAGCCATCCGGTGCGCCTGCAGGAGCTGGAGGACAAGTTCGGCGGCTGCGAACTGGAGTACCTGTTCCTGTCGCGCGAGGACGCCGCGGCGGTGACCTCGGCGCTGAACAAGCAGGGAGAATGACCGCACCGTAGGAGCGCACTCGTAGGAGCGCACTTCAGTGCGCGATGGGGATTTCCCGGTAGAGTCCTATCGCGCACTGAAATGCGCTCCTACCCGATCACCCGCTTGAACGGCGGCAGCGCGTCGATGATGCGCTTGCCGTAGCGGCGCGTGAGCAGCCGCGAGTCGAGGATGATCACGCGGCCGGTGTCGGTGGAGGTCCGGATCAGGCGCCCGGCGAACTGGGTCAGCGTGCGCAGCGCATGCGGGACCGCGATCAGGTTGAAGGAGTTCAGTCCGCGGCTCTCGAACCACTCGCTCAGCGTCGAGGTCTGCGGATCGGTCGGCACCGCGAACGGCACCTGGGTGATGACCACCGTGGTGCAGGCCTCGCCCGGCAGGTCCAGGCCCTCGCCGAACGAATTGAGCCCGAACAGCACCGAGCCCTCGCCGGCGGCGGTGCGGCGCAGGTGCTCGTCGATCATCTTCTGTTTGGCGCCCTCGCCCTGCACCAGCACCTTCCTGCGCTGCGTGGCCGGCATCAGCTCGGCCACTTTTTCCATCTTCCAGCGCGAGGTGAACAGCACGATGCTGCCCTTGTCCCAGTCCAGTTCGGCGGCCAGGTACTTCGCCACTTCCTTCGGGTGACGTTCGCGGTCGTCCGGCGTCACCGGGAACGGCGGCACCACCAGCTGCGCCTGGTTGGGCAGGTCGAACGGCGAGGCCAGCGACACCATCTCCGCCTCTTCGGGGATGCCGTTGTCGATGGACAGCGCCTGGAAATCGCCGCCGCCGGTGAGCGTGGCCGAGGTCATCACCACCGAATCCACCTCGTCCCACAGCAGCTTGCGCAGCACCATCGCCGCCGACACCGGCGAGCAGTGCAGCACATGCTCGCCGTCGCGGGTGAGGGTGATCCAGCGCGCCATCGGCGGCTGGCCTTCCTTGTCCTCGCGGCGCCAGCCGGCCCACAGGTCGTGCTGCTGCTGGATCATCTCCAGCGCCATGCCCAGGCTGCGCTGCAGGCGCTCGTGGCCGGCGTCCTCGGGCTTGCCCTTGGCCACCTGCGCGGCCGCCGCCGTGGCCCAGTTGAGCAGGGTGCGGGTCTCGTCGGCCAGTTCCTCGATCGGTTGCTTCCACGCTTCCGGCAGGCGCCCATTGGCGGCACGCCACAGCGGCTCGCGCTCGTCCGGCGCCGGCGTCCACATCTGCGCGATGCCGTCGGCGAACACCTTGAGCAGCTTGCTGACGCGCGTCGCCGCTTCAATCGCCTCGTTCGGCAGCAGGTTGCCGAGCTTGTCCCTGTCCACCGCGCGATACGCGCCGGCGATGATGATCTGCAGGCGCCCGGTGCGCCGCGCCATGTCGTCCAGCGGCAGGCTGGCCGCCCCCTGGTCGATGGCGACATTGCCGATATGGTGGCCTTCGTCGAGCACCAGCAGCATGTCGGCGGGCGGTGCGATCAGCGGCTGTCCGTTGTCGGACTCGCCGATGGACAGCGCGGACAGCAGCAGCGCGTGATTGGTGACCACGATCTGCGCCTCGCGCACCTCGTTGCGTGCGCGCAGCACCGGGCATTGCGTCGAGTAGGCGCAGCGGCGCCCGGCGCAGCCGGAGGCCGGCGTGGTGATGCGCAGGCGCAGGCCGGGCGTGACCGCTTCCGGCGCATTGTCCAGGTCGCCGTTCCAGCGCCCTTCGGTGAAGGCGTGCATCAGCTTGCCGGCCACGTCCATTTCGATCGGCGCCAGCGGCCGGTCGTAGAGCGGCACGTCGTCGCCGAACATGCTGTCCTGCGCGCCTTCGCCCTGCGCTTCGGCGGCATTGCGCGTGCACAGGTAGCGGGTGCGGCCCTTGGCCAGCGCCACCGTGGCCTGCAGGCCGGTGGCCTTGAGGAAGTTGGGGATGTCGCGCTCGACCAGCTGCGACTGCAGCGCCACCGTGCCGGTGCTGACCACCAGCTTCTTTTTCGACGCCAGCGCGATCGGCACGCCCGCGGTCAGGTAGCCCAGGCTCTTGCCGACGCCGGTCGGCGCCTCGACCACGCCCACCCCGCCGGTGGCCAGCGCACGCGAGACCACGCCGATCATCTGGCTCTGCGAGCGGCGCGTGCTGAAGCCGGGCGTGTTGGCCTGCAGCTTCGCGTAGGCGTCGCGGATGGCCGTCTTCACTTCCTCGGTCAACGCCCGCAGCGCTTCCACTTTCTCCGTCACGCCGTTCTGCCGCCTGCTCCGTTCATGGCCGGCATTTTCCCATACCGGCGCGCAACCGCCGACCCACGCTGGTTCAGCGTGGCGCGCCGGCGTTTCCGCGCAGCGCCTTCGCCAGCGCCCAGGCCAGCAGCACGAAGCCTGCCGCTTCCAGCAGCGACAGCACGAAGTGGCCGATGCCCAGCCAGGTATTGAGCCCGACGATACTGTCGAAACTGCCGGCGGCGATCATCAGCAGCGGCAGCACCGCAAGCACCGCCCCGAGCAGCGTCGTCGCCATCAGGATCGCCAGCGCCCATAGCGCCGCGCTGCGCGCCACCGCCTTCGGCGCGCCGAGCAGCAGCACCAGCGCCACGCCCAGCGCGATCATCACCGGAAGGCGGTAGCCGACCGATACCAGCAGCGACGTCAGCAGTTGCGTGTGGTCCATGCCGCTCAGTCCGCCGTGACCAGGGTGGCGGCGCGCTCGCGTAGACCGGCGTAGACCGCATCGGTTTCAGGACGCACGCCATGCCATTGCTGGAAACTCTCGGCGGCCTGCTCGACCAGCATGCCCAGCCCGTCGAAGTAATTGCGGCAGCCGGCCGCGCGCGCCCAGGCCAGGAACGGGATCGCCGCCTCGCCATAGTTCAGGTCCACCGCGGTGGTCAGGCTGTTGACCAGCGACAGCGGCAGGCTGAAGGCCGCGCCGTCGCTGCGGCCGGCGGAGGTGGCGTTGATGATCAGCTCGAAGTCGCCCTGCTCGCGCAGCGCGTCCCAGTACGCCGAGATCGCCCGGCCCGGCTCGCTCATCGCATCGACCAGGGCGTCGGCGCGTTCGGGCGTGCGGTTGGCCACGACCAGTTCGAGGATGCCTGCGTCGAGCAGCGCCGGCGCCACGCCGCGCGCGGCGCCGCCAGCGCCGAGCAGCAGCACGCGGCGGCCGCGCAGGTCCAGGCCGTGGCGGCCGGTGAGGTCGCGCACCAGGCCGATGCCGTCGGTATTGTCGCCATGCCAGCGCGCGCCCTTGCGCAGCAGGGTGTTGACCGCACCGGCGCGCTGCGCGCGCGAGGTGGTGGTGGCGCACAGCGCGAACGCCGCTTCCTTGTGCGGCAGGGTCACGTTGGCGCCCACACCGCCGTCGGCAGCGAAGGCTTCCAGCGCCGCGGCGAACTCCTGCGGCGCCGCTTCGATGGCGCGATAGTCGATCTCGATCCCCTGCGCCCTGCCGAATGCGGCCTGGATGCGCGGCGACTGCGAGTGGGCGATGGGCTGGCCGAAGACGGCGTAACGGGCGGCGCTCATGGTGATCCTCTGCATGACCTAGACTGGCGCGATCCCGGCTTGCGGAACCTCCATGCGGACCCGATCGCTGCTGCTCGCGCTGACTGCGAGTCTACTCTTTGCGCCGCGGGTGACGGCACTGGCCGAATTCGGCATCGAGGGCATCGGCGTGGTCTCCACCCGCGCCGACGAACTGCGCGCCACGCGCTCGGCCGACGGCCGGCGCCTGGTCTGGGCCAGCAATCGCGAAGGCGGCGCCGGCGGCTGGGACCTGTGGCAGGCCAACTGGCAGGACCAGCGCTGGACCGAGGCGCGCCCGCTGCCGCTCGACACCGCCGCCGACGAGGTCGATCCGTTCCTCAGCGCCGACGGCCGCTGGCTGTACTTCGCCTCCAACCGCGAGGGCGGCCATGGCGGCTTCGACCTGTACCGTGCGGCCCTGCTGGACGATGGCGGCTTCGGCCCCGCGCAGAACGTCGGCGCGGGGGTCAACGGCGCCGACGACGAACGCTCACCGGCCCTGCGCGAGGACGACGGCACCCTGCTGCTGGCCAGCAACCGCACCGGCGGGGCCGGCGGCTGGGACCTGTGGAGCGCGCGCCGCGATGGCGACGGTTTCGCCGCGCCGCGGCCGATGGCCGGCGTCAATGGCGCGGGCGACGAACTGGATGGCACCTGGCTGGCCGGCGGGCGCGCGGTGGTGTTCGCGCGCGGCAATGCCAGCGGCGGCGCGCAGCTGCAGCTGTCGCATTGCCGCAATGGCCGGTGGAGCCCCGCAGAACCGCTGGCACTGTCGTTCAACGCCGCCGATGGCGACACCCGCGCCGCCTTGCCCGATGCCAGCACGCCGGGCGAACTGCTGGTCAGCGGCCACGCGCGCGCACCGCGCGCCGGCGGTTTCGATCTGTACCGGATGCGTGCGCCGGCCAGTGATGGCGGTGGCGACTGCCGGTAGCGGAACGCCATCACCACCACGCCCATCGCGCGCAGCGGCGAGACCGGTCAAGGTTTCATGCGGGGCAAGCCCCGCATCTACGGAGTGCACGGTTGCGGCAGCGAGCCCACAGGTGCCGGGCTCGCCCGGCACGGGCTTCACCGGTAAGGCTGCATGCGGGGCGAGTCCCGCATCTACGGTTGGCTGTCGTTGTCAGGGGCCGGCTTGCCGGCAAGCACCTCGGCGCGCCGCCGCTCGTACTCGACCTCGCCGATCCGGCCGTTCTGCTGCAGCCCGGCCAGCTCGCGCAGTTGTGCCTCGATCTCCGGCGGCTGCGGCGATTGCCGCTGCAGCCGCTGCGCGGCCGAAGGCAGCTCCGGCGGGCGCCGCGCGGCGCGGAGCACGGCGGCGATCACCAGTCCTATCACCACCGCGAACGCGGTCACGCCGACCACCCACACCACCCATTGCCAGGGCTGCATGCCGGGCGCATCCATCTCAGCCTTCCCGCAGCCAGCGCGCGATCTGCGGCGCGTAATAGGTCAGCACGCCGTCGGCGCCGGCGCGCTTGAAGCCGATCATCGTCTCCATCACGCAGCGGCGCTCGTCCAGCCAGCCGTTGGCGGCGGCCGCCTTGAGCATCGCGTACTCGCCACTGACGTGGTACGCGAAGGTCGGCACGCCGAATTCCTGCTTCACCCGGTACACCACGTCCAGGTACGGCATGCCCGGCTTGACCATCACCATGTCCGCGCCTTCCTCCAGGTCCAACGCGATCTCGCGCAGCGCCTCGTCGCTGTTGGCCGGGTCCATCTGGTAGGTGTGCTTGTCGGCCTTGCCAAGGTTGCCCGAGCTGCCCAGCGCGTCGCGGAACGGGCCGTAGAACGCCGAGGCGTATTTGGCCGAATAGGCCATGATGCGGGCGTTGATGTGGCCGGCGTCGTCCAGCGCCTGGCGGATCGCGCCGATGCGCCCGTCCATCATGTCCGAGGGCGACACGATGTCCACGCCGGCCTCGGCATGCGACAGCGACTGCTTGACCAGCGCATCGACGGTGACGTCGTTGAGCACGTAGCCGCGCGCGTCGATGATGCCGTCCTGGCCGTGCACGGTGAACGGGTCCAGCGCCACGTCGGTCATCACCCCCAGCTCGGGGAAACGCTGCTTGAGCGCGCGCACCGCGCGCTGCGCCAGGCCGTCCGGGTTCCAGGCCTCGGCGGCGTCGAGCGACTTGCACGCCGGATCGACCACCGGGAACAGATCGATCACCGGCACTCCCAGCTCCAGCGCCTGCTCGGCCTCGCGCAGCAGTTCGTCGATGGACAGCCGTTCCACGCCCGGCATCGACGCCACCGGCGCGCGGCCGGCCAGTTCGTGCACGAACACCGGCCAGATCAGGTCGTCGGCGGTGAACGTATTCTCGCGCATCAGCCGGCGCGAGAACGCGTCGTGGCGCATGCGGCGCGGGCGGTAACGGGGATGGAACATGGCGGTACTCCGGAAACGGGGGAATGGCTTATTGCAGCAGGTAGCCCTGCGGCTGCAGCGGTTCGGGCAGCGGACGTTCGCCCAGCGCGTCGAGCACGTCGATCTCGACGGTGCGCACCATGGCGTCCAGCGGCAGGTCGTTGGGCTCCAGGCCGAAGGGTTCCTCGAGTTCCTCGCCCAGCTGGTCCAGGCCGAAGAACGCGTAGGCCAGCAGCATCGACACCACCGGCGTGGCCCAGCCCAGCGCACCGGCCAGGCCGAACGGCAGCAGCACGCAGAACAGCCACGCGCAGCGGTGCAGCAGCAGGGTGTAGGCGAACGGCAATGGTGTACCGGCGATGCGCTCGCAGGCGGCCTGCACCGTGGACAGCGCGTGCAGGCGCTCCTCGAAGCAGCCGTACAGATAGGGATCGAGCCTGCCGGCGCGCAACGGCGCGGCCAGTTCGCCCGCGACCAGCGCCAGCAGGCCGTCGGGAATGTTCTGCCGCTGCAACGCGGCCTGCTGGTCCTGCTCCAGCCACGGCGCGGCGGCGGCGGCCTCATCCCGACCGCGCAGGCGCGCGGCCAGGGCATGGGCGAAACCGATCAGCAGCCGCGACACGCGCCGGCGCAGCGGCGCGTCGTCGGCCAGCAGCGCGTTGCCCTGGCGCACGAAACTGCGCGCCTCTATCAGCAGTTGACCCCACAGCTTGCGGCCTTCCCACCAGCGCTCGTGGCAGGCGTTGTTGCGGAAGCTCAGGAAGATCGACAGCACCAGTCCCAGCAGGGTGAACGGCGCCACCGCCAGGCCATCGGCGGCGAAGGGATGGTGCAGCTTGGCGAACAGGGCCACGGCCACCGCCAGCACGCCGATCGCCAGCACTCGCGGTGCGATGGCCGGCACGATTGAACCGCGCAGGATGTACAGCAGCTGCCAGCCGCGGGGGCGGGGTCGGATGATCATCGGTGGGTGGTCGCGCCTGCTGCGGGCCCTGTGCGCCGGACCCGTCTGCCGGCAGGGCCCGTCATTCTACGCCTGCCGGTCAGATGAAGCCGCCGCCCAGGCCCAGGCGGATCACGCCGACCACGATCACGGCCACGTTGAGCAGCAACCCGGCCTTGGCGCGGCCGCGGTTGCCGGCGCGGGTGAACAGCAGGCCGATGGCGGCGACGATCGCGCCTACCGCGGCGAACGGGATCAGGAACCAGTTGCCCCAGCCCAGCAGCGGGATGAAGGCCAACACCATCCACAACAGCGCCATGATGCCCCAGACCAGACTGATCAATCCCATGTCCTTTCCTCCACCGGTTGGTGCGCGCAAGATAGCCCGGAAACAGCCACGATCAAGCCTTCCGCCCGGTTCGCGGCCGATTCACGCAGCGGCGCCGATGATCCACCCGACACCCACCGGGGAGTGAAACCATGAAATTCCCGCTCGCCATCGCATTGGGCATCGCCTTGGCCGCCGGCGGCTGCGCCAGCACGTCCAGGGTCATGCTGGGCCAGGCGCGCGCACCGGTCGATCCGGCCAGCGTGCAGATCTATTCCACGCCGCCGGCCGGCTCGGTGGAGATCGCCCAGCTCGAATCCTCCAGCGCGGTCGGCTTCGGCACCCAGGGCCAGACCGACGCGGCCATCGCCCGGCTCAAGCGCGAGGCGGCGGCACTCGGTGCCAACGGCGTGATCCTGATGGGCGTGGGCGCCGGCGGCTCGCCGGTGGGCATGTCGGTCGGCGCCGGCAGCTACGGCCGGCATGGCGGCGGCGGCCTGAGCGTGGGCATCCCGACCCAGCAGAAGCGCGCCGCGGGCGTGGCGATCTGGGTGCCGCCGGGCGCGCGGTAGAGCGGGGAAAGCCCCGCAATTGGCGGGAGCTTTCCGGGTAGTCCACGGACTCAGGGTGCGGAGCAGCTATACAGGCAGTCGATATAGGCGTCGGCGCATTCGCTGACGCCTCCTCCTGCGGCCTGGCAGTCCTGATACTTCAATCGGCATGCCCTGGTGCAGAAAGTCTCCGCTGCATATGCCGCGCTACCGAGAATGGATGTCGCCAGAACACCGATGACAAGGAGTTTCGAAAACTTTTTCATGGCAGTCTCCCTAGACCTGAACGCTCAGGCGATTCCAGACTAGGCGCCTTGGCTTGCCGCCAAAGGGAACCAGTCACACTTCGGGGCGAATCAGACTTTTCCTACAGGCCCCGCGCGAAACTCCACCGGGAAGGTCGCGCCGGAATCCATCCGGCGTTGTTTCCGTATTCCCTGGAATGATGCCAGGCACCAAGCGATCCTCGACATCCCATCACTCAAACTCGATGGATTCGAGGTAGTGGCGGCATGGATGCCATGCGCAGATCCCCTGTGGCGACGGCCACCTTGTGACCGTCGCCAGTCCGAGCAGAAATTATCTTCTGCTCTGCGCCGGCACAAACACTTCATCCACGGCCTTCGCCAGCTGGTCCGGCGGCAACAGCCCCTGGTCGAGCAGGAAGTTGTTGAAGGCCAACCGGTCGAACCTGTCGCCCAGCGCCAGTTCGGTGCGCATGCGCAGTTCCATGATCCGCGTGTAGCCGTAGAAGTAGCTGCAGGCCTGGCCGGGCGAGCGCACGGTGTAGCGGTCCAGCTCCTGCGTGGCCATGGCTTCGGACAGGCCGACGCCTTCCACCAGCACCCTGCGCGCCTGTTCGCGGTCGGTCAGGCCGAGGTTGAGCATCGGATCGAGCATGGCGCGGGCGGCGCGCAGCAGGCGGAACTGCAGGGCGATCATCTGCCCGTCCAGCGGCTCGAACGGCACCAGCTCGGCCTCGGCGTACAGCGCCCAGCCCTCGACGTTGACCGAGTTGAACGCGAACAGCGTGCGCGCAAGCGAGATGCCTCGCTCGACCATCGCCGCGAACTGCAGGTCGTGGCCCGGGCGGCCTTCGTGCGCGCTCAGCGTCCACGCCGCCGAGCCGAAGTTGAAATCGTCGTACTGCGCCTTGCCGCCCGAGGCCGGATTGCCCAGCGGCAGCACGAAGGTGCCCTGCTGCCCGGTATTGCCCACCAACGGCGGCGGCAGGTAGTGCGGCGCCGGCGAAGCGGCACTCTCCGCCTCGCTGCCCAGGCGCATCTGCAGCGGGCGCTGCGGCACGTCGACGATGCCCTGGCGGCGGATGATCGGGTCGATGGCGTCGATGACGCCGCGGTAGTGCGCCTGGAGCCGGTCGTTGTCGATCTTGTCCTGCTTCAGCGCGCGGATCACCGCGGCAGGGTCGTTCGCATCGTCGACCTCCAGGCCCTTGGCCTGCACCACCAGCGGCGCCAGCTGGCGCATCATCGCGCGGGTTTCCATGTACTCCAGCTGGGCGCGCTGCACGAGCAGCGCCGGATCGACGTCCACGCCCACCTTCCTGAGCTGGAACGCATACAGCTCCGGCGGCAGGCGCGTATCGGCGCGCGCCTGCGGCAGCACGTCCTGCCGCGTCCAGGCGATGTAGTCCTTCATCTGCGTGGACAGGGTGGCCAGCGCCGCGTCCGCGCCCTTGATGTCGTATTTCGCGAACAGCTTGCCGATGCCGGCGACGTAGGTATCGACGTTGGCCAGCGCCTGCTCGACTTCGATCTTCGTGGGCTGCAGCAGGCCCGGCGTGCCGCTCTTCTCGGCGTAGCGCTGCCGCGCCAGCATGGCCAGCGGCTGCGTGCCCGGGGCCTGGCCGATGTAGGCCTTCAGCCGGTCCAGCGCCCTGGCGTGGCGCTCCGGCGCGACCTGGTCGGAAAGCAGGCCGTTGAGCCCGCTGAACACGCTCTGCGGCACGTCCACCCACGGCATCAGGTGCTGCTCTTCGAGCGTGCTGCCTTCGATGCTGCGCTCGGCCGCGGCGATCATGATCTCCAGGTCCTGGCGCACATTGGGGTCGCGTTCGAGCTGGAGCTTTTCGCGCAGCTGCGTGCGCGCCTTTTCCAGCGCGGCGCGGTAGCGCGCGGCATTGTCCGGGCCGAGATCGACGACCTTGTCGTCATAGCCCGGCACGCCGAAGAAGCTGGCCATTTCCGGCTGGAACGGCGCCTGCGCGCGCAGCAGGATCTGCGCCAGTTCGTTGCTGTGCGCCACCCATGCCGGAACGGCGGGAGCGGCCTTGGCCGGCGGCGTGGCCGCCGCGGCCAGCGGCAGCGGCGCGGCCAGGACAAGCGCGACGGCGAGGACGAGAGGTTTCATGCGTGGCTCCGGTAGTCGGAGCCGTGACCCTACGCAGTCAGCGGCAACGCGGCAAGATCGCGCAGTCGCGGTCGCGCGCGTCGCGCAGGTCCACCGGCGCATGCCGGCCCGGCAGCTCGGCCTGCAATCTCGAATAGAACCAACGCCCGTCGCTGCGCAGCGCGCGCACGTCGAGCTTGCCATTGCCGCGCGGGCCTTCGATGCGGATCACCAGGTCGGCGCTGCCGCCGTCGCCGAGCTGGCTGATGCTGCCGAACGGGAATGGTTTGGCCCGCAGCGGCCGGCCGAGCGCGTCCTCCACTTCCGGATCACGGCCGGCGCGGGCCATCGCTTCCCGGTAGGGTTCACTGCTTTCCAGCGGCGCGGCCATCTGCCGCAGGCCCATCCAGCTGGTCAGCGCCCAGCCGGCGACGATCAGCAGCGCGAACAGTGGCAGCGCCCACCTGACGTTGCGCTGCAGCCAGTTGCGTGGCGGCCGCTGGCCGGGCAATCCCGCGCCCGGCAACGGAGGTGGCAGCGACGACATCCGTGTCCTCCGTGCCGGCTCAGGGCTTGAGGCAGCGCGCGAGGAAGTTCTCGGCGATGCGGTAGCGGTGCAGCGCGTTGCTGCCGGACAGGCCGTGCTTGGCGCCCGGGTAGGTCATCAGCTCGAACGGCTGGCCGCGTTTCTGCAGCGCGCTCATCAGGCTGGTCGAATTGGTGAACAGCACGTTGTCGTCGGCCATGCCGTGGATCAGCAGCAGCGGCGAGGTCAGCCCGTCGATGTGGCTGAGGATGCGTCCTTCGCGGTAGCCGTCGGGATTGGCCGCCGGCAGGTTCATGTAGCGCTCGGTGTAGTGCGTGTCGTACAGGCCCCAGTCGGTGACCGGCGCACCGGCCACACCGCAGGCGTACTGGTCCGACGCCTTGGCCAGCAGCATCAGCGTCATGTAGCCGCCGTTGGACCAGCCCTGCACACCGATGCGGGCACCGTCCACCCACGGCTGCTGCTTCAACCAGTTGATGCCCTGGAGCTGGTCGGCCACCTCCACCGTGCCCTGCACGCCGTACAGCGCGCCACCAAAATCGCGGCCGCGGCGCGGCGTGCCGCGGTTGTCCATGGAAAACACCACGTAGCCGTGCTGCGCCAGGTACTGGTTGAACAGGTGGTCGCCGCGGCCGGGCCAGCTGTCGGTGACGGTCTGCGACGCCGGGCCACCATAGACATAGACCGCCACCGGGTACTTCTTCGACGGATCGAAGCCGGCCGGCTTGATCAGGCTGAAGTGCAGCTGCGTGTGGCCATCGGCGGCCGCCAGCCTGTCGAACTCGACCGGCAACTGCGCATCGCGGTACTTCGCGTAGGGATGCGACGGATCGGCCAGGTCGTTGTCCAGCAGCGTGGCGATCTTCTCGCCATTGGCGCGGTACAGCTCGATCTGCGGTGGCGTGGTGCTGTTGGACCAGCTGTCCACATAGACGCTGGCGTTGTTGGCGAACGCGGCGCTGTGCATGCCAGCTACGCGCGAGAGCTTGACCGGCGCGCCGCCGGCCAGCGGCACGGCGTAGATCTCGCTGCGCAGCGCCGATTCGACGCCGGCGCGGAAATAGACCTTGCCAGCGGCCTCGTCCACGGCCAGCAGTTCGTCCACCGGCCAGTCACCGGAAGTCAGCGGGGTCAGCACGGCGCCGTCCTCGCTGGCCAGGTACAGGTGCTCGAAGCCGCTGCGCTCGGAGGACCACAGGAAGCGGCCATCCTTGAGGAAACGCAGGTCGTTGTGCAGCGGCACCCAGGTCCGGCTGGTCTCGGTGACCAGGGTGCGCTGCCGGCCATCGGCCAGCGTGGCCTCGATCAGCTCCAGCGTCTTCTGGTCGCGGCTCTGGCGCTGGAAGGTCAGGCGCTGCGGGTCGCGCCAGGTGACGCGGGCCAGGTAGATGTCCTGCTCCCTGCCCAGATCGACCCACTTCGGCGCGGCGCCGGCGCGCGGCGCGACCACGCCCAGCTTGACCAGCACGTTGCGGTCACCGGCCGCCGGGTAGCGCTGTTCGACCATCTCCACGCGGTCGGCGTACATCTCGTAGCGCTTCTGCACCGGCACCGGCGATTCGTCGATGCGGGCGAAGGCGATCGCCGAGTCGTCCGGCGCCCACCAGTAGCCGGTGTGGCGGTCCATTTCCTCGTCGGCGACGAATTCGGCCACGCCGTTGCCGATGGTGGCGCTGCCGTCGCGGGTCAGCTGCAGCTGCCTGCCGCTGGCCAGGTCGATCACCCACAGGTTGCGCTCGCGCACGAAGCTGACGAAACCGCCCTTGGGCGAAATCTTCGGGTCGGTGGCGAAGCCCTCGCCGTGGGTGAGCTGGCGCACCGCCTCGCGGCCCTGCCGGCCCAGGTCGTACAGGTAGAGCTCGCCGCCAAGCGGGAACAGCAGCGTCTTCGCGTCGGGCGACCACTGGTAGTCCACGATGCCGGTCATCGCCGCGATGCGCTGGCGCTCGCGCCGCGCCTTCTCCTCATCGCTCAGGGTCTCGGCGCCGGGCAGCACCACCTTGGAATCGACCAGCAGCCGGGTCTGGCCGCTGGCGATGTCGTATTCCCACAGGTCCAGCTGGTTGCGGTCGCTGTCCTTGCCGCGCAGGAAGGTCACGCGCGAACCGTCCGGCGCCACCTTGGGCTTCATCAGCGTCGGCCCGGACAGCGGCGCGTTGCCGGTGATGGCTTCCAGGGTGAGCTTTTCGGCGTGGACGGCGGGCGTGGCGAGCATCATGGCGAGGGCAAGGAACAAGGGGCGCATGGGATTCCTGTCATGGACAGAACGGATCGCGCCATCCTAGCCGAGCCGGCCCGCCCTTGCCCCTGCCGTCAGTCCCGCCCGCCGCTCAGCGCCGCCCGCGCTGCTCCTCGCGCATCCGGCGGCGGATGAAGAACACCGTGAACAGCGGAATCCCCAGGATGATCAGGGCCCCGCAGATCGTCAGCCAGCCCACCGGTTGCGTCAGCATGTCGCGCAGTATCGGATGCATCGTCCCCTCCCCGTGCCGTTGTCGATGAAGGCAGCGTAGGGACAACGGTCGCGGACGGCCTTGCGCAGGATCAATCCGCGGCGCGAGGCACGAGCCGTCGTGGCGGGCGGCAACCCCACTGTGCTTCCATCGGCATCCCCGCTTCCTCCAACGTCACGGCCGCCATGACCGATCCCTCTCTGCACCTGCGCTGGCAGACCGCCGTCCATGCCCATGCCCGCCATCTCAACGACTACATCGCCCGCGGCGACGCCTGCGCCTGGGAGGGCATGGGCGACCCCGACGACGCGCCCGATCTGTCGTCCCTGCTTCCATCGCTGATGGAGCAGCTGCGCGCGGCCAATGCCGGGCGGGACGCGGAGGCGGTCGCACGGTTCCGCGGGCAGTGGCCGCCGCTGCACGAAGCCCTCCAGCCGTTGCTGGAGGACAACAGCCAGGGCATCGGCGCGCTGTCGTGGCTGGCGGACGGCGGACTGCTGGTACGGATCGGGGCCTGGTATGAGCCGGGCCAGGTGCTGGCAGTGCGCGGCATGGAGGTGCATGCCCTGCCCTACGTGGACATGTTCGGCGCCAGCCCGGACCGGCAGCTGATCGCCCTGGCCATCGACGACCACATCGAGATCCGGCGCGGCGACGAACCTGCTCCGGTAGCGAGGCTGCCGCTCCCACGGGGTGATGAAGCGCTTCCGCCAGTACTGGCGGCAATGACCGAAGCCGACGCGACGCTCCAGCAGCTGATTCCGTTCAACGACGGTCGCCGCGTGGTGGTGGTGCGCGGCGACGGCGTGTTCCTGTGCGGACCGGACGGCATCCGGCGCCTGCTGCCCACCGCCGCCGAGCTGCAGGAGCAGGCGGCCGAGGAAGAGCCGTACCCGATGCGCCTGGACATGGTGCACGCGGCGGTCTCGCCCGATGGCGAGTGGATCGCCTGCGGCCAGCAGGATGGTCGTCACCGCATATTCGACGGCCACGGCCAGCCCGTCTGCAAGATCGGGCCGCATGGCGAGTACCCGCACCATGCCGCCTTTTTCGCCGACGGCCGCCACGTGGCGCTCAATGCCTGCCATTTCTACAACGGCGCCACCATCGCCGTGGACACCGCGGCCTTCGACCGGATCGACACTGATTTCTATGAAGAGCACCCCGCGGTACGCGTGGTCGATCCCGGTGGTCGCATCTACGCCAGCGCGCCAGTCGCAGGCGGACTGGTGCTGGGCGACGCCTACGGCTATCTGCGCGCGGTGAATCTCGAGGGCACGCTGCTATGGAAGCAGCACGTCGGCAGCACGATCAGTGCGATGGCCGCTTCCGCCGACGGCCGTATGCTGGCCGTGGGCAGCCACTCCGGTACCGTGCACCTGATCGACCTGACCTCGGCCGCCGCCAATCCCGAGCAGGTCGGCGTGCGCGCGCATCGCGAGGTGCGCCGTTGGTTGTTCTGGAAACAGGAAGCTGCGCCGCTGGCGTGGTGACCGCCATCCCGAAAGATGCGCCGCCAAGGTGACGCGCCTCCCATGCCGGGCGCCTCTCAGCGCTTGCCGAACAACTGCTGGCGCTCCTCCTCGCTCAACGGCTTGCCCGCGTCCGGGTTGACGGTCGGGCCCAGCGCGTAGGCGCGCTGCGTGGCCGGGCGCATGGCGATGGCCTGGTGCCAGCGGTGCAGGTGCGGGAAGGCATCGAAATCGGCCGGCAGCTTGCTGTAGGCGCCGATCCACGGGTAGCTGGCCATGTCGGCGATGCCGTACTCGTCCCCGGCCAGGTACGGCGATTGCGACAGGCGCTTGTCCATCACCCGGTGCAGGCGCCGCACCTCGCTGTCGTAGCGCTCGATGGCGTAGGGAATACGCTCGGGCGCGTAGACGTTGAAGTGACCCATCTGCCCGCTCATCGGGCCAAGCCCGCCCATCTGCCAGAACAGCCATTCCAGCGCGGCGGCACGACCGCGCAGGTCGGTCGGCAGGAAGCGGCCGGTCTTCTCGGCCAGGTACAGCAGGATCGCACCGGACTCGAACACGCTCAGCGGCGCGCCGCCGTCGGCCGGGGCGTGGTCGACGATGGCCGGCATCTTGTTGTTCGGCGAGATGGCCAGGAAGTCGGGCTGGAACTGGTCGCCCTTGCCGATGTTGACCGGTACCAGGCGGTAAGGCAGCCCGGCTTCTTCCAGGAACAGGGTGATCTTGTGGCCGTTGGGGGTGGGCCAGTAGTAGAGGTCGATCATGAATGCGTCTCCGTGGGGGGAACCGTCACCGGGGATCGATACGGTAGCGCTTGGCAGCCTACCGGACGACCGTTAACCTGCCGCCTTTCCGCAACGCAGCATCCCTGCCATGTCCGAACACAAACCGCTGAGCCCCCTCCCGGCCCTGATCTTCGCCTCGCGCTGGCTGCAGCTGCCGCTCTATCTGGGCCTGATCGTCGCCCAGGGCGTCTACGTCTATCTGTTCGGCCACGAACTGTGGCACCTGATCACCCATGCGGCCAGCTGGACCGAGCAGCAGATCATGCTGATCGTGCTCGGCCTGATCGACGTGGTGATGATCTCCAACCTGCTGGTGATGGTCATCGTCGGCGGCTACGAGACCTTCGTCTCGCGCCTGGGCCTGCAGGGGCACCCGGACCAGCCGGAGTGGCTCAGCCATGTCAACGCCTCGGTGCTGAAGGTGAAACTGGCGATGGCGATCATCGGCATCTCCTCGATCCACCTGCTCAAGACCTTCATCGAGGCCGGCCAGCTGGGGCTGCCGCTGTGCGGCCCGGAACTGGCCGCAGGCGTGGCCTGCACCAAGTTCACCTCCACCGGCGTGATGTGGCAGACCATCATCCACTGCGTGTTCATCCTGTCGGCGATCGGCATCGCCTGGACCGACAAACTGATGTCCAACGGGCATTCCAGGCAGAACGGGCACTGATCCGGACACCGATCCTGCCGATGGCCGTCACCCCGTGACGGCCATCGGCTTTCGTGCCCTCTGTCGCCCGCGCCTCGTGCAACCACGGGCGGCAATGCTAGATTCACCCTTCGCCCCGGGTCCGGCCGGCGTCGGGAAACGCCGCGCACCCATGACGGCCCGGGCGAGCATCCATTCGCGTTCGTCGATTCAAGGGGAAGATTGATGTCGTACGTCACGATCCACGGCAAAGCGCGCCTGCTGGCGCCCGCCCTGCTGGCCGTCGCCCTGGCGGCCTGCTCGGGCAAGGACGACTCCGCTCCGGCCGCCGCCGGCACGCCCGCCGGCCCCGCCGCCGCTCCGGCCGAGCCCGCGGTTTCGGCCAAGGTGCAGTCGATGGGCACCGACCAGCTGCGCGACTCGGCCAGCACCGCCCTGCGCGAGAACCGCATGTACGCGCCGGCCGGTGACAACGCCATGGAGTATTACCTGGCCCTGCGCGACAAGCTGCCCGACGACGCGGCGGTCAAGAGCGCGCTGACCGACCTGCAGCCCTATACCCTGATCGCCGCCGAGCAGAGCCTGGCGCGCGAGGATTTCCCCGAGGCCCAGCGCCTGGTCGCGCTGATCGAGAAGGTGGACCCGACGGCGCCGGCGCTGCCGCGACTCAAGCAGGGCGTCACCCGCGGCATGGAAGTGGCGGTCAAGCGCACGCAGGAGGAGACCGACAAGGTCAAGAAGGACGCCGAGAACCGCGCCAAGCAGCTGGTCGAGCAGCAGCGCCTGGCGCAGCAGCAGGCCGCCGAGGCCACCGCCGCGCAGCAGCTGGCTACGCGCCAGGAGGCGGCGCGCCAGGAAAGCGAGCGTCTGGAAACCGAGCGCCAGGCCGCCGCCAAGCGCGAAGCCGACGCCCGCGCCGCCGCGCAACAGGTCGCCGCCGCACCGAAGCCGGCCGCGGCCGCGCCCGCCCTGCGCGCGGTGAGCACGCCGGCCCCGCGCTACCCGGCCGACGCGCTGCGCTCGGGCACCTCCGGCGAAGTGCTGGTGGAACTCACCATCGGCACCGACGGTTCGGTCACCGATGCCCGCGTGCTGCGCGCCAATCCGCCGCGCGTGTTCGACCGCGAGGCCTTGAATGCGGTCAGGCGCTGGCGCTTCGAGCCGATCTCCAGCCCGACCACCACCCGCCGCACGCTGGCATTCCAGCCGAACCAGTAGATGCGGGGGCCCCACCTGGGGCTTGCCGGCGAGAGCATGCGCAGCAAGCTGCGCACCCGCGAAAACGAAAGGCCCGGAGCGATCCGGGCCTTTCGTTTTTCCTCATCAGAGGTGGAGTCCACCCGCCTGAACCCGTGTCGGCCGGGCTCCTGTGCCGGGCAAGCCCGGCACCGAGGGGTGCATCGGCTCAGCCCGACCTTACCTGCCGCACGCTGGCGTTCCAGCCCAACCCGCAACTACGGAACCCCCAGGAGCGCGCCTGGTGCGCGATGACTTCACCGGCGATATCCCATCGCGTACCGAGGTGCGCTCCTGCAGACAGGAAAAGGCCCGGAGTGATCCGGGCCTTTTCGTTTCTCCTGCGGCAGCCGCCGGGATCAGCCCGAAATCGCCAGCTTCTCCTGCCGGTAGCGCCATACCGCGATCGCCCACAGCAGCACCGCCAGCAGCAGCGACGCCGCCAGGTAGACGCCCCACTGTTCGGCGCCCGGCATCTCGCCGCGGGTCACCTTCACCAGCATCTGGTTCTGCGACAGGAACGGCACCGCGTACTGCCACAGCTGGGTGTCCTTCAGCGGGTAGGCCATCAGCGCATAGCCCGGCATCATCGCCAGCATCATCAGCCAGACGATGTGGCTCTGCGCCTCCTTCATGCTGCGGGCGCCCGCCGCCAGGCAGGTCAGCAACGCGGTGCCGATCAGCACCAACGGCAGCAGCACCAGCAGCAGCTTGCCCATCGCCATGAAGCTGACGTCCAGCGAGCCAGCCATGCCGCGGCCGATGCTGGCGCTGAACTTGAAGGACAACAGGATCAGCAGGATCGCCGTCAGGCCGACCGCCGCCGAAGCCAGCATCTTGCCGCTGACCAGGGCGCCGCGCGATGCCGGGGTGGCCAGCAGCGGTTCCAGCGACTGCCGCTCGCGCTCGCCGGCGGTGGTGTCCATGACCAGGTGCGAGCCGCCGATGAAGGCGAACATCATCAGCAGCATCGGCAGGATGACGGACAGGAAGATGCCGCGCTTGGCCTCGGCGGTGGCCAGGTCGCGCGTGCCCACGCTCACCGGCGCCGCCACCATCGGGTTGACGCCGCGCGCCATCAGCCGCAGCGCGCCCACCGATTGGCCATAGGCCATCAGGACCTTGCGCACGCGTGCCACCTGCACGTCGCTGGTACGGCGCGTGGTGTCGGCCACGACCTCGACCTTGGCCGGCTTGCCGGCATGCCAGTCGTCGGCGAAGTCCGGGGCGATCACCAGCGCCACGTCCTCGCGCTGGGCGCGGATGCGGGCTTCATAGTCGGCCGGCGCCTCGCTGGCGGTGATGCCGTGACTGGCCAGGAACGCCACCAGGTTGGGCGCGCGCTCCATGCCGACCACGGACAGCGCCATGTCCTTCTCCAGCTGGTTCTCCACGCGCAGGTTGCTGAGCTTGTCGATGCCCAGGAACAGCAGCGGGTACAGCAGCGGCGCGGTGAACAGGGTCAGCAGGAAGGTGCGGCGGTCGCGGGCGAAGTCGCGCAGCTCCTTGCGCATCACCGTGAACATGCTGCCAATGAATCCGGTCTTGTTCATGCGTGCAGGCCCTCCTCGCTGCCGATCAGCTTGACGAACGCGTCTTCCAGGTTGGACTCGCCGGCATGTTCGCGCAGCTCGTCCGGCGTGCCCTGCGCCACCACGCGGCCGTGCGCGACGATGACGATGCGGTCACACAGCGCCGCCACCTCCTGCATGATGTGGCTGGAGAAGATCACGCAGCGGCCTTCGGCTCGCAGCTCCTTGAGGAAGCCGCGCAGGCCACGCGTGGTCATCACGTCCAGGCCGTTGGTGGGTTCGTCGAGGATCACGTTCTTCGGGTCGTGCACCAGCGCGCGGGCGATGGCGGTCTTGGTACGCTGGCCCTGGCTGAAACCTTCGGTCGAACGGTCGAGGAAATCCTCCATCTGCAACGCCGCGGCCAGGCGGCCGATGCGCGCCGCGATCGTCGCCGCGTCCATGCCGTGCAGCTGGCCGAAGTACTCGATGTTCTCGCGCGCGGTCAGGCGCTTGTATACGCCGCGCGCATCGGGCAGCACGCCCAGGCTGCGGCGCACCGTGTTCGGGTCGACCGCGGCGTCCACGCCATCCACCACGACCTTGCCGGTCTCCGGCGTCATCAGCGTGTAGAGCATGCGCAGCGTGGTGGTCTTGCCGGCGCCATTGGGGCCGAGCAGGCCGGTGATCTGGCCGTCGTGGGCGGTGAAGCCCACGTCGTCCACGGCGATCACCGGCGTCTTGTCCTTGCCCTTGCCGGGGAAGGTCTTGCGGAGTCGTTCTGCAACGATCATGGAAGCGGATCCTTGAGTGATGCGTGGACGGTCACGGTTCCCAGCCATTGAAGCTGGTGAACGGCGGCACGTAGTTCAGTTTTTCCAGGCAGGCGCCATCGAGCGCCGCGGCATCGGTCTTGTCGACGAACTGGGCGAACAGCTTGGGCATGCAGCCGGCGCCGATCACCGCGTGGCCCTGGCCGCGCAGCACGAACAGGCGGCCCTTGGACAGGCCCTTGACCACCTCCTCGCCATAGCGCGGCGGCGTGACCGGGTCGAACTCGCCTTCCAGCACCAGCGCCGGCACCGCGCCGGACAACGCATTGTGGAAGTCGGCCGGCACCTGGCCCTTGGGCCATGCCCGGCACATCGCCGCCAGCCCTTCGGCCATGCGGTTGCCGAGCACGGTGCCTTCGTCCCCGCTGCGCGCAACCATGCCCTGGTCGTCCTCGCTGCAGATCACCGACAGCTGCATGCCCATGGCCATGGCGTCCTTCATGTCGCCCTGCATCATCCGCGCCAGCGCCATCAGGTCGCCGTAGCGGCCGTTGCGCGCCTCGTGGATCAGCTTGGGCAACAGCGCGGCGGCCTGCGGCATGTAGGCGTACATGCGTACCAAGCCGGCGACGGTCTCGGCGCGCAGCACGTCCTCGCGTTCCTCGCCGGTGCTGGCGTCGCGGTAGCGCACCGTCACCGGGTTGGCGCGCAGCGTGGCCAGCAGCGCGTCCAGTTCGGCGCGCGGATCGCCCAGCGCCGCCTTGCACGCCGCGTTGCCGGTGCACTGGGCGAACTGCAGCGCCAGCGCGTCGTCCAGGTTGCGGGCGAAGATGCTGCCCAGCTGCAGGGTGTTGGGCACCACCGAGTCGAGCACGATGCTGCGCGTGCTGGCCGGATGGCGCATGGCGTACTGCTGCGCAACGCGGGTGCCGTAGCTGACGCCGACCAGGTTGATCTGCGCTGCGCCCATGGCCTGGCGCACGGCGTCCAGATCGGCCACCGCGTCGGTGGTGGTGTAGTGGCGCAGGTCGGCTTTCTTCGACAGGGTCGCCGCGCAGGCAGCGGCGCCGGCCTGCATCGCCTCGACGCCGGCGTCGTCTTCCTCCGGCGCCTCGCAGGACAGCAGGTTGGATCTGCCGGTACCGCGCTGGTCGACCAGGATCACGTTGCGGTGCTTGCGCACGTCGGCGAACGCGGCATCGACCATCGGGTAGCTTTCCACCGCGGACTGGCCGGGGCCGCCGGCGAGGAAGAACACCGGATCGGGCTGCACGTCTTCCGGCTTGTCCGGCGCCAGCAGCGCGATGTTCAGCGCGATCCTGCGGCCCTGCGGGTTGGCGCGGTCCTCGGGAACCTCGAAGGTCGTGCACTGCGCTTCCAGGCTGTCGCGGCTGGCCGGCGATTCCAGGCTGCAGGGCTGGAACGCCAGCTGGCCGAGCATCAGCGGCCTGGCAGGCGCGTCGGCGACGGGAGGCGATGCCTTGTCGGCCTTGGCCTCGTCGGGTGCGGGCTTGAATGCACGATAGCCGAGCACGGCGACGAGCGCGGCTACCGCCAGGAGGGTACGGGTCTTGCGGGACATCATCGGAACAGCCCCTTGTGGTTGATGGAACGGATCTGGATCTGCCAACCCATGACGCGGCTGGCGGCGTTATGTGACGTCGGGAAAGAAGATGTCCTCGATCCTGGCGCCGAACAGGCGGGCGATGCGGAACGCCAGCGGCAGGCTGGGATCGTACTTGCCGGTCTCCAGCGCGTTGATGGTCTGCCGGGAGACGTCCAGCCGCTCGGCCAGCTCTCCTTGCGACCAGCTCCTGGCTTCGCGCAGTTCGCGCAGGCGGTTGTCCATGCGTGCGCGCTCAGTTGTAGCGGCGCGAAACGACGATCTTGGCCAGGCCATAGGCCAGGCACACCAGCGGGAACACCCAGATCATCGCCGCGCTGGCCGGTATGTCCAGCACCTTGGCGGCCTGCAGCAGGCCGCCGGTGAGGTAGAGCAGCGACACGAAGGCCGCGGCGAAGCTGACCGCCTGCAGCTCGATGCGCTGCTGCAGTTCGTCGACATCGCGGATGTAGCGGATCATCGCGCGCAGGGTCATCGCGATCGACGGCACCGGGAGCAGGGCGATGCAGGCGCGCAGCGCGGTGCCCTCCACGCGCTTGAGCAGCGTGATCGACAGCACCAGCAGCACGACGTAGGTGCTCATCGCGATCATCATTTCGCGGCTGTAGCGCCGGCGCAGCGCCAACGGCGCGGTATCGCAGGCGTTGGGCAGCTGCCGGCGCAGCAGCGACACGAACGCCAGCCCGACGGCCACCCCGATGCAGATGCCGCCCAGCATGTCGGCGTTGCCGCCCGGCATCAGCCGCAGCAGCGCCAGCCCGGTCGCGCTGCTGGCGAAGACGCCGCCGACGATCCAGCGGTCGAGCGCGCGCGCCATGGCTCAGGCGCCCCTGCGCGAACGCGCCAGGGAGGCGAGGCCCAGTGCGAGGAAGGCCGCGCCCACGCCGATGAACGCGGTCTGGCCGCTCGCACCGATTGCCATGAAGGCCGCTCCAATGCCCAGCCAGGCCGCGCCGGCACGTTTCTGATTCCCTGCTTCGTTCATGATCCCACCCATCACTGTCAAGCAAGCTTTACAGGAGGATGCAATGGCCGACTGGCAGCTGTCAAGCGAGCTTTACAGCCGCGTACCGCTTGAACGCCGTGGCGGATGCGCCGGCCTCGCGGACGGGCTACCGCCGGCCACTCAGGCAACCGGCCCCGGCTCCACCGCCAGATCGCAGACGACACGGTTGCGGCCGGCGGCCTTGGCCCGGTACAGCGCCGCATCGGCCCGGGCCAGCAGGCGCTCCAGGCCCGGCGTGGCATCGGCGACGGCCACGCCGATGCTGGTGGTGATGACGATCGCACCGCCGTCCCGGTCCAGCGGGCTGGCTTCCAGCGCCGCGCGCAGGCGTTCGGCCAGGGCCAGCGCCTGCTCCATGCCGGTGTCCGGCAGCAGCAGCACGAACTCCTCGCCGCCGTAGCGGCCGAGCAGCCAGTCGCGGCCGCGCAGGTTGCGCTGCAGGGTGCGCGCGGTGTGGTGCAGCACCTCGTCGCCGGCCTGGTGGCCGCGGGTATCGTTGATCCGCTTGAAATGATCCAGGTCCAGCAGCATCGCTGCGAATGGCTGCTGCTGGCGCAGGCTCTGCTCCAGCTGCTGCTCGCCATCGCCCATCAGCGCGGTACGGTTGAGCAGGCCGGTCAGGCCGTCGCGGCGCGCCAGCCGGCGCAGGTCCACCATCTGCCGCTCGACGATCAGCAGCACCAGTGCGAAGGTGTGGCCGAGCATCACGAACATGCCGCCGATGTAGGTGACGCTCATCGGCAGGCCGGCGCGCAGGATGTCGCCGCCGGCCCCCGGAGCGACCGGGATCAGCGCCCGCGCCAGGAACAGCGCCGCGTCCAGCAGGAACACCACGGCCGCCAGCCGGCAGCTGCGGCGCACGTCGGCCGGGCCATGGCGCAGCAGCAGCCAGGCCTCCCAGGTCTTCCAGATGATGATCAGCACGCTGTACAGCGCCAGGCGGATGCCCAGGTCGGGCCTGGCGGTGGTGAACCAGACGATGCACAGCAGATATGCGCCGGCCAGCGCACAGGCGGCGCGCACAGGCGCGCGGCGGCCGACATGCAGGGCCACGCCGAACAGCATCAGCATGCTGCCGAGCACGGCGAAGGCATTGCGCACCAGGATGGCCGCCGGTTCCGGCAGCGGCAACGGCAGGCTGACCATCACCGTACTCACCGCACCGGCCCACAGGCTCGCCGCCCACAACCGCGGTACCGGTTGACCGCGCATCACCAGCAGGATCAGCGAGAAACCCGCGGCCAGGCCGATGTTCAGCAGCAGGCCGATGATGGCGATGGTGGGGAAGTCCAGCGAAGCCAAGCCCGGGAGTCCTTGCGTCCAGCGGTGCCGCCACGCACGGGGCACCTGGCGGAATCATGCAGCATGCGGGGGCGGCCGCGCAGCCCCGCCTACTTGCTGCTGACGTACTTCTCGCGGCGCACCTGCGGCACCGGCAGGCCGGCGGCCTTCAGCGCCTCGAAGCAGGCGTCGACCATGACCGGGTTGCCGCACAGGTAGGCGATGTCGCGCGCCGGGTCCGGGGCCAGCTCGGCCAGCTGCTGCTGCACATAGCCGCTGCGCACGTCCGGGTGCGGGTCGGCGGGCAGCTCGCGCGACAGGCACGGCATGTAGCGGAAGCCGGGGTTGGCCTCGGCGAAGGCGCGGAAGTCGTCGGCGTACAGCAGTTCGGCCGGCGTGCGTGCGCCCTGCAGCAGCACCACCTCGACGCCGCGTTCGGCCATGGCCTTGGCCAGCAGCGGCAGCATCGAACGGTACGGGGTGACGCCGGTGCCGGTAGCGATCAGCAGGTAACGGCCGTTGCGGTCGCCCGGCTGCAGGCAGAAGCGCCCGAACGGGCCACTGGCGGTGACGTGCCGGCCGATCTCCAGCCCCTCGAACAGGGCCGTGGCGGCGCCGCCGGGCACGAAGCTCACCGCGATCTCCACCGCATCGCCCGGGCCGAGTACGTGGTCGTGGATGGTGGCCAGCGAGTAGCTGCGCTTGGTGGCGGTACCGTCGGCGTACTCGAAATGCACCTGGATGAACTGGCCGGGCTGGAAATCCAGCGGCTGGCCGTCGTCGCGGACGAACTGGTAGTGGCCGACGGTGGGCGCCAGCATGCGGCAACCGGCCAGTCTGAGGGGGAATTGTGCAGGCACGAGCAACAGTGTGTAACCGGGCCGGGGCCGCGGGGGCACCTATAATACCGGCTCGCACTCATCCGGCGCCGTCACCCCGGCGCGAAGGCCCCGAGCTTGGACTCCCGAACCTCCCCCGTCGCGCCCGCGCTGCGCGTGCACGACCTCCGCAAGACCTACGACAACGGCGTGCAGGCGCTCAAGGGCGTCTCGCTGGAGGTCGCCCCCGGCGACTTCTTCGCCCTGCTCGGCCCCAACGGCGCCGGCAAATCCACCCTGATCGGCATCGTCTCCTCGCTGGTGAACCTGAGCGAGGGCCAGGTGCAGGTGTTCGGCAGCGACCTGGTGGCCGAGCGCAGCGCGACCATGCGCCTGATCGGGCTGGTGCCGCAGGAAATCAACTTCAACCTGTTCGAGAAGCCCTTCGACATCCTGGTCAACTACGCCGGCTTCTACGGCATTCCGCGTGCCGAGGCCGAGGTCCGCGCCGAGGAGGAACTCAAGCGCGCGCACCTGTGGAACAAGGCGCAGATGATGAGCCGCACGCTGTCCGGCGGCATGAAGCGGCGGCTGATGATCGCCCGCGCGATGATGACCCGTCCGCGCCTGCTGATCCTGGACGAGCCCACCGCCGGCGTGGACATCGAGATCCGCCGCGACATGTGGAAGACGCTGCAGGAGATCAACGCCGCCGGCACCACGATCATCCTCACCACGCACTATCTGGAAGAGGCCGAGCAGCTGTGCCGCAACCTGGCCATCATCAACCATGGCCGCATCGTCGAGCAGGGGCCGATGCGCGCGCTGCTGGCCAAGCTCGACGTGGAAGGCTTCGTGCTCGACATCGATGGTGAGCTGCCCGCGCAGCTGCCGCACATCGAGGGCGCGCAGCTGGCCGCGGTCGACGCGCATACCCTGGACCTGGACATGCCGCGCGCGATGGATCTGAACCGCGTGTTCGACACGCTGGGCGCCGCCGGCATCCGCGTGCGCTCGATGCGCACCAAGAGCAACCGCCTGGAGGAGCTGTTCGTGCGCCTCACCGGCAACCTGGAGAACACCGCCGCATGAGCACGCCCGCGCCCGTGACCAACGCCGCCATGACCGACCGCGCCCGCAACTGGGTGGCGCTGGGCACCATCGTCCGCCGCGAGGTCAACCGCATCCTGCGCATCTGGGGCCAGACCCTGGTGCCGCCGGCCATCACCATGACCCTGTACTTCCTGATCTTCGGCGGCCTGATCGGCTCGAAGATCGGCGACATGGGCGGCTACAGCTACATGCAGTTCATCGTGCCGGGCCTGGTGATGATGAGCGTCATCCAGAACAGCTACGGCAACATCAGCTCCTCGTTCTTCGGCGCCAAGTTCGGCCGCCACATCGAGGAACTGCTGGTCAGCCCGATGCCGAACTGGGTGATCCTCGGCGGCTACGTCGCCGGCGCGGTGCTGCGCGGCCTGATGGTCGGCGCCATCGTGCTGCTGATCGCGATGTTCTTCACCCGCGTGCACATCCCGCATCCGCTGGTGACCCTGACCACGGTGCTGCTGGGCTCGACGATCTTCTCGCTGGCCGGCTTCATCAACGCGGTGTACGCCAAGAAGTTCGACGACGTCGCCATCGTGCCGACCTTCATCCTGACCCCGCTGACCTACCTGGGCGGCGTGTTCTATTCGGTCACCCTGCTGCCGGCGTGGGCGCAGGCGCTGACCAAGGCCAACCCGATCTTCTACATGGTCAACGCGTTCCGCTACGGCCTGCTCGGCAGCAGCGACGTGACGCCGTGGGTGTCCTATGCGCTGATGCTGGGCTTCGTCGCCGCGCTTACCGCGCTGTCGCTGTGGCTGCTGCGGCGCGGCGTGGGGCTGCGCAGCTGACCGCGATGCGCGCCCTGCCGAAATCCCGTCCTGGAGCAGCACCGGAGCCTGCGACATGCGCATCCTGATCCTCGGCGCCGGCGGTACCGGCGGCTATTTCGGCGGGCGGCTGGCCCAGGCCGGCATCGACGTCACCTTCCTGGTGCGCGCGCCGCGCGCGGCGCAGCTGCAGCGCGATGGCCTGGTGATCCGCAGCCCGCTCGGCGACGCCGCGTTCCCGGTCGCGCACGTCACCGCCGATACCCTGCCGGCGCTGGCACAGGAACGTCCGTTCGACCTGGTGATCCTCAGCTGCAAGGCCTACGACCTGGACAGTTCGATCGACGCCATCGCGCCGGCGGTCGGCGCCGGCACCACGGTGCTGCCGATCCTCAACGGCCTGCGCCACTACGGCGCGCTGGACGCGCGCTTCGGCCATGACGCGGTGCTCGGCGGGTTGTGCTTCATCAGCGCGACCAAGGCCGACGACGGCGCCATCGTGCACCTGGACAAGCCCGCGCGCATCACCTTCGGCGAGCGCGACGGCGCCACCGGCAGCGCGCGCGTCGCCGCGCTGGCTGCCGCCTGCGAAACCGCGGGCATCGATCACGTCGCCACGGACGACATCGCCCGCGAGCAGTGGATCAAGCACACCTTCCTGGCCACGCTGGCGGCCGGCACCTGCCTGATGCGCGCCGACGTCGGCCACATCGTCGCCACCGGCCACGGCACCGCGTTCATGCGCGCGCTGTACGACGAATGCCTGGCCGTGGCCGCGCACGCCGGCCAGCCGATACCGGCGAAGGCGCAGGAGATCGCCCTGTCCGCACTGACCAAGGCCGGTTCGCCGATCAAGGCCTCGATGCTGCGCGACCTGGAAGCCGGGCAGCGCGTGGAAGCGGCGCACATCGTCGGCGACATGCTCGACCGCGCGCTGGCCGCAGGACATCCGGCGCCGCGGCTGCAGGACGCGTACTGCCACCTGCAGGCCTACGAAGCGCAACGGGGCGCATGACCGCCGCCGGCGCCCTGCCGCGACGGGTGCTGATCCTCGGGCTGGGCCACGCCGGGCGCGCGCTGGCGTTCCGCCTGGAGTCCCTCGGCGTCACCGTCGAGGGCAGCGTGCGCGATCCCGCGGCCGCACCCGACGACGGCATCGCGCGCCATCGCCTGCATTCCAGCCACGCTCCCGATGCGGCGCTGCTGGCCGCCGTTGCGCGCGCCGACGCGGTGCTGGGCAGCGTGCCGCCCGATGCCGACGGCGATCCCGCGCTGCACCTGCTCGCCCCGGCCCTGCAGGCCAGCCCCACGTTGCGCTGGGTCGGCTATCTGTCCTCGACTGCCGTGTACGGCGACCGCGACGGCGGCTGGATCGACGAGCGCTCCAGCGCCGACGCCAGCGATGCCGTCGCGTTGCGGCGGCTTTCCGCCGAAGCGCAATGGCGCGCGTTGGCCGACAGGCGCGGCATCGCCTCGGCCGTGTTCCGCCTGCCCGGCCTGTATGGACGCGGCCGCAATGCGCTGGTGCGGCTGGCACAGGGCAACGCGCGCCACGTCGTGCGGCCCGGCCTGGTGTTCAACCGGCTGCATGTCGAAGACCTTGCCGATGCCGTGGTGGCGGCGATGCGCCGCTCCGTCCGCGATGCGCTGTATCTGCCTGCGGACGACGAGCCGGCGCCGCCACAGGACGTACTTGCCCACGCCGCACGACTCGCTGGTTTCGCTATGCCGCCGGCGCTGGCCTGGGACGATCCCGCGCTCGACCCGGCGCTGCGCCGCTTCCATGCCAGCAACAAGCGCATCGACAGCCGCGGCACGCGGGACGCGCTGCAATGGCAACCGCGCTTCCGCACCTACCGCGACGGGTTGCGCGATGCGTGGGAAGCCGGCACCGGCCCCGCTCTCCGATAGCGCCCGCCTGCCGCTGGCACGGCGCCGGCCCGATGCCGTCAGCCGGCGTCCGGCAGGCGGAAGAACGCGCGCGTGGCGGCAGTGGCGTTGGCCGCGGTGAGCGCCACGTCCTCGCCGCGGTCGCGCGCCAGTTCCTCGACGATGTGCGACAGGAACGCCGGCTCGTTGCGCCGGTCCTTGGGCAGCGGCCGCAGCGTGCGCGGCAGCAGGTAGGGGGCGTCGGTCTCGATCATCAGCCGCCCGGCCGGGATGTGCTTCACGAGCTCTCGCAGGTGTGCGCCGCGGCGCTCGTCGCACAACCAGCCGGTGATGCCGATATGCCAGTCGCGGTCCAGGTAGTCGAACAGTTCGCGGCGCTCGGCGGTGAAGCAGTGCACCACCGCCGGGCCGAGCTTTCCGTCGAAGTTCTTCATCATCGCCAGGAAGTCGTCGTGCGCATCGCGCTGGTGCAGGAACAGCGGCTTGCCCACGCCGTCGACGGCAAGGTCCGCGGCGATCTGCAGCTGGCGCTCGAACGCCCTGCGCTGCGCCGGGCGCGGCGAGAAATCGCGGTTGTAGTCCAGCCCGCACTCGCCCACCGCCACGACTTCGGGATGCATGTGCAGCGCGCGCATCTCCGCATCGCACTCGTCGGTGTACTCGACCGCATGGTGCGGGTGCACGCCGGCGGTGGCGTACAGGAAACCGGGATGGCGCCGCGCCAGCTCCAGCGCCATCGGCGAATGCTCGCGGCTGGCGCCGGTCACCACCATCTGCGCCACGCCGGCGGCGCGGGCGCGTTCCAGCACCGCGTCCAGGTCGCGCTCGAAGGATTCGTGGGTGAGATTGGCGCCGATGTCGATCAGTTGCATGGCCGTAGGCAGGTGATGCGGATGCGGGAGCCGCGCATTGTAGGCGGTCGCGCCGGCGCGAACCTTTATCCTTGCGCGATGGCACGCCCCGACTTCCCCATCTCCCCGCTGCTGCCGGCCATCGCCGACAGCCTGGCCGCGCATCCGCGGCTGGTGCTCGAAGCCCCGCCCGGCGCCGGCAAGACCACCCAGGTGCCGCTGGCGCTGCTCGATGCGCCGTGGCTGCAGGGCGGCAGGATCGTGATGCTGGAGCCGCGCCGGGTCGCCGCACGCAGCGCCGCGCAGTTCATGGCCCGGCAACTGGGCGAGCCGGTGGGCGAGACCGTCGGTTATCGCATCCGCTTCGAGAACAAGGTCTCCGCGCGCACCCGCATCGAGGTCGTCACCGAGGGCATCCTCACCCGCATGCTGCAGGACGACCCGCTACTTGAAGGCGTGGGCGCGCTGCTGTTCGACGAGTTCCACGAGCGCCACCTGCCGGCCGACCTCGGCCTGGCGCTGGCGCTGGACGTGCAGGCCGGGCTGCGCGAGGACCTGCGCATCGTGGTGATGTCGGCCACGCTCGACGGCGAGCGGCTGGCGGCCTTCCTCGACGCGCCGCGCCTGTCCAGCGAAGGCCGCAGCTTCCCGGTGGAGGTGGGCCATTTCCCGGCGCGGCGCGACGAAGCGCTGGAAGCGCAGGCGCGGCGCGCCGTCGAACAGGCGCTGGCGACGCACCCGGGCGACGTACTGGTGTTCCTACCGGGGCAGCGCGAGATCGCGCGCGTGCAGGGCGCGCTGGAGCCGGTGCTTCCCGGCGATACCGATGTCCTGCCACTGCATGGCGAACTTCCCGTCGAACAGCAGTCGCGCGTGCTGCAACCGGATCCGGACGGTCGCCGCCGCGTGGTACTGGCCACCAACGTGGCCGAATCATCGGTGACCCTGCCCGGCGTGCGCGTGGTGATCGACGCCGGCCTGGCGCGCGAGCCGCGCTACGACCCCAACAGCGGTTTCTCGCGACTGGACGCAGTGGCGATCTCGCAGGCCTCGGCCGACCAGCGCGCCGGCCGCGCCGGCCGCGTGGCCGCCGGCTGGGCGCTGCGGCTGTGGCCGCAGTCGCAGCGGCTGGAACCACAGCGGCGGCCGGAGATGGCGCAGGTGGAACTGGCCGCGCTGGCGCTGGAGCTGGCCGCCTGGGGCAGCGACGACCTGCGCTTCGTCGATCCGCCCCCCACCGGCGCGCTGGCGGCCGCGCGCGAACTGCTGCAGCGGCTGGGCGCGCTCGGCGACAGCGGCGGCATCACCGCCGCCGGCAAGCGCATGCTGGCGCTGGGCACGCACCCGCGGTTGGCGGCGATGCTGATCGCCGCGGCCAATCCGCGCGAACAGGCCCTGGCCGCCGACCTGGCCGCACTGCTGGAAGCACGCGATCCGCTGCGCCATGGCGGCGATGCGCTGGCCGCCCGCTGGCGCGCGCTGGCCGCGTTCCGCAACGGGCGCGCGCCGCATGATGCCAGCCGCAGCGCCCTGACCGCCATCGACACGGCGGCGCGGCAATGGCGGCGGCGCCTGCGCTGCGATGCCACGCCGCCGGCCGACATCGAGGCGCACGAGCTCGGCGACCTGCTCGCCCACGCCTTTCCCGACCGCATCGCCGCGCGCCATCCGAATGATCCGCTGCGCTACCAGCTCGCCAATGGCCGCAGCGCGCGCCTGTTCGACAACAGCGACCTGCGCGGCGAACCCTGGCTGGTGGTCAGCGAACTGCGCCACGAGGCCCGCGACGCGCTGTTGCTGCGCGCCGCACCGGTGGACGAGGCGCGCCTGCGCGCCGATTTCCCGCGGCGTTTCCACCAACACGACGTGGTGCGCTGGAACGGCGAGCGCCGCGCGCTGGAAGCGCGCCGCGAATCGGGCTTCGACCGCATCGTGCTGGACAGCCGTCCGGCCGGGAAGGTCGATCCGGCACAGGCCGCGCGTGCACTCACCGATGCCGTGCGCGAACTGGGCCTGGACGCCCTGCCGTGGACCAACAACCTGCGGCAATGGCGCCATCGCGTACAGGGCCTGCGCCACTGGATGCCGGAACTGGACCTGCCCGACCTGTCCGACGCTGTGCTGCTGTCCACGCTCGACGACTGGCTGCTGCCGGCCTTCGCCGGCAAGACCCGCCTCGACGCCCTGGCCGAACAGGAGCTGGGCGAGGCGTTGAAGTCGGGCATCGACTGGAACACGCGCCAGCTGGTCGACCGTCACGCACCGGTGCGCATCAGCGTGCCTTCCGGCATGGATCGCGCCATCGACTATGCGATGGACGACGATGGCCTCACCCCGCGCCCGCCGGTGCTGGCGGTGAAGCTGCAGGAACTGTTCGGCCTGGCCGACACCCCACGCATCGCCGACGGCCGCGTACCGCTGCTGCTGCACCTGCTCTCGCCCGGCGGCAAGCCGCTGCAGGTCACCGGCGACCTGCGCAACTTCTGGGAGAACACCTATGCGGAGGTGAAGAAGGAGATGAAGGGGAGGTATCCCAGACATCCGTGGCCTGATGATCCTTGGAGCGCAACCGCAACACATCGGGCAAAACCTCGCGGGACGTGACAGATCACCACCCGTGGCGACGGTGAAAGATGGCTGGAGTACACAAATCCAGCCTGGCGCGGCCGGACTGCGGATTCATGCGTGGCGCGGCTAACATTTCCTGCACGCCTGTCCCGCGACACTGCATACCTGCCCCTGCAACCGAGGATCCCCCATGAGCAAGCTCAGCGACATCACCGGACCGGCCCTGGAACGGGCCATGGAACTGGCCAGTCACGCCGGCGACAGCCTCAGGAACGGCGGTTCCAACGCCGCCGACTGGCTCAAGGCCGGCGCCGCGATCGGTGCGATGAAGACCGGTGGCCGTGCCGTGGGCCGGGTGGCGCGCCGCAATCCCACCGCCACCATCGCCGTGGCCGCGGTCGGCCTGGGCCTGATCGGCTATGCGATCTACCGCAAGAACAGGCGCGACAACGCCGCACTGGAAGCCAAGTCGCAGCAGATCGCCCAGCGCCGCCGCGCCACGACCACGGTGGACGAGACCAGCGACATCGGCAGCGATACCTGACCCCCGCAGGAGCGCACCCTGGTGCGCTCCTATCCCTGTACCACCCGCCATTGCCCGGGCAGCAGTCCGTCGAGCGCATGCGGGCCCATCGAGGCCCGCACCAGCCGCAGCGTCGGCAGCCCCACCGCGGCGGTCATGCGCCGCACCTGGCGGTTGCGCCCTTCGCGCAGGGTGATGGCCAGCCAGGCATCGGGCACGGTTTTGCGGAACCGTACCGGCGGATCGCGCGGCCACAGCGCCGGCGGCGTTTCCAGCAGTTGCACGCGCGCCGGCAGGGTCGGCCCGTCGTTGAGCAGCACGCCATCGCGCAATGCCTGCAGTTTCTCCGCGGCCGCCACGCCTTCCACCTGCACCCAGTAGGTCTTGTCCTGCTTGTGGCGCGGATCGGTCAGCCGGTGCGCCAGGCCGCCGTCGTCGGTGAGCAGCAGCAGGCCTTCGCTGTCGTAGTCCAGGCGCCCTGCCGCGTATACGTCCTTCGGCAGGCCGAAACCGGCCAACGTCGCCCGCGGCGGCTGGCTGCGGTCGGTGAACTGGCACAACACGTTGAAGGGCTTGTTGAAGGCGATCAGCATGGCGGACACGAAGAGGAAGTCAGCGGCGCGGAAGCGACAAGGGCCGCAGCGATGGCGGCCCTTGCCTGTACTGCCAGCAGACGCGTTACTGGCGCGGCTTAACGAAACGCAGCGTCATCCGGTCGCTCTCGCCGATGGCCTTGTACCTGGCATCGTCGGCAGCGTCATGGGTATTGGACGGCGGCAGCGTCCACACGCCGTTGGGATGGTCCTTGGTGTCGCGCGGATTGGCATTGATCTCGCTGCTTTCCTCGAGCTTGAAGCCGGCCGCTTCGGCCATGGCGATCACCTGCGCCTGGCCGACGTAACCGCTCTTGTCGTCGGCCGGCACGTCGGCCTTGGCGCGGTGTTCGGCCACACCCAGCGTGCCGCCCGGCTTGAGCACCGCGAAGAACGCACGGAACATGCCCTCGGCCTGGTTGGCGGCACGCCAGTTGTGCACGTTGCGGAAAGTCAGCACCACGTCGGCTGAATCCGGTTTGCCAAGCACTGGTGCGGCCGGGTCGTAGGCGACGACGGTGGTCTTGTCGAACAAGGCCGGCGCCCCGGCGAACTTCTTTTCCAGTCCATCGCGGGCGCGCTGCTGGTAATCGCGGCCGCCGCCGGCCGGCAGCGCCATCGGGTCGACCACCGCGGCCACGTACTGGCCGTGCCCCCGCAGATAGGGCGCGAGGATCTCGGAATACCAGCCGCCGCCTGGGGTGATCTCGATCACCGTCTGCTGCGGCTGCACGCCGAAGAATTCCAGCGTCTGCAACGGATGCCGGTATTGGTCGCGCGCGGTGTTGGCGGCGCTGCGCCAGTCGCCGGACACCGCGGCCTGCAGCTGCGCGGATGCGGAAGTGGCCGGCGCGCCATGCATGGCGGTGTGATCGTGGCCGGCATGCGCATGTTCCTGCGCGGCGGCGGGCAGCGCGGCGAACAGCAGGCAGGCGGCAACCAGCGGGGCGGTCGTCTTCATCGGAATGTTCCACGGTTGGAGTGCAGCGAGCCTAGCACGCGCGCGCAACGCGCCCACATGGCCGGAATGTTCACGACCCGTTAGCGGGCCGCGACTCTGCGGAACGCTGTTTTCACCTCGTCGCAACAGAACCGGCATAGGCGGCGTCTATGCTGTTGTGCCGACTCCAAGGAGGTGCGCATGACCCGGTTACGCGAACTCGGCCGTTCCGGCCTGCAGGTCGGCCCCATCGCATTCGGCGGCAACGTCTTCGGCTGGAGCGTGGACGAGAAGAGCGCCTTCGCCCTGCTCGATGCCTTCGTCGAGGCCGGCTTCAACCTGGTCGATACCGCCGACGTGTATCCGGCGTGGGTACCGGGCAACAAGGGCGGCGAATCGGAAGCCATCATCGGCCGCTGGCTCAGGCGCAGCGGCAAGCGCGACAAGGTGGTGCTCGCCACCAAGGTCGCCAAATGGGCCGAGCGCCCCGGCCTGTCGGCCGACAACATCCGTGCCGCCGTCGACGATTCGCTGCGCCGCCTGCAGACCGACGTGATCGACCTGTACCAGGCGCACGAGGACGATGAGTCGGTGCCGCTGGAGGAAACCCTCGGCGCCTTCGCGCGCCTGGTCGAAGCCGGCAAGGTGCGCGCGATCGGCGCATCCAACTACAGCGCGTCCCGCCTGCGCGACGCCCTGAAGGTGTCGGCCGATTACCACCTGCCGCGCTACGAGACCCTGCAACCCGAATACAACCTCTATGACCGCGCCGGCTACGAGGCCGGGCTCGAGCCGCTGGCGCGCGAACAGGGGCTGGGCGTGATCGGCTATTACGCGCTGGCCAGCGGCTTCCTCAGCGGCAAGTACCGCAGCGCCGACGACGCCGGCAAGAGCGGCGCGCGCGGCGCCAAGGTCGTCGCGCACTATCTGAATCCGCGCGGGCTGCGCATCCTCGCCGCGCTCGACGATGTCGCCGCCTCGCACCGGGCGACGCCGGCGCAGGTCGCGCTGGCCTGGCTGATCGCGCGGCCCGGCATCACCGCGCCCATCGTCAGCGCCACCGGCGTGGCCCAGTTGCACGAGGTACTCGCCGCCGCGCGGCTGTCGCTGTCGGCGCAGGACATCGCCCAGCTCGACGCGGCCAGTGCCGAAGCCTGAATGCGGCGCGGGTTGAACCCCGCGCCGACCCGGTCGTAGCATCCGGCCTACAGGGGGCGGACCGCGAACGGAGACCGCTCATGCAGAACCCGCACACTGCAAGCCTTCGCAGCCTCGATGTGGACGCCGAAATGGCCTACTGGCGCAGCGTCCATGCCATCGGCCGGCTCGGCCACCACGATTTCGACCAGTACCGGCGCCTGCTGCAGATGGGCTTCGAGGTCTATCTGGCGTGGCCGCGCGCCAGCGAGGAACAGCTCTACCGCGTGCTGCAGGACAGTTATCACCGGCATGCGCCGGCGCTGGCGGTGCCGTGGGACGAGGCGCGCTGGCTGGTGCGCCATGCCTGGCATCACGCCGAGCAGGCGCAGTCCCTGCACTGAAGCGCGCAGATCGGGCCGGGTATGTCAGGCCGGCGCGTGCAGCCAGTCGCGCAGCGCCGCGCTGACTTCATCCGGCTTTTCCATCGGCGCCAGGTGTCCGCAACCGGGCAGCACCACCAGCCGCGAATGCGGCGCCAGCGCGTGCATTTCCTCGCTGACCGCCAGCGGCGTGATGCGGTCGTTGGCGCCGCAGACGATCAGCAGCGGATCGCGATAGACGACCAGCACGTCGTGGCCGTCCACCCGCGCCAGCGCGCTCTGCCGCAGGAACACCTCCGCGCCCAGGCGCGAGGTCATCTCGCGCACGCGCTGCACCAGCGCGTGGTCGTCCAGGCGCGAAGCGTCGATGTAGCTGCGCATCAGCTTGTCGCCGAACCCGTGGAAGGTGCCGGGCAGGCGCACGCTGGCCCGCTGAGCGCGGCGCTGCGCCGCGCGTTCCGGCGAATCGGCATGGATCGAGGTGTCGATCAGCGCCAGCCGTTGCACGCGCTCCGGGGCGATGCGCAGGATCTGCTGGGCGACGAAGCCGCCCAGCGAGAAGCCGGCCAGCGCGAACCGCGACGGCGCCTGCGCCAGCACGTCCTCGGCCACCGCCTGCAGCGTCTGGCCGCGGGTCTGGTCGCCGACGATGCAGTCGGCGATGTCGGACAGGCCGGCGATCTGCGCGCGCCACAACTCGGCATCGTTGAGCAGGCCGGGCAGCAACAGCAGCGGAATCTTTCCGGGTGCGTCCCCGGCGATGGCGGTTTCCATGGCGCCATTGTCGCGCCGGCGGCGCTCAGCCGGTACCGTCACCGCTGGAACGCACCGGCAGCGTGACGTTCATGAGGGTCGGATCGTCCGGATCGGGCTTGACCTTGAAGCCCAGCGTGCGGCACATCGCCAGCATGGTGCTGTTCTCGCGCAGCACCTGCCCTTCGACCATGTTGAGGCCCTGCCAGCCGGCGTACTCGATCATGATCTGCATCAGCTTCCAGCCGATGCCGTGGCCCTTGAGGTCGGAGCGGATCAGGATGCCGTACTCGCCGCGGTCGTAGTCGGCGTCGGCGTGCAGGCGCACCGCGCCGAGCATGTCGCCGCTCTTCGGATCGATGGCCACCAGCGCGATCGAGCGCGCGTAGTCGAGCTGGGTCAGGCGGGCGATGAACTCGTGGCTGAAATGCTTGACCGACTGGAAGAAGCGCAGGCGCAGGTCGTCGTCGCTGACGCGGGCGAAGAAGGCGCGGAACAGCGCGTCGTCCTCCGGCCGCACCGGACGCACGAAGGCGCGGCCGCCGTCGGACAGGTCGATGCTGCGTTCCCATTCGGTCGGATACGGGAAGATCGCGAAGCGCGGATGGCCGCGCCCCTTGTGCAGGCGCCGCACCGGGGCGATGGCGATGCGCGCGTCCAGCGCCATCACGCCGTCGCGGTCGGCCAGCAGCGGATTGAGGTCCAGGCCGCGGATCTCGGGAATATCGGCGGCCAGCTGCGCCAGCTTGACCAGCACCAGCGCCACCGCGCGCTCGTCGGCGGCCGGTACGTCGCCATAGGCCTTGAGGATGCGCGCCACGCGGGTGCGGCCGATCACCTCGTGGGCCAGGCGCAGGTCCAGCGGCGGCAGCGCCAGGGTCTTGTCGTCGATCACCTCCACCGCGGTGCCGCCGCGGCCGAACACCAGTACCGGGCCGAACACCGGGTCGTCGGCGATGCCGGCGATCAGCTCGCGCGCCTTGGGCCGTACCAGCGTCTGCTGCACCAGCACGCCTTCGATGCGCGCCTGCGGGCGCAGTTCGCGCGCGCGCTGCAGGATCGACGTCGCCGCCATGTGCACCGCCTGCAGCGTGCCCAGGTTCAGGCGCACGCCATCGACGTCGGACTTGTGCGGGATGTCCGGCGAGAACACCTTCACCGCGACGGTGGCGCCCCGCTCCAGCAGCGGCTGCGCGAGATCCATCGCCTCGTGCGCGTCGCGCGCGACCATCACCGCCAGCGACGGAATGCCATAGGCCTGCAGCAGCGCATGCGTGGCCACCGGGTCCAGCCACTGCTGGCCGTTGGCCAGCGCCGCCTCCACCAGCGCGCGCGCGGCGGCGGCGTCCACCACGAAATCGGCTGGCAGGCTCGGCGGCGTCTCCATCAGCGCCGCCTGCGCCTGGCGGTAGCGCACCAGGTGCTGGAAACCACGCACCGCCTCGGCCTCGCTGGGATAGGTCGGCACCCGCGCGGTATTGAGCGTGGCCGTGGCCTGTTCGTCGTTGCCCAGCCACACCGCGAACACCGGCTTGTCGCGCAGCTGCCGCGGGCGCAGGCCGAGCGTGCGGGTCAACGCCTGCGCCGCTTCGGTCGAGGAGGTGAACGCGGTCGGCACGTTGACCACCAGCAGCGCATCGTTGGCGTCGTCGGCCAGCAGCGCTTCCACCGCGGCGGCGTAGCGCTCGCCGCCGGCGTCGACCACGATGTCCACCGGATTGTCGCGCGACCAGCCCTGCGGCAGCATGCGGTCCAGCTGCTCGACGGTGGCCGGCGACAGCGCCGCCAGCGTGCCGCCCAGCGCCTGCAGCTGGTCCACCGCCAGCCGGCCGATGCCGCCGCCATTGCTGAGGATCGCCAGCCGATGACCGGGGAACGTGCCGAGCCGGCCCAGCGTCTCGGCGGCGGTGAACAGTTCGTCCAGCGCGTTCACCCGCAACAGGCCGGCGCGGTTGAAGGCTGCCCCGTACACCGCATCTGACGCGGCCAGCGTCTGCGAGTGGGTCTGCGCCCGCGCTTCGGCGCTGCGCGGCTGGCGCCCGGACTTGACCACCACCACCGGCTTGGCGCGTGCGGCCGCGCGCGCGGCGGACATGAACTTGCGCGCGTCGCTGACCTGGTCGACGTAGAGCAGGATCGCGCGGGTGCGGTAGTCGGCGGCGAAGTAGTCGAGCAGGTCGCCGAAGTCCACGTCCAGCGCATCGCCGAGCGACACCACCGCGGAGAAGCCGATCGAGCGCGCCACGCCCCACTCCACCAGCGCGGCCGCTATCGCGCTGGATTCGGAGATCAACGCCAGGTCGCCGGCCTGCGGCGTGTGCGCGGCAATGGAAGCGTTGAGCCGCGCGTGCGGCGCGATCACGCCCAGGCAGTGCGGGCCGAGGATGCGCATGCCCTTCGGTCGCGCCGCCGCCTCCACCTGCGCGGCCAACGAGCCGGGACCGCGGCCGAGTCCGGCAGTCAGAATGATGGCCGCCGCCACACCCAGCCCGGCGGCAGCGGCCACCACCTGCGGCACCATCGCCGCCGGCGTGGTGACGACCACCAGGTCGGGCACCCACGGCAGGTCCTTGAGCCGCTTGACCGTGCGCATGCCGTCGATTTCGGCATGGCGCGGGTTGACCCAGCCGATCTGCCCGGCGAAACCGCCCGCCCGCAGGTTGCGCACCACCGCGCGTCCTGCCGAGCGTTCGCGGGGGCTGCCGCCGACCACGGCCACGGAGCGGGGACGGAACACGGTCTGCAGGTGATAGGTGCTCATCGCGGTGCCGCCGACGGAGATGCGGTCAAAGGTACACGGCTGCGGATGGGCGTGGGATGCGTTGGATCAAACGGCGAGGAACGAGCAAGCGCAAGAGCAACGGCCGAAACCGCCATCTCCGCGAAGGCAGAGATCGCACCTGCCTTTACTCGTTCCTCGTTGCTCCCCACTCGTCCCTGGCTTCACAGCAGCGTCCCGCCCAGGATCATCGCGGCGATGCTGAAGTAGATGACCAGGCCGGTCACGTCCACCAGCGTGGCCACGAACGGTGCCGAGGCGCTGGCCGGGTCGAAGCCCAGGCGCTTGAGTACGAACGGCAGCATCGAGCCGGACAGCGAGCCGAACGTGACGATGCCCACCAGCGCAGCGCCGATGGTGAAGGCCAGCAGCTTCCAGTGCTCGCCGTAGTCGTGCAGGCCGGCCAGCTGCCAGACGGTGATGCGCACGATGGCCAGCAGACCGAGGATGCCGCCCAGCACCACGCCGGTGGGCACCTCGCGCAGGGCCACCTTCCACCAGTCGCGCAGGCGCAGTTCGTGCAGCGCCAGCGAGCGGATCAGCAGCGAGGTCGCCTGCGAGCCGGAGTTGCCGCCCGAGCTCATGATCAGCGGGATGAACAGCGTCAGCACCACCGCGCGCGCCAGTTCGTCCTCGTAATGCTGCATGGCGCTGGCGGTGAGCATCTCGCCGAGGAACAGCACGCTCAGCCAGCCGGCGCGCTTCTTGATCATGTCGAAGAAGCCGATCTGCATGTACGGCCGGTCCAGTGCCTCGACACCGCCGAACTTGTGCACGTCCTCGGTGGATTCGTCGATCAACGCGTCGAGGATGTCGTCCACGGTGACGATGCCGAGCATGTGCTGCCGCGCGTCCACCACCGGGATCGCCAGCAGGTCGTGGCGGCGGATCAGCTGCGCCACTTCCTCCTGGTCCAGCTGCGGGCCGACGCTGACCGGCGGGTTGACCTGGGCCACGTCGAGGATGGAATCGGTCGGCGCACCGGTGATCAGCCTGCGCATGGTCACCACCTGCAGCAGTTGCCGGGTCTGCGGATCGAGCACGTAGATCGCGTAGACCGTCTCGCGGGTGCGTTCGACCTCGCGGATGTGCTGCAGGGTCTGGGCGACGGTCCAGTCGGCGGGAACGCTGACGAACTCGGTGGTCATCAGCGCGCCGGCGGTGTTGGGCGGGTAGCTGAGCAGCAGCTGGATCGAGCGGCGCGCATCCGGGTCGAGCAGCGGGATCAACCGCGCGCGCTCGTCCTCGTCCAGCTCGTGGACGATGTCGGTGGCGCGGTCGTCGGCCATCAGCCCGAGCAGCGCGGCGGCGCGGGTGGGCGGCATCGCCGCGATCAGTTCGCCCGCGTGCTGCAGTTCCGGCGCTTCCAGCAGCTTGACCGCGCGCGGCAACGGCAACGCGGCCAGCACGGCGCCGGCATCGGCCTGTTCGAGTTGATTGAGGTAGACCACCGCGTCGGCGGTGTTGAACTCCGCCAGGGGCGCGCTCAGGGTGCTGGCGTCCGCTGCCGGACGCAGGAGTTGCTTCTGGTTCATCGTGTTTCGCCTTGCCGACCCGGTCGGCTGCTGGGTTGCGAGCGCAACGCCGGCACCGGCGAACCACCCACTCAGGCGTTCGCCGTCACCGGCGTCGAACGAGATCGACTTCTACTGTCGCTGGGCATGGGTGGGACTCCGAAGGGATCGCCGCGCGGCATGGACCGGCGGCTGCGCGAGTCTGCGACCGTCGTGCGGTGCGGTCAAGCGGTGCTCCGTGAAATTTTCCAGGCCGGCAGGAGCGCGGTACTCTTCCGTACAGGCATGCGCCTGCGCCCGACCCGGCGGTCGCGCTGCCGTTCCCCTCACTTTTCTTCGAGCGTGATCCCGATGCATGGCGGCGGTCTGGAACTGGCCCTGGTGCTGCTGCTTGCGGCAGTGATCGCCGTGCCCGTGTTCAAGCGTTTCGGGCTGGGCGCGGTGCTGGGCTATCTCGCCGCCGGCGTGGCGCTGGGTCCGCACGTGCTGGCCTTCGTGCAGGATGCCGACCGCATCCTCAACGCCGCCGAGATCGGCGTGGTGATGCTGCTTTTCCTGATCGGCCTGGAACTGTCGCCGGCGCGGCTGATGGTGATGCGGCGCCCGGTGTTCGGCGGCGGCACGCTGCAGGTGTTGACCGCCGCCGGCGTGCTCGGCGGGCTGTTGCTGCTGTACCACTTCCAGTGGAAGAGCGCGCTGGTGATCGGCACCGCGCTGGCGCTGTCCTCCACCGCGATCGGCCTGCAGCTGCTGTCCGAGCACAAGGCGCTCAACAGCGACTTCGGCCGCTTCGGCTTCGCCATCCTGTTGTTCCAGGACCTGGTCGCCATTCCGCTGCTGGCGGCGATTCCGCTGCTGGGCGGCATCCGCAACGAGACCCTCACCTGGCAGAACGTGGCCACCGCGGTGGGCGCGCTGGCCGTGGTGATCCTGCTCGGCCGGCCGGTGCTGCGCTACCTGTTCGGCATGGTCGCGCGCACGCGCATGCCGGAGGTATTCACCGCCAGCGCGCTGCTGGTGGTGCTCGGCACCGCCTGGCTGATGCAGAAGGCGGGCCTGAGTCCCAGCCTGGGCGCGTTCCTGGCCGGCGTGCTGCTGGCCGATTCCGAGTTCCGCCATGAGATCGAGTCGCAGATCGAGCCGTTCAAGGGGCTGCTGCTGGGGCTGTTCTTCATCGCCGTGGGCATGAGCATCGACCTGGCGCGCATCGCCGCCGAGCCGACGGTGATCGCCATCGGCGTCTGCCTGCTGCTCGCGGTCAAGTTCGGCCTGCTGGTGCTGATCGGCCTGGCCGCGCGGATGCCGCTGCGCAGCGCGCTGATGCTGGGCAGCGTGCTGTGGCCGGGCGGCGAGTTCGCCTTCGTGGTGTTCAACGAGGCCGAGCGCGCCAGCCTGCTGGGCCGCATCGACCACGACCGCCTGGTCGCCATCGTCAGCCTGTCGATGGCACTGACCCCGCTGCTGATGATCGGCCTCAAGCACCTGCTCGGGACGCATGCGCCAAGCGTCGGCCCAGAGCGCGCGCCGGACAATCTGAACGATGCGCAGGCCCAGCATCCGCAGGTGCTGATCGCCGGCATGGGCCGCTTCGGCCAGATCGTCGCGCGCCTGCTCACCGCGCAGCGCATCCCGTTCGTGGCACTGGAAGCCGACCCGGACACGGTGGAAGACCTGCGCCGCTTCGGCAACCACCTCTACTACGGCGACCCCACCCGGCCGGACCTGCTGCGCGCGGCCGGCGGCGACCAGATCCGCGTGTTCGTGATGGCCATGGACGACCCGGACACCAACCTGCGCGCGGTGCGGCTGGTGCGCCGCCTGTACCCGCAGGCGCGGGTGCTCGCGCGCGCGCGCAACCGCCAGCACGCCTGGAAACTGATGGACATGTCGGCCGAGCCGTTCCGCGAGGTGTTCGGCTCCAGCCTGGAAATCAGCGAGCGCGTGCTCACCGCACTGGGCATCGCCGAGCACACCGCGCGCGAACACGTGCGCCGCTTCCGCGAGCACGACGAAAAGCTGCTCAAGGCGCAGCACCTGGTCTACGACGACGAGGCGGCGGTGATGCAGACCTCGCGCGATGCCCGCGCCGACCTGATGCATCTGTTCGAGGCCGACGCCGGCGATGGCGACGTGGCGCCGGAAAGGCCGGCGACAGGCGGCGAGTAATCCGCGATCGTCATGGCGGCGCCTGGGTGCGGGCCGGGCGAGGAAAGGATCAAGGCAGAAACCGCGCGGGCCAGTGTTCGGCACCCACCGCGGAATCGGCCGATGCCGTGCTTTCCCGTTGCGGTGAGTTCAGCGCCTGCGGGGCAAGCCCCGCAGTTGCGGATTCAATGGCTCAACCGCGATCGCGCAGGAACCTCGCCATAGACGATACGCCCGGCACCGCCGGCTCGAACTCGCCGGCCACGTCGATGAAACCGCGCATGACCGCGATCTCGCGCGGGCTGCGGCCCAGCGCGTCACGCAGGTCGGGGTCGGCGCCGGCGCGCAGCAGGCGCTGCACCAGCAGCGGCAGGCCGTGCAGCGCGGCCAGGTGCAGCGGACCGAAGCCGCGCGGATCGCGCACGTCCAGCGCCACGTCCTCGTCGAGCAGGCGTTCGACCGCGGCCAGCACCACCTGCTCGTCGCAGGCGGTACCCGGTTCGGCGCGCGCGCCCAGCAGCAGCAGTAACGGAGTGACGGTGCCGGCCGAGGGTTGGTCCGGCTCGGCGCCGGCCAGCAACAGGGTGTCGAGCAGCGCCAGCAGGCGCGAACGGTCGCGCGCGGTGAAGCCATAGAGCGTGGCGCAGTGCAGCGGCGCCAGCTGCTGGTCGTCGCCGGTATGCACGTCGGCGCCGGCGGTCAGCAGTTTGGCGACGATGTCCGGCAGGCCCAGCGCCGCGGCCAGCATCAGCACGGTGACGCCGCCGGGCAGGCGATGGTCGATGCGCGCGCCGGCGTCAAGCAGGGCGGTGACGATGGCGGCCTGGCGCATGCTCACCGCCGCCGACAACGGCGTGGCGCCGCTGGCGGCCGCGTGCTGCGGGTCAGCGCCGCGCGCCAGCAGCAGGTCCACCGTCGCGACATGGCCGCCACCGGCCGCGCGCAGCAGACCGGTGCAGCCCTGCGCATCGACCGCATCCACCGGCAGCCCCAGTTCGATCAGGCGGCGCACCGCGTCGGCGTCGCCGGCCATCGCCGCGGCCGGTACGTCGGCCTCGCGCAGCGCGCGCAGCGGCAGCGTCCAGCCGCGCCAGTCCAGCCAGTCGGCCAGGTCGCGGCGGCCGCTGGACAGGGCCACGCCGAGCGGCGTCTGCCCGTCGGCGGCGCGCGCGTCGGGCGAGGCGCCCTGCATCACCAGCAGTTTCAGCGAGGCCTCGCGCGCGAGCGCGGTGGCCAGGTGCAGCGCGGTCATGCCGTGGCTGTCGCGCGCCTCACGGTCGACGCCATGCGCCAGCAGCCAGTGCTGCACCTTCAGCCAGCCCAGGCGTACCGCCAGCGCCAGCGGCGGATCGCCCGCCGGTGACGCGCCGAACGGATCGGCACCGCGTTCGAGCAGTTCCAGCGCGAACTGTTCGGTACCGCGCGAGCCCTGGTCGTGCTGCACGCAGGCGGCCAGCAGGCGCCCCAGCCCGCCGCGGCCGGCTGGCGACACGCCATGCCGCAGCAGCACCTGCAGGGTCGGAATGGCGTCCACACCGCGTGCCAGCAGCGCGAACATCGGCGTATCGCCGCAGGCGTCCGCCACCTCGGTGTCGGCGCCCTGCGCCAGCAGCCAGTCGACCACACGCGGCTGCAGCGCCAGTTCCACGTCGTGCAGCAGGCCGCCCAGCTCCGGCGCCGCGCACAGCCGCGCCAGCGGCGCCATGCCTTCGGTGTTGCCGAAGGCCAGCGCCTCGCGCAGCAGCGCCAGCGGCGCGCGGTCGTCGAGCTGCGCCGGCGCGGCAGCGCCATCGCCGGCTTCGCCGGCGAGCGCGTCGCTGACCGCAGCCGGCAGCGGATAGGCGGGGTCCAGCAACGAGACGATGCTCCAGCGCCCGGCCGCGGCCGCATGGTCGATGGCGCGGCGGCCATCGGCGGCGGCGGCATCGGCAGCGATGCCCAGATCCAGCAGGCGCCGCACCAGCGCCGCGGTCACATTCTCCGCGCGGCAGGCCAGCAGCACGGCGTTGCAGCCCTCGCCATCGACCGCGGCGACGTCGGGCTTGTGCGTGAGCAGGCGTTCGAGCACGCCGGCATGGCCCTGCGCGGCCGCATCCAGCCACGGCGTGCGGCCGGCGGCATCGCGCGGTTCGACATTGGCGCCAGCGGCAAGCAGGGCATCGACGATGTCGCCATGGCCAGCCGCAGCGGCTTCGTGCAGCGCGCTGCGGCGGCGACGGTCGCGCGCGTCCAGCCGCGCCCTGTGCTTGAGCAGCAGCTGCACGCCGGCCGGATCATCGTCCTCGGTGGCGGCAGCGGGAATGAGCACCGGCACGCCATCGGCGGGTTCGACCTTGGCGCCGCGTTCGAGCAGGAACTTGCCCAGCCGCCAGTTGCCGGCCTGGCAGGCCACCGCCAGCGGACTGTGGCCTTCCTGGTTGAGCGCGTCGATCTCGGCGGCCGCATCGCGCAGCAGCGCGGCCACGCCGGGGTCGGAACTGCGCGCGGCATGGTGCAGCGGGGTGTTGCCGTCGGCATCGGTGGCGCGCGGATCGGCGCCGTTGGCCAGCAGGGTCATCACCGCCTCGGGGCGGCCATGCCAGCTGTCGCGGGTCGCCGCCAGCAACGGAGTCATGCCGCGATGGGCCAGGTTCACGTCCACACCGCGGCCGATCAGGGCGCGCAGCAGGCGCAGGTCGGGCAGCACCGCGGCCAGTACCGCCAGGCTGCGCTGGTCGCGTGAATCGGCCGGCGGCGGCGCATGCGGATCGGCACCGGCATCGAGCAGTTGAAGCGCGCGATCGACGCGACCGGCACGGGCGGCCTCGTACAGCTGCGGTACCCATTCGTGCTGCGCCAGCGGCTCCAGCGGCGCCGGTTCGGCCAGGGCCTCGGCGAACGGATCGAAGGCCGGCACCGCCGCTGCCGGCGCCGCCTGCGCCGCCGCGGGCAGCGCCTGCAACGCGGCATGCAGCAGCGGCGAAAACAGCACGGTGACGATGGCCAGCGGCCAGCGCAGGCCATCGCCGACCAGGCCGGGCCAGGCCGGGGCGACCACCGCCGCGCACAGCAGGCACAGCACCAGCGCCGCGCCGACGCCGTGCCAGGAATCCATTGCGCGGCCGGACAGCGCCTGCGCCTGCGCGCGCAACGTGCCGCCCTCGCGTTCCAGCGCCTGCCACAGCGGCCAGGTGCGCCACAGCGCCGCCACCACGATGCTCACCGCCACGCACAGTGCCAGCACCGCCTGCAGGCTGCCGCTGTCGTGCAATGCGGCCAGCGGCCAGGACACCAGCAACGCCAACAGCAGGGTGCCGCCGGCCCACACCGCGAGCAGACCCGGCAGGTCCTGCCGCGGCAGCGCGGACAGCGGCGCGACCAGGCGCGTGCGCCGCCACCACGACACGCCCAGCGCGAACGCGGGCTGCGCCAGCAGGCCGCAGACAGCGGCCGCCACGCCGCCGAACCCGGCGACGAGCGCGAGCAGCGCGCCAATCGCCAGCGCGCCGAAGACACGGGTACGCAAGGCGTCAGTCATCGCGACCGTCGATGCGGGCGATCTTCACCGGCGCCAGGGGCTGCGGCGGCAGCTGCAGATGGAAGCCATGCGCGGCCAGATTGGCGCGCACGAGCGTGGCGTCGGCCTGCGCCAGCCGCCGTTCCGGGGTCAGGGCCACCTCCAGCACGAACGCAAACGGCGCCAGGGCGGCGCCGAGCGTGGCCGGAATCGCGTCGAAGTCGTCGCGCTTGGCAAGGTAGACGTAGGTGTCCTGCTTGCGTTGGCTTTTGTAAACGTAGGCTTGCATGCCCGCGGGCTTTGCCCTGCTTGGGAATGCTGGAGATTGTGTCGGAAACCTGACGCTGGTGAAAGGCATTGCCCTACAGAACTGTCGGCTTCTTCGCCAGAGCTTCATTCATTTTCATCAAGAAACGCGCACGCCGTCACCTTGTGGGGATACCGTTGCGGTGGACGGCACCCCGATATACTCGCGCCCCGTCCAAGCCCCGGAAAACCGCGTGACCGCCGCATCGCCACCGCGCCAGCTCCCGCTGAACATCCTCGCGCACAGCGCCACCACCGCGCTGGGCGCGGGACTGGACGCGCAGCGCCAGGCGCTGGCGCAGGGCCGTAGCGGCCTGCGCCGCAACGATTTCGGCGTCGACCCGCTGGACTGCTGGATCGGCCGCGTCGATGGCGTGGAGGACGTGGTGCTGCCGCCGGCGCTGGCCGGTTTCGCCTGCCGCAACAACGCGCTGGCCTGGCTGGCGCTGCAGCAGGACGGCCTGCTCGATGCGCTGGCCGGCGTCGTCGCCCGCCATGGCGCCAACCGCGTGGCGGTGGTGATGGGCACCTCCACCTCCGCCATCGGCGCCACCGAGGAAGCCTATGCGCGCCTGTCCACCGATGTCGAAGGCGTGGCGCATTTCCCGCCGGATCTGCAGCGCCCGCGCATCCACACCCCGCACGCGCTGGGCGATTTCGTCCAGGCCGCCACCGGCCTGCGCGGCCCCTGCGTGACCGTCGCCACCGCCTGCTCCTCCAGCGCCAAGGTGTTCGCGCAGGCCGCACGCCTGATCCACGCCGGTTTCGCCGACGCTGCCCTGGTCGGTGGCGTCGACACGCTGTGCGGCAGCGTGCTGTTCGGCTTCCACTCGCTACAGCTGGTCGCCAGCGCGCCCTGCCAGCCGTTCGACGCGCGCCGCAGCGGGCTGTCGCTGGGCGAGGCCGGCGGCTACGCGGTGCTGGAACGGGCCGACGCCGGCCCGGAAACCGCACTGCAGTTCTGCGGCTACGGCGAATCCAGCGACGCCCACCACATGTCGGCGCCGCATCCGCAGGGGCTGGGCGCGCGCCTGGCGATGGAACAGGCGCTGCGCAGCGCCGGGCTCGAACCCGCGCAGCTGGGCTATCTCAACCTGCACGGCACCTCGACCCCGGCCAACGACAGCATCGAGGCCGCTGCGGTGGCCGCGCTGTTCCCGCCGTCGCTGCACGCCAGTTCGACCAAGGGCTGGACCGGGCACACACTGGGCGCGGCCGGCATCGTCGAATCGGTGTTCGCGCTGCTGGCCTTGTCCGACGGACGGTTGCCGGGCACGCTCAACAGCACGGTTCCCGATCCGGCCTGCGGTCCGCAGATCCGGTTCGACAGCGCGCAGGCGGACATCCGCCATGCGATGAACAACTCCTTCGGCTTCGGCGGCAACAACTGTTCGCTGGTATTCGGCAAGGTGGAATGAAGCATATGCACGAAGCGATCGTCGAAGGCATCGGGTTCTGGGGCAGCGGGCTGCCCGACTGGGATGCGGCCTGCGCCTGGGCGCGCACGGGCCAGCCCCCCGCGCAGGCGCCGGCGCGCCCGGCGCCCACCCTGCTGGCCGCCAACGAGCGCCGCCGCGCCCCGGCCACGGTGGCAGTGGCGCTGGAAGCCGCGCTCGCCGCCTGCGAGGCGGCCGGACGCGAGGCCACGGCGCTGCCTTCGGTATTCGCCTCCACCCACGGCGAGATGTCGATCACCGACTACATGTGCACGACGCTGGCCAGCGATCCGCGCGCGGTGTCGCCAACCCGCTTCCACAACTCGGTGCACAACGCTGCCGCCGGCTACTGGACCATCGGCACCGGCGCGCATGTGCCGGCCACCGCGATCAGCGCAGGGCCCTGCAGCTTCGCGCAGGGCCTGGTCGAAGCGATGGCACAGCTGGCCGCCGGCAGCGAGGCGGTGCTGCTGGTCGCCTACGACGGCCCGTCCTGCGGTCCACTGGGCGAGGTGGCGCCCAGCGAAGGCCTGCTCGGCGTCGCCCTAGTGCTGTCGCGCGAGCCCTGCCCCGGCCTGCCAACGCTGCGCATGGAACTGGCGCAGGGCGCCGGCACGGACGCCGCCGGCATGGCCGGACCGTTGTCGCAGCTGCTGGCCGGCAATGCCATGCAGCCGGCGCTGCCGCTGCTCGAAGCGCTCGCGCTGGAGCACGAACGGGTACTGCTGCCTGCCGGTGCGGACCAATGGCTGCGGATCGATATCGGCCATGGCTGATTCCCGCATGTTGCGCCCGGACAACGTGGCGGTGGTGATCCCGGCGCTCAACGAGGCATTGCGCATCCGCGAGGTGGTGAGCGGCGCACTCGGATTCTTCCCGCACGTGATCGTGGTCGACGACGGCTCCGACGACGGCACCGCCGATTGCATCGCCGATCTGCCGGTCACCGTGCTGCGCCATCCGCAGCGCAGCGGCAAGGGCCAGGCCCTGCGCAGCGGCTTCGCCGAGGCCGCGCGGCGTGGCCTGCACGGCGTGCTGACCATGGACGGCGACGGCCAGCACGCCGCGGCCGACCTGCCGCGGCTGCTGGCCAGCGCCAACCGCCATCCCGGCTGCATCATCATCGGCGCCCGCCTGCGCAAGCGCGCCTCGCAACCGCTGCTGCGGCGGCTGGCCAACGAGTTCGGCGACTGGGGCGTGGCCTGGGGCACGCATTACCAGGTCGCCGACAGCCAGAGCGGGCAGCGCTTCTATCCGGCCGACGTGATCGCGATGCGCGAGGTGCCCGGCGAGGATTTCGTGTTCGAGGCGCAGGTGCTGATCTCGGCCGCGCGGCAGCTGGGCACGCGCTGCGTATCGGTGCCGATCGAGTCGCGCTACCGCGGCGCCGGCAGCGACGAATGCTTCCGTCCCAGCCACTTCCGCCCGCTGCACGACCTGACCCGCATCACCACGCACATCGTGCGGCTGGCGCTGCGCCATGGCCATGTGCGGCAGGTGCACCGCACGATCCGCGCGCATCCACCGGTGATCGACGAAGCGCCATAGCGTCAGGGAGCCGGCGGCGGGGCATCGCCGCGCTCCATGGGCTCCTCAGCCCATGCCGCCGTTGATGCCGATCACCTGGCCGTTGATGTAGCCGGCGTCGTCGCCGCACAGGAAGGCGACCAGTGCCGCCACTTCCTCCGGCTTTCCGGCGCGCGCGGCGGGTACGGTCTGCTTGATCAGTTCCGGCGGGAACGCGTCGGCCGCCATCCTTCCTTCGATCACGCCCGGCGCGACGACATTGACGCTGATGCCGCGGCTGGCCATTTCCCGCGCCAGCGATTTCGAGGCGCCGTGCAGGGCGGCCTTGGCCGCGGCATAGTTGGTCTGGCCGCGGTTGCCGAGCACTGCCGCCACCGACGAGATGCTGACGATGCGGCCCCAACGCGTGCGCGCCATCGGCAGCAGCAACGGCTGGGTGACGTGGAAGAAGCCGTGCAGCGACACGTCGATCACCCGCCGCCAGCGCGCCGCGTCCATGCCCGCCATCGGTGCGTCGTCATGCACGCCGGCGTTGTTGACCACGATCTGGATCGGGCCGTCGGCCAGCAGGGTTTCCAGCGCCGTCGCGGTCGCTTCGCCATCGGCCACGTCGAAGGCCACCGCCTGCGCGCTGCCGCCGGCCGCGCCGATGTCCGCGGCCACCGCCTGCGCCCGCGCCAGGTTGCCATTGGCATGCACGATCACATGCACGCCGTCGGCGGCCAGGCGCCGGCAGATCGCTCCGCCCAGGTCGCCGCTGCCACCGGTGACCAATGCGCGTCGTTTCATGTTCATCGCGGGTCTCCCTGCCTGTCGTTGCCGTCGCCGGCCGGTTGCAGCATCACCGCGGCGCGGCCTTCGGCCAGCACGCGCCCACCGTGGGTGATGCGGAAGCTGTACTGCTGGCTGGTTTCCGCTTCGGCCAATACCTGCGCGGTCGCTTCGATGGCGCCATCGAGATCGTCGATGCGCGCGACATGCAGTTGCACATCGCGCAGCGCCACCAGCACGCCGGGCACCACCGCGCCGCCGCGTTCACGCGCACGCAGGCCACCATGCACGGCCATCGCCTGCGCGCCGTATTCGCACAGGTGGATGGCGCGCAGTTGCCCATCGCCGCGCAGCGGATGCGCCGGATCGCGATGGTTGAAAGCGCGCAGCGCGATGTCCGATGCGGTCCATGCCGCCACTTCGTCCCACAGGCACATGCCGCCCTGGTGCGGCACCAGCTGCAGGATGTCCTCACGCGCCAGCATCGGCGGCCTCCTCCTGCCAGGGCTCGCGCGAAATCAGCAGCGCCAGCGCGAAGTTGCACACCACCCCCAGCGCCACCGTACTGCCGATCGCGCGCAGCACCGGGATCGAGGACAGGCCGAGCAGGCTGAACACCAGCAGCGTCATCGCACTGCACACCAGCAGGCCATGCAGGGTGCGCAGCTGGTCGGCGAGGCTGTCGCCGGCGTGCTCGAAGAACAGGCCGTAGTCCAGGCCCAGGCCGGCGGCGAGGATCAATCCGATCAGGTGGAACAGGTTCAGTTCGACGCCGCTGGCGCGCAGCAGCGCCAGCACCACCAGCGTGGTCAGCACCATCGGCAGCAGCACGCGCAGCACGCGGCGCGGCGAGCGCAGCGCCGCCCACACGGTGGCGGCCAGCAGCAGCACCGCCACCGCCAGCGCCGCCAGCACGCGACCGCGGTATTCGGCCACCAACGATTCGGACGCGTGCTTGAGGTCCAGCAATTCGGCGCCGTGCAGGCGCGCGCTGGTCGCCACCGCGGCCACGTCGTGCAGGCCGCTCAGCGACACCAGCGCCGTGGCGTGGCCACTGCCCTGCAACAGCAGGCCGCCGACCGCAGTCGCCAGCGGCGTGCCGTGCAGATCCTGCGGCTGCAGCGCGGGCGCGCTGCGGGCCCGCTGCAGATCGGCGACGAAGGGTTCGAAGGCATCGTCGCGGAACGGCGTTCCGGCCACCGCCGTGGCCAGCGCGTCGCGCAGCGTGGCCTCGTCCGGCAACCGCTGCTGGCGCTGGCGCTGCAGCGTCGCGCTGGGCAGGTAGCGCGCGGCCATGTCGTAGCGATCCAGCGCGCCGTCGGCGACGAGCTGGTCCAGTACCGGCCGCAGCCGTTCGCTCGCGGCCAGCGTCGCCTGCGCGTCGCCGCCGCGCACGGTGATCACGTAGCGCACGTCGGGCGCCCCCAGCTCGCCACGCAGTTGCGCATCGCGCAGCAGGTCGGCCGTATCCACCGGCGTCAGCTTGCCCAGGTCGTTCTGCCAGAACGGCCCCGGCGCCCACACCAGCACCACCAGCGCAGCAACCGCCAGCACCGCCAGCGAACGCCGCGGGCGCGGCAGCCGCCGGGTGTGGCGCCACAGCCGCGCCAGCCACGCCGAATCGGCGAAATCGCGGGTGGCCGGGTCGACCAGCGCCGGCAGCAGGTAGCGCGTGGCCAGCGCCGCGGTGGCCAGCGCGGTGATGGTGAACACCGACAGCTGCTTCAGGCCCTCGACGCCGGAGAACAGGAAGGTGAGATAGGCGATGCAGGTGGCGACCACGCCGGTGCCCAGCGTCGGCCACAGCGCGCGCACGTTGTCCCACGGCGAGCGGCCGGGACGTTCGTGGCTGAAGAAGTGGATCGGATAGTCCTGCACCACGCCGATCAGGGTGAAGCCGAAAGCGATGGTGATGCCGTGCACGCCATCGAAGGCCAGCGCCACCGCGGCCAGGCCGGCCAGGCCCGCGCTGGCCAGCGGCAGGAAGCCCAGGATCGGCATCTTCCAGCTGCGGTAGGCGACCCACAGCAGCAGGATCATGCCGATCGTATCGATGGTGCCGATGATGCCGGCCTCGTTGGCGGTGCGGTCGCCGATCTTCACCGAGAACGCGCCCGGCCCGCTCATCTCCAGGCGGCTGCCGCTGGCGCCGGCGATGCGCGCGAACGCGGCCTCGATGGTGTCCACCGCCTGCTGCTGCGCGCCAGGGTCGAAACCGGCCGCGCGCGTCTGCACCAGCAGCAGCGCCTGCCGGCCGGTGTGGTCGAACCAGACCTCGTCGATGCGCTGCGGCGCATTGGCCGGTTGCAGCGCCTCGGCCACGCGCAGCACCTGCAGGGTGGGATCGGACGGCAGCAAGGGTTCGACCAGTCCGCCTGCAGGCGAGCCCAGGTCCTGCAGCCGCGCCTGCAGCTCGTCGTGCAGGCGATCGGCGCTGAAAGCGTCGCCCGGCAGATCGTCGATCAGGTAGCGATAGGGCAGCAGGCGTTCGGGGAATGCCTCCAGTCCGGCCTGCCCGCCGTTGGCGACCAGTTCGAACTGCGGATCGGCCGCCAGCGCCGCGTGCAGTTGCCTGGACTGCTCCGCCAGTTGTTCCGGCGCCGCGCCGGACAGCGCCAGCAGCAGCAACCGCGCGCCGGGACCCTCGCCCAGTTCGTCGAGCAGCAGCTTCTGCGCCGGGGTGCGCGCATCGGGCATGAACTTGCGCAGGTCGCCGCTGACCTGCATGCGCCCGCTCACCCAGGCAGTGAGCAGGCCCAGCAGCAGCATCCAGCCGATCGCCAGGCCGATGCGCCGGCGCGGTGTGAGCTTCAACGGCGGCTCCCGGCCGGCGCCGAAGCATCGCGTGTGCCGTCATGGCACAGCGCGGCCAGGGCATCGGCCTGGCGCACGCCACTGGCGTCACCGGCCGCGCCGCCGAGCAGGGTGCGCTGCAGCTCGCCCCGCGCCGGCTGCGTCTCGATGCAGCGCAGTTCGCCGTCGCGGCCGCGCAGGGTCACCGCGCGCACGCGCGCGGCCAACACCTGCGCCTTGGGTGTGAGCACCAGTTGCCAGTGCTGCGCGGTGCCGGACGCCTGCAGGCGATAGGCCTGCTCCAGCGCGACCAGGTCGCCGGACAGCAGGGCGCCGAAGCTGGCCTGCAGGTCCGACAGCTCCGGCACGCGCTGCAGCGAGAACACGCGCGGCGGCTTGCCGGCGCGCTCGATGCTGACCTTGCCGCCAGCAATCGTGGTGGTTTCTGCATAGGGCACGCGCACTTCGCGCACCAGCGTGCCGGCGTCCGGACGCCGGTACTGGCCTTCCACCCGCAGCGGTTCCTTCAGCAGCGCCGAACCGCGCAGTTCGACGAAGCCGGTCTGGCTCGGCGCCGGTTGCGCCAGATGGCGCAGGATCCACCCCGCATCAACGTCGGCCGCCATCGCCGGCGCGCTGCCGCAGGCGGCCAGGAATGCCGCCAGCATCCAGCGGCGCGGGGAGTGAGGCTTCGGAATGCCAGAAATCATAGAAATTGAACCAGTTCCAGGGAGCGCCGCGCAGATGGTGTTCCAGCCTGCCGGCATAACGGTGAACCAGCGCCGACAAGGCCTCGGCGCGCTGCGCACGCGGCACATCGAGCGCCGGCGCGAACGGCTCGAACAGCAGATCGTAGCGGTTGCCACCGCGGTACAGGCCGAAGGCCAGCATCACAGGCGCTTTCAGCACGCCGGCGATCAGCCACGGCGCGGTCGGAAACGGCGCCGGCGTACCGAGCAGCGGCGCGGACAGCGCGGCTTCGCCCGGCCGCGCGCGGTCCACCAGCAGCGCCACCATCGCGCCTTCCTCAAGCGCCTGCTGGATGGCGAGCACCACCGCAGGTCCGCCCTGCCCCGCGTCGATGATGCCCGCGGCCAGGCCCGGGTCGAGTTCGGCCAGCAGCTCGGTGATGGCGGCATTGTGGGCGCGGTCCAGCAGTACCCGCAGTTTCAGGTCCGGTCGCTGCCGGCCCAGTGCGCGCAGCGCGTCGAAGCTGCCCAGGTGCGAGCCGAACAGCAGCACGCCACGGCCTTCATCCAGTTGCTCCAGTAGTTGCTGGGTGCCATCGGTGCGGATGTCGAACAGGTTCATGCGCCCACCGAGCAGGAACACCCGGTCGAGGATGGTCGCGGCGAAGGTATGGATGTGGCGCGCCACGTCCCACAGGCCGGCGCGGCGGCCCAGCGCGCGGCCCAGATAGGCGCGCGAGGCGCGGCGTTCGCTGCCCCGCACCAACAGGAAATAGGCGGTGATGGGGTACAGGCAGAGCCGGGCGATGCCGCGCCCGCCATGGCGGGCGATGCCCGCGATCAGGCGGATCGCGGCGCGGCCGCCGCCCTCGGGCCGGCGCTTCCAGTCGGCGTCGCTCATGCCGCCGCATCCCCGTCGACGGCCACCAGTTCGCCGCGTGCCAGCAGCTCGTCGCCGCACCATACCCGGAACTTCCAGCGCGGCACCTGCCCGTCCAGTTCGATCCGCGCGACCTGCCCGGGCAGCAGCGGCGCCATGAACTTCACCTGCGGCAGGCGCAGGGCCTGGAACGGTACGCCGGCCGATGCCTCCGCCGCGCGCAACACCTGTTCCAGCACCACTACGCCCGGCACCAACGGCCTGCCCGGGAAATGGCCGGGCAGGCAGGGATGGTCATGGGGAATGGTGAACTGCATGGCGTGGCGGGCGGCGGCGTGGGCCACAGGATACCCGCGGCCCATCGCGTTCAACGCAGCAGATCACGCCAGAACGCCGGGCCGAGCTGCCCCATCTGGCGCACGAACTGGCCGGCGCTGCGGTAAGGCCGCTGCGGGAACAGCCGGCAGCGCAGTGCGTATTCGGCCACGAAGAAGCCGCCGATCAGGCCCCAGTCGGCGACGTTCGCGCACCACGACCACTGCGCATGGCTCAACGGCCAGCGCGGCTGCCGGCCGAACGCGGCCAGCAGGCCATCGGGCACCGCGCTCATCGCCAGTGCCAGGTTGATTGCCGCCAGCAGCGCCAGCAGCAGCGCCCACGCCGCGGTCAGGCGCCGCGTATAGCGCTCCAGCCGTTCCTCGACCGGCACACCGGCGCGCGCATGCAGGGCCTGCACGATGCGGGTGATCAGCGGCACCCGGCCCGGCCACAGCGAGCGCGCGAAGCCCCAGGCCACCAGCAGCGGGAACACCACCGGTGGCGCCAGCAGCAGCATCCACGCCCACGGCGAACGCCCCAGCCAGGCCAGCAGCAGCCCCGCTGCCAGCAGCGCGGCCCAGGCCGCCGGCCGGCGACGGCCCAGCGCATCGAGCAGGCACAGCAGCACCAGCCCGAACAGCGCCAGCGCGGCCCAGCCGCCCTCGCTGCGCAGGCTGGCCACATGCGAGAGCACCGGATAGGCCAGCAGCAGCACGATCCGCAGCAGGCTGGCGGCCGGCCCGTGGCCGGGCGCGTGGCCGGCGCCGCTCATGGCGTTCAGGCGGTCCGGTTGGCCTGCACGTGCGCCGACAGCGCGCGCAGCGAGGCGAAGATGCGGCGGTTGTCGTCGTTGTCCGAGCGCAGCTGGAAGCCGTAGCGCTTGCCGATGGCAAGGGCCAGTTCCAGCGCGTCGATCGAATCCAGGCCCAGCCCGTCGTTGAACAGCGCCGCCTCCGGGTCGATCGCCGCCGGGTCCACGTCTTCCAGGTTCAGGCTCTCGACCAGCAGTCCGGCCAGCTCGCGCTCGGCCTCGGTTTGTTGCGACATTGCCACTTCCATGAAGAGATGATGCGCAACGATCCGGTATCGCCGCCCGCGGCGCAACCATGGCCGCCGCGGCGCGCGCGGTATCATGGCGCTTTCTGCAGCACCGATCCGCCGCGCGATGACGTCCCTGTTCCCCTGCCCTGCTTCCGTTTCCCCGCTCGCCCACCCTGCCGGCCGCCATGGCCGCGGGAGCGTGCGATGAACGCGGTTTCCGGCTTCGCGCCCGCCGTCGGGCTTGAGGTGGACTACGCCGATCCGGCGCAGCTGCCGGCCCTGTTGGCCGATCCGCAGGTGCTGGCGGTATTCGGCTTCCAGGCCGGCGACGCGGCCCCCGCCAGCGACGACCCGCGCTACCTGCAGGTCGGCCTGCAGCCCGAGGGCGAACCGCGGCTGGAAGTCTGGCGCGGCACCGGCACGGTGCGCAGCGGCCGCGAGGTCGACGGTCTGGCCTGGGCCAGTGACGGCGCGCTGATGTTCGGCGCACTGCAGATCGACGAATCCAGCCACGGCGGCATCCTCGAAGCCGGCGCGCACGCCTATGCGCGGCTGCTGTCGGCGCTGCCGCAGCACGGCTACCCGCATCTGCTGCGCATCTGGAATTACCTGGACGCGATCACCGAGGGCGAGGGCGACGACGAGCGCTACCGCCAGTTCTGCATCGGCCGCGCGCGCGGCATCGGCACCATCGACGCCGGCACCCTGCCCGCAGCCACCGCCATCGGCCGCCTGGATGGCGTGCGCGTGCTGCAGGTCTACTGGCTGGCCGCGCGCGTGCCCGGCACGCCGCTGGAGAACCCGCGCCAGGTCAGCGCCTGGCGGTATCCGCGCCAGTACGGTCCGCAGTCGCCCAGCTTCGCCCGCGGCATGCTCGCCGCGCCTGGCAACGCGCTGCCGCTGCTGCTGTCGGGCACCGCCAGCGTGGTCGGCCACGCCACGCTGCACGGCGAGGACACGCTGCGCCAGCTGGAGGAAACCTTCGCCAACCTCGATGCGCTGGTAGGCACGGCGCGCGCGCGTCTGCCTGCATTGCCGGCGCACTTCGGCGCTGGCAGCCGGCTGAAGGTCTACGTGCGCGACGCGGTGGAGATCCCGGCGATACGGCAGGCGCTGTCGCGGCATCTGCCGCCGGAAGTGCCTTACATCGTGCTGCACGCGGAAGTGTGCCGGCGCGATCTGCGGGTGGAGATCGACGGGGTACACGGCGCCTGACCGCGGTTGCGGTTGCGGTTGCGGTTGCGGTTGCGGTTGCCCGTGATTTTGCTGCTGCCCTTGGCTTTTGACTTCCGGGGCCCCCTTCCGTAGCGACGGAGCCGACGGACAAGACCCCGCAGGGGCGACGTGCAGGGATGCACGTCGTTTTTCGACGAGACAGGGATGTCTCGTCGAAAAATCCCGGCGGCGGAGTGGACCCGGAGTGCCGCAGGCACGGAGGGCGCGTAGGCAGGGGCGTGCTTTCTCTTGGTTACTTCTCTTTGCACGAGCAAAGAGAAGTAACTCGCTCCTGCGTAGCAGGAGTGAAAGCCTTGCTTTCAAGCTTAAGTTTTGGCTCTGCACTGTTGCTTTAGCTGTTGCCGTTTGTCTTTGAAAAGCCGAAGCAGCGGCAGAAGCAGGATCAAAGGCTTTCGCTCCCCTTCGGGGCGCGAGCTACTTTGACCAGCCATTCGGCTGTTGAAAGGCTCTTCTTTGCTCGTGCAAAGAAAAGATAGCCAAAAGAAGCGCTTTTCCAACAGCCGAATGGCTGGTCAACACGGGCCGGGACGCGATCCGTCGGGCTGCGCCCGCCGGTTCCCTGCGCTCCTCGCGTGCCGAGGGGACGGCGCACAACTCGCTTCGCTCAGACACGTGCGCCTCTTCGCCCCTCGTCACGCTGCGGTGCTCGGCTCGCTCTACGGCCGGGGTGAGTCAAAAACCAAGGGCACAGCAAAATCACGGGCAACGGCAACGGCAACGGCAACGGCCGGATTATTCGCCGCCCCGCAGCAACGCCAGCACCGCATCGCGTGGCAGCTTGCCCGTCTCGTTGCGCGGCAGGCACGCCACCCTGCGCAACGGGCGCGGCAGGAACACCGGATCCATGCCCGCGCGCAGTTCGCGCAGGATGTCCGCCTCCTCGCGCTCCGGCGCCACCACCAGCGCCGCGATGCGGCCCACCGCATGGCCCGGCTCCGGGTCCAGCTGCACCATCACCGCATCGCGTACACCGGACACCGCCTGCAGGCGCCGCGTCAGGTCGCCCAGCGAGGCGCGCTTGCCGGCGATCTCCAGCAGGTCCGCACGCCGGCCACGCAGCAGGAAACGCCCTTCCGGCAGCAGCTCGACCAGATCCGCCAGCAGCACCGCCGCAGGCAGGTGCTTCGCATGGACCAGCGTGCCGTCCTCCCGCGGCTCCAGGCGCACGCCCGGCAGCAGTGTCCACGCCTGTTCGCGCGCGGTGCGGCGGCGGGCAAAGATGCAGGTCTCGGTGGAACCGAACACTTCACGCACTTCCGTGGCGAAGCGCGCTTCGGCCGCTTCGGCCAGCAGCTGCGGCAACGGCGCGGTGGCGGTGACGATGCCCGCCAGCGGCGGCAGTTCCACGCCCGCTTCGACCAGCGCCTTCAGGTGCACCGGCGTGGTGACCAGCAGCCGCGGCGCAGGCACGTCGGCCAGTGCCTGCGCCACGTCCTGCGGAAAGAACGGCCGGCCGGCATGCAGCACCGCCGGCGCCAGCAGCGGCAGCAGCACCGACATCTCCATGCCGTACATGTGCTGCGGCGGCACCGTGGCGACTACCGAAGGCATGTGCCCGCCCCACAGGTCGCCCAGCGCCTGCAGGTTCTGCGCGGTGCTGGTCACGAACGCGCCCCAGGTCTTGGGGTTGGCCGCCGGCGCGCCGGTACTGCCCGAGGTGAAGCCGATGGCGACCAGTTGTGCCGCATCCAGCTGCGGGATATCGCCCGGCAGGCGCGGCAGTTCCTCCGGCAACGCGAACCAGCCCGCCGGCAGCACATCAGGGGCGATGTCGCCCAGGCACCAGGCCTGCCCATGGCGTTGCTGCACATCGGCCACCACCGCCGGCGCGCGCGAGGGCGGCAACAGGTTCACCTGCCCGCGCAGGGCGACCGCGCAGAAACCGACCAGGAAACGGTAGCGGTCCTCGCACAGGTTGACCGCATGGTGGCCGGGAGGCAGCAGGGCCGCCACGCCGCGCACGTGTTCAAGGAACGTGGACAAGTCGATCGGCGAATCGGCCATCGCCGCCAGCGGCCGCTCGGGCGCGCCAACAGCGAGAGGATGCAGGGAAGAAGAGATCGGATGGACGGCGGGCACGCGGGACAACCTTCAGGGAAAACCGCCGCGGAACGAAGGCGCGGCCGGCGCCCAGCATAGCTGGTGGCGGAAACCGGACAAACGCGGAGCCGGCGCCGGACCGCCTGCCACACCGGCTTCCAGGCGGTTTGCCGGCTTCGCCCATGACCTGTGGCCCAGCCCCGCAGTGGACCGGGCTGCTAGGCTTTGCCGGTTTTCTCCACCGGTGCCCGCGATGTCCAGACTCCTGCCCTTGTCCCTGCTGCTGTTGGCCGCCGCTGGCGGTGTCCATGCCGCGCCCACGCCGATCACCATCGAACAGGCGATGGCCGACCCGGACTGGATCGGGCCGCCGGTGGAATCGGCCTGGTGGTCGTGGAATGGCCAGCAGGCCGAGTACACGCTCAAGCGCAAGGGCAGCCCGGTGCGCGACACCTTCCGCCAGCCGGTGGCCGGCGGCGCGGCCGCGCAGGTCGCCGACGACCAGCGCGGCACCCTGGACGCGGCCAACCGCGTCTACGACCGGCAGCGCCAGCGCATGGCCTTCGTACGCAACGGCGACGTGTTCGTGCGCGACCTGCGCAGCGGCGCGCTGACCCAGCTCACGCGCGGCAACGAGCGCGCCACGGGCGTGGATTTCGCCACCGATGGCGGCCTGGTCTGGAACGTCGGCAACAACTGGTACCACTGGAACGCCGGCAACGGCGCGATCGCCCTGGTCGCCCAGCTCAAGGCCGAGAAGAACCCTGCCGACGCGCCCAAGGCCGACGTGCTGCGCGACCAGCAGATGCGCACGCTGGAAACCCTGCGCCGCGACCGCGCCCAGCGCGACGCGCTGCGCGAGCAGGGCGAGCGCTGGCGCCAGGCCGACCCGACCCGCGCACCGGGCCCGGTCTACCTGGGTGCCGACGTGGAGATCGTGGACAGCGTGCTTTCGCCCGATGCCACCCACCTGATCGTGGTGACCAAGCCGAAGAACTTCGAGGACGGCCGCGGCGGCAAGATGCCGCTGTACGTAACGGAATCCGGCTACGAGGAGGCCGAGGACACCCGCACCCGCGTCGGCCGCAACGGCTTCGCGCCGCATACGCTGTGGTTCGTCGACGTGGCCAGCGGCCAGGTCCGCCCGCTGGCGCTGGACGCCCTGCCCGGCATCGGCACCGATCCGCTGGCCGCGCTGCGCAAGGCCGCCGGCAAGGAGCCGCTCAAGGGCGACCGCACCGTGCAGGTGATGAGCGACTTCATGGGCGGCGGCATCCGCTGGAGCGCCGACGGCAAACAGGCGGCGGTGATGCTGCGCGCCAACGACAACAAGGACCGCTGGATCGTCAGCGTCGGCGACGACGGCCGCATGCAGAACCGCCATCGCCTCACCGATCCCGGCTGGATCAACTGGGGCTTCAATGATTTCGGCTGGATGGCCGACGGCCGTACGCTGTGGCTGCTGTCCGAGGAATCGGGCTTCTCGCACCTGTACACCCAGTCCGGCACCGGCAAGCCGCGCGCGCTGACCAGCGGCAAATGGGAAACCTCCGCGCCGGTGCCCTCGGCAGACGGCAAGGGCTTCTACGTGCTGTGCAACCCGCAGGCGCCGCACGACTACGAGGTGTGCGGCGTGGATGCCGCCAGCGGGCAGGTGCGCGAGCTCACTGATCTCAACGGCGTGGAGGATTTCTCGCTCTCGCCCGACGGCCAGCAGCTGCTGGTGCGCTACTCCGGCGCCTACCTGCCGGCGCAGCTGGCGGTGGTGCCGGCCGCGGGCGGCAGCGCGCGCGTGCTCACCGACACCCGCAGCGCCGAGTTCAAGGCGCGCGAGTGGATCCAGCCGCAGCTCGTCGCGGTGCCGTCGAAGCACGGCGCCGGCGTGGTCTGGGCCAAGTACTACGGCCCCGCGCAGAAGGAACCGGGCCGGAAGTACCCGGTGGTGATGTTCGTGCACGGCGCCGGCTACCTGCAGAACGTGCACCAGCGCTACCCTACCTACTTCCGCGAGCAGATGTTCCACAACCTGCTGGTGCAGAAGGGCTACATCGTGCTGGACATGGATTACCGCGGCAGCGAGGGCTACGGCCGCGACTGGCGCACGGCCATCTACCGCAACATGGGCCACCCGGAGCTGGAGGACTACCAGGACGGCCTGGACTGGCTGGTGGAAACCCAGCAGGGCGACCGCGACCACGCCGGCATCTACGGCGGCTCCTACGGCGGCTTCATGACCTTCATGGCGCTGTACCGCGCGCCGGGCACGTTCAAGGCCGGCGCCGCGCTGCGCCCGGTCGGCGACTGGCACCAGTACAACCACGGCTACACCAGCAACATCCTCAACACCCCGGACATCGACCCGGAGGCCTACCGCGTGTCCTCGCCGATCGAATACGCCGACGGCCTGCAGGACCACCTGCTGATCGCCCATGGCATGATGGACGACAACGTGTTCTTCCAGGACTCGGTCAACATGACCCAGCGCCTGATCGAACTGCACAAGGACAACTGGTCGATCGCGCCGTACCCGCTGGAACGCCACGGCTTCACCCGCGCCGATTCCTGGCTGGACGAATACAAGCGCATCCTCAAGCTGTTCGAGGAACACCTGAAGTAAGCGACAAGGGCGGCCACTGGCCGCCCTTGTCGCGTAGGAGCGCACTTCAGTGCGCGAAAGGGCTTTACCGGTAGAGCCCCATCGCGCACTGAAGTGCGCTCCTGCGGCATCACCTGCAATGGAGCCCGCCTTGTTCCCCATCCGCATCGTCACCGCGGTGATACTCGACGACGCCGGCCGCGTGCTGGTGGTGCGCAAGCATGGTTCGGACACCTTCATCCAGCCCGGCGGCAAGCGCGAACCCGGCGAGGACGCGCTGTGCACGCTGGCGCGCGAACTGCATGAGGAACTGGGCGTGACGCTGCGCATCGGGGACACGCTCGTCCTCGGCACCTTCGAGGACGACGCGGTCAATGAACCGGGACGGCGCGTGCAGGGCGAATCGTTCCTGGTCCGGGTGGATGGCATGGCGCATGCGCAGGCGGAGATCGCCGAACTGGCCTGGATCCCACTATGCCCGCCCCATGGCGTGAAGCTGGCACCGTTGAGCGGGCGCCACATCCTGCCGGCGGCGGCACGGCGGATGACGGGGGCTGGGCAAGCCGGCTGAAGCCGGCGATAGTGCGCTCCACCGTTTCCCGCAGCGTACCCGCGTGATCCAGCTCGCACCTCCTCCGCTTCGTCCCGCGCGTCCGGCGGCGGCTTCCTTTGTCGATATCACGGCCAGGCTGTCGCTGGTGATGGCCGGCCTGTCCATCGCCTGGAGCCTGTTCCAGTTGCTCCTGGTGGCGGCGCTGGGCCGGCTCGACCCGGTGGGCTGGCTGCAGCAGCAGGGGTTGCCGGTGCCGGCGGCGATGCAATGGGTCGCGCGGCACGCGCTGTCGCTGACCCTGCTGATGCTGCTGCTGTCCGTTGCCCTGCTCGCGGTGTCGTGGGCGCTGCTGCGCCGCCAGGAATGGGGACGGATCGGCTTCATCGTGTTCCTGGTCGTGGTGGCCCTGGCCAACTTCGCCATGCTGCCGCTGGTCGACAGCATGTTCGCGGCGATGCAGTCCATCCTGCCGTCCGGCTTCCAGGATTCGCCCGATGGCCGGGAAGCCCTGGCGCAGATGCAGGCCAGCCGCTGGACCGCGCTGCTCGGCGCCAGCGCCACCGCGCTGGCCTTCGCCGGCCTGCATGGCTGGCTGGTCATCAAGCTGTGCCGCGACGAGGTACGCGCGCTGTTCCGCTGAGTGCCTGCGCTACAGTACGCGTATGGACGATTTCGAACGCGTACGCGACTACCTCACCGGCCTGCAGGACCGTATCTGCCAGGCCATCGAATCGGCCGACGGCCGGGCCCGCTTTGTCGAAGACCGCTGGCAGCGCGCGGAAGGCGGCGATCACTCCCGGCCTCCTGCCTCCCATGGCACTGGCCCATCCCTGGGCGGCGGTGGCCGCACCCGCGTGCTGCGCGATGGCGCGGTGTTCGAACAGGCCGGCATCGGTTTCTCCGACGTGGCCGGCACCCGCCTGCCGCCTTCGGCGTCGGCGCATCGCCCGGAACTGGCCGGCGCCTCGTGGCGCGCGTGCGGCGTGTCGCTGGTGTTCCACCCGCTCAACCCCTACCTGCCCACCACCCACGCCAACGTGCGCTACTTCCAGGCCGAACGCGACGGCAAGGCGGTGGCGGCCTGGTTCGGCGGTGGCTTCGACCTGACCCCGTTCTATCCGTTCGACGAGGACGTGCGCCACTGGCACGAAACCGCACGCGACCTGTGCGCGCCATTCGGCGAACAGCGCTACAACGAGCACAAGCGCTGGTGCGACGAGTACTTCTTCCTCAAGCACCGCAACGAGACACGCGGCGTCGGCGGCCTGTTCTTCGACGACCTGCATGGCGATTTCGCACGCGACTTCGCCTACCTGCGCGCGGTAGGCGATGGTTTCCTCGATGCCTACCTGCCCATCGTCGCGCGCCGCAAGGACATGCCCTATGGCGAACGCGAACGCGAATTCCAGCTGTACCGGCGTGGCCGTTACGTCGAGTTCAACCTGGTCTACGACCGTGGCACGCTGTTCGGCCTGCAGAGCGGCGGGCGCAGCGAGAGCATCCTGATGAGCCTGCCGCCGCGCGTGCGCTGGGAGTACGGTTACCAGCCCGACGCCGGCAGCGACGAAGCGCGGCTGGCCGAGTACCTCGTCCCGCGCGAATGGCTGTGACGGAAGCACGGCCGGGCCACGCCCGGCTGCTTCCGTAGCCCCCGCCAGCAGGAACGGCCGTCAGTCTGGCGACGGCACCTGCCCATCCTGGCGGCGCGGCACGATGGTGATGTGGCCGTTGATCTCCAGCAGCGCCAGCTCGACCTCCTCGATGCCGCGGCATCCCTGCTGGCGCATCGCCGCGTCGAAATCGGCATGCGTGATCAGCTCGCGGCGCAGCACCGAGCCCAGCAGGCGGCCATCGCGCGCGATCAGCACCGGTTCGCCCTCGATCAGCCGTTCCATGCGCTGGTTGCGCGTGGTGAGCCAGCCCACCGCGTAGTTGATCGCGATCAGCGTCGCCGCCAGCAGCAGGCCACCGGCGAGCGAGGTGTCCTGTCCCAGCAATGCGTTCTGCACCGCGTTGCCCAGCAGCACGATCAGCAGCACGTCGAACGGCGTGATCTGACCCAGCGCACGCTTGCCGGTCAGCCGCACCATTCCCAGCACCACGACGTAGACCACCACCGCACGCAGGATGAATTCCCACCACGGCATCGCCAGCGCGAACATGTCCGACATCGGCCTGCATCCCCGTTCCTGTCTGTCCCGCCATGATGCCCAGCCCGTCGCCGCTGCGCACGCGCGAATCCGGGGGGAGGCTGCCGGAGCCTCGTCACGGCTGAGCGCATTGCTGACGCCCATCGGCGGGCCGATATGGAAAGTGCAAAAAAAAAGCCCCGCCGACCAGGGGGGGGTCGACGGGGCTGGAGGAGCGGCGATTTGGGGAGGAATCCCCGCTCCGAGATCTGCTCCAGGGGATGGGAGAGATCCGCGACAGGCGTTGCACCTGTCACGGGCTATATGACCACCACGGACATTGATGGTTCGTGAAGAACAGCTATTTATTTCGGGATGATTAAGGAGATATTCATCCGAAAAAGAAGGTCCGCTTGATTGACCTCGCAATGCATTACGCAACGTTCCAGCAATGGCATTGCAAGCGTTAAATAATTGGAAATCCGTGCGGTTCGTTGCAAACGAACGGCATGCATCGAAAACCTCACTGCCACCTATTCGCTGCACGAATACCTTGTGCCCAGAAACGCATGGCTCTTCGGCAACTGCTCCCAGGCGCATCACGCACGGGCGGAATGAAGGACTGCGACAACCACCCGTGCGCTTGGCTACGCACCAATGTAGTGGATTGCCGTCAGTGCGCTTCATCCCAGTTGTCGCCCACCCCTGAATCCACCACCAGCGGCACCCGCAGTTCCGCCGCGGCGGTCATGCGCGACTCCACTTCCCCGCGCAGCGTGTCGATGAAGTCCGCATCGGCCTCGAACACCAGTTCGTCGTGCACCTGCAGGATCATCTGCGCGCGCTCGCGGTGCGCGGCGAGCCAGCCGTCCACGCTGACCATCGCGCGCTTGATGATGTCGGCCGCAGTGCCCTGCATCGGGGCGTTGATCGCGGCGCGCTCGGCACCAGCGCGCAGGCCCTGGTTGCGGGCGTGGATGTCGTTCAGATACAGGCGTCGGCCGAACAGGGTTTCCACGTAGCCCTGTTCGCGCGCCTGCACGCGCATGCGCTCCATGAAATCGCGCACCGCCGGGTATCGGCTGAAGTACAGCGCCACGTAGTCCTGCGCCTGCCCACGGTCGATGCCCAGGTTCTTGGCCAGGCCGAAGGCGCTCATGCCGTACATCAGGCCGAAGTTGATCGCCTTGGCGGCGCGGCGCTCGTTGGTGGTCACCTCTTCCAGCGTGCGGCCGAACACTTCGGCGGCGGTGGCGCGGTGCACGTCCACGCCCTGTTCGAAGGCGCGGATCAGGCCCGGGTCCTCGGACAGGTGGGCCATGATGCGCAGCTCGATCTGCGAGTAGTCACAGGCCATCAGCCTGCGTCCCGGCGGCGCGACGAAGGCCTTGCGGATGCGGCGGCCGTCGTCGGTGCGGATCGGGATGTTCTGCAGGTTCGGATCGGACGAAGACAGCCGCCCGGTGGCGGCACCGGCCTGGTGATAGCTGGTGTGCACGCGGCCGGTGTCGGGGTTGACCATCTCCGGCAGCTTGTCGGTATAGGTACTGCGCAGCTTGGCGAGGCCTCGGTATTCGAGGATCACGCGCGGCAGTTCGTGCTGCTCTGCGATGGCTTCCAGCGCCTCCTCGTTGGTGCTGGGCTGGCCCTTGGGCGTCTTCACCAGCGCCGGCAGGCCGAGTTCATCGAACAGCACCGCCTGCAGCTGCTTGGGCGAATCCAGGTTGAAGCTGCGTCCGGCCAGTCCGGTGGCCTTCTGCTGCGCGGCGAGCATGCGCGAGGACAGGTCCGCGCTCTGCCGCCGCAGTTCGGCGCTGTCGATGCACACGCCGTTGGCCTCGATGCGCGCCAGCACCGGCACCAGCGGCATCTCGATCTCGCGGTAGACCTTTTCCAGCGCCGGTTCGGCTGCCAGCTGCGGCGCCAGCGCGCGATGCAGGCGCAGGGTGATGTCGGCGTCCTCGGCAGCGTAGTGGCCGGCCTCGTCGATGCCCACCTGCGAGAACGAGATCTGCTTGGCGCCCTTGCCGGCGACTTCCTCGAACTTGGTGGTGGTGTAGCCGAGATAGCGCTGCGCCAGCGAATCCATGTCGTGGCGCGTGGCGGTGGAGTTGAGCACGAAGCTCTCCAGCATGGTGTCGTCGGCGTACCCGTCCACCTCCACGCCATGGCGCCGCAGCACGTGGATGTCGTACTTGCCGTGCTGGCCGAGCTTGCGCTTGCCTGCGTCCTCGAGCAGGGGGCGCAGCGCGTCCAACACCTGTGCCGTCGGCAACTGCACCGGCGCGCCGGGGTAATCGTGGCCGACCGGGATGTAGGCGCCCTTGCCCGGCTCGACCGCAAGGCTCACGCCGACCAGCCGCGCGCGCATCGCGTCCAGCGCATCGGTCTCGGTATCGAATGCGAACTCGGCGGCGGCCTGCAGGCGTTCGACCCAGGCCTGCAGCTGCTCATCGGTGAACACGGTTTCGTACTCGCCCTTGTCCGCCATCGCCGGATCGGTCTCGATGGCAGGCGCACTCTCGCTGGACCGGGCGAAACCCGCGGCGGTGCCGCGCAGGCTGACCTTGGCCTCGTCGGCGGCGGCCGGCGCCGCGACACCCCCCAGTTCGCGCAGCGCCTGGGTGAAGCCATAGCGGGCATACAGTTCGCGCAGGCTGTCCACATGCTGGTCGCGCAGGCGCAGATCGCGCGGACCCTGTTCCAGTTCCACATCGGTGCGGATGGTGACCAGGTCGCGGTTGAGCGGCAGCCGAGGCAGCGCGGCGCGCAGGTTCTCGCCGATCTTGCCCTTCATCGCCGGCGCGGCGGCGATCACGCCGTCCAGCGTGCCGTACTCGGCCAGCCACTTCGCCGCGGTCTTGGGGCCGCACTTCTCCACGCCGGGCACGTTGTCCACGGTGTCGCCCATCAGCGCCAGATAATCGACGATCTGGTCGGCACGCACGCCGAATTTGTCCATCACCGCGTCATCCGAACCGGTGCGGCTGCCGGTCATGGTGTTGACCAGCTCCACACCCGGGCGCACCAGCTGGGCGAAATCCTTGTCGCCGGTGGAGATGGTCACCTCCAGCCCGTCGGCGGCGCCGGCCAGGGCCAGGGTGCCGATCACATCGTCGGCCTCCACGCCTGGCACGCGCAGGATGTCGATGCCCAGCGCGTGCACGATGTCGCACATCGGCTGCACCTGCGCGCGCAGTTCGTCGGGCATCGGCGGGCGGTTGGCCTTGTACTCTGCGTACAGGTCGTCGCGGAAGGTCCTGCCCGGCGCGTCGACCACGAAGGCCACGTAGTCGGGCTTTTCCTTCAGCGTGGCGCGCAGCATGTTGACCACGCCGAACAGCGCGCCGGTAGGCTCGCCGGCGGCGTTGGACAGCGGCGGCAACGCGTGGAACGCGCGGTACAGGTAACTGGACCCGTCGATCAGGACTAATCTGCTCATGCGCCGATTCTACGCGGCCGGACCGGAGACGACGCGCGCATGAGCCGCACGCAGGCATAATCCGGATGGACACCGATGCGAGGAGCCGCCGTCATGAAACACCTGCTGCTGATTCCCCTGCTTGCCCTGGCCGGCTGCGCCAGCATGGGCCGGGACGCCGATGCGCCGCCGGTGGACGTGACCGGCGCCGAAGTCACCCGCCGTGCCATGGACAACGGCGACACCATCGAGGAATACCGCGTCGGCACCCAGCTGCGCATGGTCAAGGTCACCCCCGCGCGCGGCGCGCCGTTCTACCTCTATGACCGCAACGGCGACGGCCGCATGGACAACGACAAGGACGGTGTGTCGCCGGTCTATTGGAAGCTGTACAGCTGGTGATGTCGTGGCAGATGCGGAGCGGGACCCGCTCACACCGCGGCGGGCCGGCCTGGCCCGCCGCGCTGCAAAGCCGCCGCGATCCATCACGTAGAGCGGGCTTGGGCTTGAGCAGGCCGCGCTTCCGCGACACCAAAAGAAAAGCCCCCTTCGGCAACGATGGCGATGAAGGGGGTACGCTGAAAATGGAAGACACCGGCCACAGGCCACCGCCGGGACGCCGCATCGCGGCATCCCGGGCCGGTCAGGCAGGAGGGTGCGTCAGCGGATCACCAGCACCGGCACCGTACTGCGCGCGAGCACCTCGGCGGTCTGGCTGCCGAGCAGCACGCGGGTCACGCCACGGCGGCCATGCGAAGTCATCACCAGCAGGTCGCAACCACAGGTATCGGCGGTCTCGATGATGCCGTCGGCGGCGTAGCGGTCCAGCACATGGTGGCCGAGCACCTCGGCCACGCCGGCCGCGCGCGCGGCGTCCAGCGACGGCTGCAGGATCTTCTGTGCCGCGGCCTCGCGGTCCTGCTTGTACTCGGGGCTGGCCTCATAGCCGGCGCTCCAGCCCATGGCGTCGTACATGCCCACGGCCCACGGCTCGGAGACGGTGACGATATCGACCTTCGCGCCGAGCTGTGCGGCGAGTTCAAGGCCCTTCTGCAGCCCCTTGGCGGCAAGCTCGGAACCATCGGTCGCGATCAGGATGCGCTTGTACATGGCGGTTCTCCTTGGGAAGGGTGAGAGGACACCATTGCACACCCGATGTTGCCGTCGTGCATTGAGCCGGATCAAACGGCCGGCGGCTCCGCCGGCCTTCCGCGGCCCGAGGGCCTACAGCACGGTCAGGTTGGCGTAGGCCATCACCAGCCACTTGCTGCCGGCCTCGGCGAACTCCACCTGCACGCGCGCGTGCGCGCCGCTGCCCTCGTAGTCGGTCACCATGCCTTCGCCGAACTTCGGATGGGTGACCAGCGCGCCAAGTTTGACCGGCGGAGCTTCAATGGCGGCGTGGCCCATCACCCGGCTGGTGCCCAGCGAGGCCGGGCGCGAGACCTGCACCCTGGGCCGCACTTCGTGCAGCAGCTCGCGCGGGATCTCGCGCAGGAAGCGCGACGGCAGGCTGTAATTGTCCTGGCCATGGATGCGGCGCGACTCGGCGTAGCCCAGCACCAGCTTCTGCCGCGCGCGGGTGATGCCGACGTAGGCCAGGCGGCGCTCTTCCTCCAGTCGTCCGCTCTCTTCCAGCGAACGGGCACCGGGGAACAGCCCCTCCTCCAGTCCGGCCAGGAACACCAGCGGGAATTCCAGGCCCTTGGCCGAATGCAGTGTCATCAGCTGCACCCCGTCCTCATCGGCCTGGGCCTGGCCTTCACCGGCCTCCAGCGAGGCGTAGGACAGGAACGCGACCAGCTCGCTCATGTCGGCGGCGCCCTCCTCGTCCACGTCGCGCTGGATGAAGCGCGAGGCCACCGACACCAGTTCGTCGAGGTTGTCGCTGCGCGATTCCGAATCGAGCGCGTTGCGGCTCTCCTTGCTCCAGTGATCGCGCAGCGCCGAACGCAGCAGCACGTGGTCGATGCGCTCGGCCAGGGTCATCTGCGCGGTTTCGCCACCGATCTGCTGGACCAGGTTGATGAAACCGGCCAGCGCGTTCTTCGCGCGCGAAGTGAGGTCGTTGCCCTGGGTGGCGAGCATCGACGCCTCCCACAGCGACAACGCCTGCATGCGGGCGATGCGGCGCACTTCGTCCAGCGTGCGCTCGCCGATGCCGCGCGTCGGCGTGTTCACCGCGCGCTCGAACGCCGCGTCGTCGTTGCGGTTGGTCAGCAGCCGCAGGTAGGCCAGCGCATCCTTGATCTCGGCGCGCTCGAAGAAGCGCATGCCGCCATAGACGCGGTACGGCACCTGTTCGGACAGCAGCGCTTCTTCGAAGGCGCGCGACTGCGCGTTGCTGCGGTAGAGCACGGCGATGTCGCCATAGCTGCCGCCGTCGCGCACCCACTGCCGCGCGCGCTCGACCAGGTAACGCGCCTCGTCCATTTCGTTGTAGGCGGCGTACAGGTCGATCGGTTCGCCGTCGCCGCTGTCGGTCCACAACTGCTTGCCGATGCGGTCCGGGTTGTGCGCGATGACCGCGTTGGCGGCATTGAGGATGTTGGCGCTTGAGCGGTAGTTCTGCTCCAGGCGGATGGTCTGCGCGCCCGGGAAATCCTTGAGGAAGCGCTGCACGTTCTCGACCTTGGCGCCGCGCCAGCCGTAGATGGCCTGGTCATCGTCGCCGACCACGAATACGTTGCCCGAATCGCCGGCCAGCACGCGCACGAAGGCGTACTGGATGGCATTGGTGTCCTGGAATTCGTCGACCAGGATCTCGCGGAAGCGCGCGCGGTAATGGGCAAGCAGCACCGGGTTGTCGCGCAGCAGTTCATGCGCACGCAGCAGCAGCTCGGCGAAATCCACCAGCCCGGCGCGATCGCAGCGCGCCTGGTACTCGATGTAGGCCTGGCGCATGGTTTCCAGCCAGGCGTCGTGCGGCTCCGGCTGGATATGCTGCGGGCGGCGGCCCTCGTCTTTCTGCGCGTTGATCCACCACGCGATCTGCTTGGCCGGGAACTTGCCGTCGTCCAGTTCCAGCGCCTGCACCACGCGCTTGACCAGCCGCAGCTGGTCGTCCGAATCCATCACCTGGAACGCTTCGGGAAGCTTCGCGTCAGCCCAGTGCAGGCGCAGCAGGCGATGGGCCAGGCCGTGGAAGGTACCGATCCACATGCCGCGCGCGCCATTGCGCAGCTGCAGGTCGATGCGATGGCGCATCTCGCCGGCGGCTTTGTTGGTGAAGGTCACCGCGAAGATGCCGTGGGTCGGCACGCCGTGCACTTCGTTGAGCCAGGCGATGCGGTGGGTGAGCACGCGGGTCTTGCCGGAACCGGCGCCGGCAAGGATCAGGTAATGGCCGGGAGCAGCAGAAACGGCCTCGCGCTGGGCCGGGTTCAGCCCGTCGAGCAGGTGGGAAACATCCATGCTGGTGATTTTACGGTATTGCCGGGGTTCTCGATCGCCAAGCCCCCATGCACTTGACATTCATGACAAACGGAGGGAGCGTTTGGCCGCAGCTACAGGATCCTTTCGCAGTTGCCGCCCCCCGTTAGAAGTCCATCACAATACCAAGGAGTCGGTTATGAGCAGAGTGTTGTCCAGCCTTATCGCAACCTTCCTTCTAACCGCGGCGCACGGCGCAGCATTTGCCGAATCACCTGCGGAAACCAAGTCTCCAGCTGCCCAACAGGTATTGCCGGTGCTGGTGAAAGTAAGCACGCAGGGCAAGATTACGGACGTCAGGCCGGCTTCTCGGCTGCCTACCCAGATGGATCGCCTGTTGCGTGCCAATCTGGAGGAATTGCTGGCCAGAGACGGAAAGTCAAAATTCACGGAAAGCGACCAGTTTGTCGCAAATATGGCACTCGACGCCGTCCCGACCACAGACGGAAAGCAATCCGTCAAGTTTTCGCTTATTTCTTCCCAACCGGTGCCTTCCGGAGCCTGGGCATGGACACGCGTTGACAATCGTCGCCTGGTGCTGGTCAACCAGGACCAAAGGCTTGACCACAGCCCGCAAACGATACGGGCACCTGTGACCTCGTTTTCAAGCGTTCCATCATCATCGGGCGGCGGCGGAAATACTCCGCCTGCTGGCGGGAAGAGCCATAGCTGACAGGAAATTCGGGGACGGCACCCCGGAACATGGCAACGGCACCTGAGATCAGGTGTCGTTGTCAATGAAGCTGGCGCAATGCCGTCAGGGCTGCCTGTTCTGCCTGCCCGCGCAGTTCCGGTATCGCCAGGCTTTCCCACAGGCGGCCAATGCGCAGGCTGCCGACGATCCGCACGCGCGGTTCGGGCGCGCCGTCGGCGTCGAGCAGGCTGCCGTCCGCCGCGCTGTCGATGCCGATGCCGTGCGGGCCGGGGCGGGCGACGCCGCTGCCCAGCATCTGCTGCAGCAGCGGGTTGCGCATGGCCTGCGCGCGCATCTCCACGCCGGTGGCGTTGATGACGCACTGCGCGTCGAGCTGGAACGGCTGCCGGTGCGGGTCGAGCGCACCCAGGTGCACGCAGGCGCCCTCGGCGATCGCGGTTTCCAGACGGCCGCGATGCAGGTGCAGGCGGCCCTGTCGCCGCAGCTCCATCAGCTGCGCATGCACCGGCGCGGCGATGCGGTGCCGGTGCACGTCCCAGTAGCGCACCACGTGGCGCAGGAAGCGGCGCTGGTCGTCGAAGGACAGTGACTGCCACAGCGCCTGGCCCAACGGCCGGATGCGCTCCATCACGTTCTGCCACGGAATGCCGCGCAGCGCGGCATCGGCGGCATGGCGGCGCAGCGCGCGCACGCGCTGGCGCAGGTTCATCGCCAGCAGCGGTCCGGGGTCGTAATCGGCGGCCGGCCCCCTGGCATGCGGCAGCGGCAGCAGCGCATGACGCGAAAGCACATGCACCTGCCCGCGGTGCCCGGAGGCGGCAAGCGACACCACGCTGTCGGCCATGCTCAACCCGGAGCCGACGATGGCCACGTCGGCGGTCGCGGCGATGTCCTGCACCGCGTCGAAATCCCAGGCCTCGATGCGCTTGCCCGGCGGTACCGCGCCGGCGCCGCGCGCGGGCAGCGGCCGCAGCGCATTGCCGGCGCACAGTGCCACCGATGCGGCCAGCAGCGGCTGCCCCGAGTCCAGTTGCAGCATGATGCCGTCGGGTTGTTTTTCCAGGGAGACGACGCGTGCGGCGCGCACATCCAGCTGCGCCGGGCTGGCATCCACCGCTTCCTGCAGGCGCTGCCGCAGATAGGCCGCGTAGTGGTGGCGCGCGACGAAGGTCTGCGCCAGCGTGTCGCGCTCGATGCCAGGAAAGGCGTCCTGCACGATGAGGTAATCGAGGAAATCGTCGGGCAGGTCCGGGAAGCCGCTCATCTTGCCGGCGGGCACATTAAGCAGATGCTCGGGATAACGCGTGGCATAGGCGACGCCGCGGCCGAGCGGCAGCTGCGGCTCGACGATCGCCACGCGCAGCGCGCCGGTGGCGCCGCGCAGCACGCCGATCGCGGTGAGCACGCCGGCGGCGCCGCCGCCGATGATCGCGATGTCGCAGGCCTGCATCTGGTCGGAAACTGTCATGCGCCGATTGTAGGCGATGCCGCCGCCACGGCCTGATACCGCCGCCGCATGTACTGATGGAACACGCTGATGGCGCGCTTCATGCCCCAGAAACACGGAACCCGCCTTGCGGCGGGTCCAGTGTGGAACGGCTGTCGAAGCAATCCGTGCGGATTACTTGATCTTGCCTTCCTTGTACAGAACGTGCTTGCGGACCACCGGGTCGTACTTCAGGAATTCCATCTTCCCGGGGGTGTTCTTCTTGTTCTTGTCCGTGGTGTAGAAGTGGCCGGTACCGGCCGAGGAAATCATACGGACCTTATCGCGCTTGCCTGCCATGATGTTTTACTCCTCAGACCTTTTCGCCGCGGGCACGCAGCTCAGCCAGAACGGAATCGATGCCGTTCTTGTCGATGGTGCGCAGTGCATGCGCGGAAACACGAAGCTTGACCCAGCGGTTTTCGCTGGCGACCCAGAAACGGCGCTCGTGCAGGTTCGGCTGGAAGCGACGACGGGTCTTGTTGTTGGCATGCGAGACGTTGTTACCCGTCTGCACCTTCTTGCCGGAAACTTGGCAAACTCGGGACATTGCGCACCTCGGTAATGTCGGTTGTATCTCCCTTGGCCAGGAAGATGGCGGCCCCGGCGGTTGTCCGCCACACGTCACGGGAGTCAGGGGTACGCTGCAGGGCGGCCGGGCGACGTGCTGCCGGCCGCCGGCCCGGGATTCCGGGCACAGCGAGCCGCGCATTATGCGTGCTGGGCACCACGATGGCAAGTTGCCCACAGATACCCACCCGGGAGGCCCGATGCGACTGCTGGCACTGACCTACGGCACTGAAGGCGACACCCGGCCGCTGGCCGCGCTGTGCCATGGCCTGATCGGTGCCGGCCATACGGCCACCCTGCTGGCCGACGGCGGCACCCTGGACAGCGCACGGGCGCTCGGCGTGCCGCATGCGGCGCTGGAGGGCGACATCCGCCAGGAGATCGGCGCCCTGGTCGCCGGCGGCAACGGCGTGGCCGCCGCCACCCGTGGCCTGGCCGGGCTGGCCCGGCGCCATATCGCCGGTTGGACGCAGCAGGCCGATGCCGCCGCGCGGGAGTGCGACGCGATCCTGGCCGGCGGGCTGGCCGCCTTCGTGGGCATGAGCGTGGCCGAGCGCCACGGCCTGCCGCTGATCGGCACCGGCATGATCCCGCTGACGCCGACCCGCGCCTTTCCCTCGCCGTTCCTGCCGCCGGGACGGATCGCCAACTGGCTCGGCCGCGCCAGCTACGGGCTGGTCAACGGCCTGATCTGGCGCCAGTTCCGCGGCCCGCTCAACCGCGCCCGCCAGCAGGTGCTGGGCCTGCCGCCGCGTCGCTCGCTGTGGACCGGCCTGCCGATGCTGTACGGCATCTCGCCCAGCCTGCTGCCGCATCCGGACGACTGGCCGGCCGACCACCGCATCTGCGGCCAATGGCGCCTGCCGGAAGCGGAATGGGTACCGCCCTCCGCCCTGCAGGCCTTCCTCGACGCCGGCCCACCACCGGTCTACCTTGGCTTCGGCAGCATGGCCGGGTTCGACCGCGACAAGGTGTTGCCCGCCCTGCTGGCCGCGCTGGCGCCGCGCCGCGTCCTGCTGTCCCCCGGCTGGGCCGGGGTGCCGGACACGGCACTGCCGGACAACGTCTTCGTGATTGGACCAGCACCTCACGAGGCGCTGTTTCCGCGCTGCGCACTGGCGATCCACCACGGCGGCAGCGGCACCTCGCATTCGGCCTGCCGGGCCGGCGTACCGTCGCTGGTGCTGCCGTTCGCCGGCGACCAGTTCTTCTGGGCCGACCGCCTGCGACGCCTCGGCGTGGCACCGCCCGCGCTGTCGCCGAAACGGCTGGACGCCCCGACGCTGGCGAAGGCGCTTGCCTTCGCCGAGCAGGCGCAGACCCGCGCCAATGCCGCCGCCCTGGGGCAGGCAATGGCCGCCGAGGACGGCGTGGCGGACGCGGTGACGGCGATCGACGCGCTGGCGCGACGCTAGTCCAGCAAGGCATCTGCGGGAACGAGCCCGGGACGACCATCCGGGCGCGAAGAACCGCGTGGGCCGTCGGCCGCCCGTTCGATGGGCGGAATCGGGGCATACGGCCACCAGCCCGGGATCCAGCGCACGGCGAGCCGGAGACGCCGGCAATGACAGGCCACCCCGGGCCGTATCAATCGCCCAGCAGCTGGCCGGAAATCTCCAGCGCCCGTGCCGCATCCAGCGGCGCGGATCTGCCGGCTCCCTTGCTGTCGATCTGGTTGACCATCATGACCTCGGCATCGGGCAGGTGCAGCCAGAAGGTCACAAATACCGCACCGGCGTCGTGCTCCGTGCGGATCGCCGCGGTTCCGCCCCGGCGCTCGAACGCCGGCACCGGGACCGGCGTGATGCCGCTCCCCGCAGGCGAGCCGTCATCCACCGGCACCGGCCCGATACCGGGCGCCACCCGCACCTGCAGGCTGAACGAGCGACCGGTCGGCACATCCCACCAGGCGCATTGAAGACCGGCATCGGCGGGCTGCGGATCGCCAGGTACCGGTTCCATGCCGCTGATCAGCTCGCCCGACAGGGCGGCCAGCGCATCGCAGCCGGTGACTGCCAGGTGCGATGCCGTCGCCGGAGACGAGGACGCCGGCGTGGCGACGGCCCCGCCCTGGGATGCGTCGCCGCCGCCCGGCGAACAACCGGCCAGCAGCAGCAACAGGACAGGCAGTGAGGTGGGGAATACGCGCACGACGCTCTCCGTGAGGCAGATTGGAACGAGGACGCATGCTGCGTCATTCCTGCCGCCCGTATCTGAGCGCCTCATTCAGGCATGACGACAATCCGGGGTGGGCGATGGCCGCCGAAGACGGCGTGGCGAGCGCAGCGGCGCGACGCCAGCCATCGGCACGCCCTCGCCCGCCGGCTCACTCGGGCGCGAAGGACAGGGTGCGCTGCCACCGCAACGGCGTGGTCGCGCGCGCCGGGTCCGGCGGGAACAGGCTCATGTAACCGGCGGCGATGGCGCGGTCGCGGATGCGCTCGCCGACGCCTTCGGCGACCTCGACCTCGACATGGGTCACGCGCCCCTGCGGGTCCACCTCCATCGCCCAGACCAGCCGGCCGCTCCATTCCGCCGCCGGAATCGCGGCGTCGTAGTTCGGGCGGCCGGCCACATAGGGGATGCCGCGTTCGAGGTAGTAGGGCGAATCCTCGATGCGCGGATCGACGCGGATGCCGGCCTTGTTCGTGCGGCCGTCGCCAAGGACGACGCGCGCCGTCCACTCCCCCGCCGCGCCGCCGTCACCGAGGTCGGCACGATGGCACTGTTTGGTCCCGCGGTAGTCGTCGTACCGGTGCAGCGACACCTGCTTGCCGTCGGCGTCCAGCAGCTCCAGTTGCAGCCCGCCCACATCGGTGGGCGTGGCGGTGGCGGCGACGCAGATCTGGTGGTCGTGGTTGCCCTGCATGACGAACTGACGGGTCTGCTGGCGGGCGATCGCATCGGCCGGCGGCTTCGACCACAGGAACTCGATGTAGATGTCGCGGTCTTCCACGGCGGCCGCACTGCCCGCGCACAACGACAACAGACCCATCACCGCAAGACGATGCAATCGCATGAACCGCTCCCTGGATGTATCGCCGGACTCTAGCCAGCGGAGTCCACGGGCATCAAGTCAGAGCGCCGTCGCCCGCAGTTCGCGCCAGGCCGCGCGCGCCACCGTCCATGCCGAACGCAGGAACAGCAGCAGCAAGGCCACGGCGATCAGCAGGTCCGGCCAGCCCGCGCCGAACACCCACACCGCCAGCGCGGCGAGGATCACCGCGCCGCCTTCGTAGGCGTCGTTCAGCGAGCATGCCCAGGCCGAGGCCAGGTTGATGTCGCCCTGCCGGTACGGCCACAGCAGGCGCAGGCACAGCAGGTTGGCGGCAAGATTCAGCAACGCCGCGATGCCCATGCTCTCGAACAGCGGCAGGTGCGGGTGGGCCAGCTTCCAGCCGATGCCCAGAGCCACCGCGATGGCCGCGCACAGGATGAAGGCCGCCTTGAGCAGGGCGACCCGCGCCTTGGCGGCGACGCTGGCACCGATCACCGCCAGGCTCAGCGCATAGGTCAGCGCGTCGCCGAGGCTGTCCAGGCTGCCGGACAGCAGCGAGGCCGAGCCGCTGTGCCAGGCCGCGGCCATCATCATCACGAAGGTGAGCAGGTTGATCGCCAGCACCCACACCAGCACACGCCGCTGGCGCACCTGCATGCGCTCGACTTCCAGGGTTTTGCCGCAGCCGCAACAGTCGCTCATTCCGGTTCCAGACAGGATGTTCCGGCAGATGTTCGCATCGATGGAAAGCGTTTGCAGTGCTTGCGCTGCCACGGGATTTCCGTGGATGCCAGCGATTCCAGGCGGTGGCGGCCCACCGGCCGCCATCGCTCTCCCCGCTCTGTTCTCTCCACCGCACGCGCGCCGGTGGCGCGCGTGAAGAGAGGTGCTCTGGTTTACTGCTCCCCGCGATGCAACCAGCGGTACAGCACCGGCAACACCAGCAGGGTCAGCAGGGTGGAGGACACGATGCCGCCGATCACCACCGTGGCCAGGGGGCGCTGTACTTCCGAGCCGGCGCCGACGTTGAAGGCCATCGGCACAAAGCCCAGCGAGGCCACCAACGCGGTCATCAGCACCGGCCGCAGGCGGCCCAGCGCACCGTCGCGCACCGCTTCCGGCAACGGCCGTCCCTGTTCGCGCAGGCTGCGCACGAAGCTGATCATCACCAGCCCGTTGAGCACCGCCACGCCGGACAGCGCGATGAAACCGACGCCCGCCGAGATCGACAACGGGATGCCGCGCAGCGCCAGCGCCAGCACGCCGCCGGTCAACGCCAGCGGCACGCCGCTGAACACGATGGCCGCATCCTTGCCCGAGCCGAACGCCCAGAACAGCATCGCGAAGATCAGCGCCAGCGTCACCGGCACCACCACCGCCAGGCGCTGGCTGGCCGAGATCAGCTGCTCGAAGCTGCCGCCATAGTCGATCCAGTAGCCGGCCGGCAGCTGCACGCGGGCGTCGATGGCCTGCTGCAGTTCGCCGACGAAACCGCCCAGGTCGCGGTCGCGCACGTTGGCGGTGACCACGATGCGGCGCTTGCCTTTGTCGCGGTTGATCTGGTTGGGGCCTTCGCTGGTCTCGATGCGCGCCAGTTCGCGCAGCGGCACCGTGCGCGGGTTGCCGGTGAGCGCGCCGGCGGCACCACCGCGGCTCAGCTCGTCGGCATTGCCGCTGGCCAGCGCGGTTTCCAGCGACACCGGCAGGTCCGCCAGCGCCGCCGGATCCTGCCGCAGTTCCTCGGGCAGGCGCACCACGATGTCGAAGCGGCGGTCGCCCTCGAACAACTGCCCCGCCACCTGCCCGCCCACCGCGGTGGCCACGGTGGACTGCACCTGGCCCGGGTTGAGGCCATAGCCGGCGAGCTTCTGCCGGTCCGGGGTGACGGTGAGCAGCGGCAGGCCACTGGTCTGCTCCAGCCGCACGTCGGCGGCGCCGGGTACGCCGGCGGCCACCTTCTCGATGCGGCGGCCGACTTCCATCAGCGTGTCCAGGTCGTCGCCGTACAGCATCACCGCCACGTCGGCACGCACGCCGGAGATCAGCTCGTTCATGCGCATCTGGATGGGCTGGGTGAACTCGTAGTTGTTGCCCGGCAGTTCCTCCACCGCCTCCTCCAGCTCGGCCAGCAGGCGCGCGCGTGGCTTGCGCGGGTCCGGCCACTGCCCGCGCGGCTTCATCATGATGAAGGTGTCGGCCACCGACGGCGGCATCGGATCGGAGGCCACTTCCGGCGTGCCGATCTTGGAGAACACCTTGGCCACTTCCGGGAACTGCAGCAGGCGCTGCTCGATCTGCCGCTGCATCTGCACCGACTGGGTCAGGCTGGTGCCGGGAATGCGCATGGCGTGCATCGCCACGTCGCCTTCGTCCAGGTTGGGCACGAACTCGCTGCCCAGCTTTGTTGCCAGCAGGCCGCAGCCGATCACCAGTACCAGCGCGCCAGCCACCATCCAGCGCCCGCGGCGCAGGGCGAAGTCCAGCAGCGGCTGGTAGCGCCGGCGCAGCCAGCCCATCAGCCGGTTCTCCTTCTCCTGCACGCGGCCGCCGAGGAACAGCGCGATCGCCGCCGGCACGAAGGTCAGGCACAGCAGCATGGCGCCGCTCAGCGCCAGCACCACGGTGATCGCCATCGGGTGGAACATTTTTCCTTCCACGCCGGTAAGGGCGAAGATCGGCAGGTACACGGCGGTGATGATCCCCAGGCCGAACAGGCTCGGACGGATCACCTCGGCGGTGGCGGCCGCGGTCTCGGCGAAGCGTTCGGCGCGGGTCATCGCCCGGCCCAGCGCATGCGTGCGCTGCCCGAAGCGGCGCAGGCAGTTCTCGATGATGATCACCGCGCCGTCCACGATCAGGCCGAAGTCCAGCGCGCCCAGGCTCATCAGGTTGGCCGACACGCCGCCGCGCGCCATGCCGGTGAGCGTGAACAGCATCGCCAGCGGGATCACCGCGGCGGTGATCAGCGCCGCGCGGAAGTTGCCCAGCAGCAGGAACAGCACCACGATCACCAGCAGCGCGCCTTCCAGCAGGTTCCTGGCCACGGTCTGGATGGTTCGGTCCACCAGCGCGGTGCGGTCGTAGCTGGCGGTGACGGTCACGCCCGCGGGCAGGCTGCGCTGCGCCTGTTCCAGCCTTGCCGCCGCGGCCTGCGCCACATCGCGGCTGTTGGCGCCGATCAGCATCACCACCGTGCCCATCACCACTTCGTGGCCGTTCTGGGTGGCCGCGCCGCTGCGCAGCTCGGGGCCATCGGCGACCATGGCGACGTCGTGCACATGGATCGGCACGCCCTCGCGGCGGTCGAGCACGATGTTGCCGATCTGCTCCAGGTCGGCGACCTGGCCGGGAACGCGCACCAGGAACTGCTGGCCATTGCGCTCGATGTAGCCGGCGCCCACGTTCTGGTTGTTGGCCTCGACCGCGGCGGCGACGTCCTCCAGGGTGAAGCCCAGCGCGCGCAGCTTTGCCGGGTCCGGGGTGATGTGCACCTGGCGCTGGAAACCACCGATGGTGTTGACCTCGGTGACGCCGGGCACGTTGCGCAGCTGCGGCCGGATCACCCAGTCCTGCAGGGTACGCAGGTCGGTGGCGGTGTAGGCGCTGCCATCGGGCTTGCGCGCCTCCGGGTCGGCATCGATGGTGTACATGAAGATCTCGCCCAGGCCGGTGGCGATCGGCCCGAGCTGCGGGTCCAGGCCGTCCGGGATCTGCGAGCGCGCCTGCTGCAGGCGTTCGGCCACCTGCTGGCGGGCGAAGTAGATGTCGGTGCCGTCCTCGAACACCACCGTCACCTGCGACAGCCCGTAGCGCGACAGCGAACGCACGCTCTCCATCTTCGGCAGCCCGGCCAGCACCGTTTCCACCGGGAACGTGATGCGCTGTTCTGTTTCCAGCGGCGAGTAACCGGGCGCGGACGTATTGATCTGCACCTGCACGTTGGTGATGTCGGGCGTGGCGTCGATCGGCAGGCGGGTGAAGCTCCAGGCGCCGAGCAGCACCAGCGCGCCGGTGAGCAGCAGCATCAGCCAGCGGTGGGCGATGGCCGCGCCGATGATGCGTTCGAGCAGGCCGGCGCGCGGCGTGAGGTCAGTGCTCATGGCCCGCCCCCGCCTTGCCGATGTCGGCCTTCACCGTATAGCTCTGCTCGACGACCACCTCTTCGCCGGCCTGCAGGCCGGCGCTGACCGCCACCTGCCGCGCGTCGCGCGCGCCGAGCGTGACCGGCCGCGCCTGGTAGGTATCGCCGGTGCGCACGAACACCACGTCGCGGCCGTCCATGTTCTGCAGCGCGGTCAGCGGTACCACGATGCCGGCCGGCGTGCTGGCCACGACGATGCGCGCGCGCACCGCCGCGCCCGGCCGCCACAGGCCGTCGGCGTTGTCCACGGTGGCGCGCGCCACCGTGCTCTGGCTGGCGGTGGCGGTGCCCGGCAGCACGCGCTCGAGCGTTGTTGTCTGGCTGACGCCGTCGGTCATGCGGGTGACGGTGACCGGCACGCCGGCGGTAATGTGCTGGGTATCGGCGCCGAAGATGTGCAGGTCCACCCACAACTGCGAGAGATCGCCGATCTCGAACAGCAGTTGGCCTTCGCCGGCGACGCCGCCCACCTGGGCCTGGCGCGACAGCACCACGCCGGAGATCGGCGCACTGATGCCGTAGGTGGTCAGGCTCAGGTTGCTGTCGATGCTGGCCAGCGGCTGGCCGGCGCGCACGCGGTCGCCGACGTTGGCGCGCAGCGCGCGGATCGGGCCGGGGAAACGCGCGGTGACCTGCGCCATGCACCCATCGATCGGCGCCAGCAGGCCCTGCACGTCGTGCTCGTCGGCGATGGTGCCCGCGCCCACGGCGGCACTGACGATGCCGGCGGCCTTGGCACGCGCGGCGGGGATGATGGTCTTTTCGGGCGCGTCATCTTCGCCAGCGTGGTCGTCGCTCTCACCATCGGCATGGGCGTGGCCGTCCTGTGCGGCGTCCTTGCCGGTGGCGACCGGATCGCCACCGCAGGCGGTGAGCGCGGCCAGCAGCACGGCAAGCGCGGCCAGGCGGAACATCGGAGTGGCAGGCAGGGAAGCCTTCATGGCGTGTTTCCTTCGGAAGCGGTGGCGACCAGGGGTTGCCCGGTCAGGCGCTGGATTTCGATCAGGGCGGTCTGTGCGGCAAGCGCGGCATCGAGCTGGCGTTGCCGCGCCTCGATGCGCATGGCCTGCAGCTGCGCCCATTCCAGGTAGCTGATGGCGCCGGCGCGCCAGGCGGTCTCGGCGGCCTTCTCGGCGCGCTGCAGCTGCGGCAGCACGTCACTGTCCATGCGCGCCACTTCCAGCCGCGCGGTGCCGTAACGGCCATGGGCCTCGGCGAGCGTGGCGTACAGCTGCAGCGCGCGCGATTCGCGCTCCACCGCGCTCATCGCCAGTTCGGCCTGGGCGGCGCGGATTTCCGGCCCGGCACGACGGGCGCTGCCCAGCGGCAGGCTGAAGCCGCCGACCAGCGAGGTGTCGCTGCTGGCGCGGTTGTTGCGCACACCCAGCTGCCAGGACAGATCGCTGCGCTGTTGGCTGCGCGCCAGCTGCAGCTGCGCCTCGCGCACGCGCGCTTCGCCGGCGACTGCCGCCAGTTCCGGCATGTCGGACAGCAACGCCGCCAACTGCTGGAAATCCTGCAGCGCCGGCAGCTGCAGCGGATCGCCGCTGACCACGGCGAAGTCCGCTTCGCGCGCGTTCCACAATGCGGCCAGCGCCAACCGCGCGGCGCGCTCGGCTTCCCCGGCGCGGTCGCGGTCCAGCTCGGCCTGGGCCAGCGCCGCCTGCGCGGTCATCAGCGTGGACGCGGGCGAGGCGCCGGCCTGCAGGCGCAGGCGCGCGGCGGCGACCGCACGGAGGCGCTGCTCGATGTCGTCCAGCGCGATCCGGCGCTGGACGCTCGCGGCGGTGATGGCCAGGTAGCGGCGCGCCACCTCGGCCATCAGGTCCAGGCGGGTGATCTCGCGCTGCGGGGCCAGCGTGTCGATGCTGGCCTGCGCCAGCGCGCGGCGGGCGTCGAGCTTGCCGCCGCGTTCGAGCACGCCGGCCAGCGAGACGGTGACTTCGGTGGCGTCGAAGCCGCGGCTGTCGCCGCTGCCCAGGGCATTCTCGATGTCCACGCCGAACACCAGCGGCGGCTTGAAACCGGCGCCGTCATGGCGGGCCTGGGCAGCGGCGCGCTGCAGCTCGGGCAGGCGCAGGTCGGGATGGGTCCGGGCGACGCGGCTGACCGCCTCGTCCAGGGTCAAGGGTGCAGGCGACGATGGCACCTGCGCGATGGCGCACGGTGCGATCGCCAAGGCCGCAAGCGCGGCCAGGCGTTTCCACATGGGGAATCTCCGGTTTTCGGGAAAAGATCGGGACGTCCGCGCGGCGGACGCAGGATCAGACCGGAATCGGAGGGCGCAGCAGGCTTTCCGTGGGAGCCGGGCGCCAGCGGGTGTCGTGCGGGGTGGCGCCGGTGGCGGCCGGCGGCATCGCCACGTCCCATGCCACGGCGGCGAACGGCAGCACGCCGCCGTGGCCGTGGCAGTGGCCGCAATGCACGAGCGCGTGCAGCAGGCGGGCGCTGCCGTCGGTTTCATCGTGGCCGGTATCGGCTTCCAGCACCGGATCGTGCACGGTCACCGGATGATCGGCATGGGTCATCGCATGCAGCTCGCCCAGCGCCGAGGCCAGCGCGCCGCCGGCAGTGCCGAGCGCGACCACCGCCAGCACCAGCAGGCGGAGCAGCAACGACGGCGGGCGGCGGCGCAGGAACGCGATCATGTGCGGCAGGGTAGCCGCGGCTCCACGCGTTACACAATCGCAGGGCTGCGGGCGTGTGCGGACCCGCTGCGCTCACCGCATCCGGATCGTGGGAGCGGGTTCGGTTGCGACCGCCGCTTTCCGTCAAAAGTGCGCGGCGGTTGAAGTCACCCTGCAGGTTTCATGGAGTGTCGGCTGGCCGCCAGCACTGCATGCTCTCGTGCCGGGGCCTGCGTCGCAGACCCCGGGTTCGGCATCCGGTCATGCGCTGGCGGTTCGGGCGGCGCTCGCCGGAAGGACCGCGGCGATCAACCGCGTCAGGCCTTCTTGCGTTCCTCGATGTAGGCCTTGATCTGCCGTTCCAGCACCGGCAGCGGCACCGAGCCCTGCCTGAGCACGGCATCGTGGAAGGATTTGACGTCGAACCTGTCGCCCAGCTCCTTCTCTGCCTGCGCGCGCAGCTTGACGATGGTGATCTCGCCCAGCTTGTAGCTCAGCGCCTGCGCCGGCCAGGAGATGTAGCGGTCCACTTCGGTGGTCACTTCATGTTCGCTCAGCGCGGTGTGGTCGCGCAGGTAGGCGATGGCGCGCTCGCGGCTCCAGCCGTAGTGGTGCACGCCGGTGTCGATGACCAGGCGGCAGGCGCGCCACATCTCGTAGGTCAGGCGGCCGAAATCCTCGTATGGGGTCTCGTAGATGCCCATCTCGATGCCGAGCTTCTCGCTGTACAGGCCCCAGCCTTCGCCGTAGGCGGAGATGTAGGCGCCGCGGCGGAAGTCCGGCTGCTCGCCCTGCTCGGCGGCGAGCGCCCCCTGCAGCGCGTGGCCCGGGTCGGATTCGTGCAGGGTCAGCGCCGGCAGGTTGTACAGCGGGCGGGCCGGCAGGTTGTAGGTGTTGACCCAGTAGGTACCCATGCCGCCGCGGCCGGCGGTCCAGAACGGGGCGATGTCCGGCGGCACCGGCACGATGGTGAAGCGCGCTCGCGGCAGGGTCATGAACTTGCCGATCACCCCGTCCACGCGCTTGGAGATCCATGCCGCGCGCCACAGCAGCTCTTCCGGGGTCTTGGCGTAGAACTGCGGGTCGGTGCGCAGGAATTCGAGGAAATCGGCGAAGCGGGTCTGCTCGCTCTTTCCCTTGAAGCCCACCTTGTCGATGATCGCGTTCATCTCCTGCTGGATGCGGTTGACCTCGCTCAGGCCCAGCGCATGGATCTGCTGCGGGCTCATGTCCAGCGTGGTGTATTCGCGGATCTGCTGGCGGTAGAACGCCTTGCCGCCCGGCATCTTCTCCGCGGCCAGGGTGGTGCGCGCCTGCGGCACGTATTCCTCGCGGAAGAACGCCAGCAGTTTGCCGAAGGCGGGGATCACGCTGCCGCCGATCGCCTGCTTTGCTTCCTCGCGCAGCTTCTGCTGCTCGTCGGCGGGAATGCTGGCGGGCAGCTTCTTGAACGGTGCGTACAGCGGCGACTCGGCCGGGTCCTTGAGGTCGGCCACGGTCGAGATCGACACGTCGCGACCTTCCAGCACCGCGCGCGGCACGCTGAAACCACGCTCCAGGCCGGCACGCATGTTGGCCGTCTGCTGGTCGAAATAGCGCGGCACATCGTTCAGGCGCGCGATGTAGTTGCGGTAGTCCTGCGCGGTCTTCATCTCGCGCCGGGCCATGAAGCCCAGGTTCGACCAGAACGAGGAATCCGAATTGAACGGCATCTCGTAGGCGCGCAGGCGCACCTCGTCGGCCAGGTTCTCCACCTGGTATCTGTAGATGGCGTAGTTGACCTGGTTCTCGGCCGAGAGCGTGGCCGGATCGACGGTCTTGAGCTGCTCCAATACCTCGTCCCACACCTTCAGCCGGGCTTCCTGCGCCTCCGGGCCGACATCCGGCAGGCGGGTGGCGTTGGCCGGGCCGTCCTCGTCCTCGCTGGCCTCGCCACCGCCGGTCTGGCGCCAGGCCCATTCCTTCTCGTAGATCGCCTTGAACCGCGCATCGGCGCCCTGTGCGGCCAGCGTGGCGGGCGCGGACGCCTTCGAAGGCGCGGCATGGACGACGGCGCCCGGCAGGGCAAGGGCGAGCAGAAGGGCGACGGACAGGGTGGTTTTCACGGACGGCGGACTCTTCGGAAAGCAGGGTCCGATCATGTCACCGGCGGGCGGGCGCTGCATGGATCGAAAGTCCTGCCCGAGGAACCGCCGCCGCAGGTCAGAAACTGCGGCAGCGCCCGCGAAGCGCCGTATCAGCCCGGGCTTCGTCCCGTTTGCCTGAGGACATCATCAAGAACGCCGAACATCTCCTCGATATGGCTCTGTTCGGCGATGAGCGGCGGCGAGACGACCATGCTGTCCCCGGTCGAACGCACCATGACGCCACGCTCCAGGCAGGCGAGGTGGCATTCGTAGGCGCGGCGGCCCGGCTTGCCGGGAATGGGCTCCAGGTCGATCGCCGCCAGCAGGCCGATGTTGCGGATGTCCAGTACGCCAGGGCTCCCTTTCAGCGCATGCGCCGCTTCGCCGAAGCCCGGTTCCAGCGCGGCCGCACGCTCGAACAGCCCTTCCTCGGCATAGACATCCAGCGTGGCCAGACCGGCTGCGCAGGCCAGGGGATGCCCGGAATAGGTATAGCCGTGCGGCAGTTCGATCCGGTCCGGCCCTCCCTGCATCAGCCCCTGGTGGATCTTGCCCGACACCAGCACCGCGCCCATCGGCGCGGCCCCGTTGGTCATGCCCTTGGCGCAGGTGATCATGTCGGGCACCACGCCGAAGTAGTCGGCACCGAACCCGCGCCCCAGCCGGCCGAAGGCGGTGATGACCTCATCGAAGATCAGCAGGATGCCGTGCTGGTCGCAGATTTCACGCAGCCGCTGCAGATAGCCCAGCGGCGGCACCAGCACGCCGGTGGAACCGGCCACCGGCTCGACGATGACCGCCGCGATGGACTGCGCGCCATGCAATTGCACGATGTCCGTCAGCGCATCGGCCAGATGCGCGCCCCAGGCCGGCTGGCCGACGGTATGGGCGCTCCGGGAGCGGTCGTAGGTATGCGGCAGGTGGTCCACGCTGGCCAGCAGGTTGCCGAAGGGCTGGCGATGGCTGCCGATGCCGCCCACCGAAATGCCGCCAAACCCCACGCCGTGGTAACCGCGTTCGCGGCCGATCAGGCGCACCCGGCCGGCATTGCCACCGGCATGGTGATAGGCCAGCGCGATCTTCAGCGCGGTGTCCACGGCCTCGGAGCCGGAATTGGTGAAGAACACATGGTCGATGCCCGCTGGCGCCAATGCGGTGATCCTTTCCGCCAGGGCGAAGGCGGCCGGATGGCCGAGCTGGAACGACGGCGCGTAGTCGAGTTCGCGCGCCTGGCGCGCGATGGCCTCGCTGATGCGGGGATGGCAGTGGCCGGCATTGACGCACCACAGGCCCGCCGCACTGTCCAGGACCCTGCGACCCTCCGGGGTGACGTAGTACATGCCGCTGGCGCTGCTGAACAGGCGGGGCGCCTGCTTGTACCGGCGATTGGACGTGAAAGGCATCCAGTAGGCATCCAGCCCTGCCTGGCTGACGCCGGCGGTAGGGGCAGTCGTCATGCGGTTCTCCTCGATTTGCCGCGGCACCCGCCGCACGAGCCTTGGACACCATCACCCAATGCTCGCCCGCATTTTGTACTTAATACATCAATAAAGCAATCAATCCCGGGAGCGGTCCGCCGGCTCCCCTTTCCACGGCACGGCAGCGCCCGGGCGCCCTGCCCGGCGCCGATGCGCGCTCAGAAGCGACTGGCCTTGAGCAGGTGCTGGTGCATCAGCAGGGCCGCCAGTTCCGCGTCGCCGGCCCCTACGGCCTGGAGGATCGCCAGATGCTCCTGGCAGGGGCCGCTGAGGTTGACCGGATTGTGGACATGGCGGCGATATTCCTCGACCCGCCGCAGCTGGTTATGGTGGCGGACGGACTCGAGCACGAAGCGGTTGCCGGAAAATCCGGCGAGCATCTCGTGGAAATGCGCATTGATGTCGAAGAACAGGCTCGAGGTCTGCTCCACCGGATCGAGCCCGAGGAAATCCAGGTGCGCCTGGCGCGATTGTTCCAGGGCCTCGCCATCGGCGCGGAAGGTTTTTTCCCGCAGCCCGCCGCACTCCACCATCAGGCGGAAACGATAGCTCTCGTACTTGGCCTGGTCCGAGTCCAGGGTGGGCTGGAATCCCCAGCCATGGCCCTTCCGCCGCACCAGCAGTCCTTCGTGGTTCAAGCGCAGCAAGGCCCGCATCAGCACGCTGCGCGGCACCTGGTAGCGCGCAAGCAGCTCGGCCTCCGACAGCACCTCCGGGAGTTGGCCCTGGACCCGGTCGGACAGGATGGACAGGTACAGTTCTTCGCCCGTCATCCCGATGCCCGCCAGTTCCTCGCCCGGCAGGACCTCGCTGACGGTGACGCCGGCATTGGCCCTGGACAACAGGTAGCCGCGCTCCTCCAGCAGCTTGAACGCGACCCGCACCGGCGTGCGCGAGACGCCGAAGCGCTGTGCAAGCGCCTGCTCGGTGAGGTGCTGCCCCGGCGCCAGCTCGCCGGTGCGGATCAGTCGGATGATCTGGTTGGCGATGTCCAGCTGCAGGGGGCTGGGGGAAGAAACCTTGGGTGCCTTCATTCTCGATCCGTTCAATGATGGTCCGCGCCGGCAATACCGGTATGACGGCCAACTTGATTGCATTATTACAAAAACCAATGCAATCTAAGGTGACACCCTTCATCCGGAGGGCCGTCCAGCCGATTCAGCCAAAAGCATAACCGGGCCGGCGAACCCCTCGCCGCCTCAACCGGGGACCACGATGACGCACCGCCACCGCAACCGGAAGTGGAGCCCACGCACGGCCGGCCTGCTGCTGGCCATCGTTGGCGCCGGGCTGTCCGGGTGCGGTACCGGCAGCGTCGCCGGCGCGGGGGACGGGGATTCCAGCGATGTCCTGCATGTGTCGCTCAACAACGACATCCGCAGCACCGACCCTGGCGTGAACCGCGATGCCAACACCGACAGCGTGATGATGCATGTGGTGGAAGGCCTGGTGGCGTACCGGGAGAACGGCATGCCGGCCCCCTTGCTGGCGCGCGACATCCGCATCTCGGACGAGGGCAGGACCTATACCTTCACGCTGCGCGACGGCGTGCGCTTCCACAACGGCGCGCCACTGACGGCCGGGGATGTGGTCTGGACCTGGCAGCGCTATCTCGACCCGTCCACCCACTGGACCTGCCTCTCCGACTTCGATGGCAGCCGCGGCGTCCGGATCGAATCGGTGGCCGCCGCCGACGCCAGGACCGTCGTGTTCCAGCTCGACCGCGCCTGGCCGATGCTGCTCACCCAGATGGCGGCATTGCCATGCGGTGCCGGCGGCATCCTGCACCGGGATTCGCTCAATGCCGACGGCAGCTGGAACCGCCCAATCGCCACCGGGCCATGGCAACTCGGTGAGTGGAAGCGCGGCCAGTACGTCGATCTGCTCGCCTTTCCCGGTTACGTTCCCGCCACGGGCGGGATGGACGGATATACGGGGCGGAAAGCGGCCCATTTCCGCAGGCTGCGCTGGCTGGTCATCCGCGACGATGCCTCGCGCCGCGCCGCGCTGGTGAAGGGCCAGATCGACGTGATGCCGGAAGTGTCGCTGTCGGACATCGAGCAGCTGCGCCGGTTTGGCAACCTGCGCCTGGAGGCGGTGCCCGCGATGTCGACATCGGCATTGCTGCTGCAGGACCAGGACCCGCTGCTGTCCGATCCCAAGCTGCGCCAGGCCATCGCCTACAGCCTGGACACGGACATCATCGCGCGCCTGGCGACCGGCGGTACCGGCGTGGCGAACGCGTCGCTGGTTCCCACCATGAGCCCCTATTTCTCCATGGCGCAGCGCCATGGCCGGAGCCGCGACCTGGCGCTGGCCAGGCGCCTGCTGGCCGAGTCGCGTTACCGCGGCGAACGCCTGGTGATGCTGACCAACCGGCGCTATCCGGAAATGTACGCGCAGGCGCTGATGATCCAGTCGATGGCGCGCGAGGCCGGCATCAACATCGAGATGCAGGTGCTGGAATGGGCCACCCAGCTGGACAGGTACCAGAGCGGCAACTTCCAGCTGATGTCGTTCGCCTACACCACCCGGGTCGATCCGTTCATGAGCTACGACTCGGTATTGGGCGATCGCCAGAAGAACCGACGCAAGATCTGGGACAACCCAGAGGCGATCGCCCTGCTCGCGCAGGCCGGCACCAGCGCCGATCCGCAGGAGCGGCAGCGCCTGTTCGACCGGCTGCATGCGCTGATGCTGGCCGACGTGCCGCTGGTCATGCTCTACAACCTGGCCGACGTGAATGCGGTCAACCGTTCGGTCTCGGGCATCCGGCCATGGCCGATCGGCCGGCTGCGGCTGTGGAACGTGCAACGCATCGCGCCGGACGAGCCGGTGTACTCCGCCCCATCACCCTGACCCGATGAACCACCGAGGCCCATCGCCATGAACGCCCTGCCCACCGCCCATGCACGCCCGCTCCTGCGTGGCTCCTTCCTTGCCGCGCTTGCGGTGGCGGCCTTCGCGGCGCCGCTGGCCATGTGGCCGTCCGCGGTCCATGCGGCACCGCCCGAGGAAGGCGTGCTGTCCAGGCACATCAACCTGGATGCGGACGACACCGCGACCAAGCTCGACATCCTGATGCACACCCTGTACGCGCAGGAGCAGCGCATCATCGCCCTGCAGTTCCGGATGGAATACGGCGAGCGGGTGGACATGAAGCTGGCCTACTTCCCCACCGACGACAACTCGCTGATCCCGGGCTACGTATTCACCCCCAAGGCCATGCCGGCCGGCAAACGCCACCCGGCCATCGTGCTGGTGCATGGCGGGTTCCACGAACGGTTCAATACCGAGTGGTTCCGCTTCATCGACGAGGCGGTGGCGCAGGGATACGTGCTGATCTTCCCCGAGTACCGCGGCAGCCGCGGCTATGGCGACAATCATTTCCGGAACGAATACGGCAACACCGACGTCGCCGACGTACTCGCGGCATCGGACTACTTCGCCACCAAGGATTTCGTCGATCCGTCGCGCATGGGCATCTATGGCACCAGCCGCGGAGGCATGGTCACGCTGCTCGCCATCCAGAAGCGCCCGACCCTGTTCCAGGCCGCGATCGACGTGGTGGGGCTGACCGACTTCGTCGCCTACATGGGCTACAAGCCGGAATACCGCCGGCGCGAGGTCGCCAACAGCGCGACCTTCGGCGGCAAGCTGCCGCACGAGAACCTGCCCGCCTACATGGCCGCCTCGCCGATCAACAACGTCGATGCGATCCAGACACCACTGCTGGTGCTGGCGACCACGGGCGACCAGATCGCGCCCGTCGCCCTGCACACCGGACGGCTGCTGGATGCGTTGAAGGCACGCGGCAAGGTATTCGAAGCCCACATCTACGACAACGCGCCCGGCGGCCACGTGCTGGCCCATGGCGACACCGAGGAACAGCGCGACGCACACCGGCGCATGTTCGATTTCCTCGCCCGCTACCTGAAGCCCTGAACACCTCACTCCCACCTGCTGCCGAGAGGATCCACATGCGCTCATCGAAGACATTGCGCCATCGCCTGGCCTGCCTGCTCCTGCTGTTCCTGTGCGCCATCGCCCTGCCCGGCATGGCGGCCGATCCGCGCGACAGCGGCCCGCTGGAACTGGTGGTCATGGTGCACGTGCCGCCCGGCCAGCGCCTGGCCCTGCGCGAGGCCCTGCAGTCCGACGGACTGCGCCAGTACGCGCAGTGGAAGCGCGAAGGCCTGCTGGGCGACTACCTGGTCCTGTTCAACCGCTACGTGGACAACGAGAACTGGGATGCGATGGTCACCCTGACATTCGCCGACCATGCCGCCGCGGCGCGCTGGAAGCAGATCGAGCGCAGCCGCCCGGCCGGGTTGCCGCCGGCAGCACTGGCGGTGGCCTCGAAGATCGAATCGGCGCCGTCGGACCTGCACCACCGCCGCGCCGCCGACGGCGAGGTGTCCCCGGCCGACGCCGTGTACGTGGTACTGCCCTACAACTACCACGTCAGCACCAACGAATACCTCGACTACGTGGGCACCTATCTGCTCCCGCAGACCGATGGCTGGCTGCGCGAAGGCGTGCTGAAGAGCTACGACGTCATCCTGAACCGCTATCCGGCCGGCCGCTGGTGGTCGTCGCTGCTGGTGCTGCAGTACCGCAACGACGATGCGCTCGGTCGCCGCGACGCGGCGATGGCCAAGGTGCGCGCGGAGCTGCGCGCGACTAACCCGGCATGGAAGGCGGCCAGCGACAGCAAGCAGAACATCCGCGACGGCCGCCAGTACATCATCGCCGACAGGCTGGTGCCATGAACGCCATGACCAACTCGCAGTGGATGCAGCGGCGCCGCGATGCCGTGCCGCGCGGCGTCGGCCAGGCCCACGCCCTGTTCGCCGAGCGGGCCGAGAACGCCGAGCTGTGGGACGTGGAGGGCCGCCGCTACATCGACTTCACCGGCGGCATCGCCGTGCTCAACACCGGCCATCGCCACCCCGCGGTCATGGCTGCCGTGCAGGCGCAGATGGAACGCTTTACCCATACCTGCTTCCAGGTGGTGGCCTACGACAGCTACGTTGAAGTGGCCGAACGGCTCAACGCGCTCGCACCCGGCGACTTCGCCAAGAAGACCCTGCTGCTGAGCAGCGGCGCGGAGGCGCTGGAGAACGCGGTCAAGATCGCACGCTGCCATACCGGGCGTTCGGGCGTGATCTGCTTCACCGGTGGCTACCACGGGCGGACACTGATGACGCTGGCGATGACCGGCAAGGTGCAGCCCTACAAGACCGGCTTCGGCCCATTCCCGGCCGAGACCTTCCACGCGCTGTTCCCCAATCCGCTGCACGGCATTTCCATCGAAGACGCCAAGGCGTCGCTGGCGCAACTGTTCAGGAACGACATCGAGCCCAGCCGTGTGGCGGCCATCGTGATCGAACCGGTGCAGGGTGAAGGCGGCTTCCATGTCGCGCCACCGGAGTTCCTTCGCCACCTGCGCGAGGTCTGCGACACGCATGGCATCCTGCTGGTGGCCGACGAAGTGCAGACCGGCGCGGGCCGTACCGGCACCTGGTTCGCCATCGAGCAGAGCGGCGTTGCGCCGGACCTGATCACGACCGCGAAGTCGCTGGCCGGCGGACTCCCGCTGTCCGCCGTGGTCGGCCGTGCCGAGGTCATGGACGCGCCCGGCCCGGGTGGCCTGGGCGGCACCTATGCAGGCAATCCGCTGGCCTGCGCCGCCGCCCTGGCGGTGATGCGCGCCTTCGACGAGGAAGCACTGCTGGCACGCAGCCGCCAGCTTGGCGAACAGTTGATGCAGCGCCTGCGCGCCCTGCAGCGCGAGCATCCACGCATCGCCGATGTCCGCGGGCTGGGTGCGATGGTCGCGTTCGAGCTGTTCGACGATCGCGGCCAGCCGGACGCGGCCGCCACTTCCGCGCTGGTGGCACGCGCGGCCGGACGTGGCCTGCTGCTGTTGTCCTGCGGCAGCCATGGCAACGTGGTGCGCATCCTCGTTCCGATCACCGCCGCGCCGGCATTGATCGAGGAAGGAATGGCGATCCTGCAGGACTGCCTGTAGGAAAGAGCACCGGGACCCCAGGGCCCGTGGCAGGTGCGAACGAACGCGCCTGCCACGGGCCTTCGTATTGGAGTGGAGGCTGCCGTGGCGATCGGCTGCCAGGCGAAAGCAGGCCGCCATCCTGCCAATCAGGCTTTTGCGGCTGCCGCCATCGTGCAGCATGCCGCGGGATCAGGACGGGTCCAGACCGAAGCGGGAATGTCCATGTCCTTCCCGGTATGGGGACGCAGGATGCGATGGGCATCCTGCGCCGCATGACTCAGCTGGCCATGCTGATCGACTTCGTCACCAGGTAGGCGTCCAGTCCTTCCGTTCCGCCTTCGGAACCATGGCCACTCTGTTTCACACCGCCGAACGGCGTTTCCGCGTGCGAGAGCTTGGCGGTGTTGATGCCGATCATGCCGGCCTCGAGTCCAGCAGCCACGCGCTGCGCGGTCCGCAACGAGGTGGTGAAAGCGTAGGCGCCGAGGCCATAGGGCAGCGCATTGGCCCGCTGCAGGCCTTCTTCCAGCGTGGCGAACGACGTGATCGCCGCCACCGGGCCGAACGGTTCGGCCTGCATCAGCAAGGCCTCGTCATCAAGGTCGCTGACAACGGTGGGCTCCCAGAAGCAGCCGGCACGCGTCTGCTGCCGGCCGCCGCAGGCGACGCGTACGCCGCGCGCCACCACGTCGTCCATGAAGCGCTGCATCTCCGGCAGCCGGCGCTCGTGGAACAACGGTCCCATCTGCGTCGTCGCATCCAGGCCGTCGCCGACCCGCAATGCCTTCGACGCGCGTGCGAACGCTTCGACAAAGCGCGCATGGGCGCCCTGCTGCACGAAGAAGCGCGTCGGCGAGATGCAGGTCTGCCCGGCATTGCGGTACTTGGCCGGGATCAGCTGGCCGACCGCATGCTCGATATCGGCGTCGTCGAACACCAGCACCGGCGCATGCCCGCCCAGTTCCAGCGTCGCCGGCTTGGCGCGCTGCGCCGCCTGCACCGCCAGCAGCTGGCCGACGCGGGTGGAGCCGGTGAAGGAAATTTTGCGGATCACCGGGCTGGCGATGAGCCGTTCGGACAGGAATACCGGATCGCCGTACAGCACGTTGAGCACGCCGGCGGGAACACCGGCATCGGCCAGCGCCAGCGCCAGCAGCAGGCAGGTCAGGGGCGTCTCTTCGGCCGGCTTGACGATGCAGCTGCAGCCGGCCGCCAGCGCCGCGGCGATCTTGTAGCCCGGATTGCGCGCCGGGAAATTCCATGCCGCGAACGCCGCCACCGGGCCGATCGGCTCGCGCACCACCTGCTGCTGCAGGTCCGCCGAGCGCGCCGGCACGATCCGTCCATAAGCCCGGCGGGCCTCTTCGGCGAACCAGTCGAACATGTCCGCGGTGACCTGCCATTCGCCGCGCGCCTCCGCCAGCGGCTTGCCTTCTTCCAGGGTCAGGACCCGCGCGTTCTCCTCCAGGCGCTCGCGCATCAGCGCCGCGGCGCGGCGCAGCACCGCGCCGCGCTCGATCGCGGGCACGGCGCGCCACAGCCGGAAACCGCGTTCGGCCGCGTCCAGTGCGGCATCGACGTCCTGCGCCGACGGCGAACGGTAGCGTGCCAGCACCTGGCCGCTGGCGGGATCGACAACCGTGCTTTCCACGCCGCCGGTACCGGTCCGCCATGCGCCGTCGATGAAGAAGGTGGGATTGCGCAGGAATTCCGGGAGCGGTGACATGACGGACCTCATGGATTCAGGGGACGGCTTCGTAGGCGATGCGGCCGTCGAAGATGGTGTAGAGCACGCGGGTATCGAGCAGCTGCGCCGGTGCCAGTTCCAGGATGTTGTCCGACAGCACGATCAGGTCGGCCAGCTTGCCCTCCGTGATCGAGCCGCGGATCGCCTGCTCATGCGTGGTATGGGCCGGGTTGATGGTATAGGCGCGGATCGCCTCCTCGATGGTCAGCGCCTGCTCCGGACGCCAGCCGCCGGCCGGGTCGCCGCCGACGTCCTGGCGGGTCAGCGCATACCAGAGGTTTTCCATCGGGTTGATCGGCGCGATGTTGCCGCGATCGAAGCTGCCCGGCCAGTCGGACACGATGTTCAGGCGGATGCCGTTGTCGATCATCGTGCGCCAGGCAAAGGCGGTCTGCGCGCGCTTCGGCCCGAGCTTGGCATCGACGATCTTCTTCTCGCGCATCAGGTGGTAAGGCGTGATGTCGGCCACCGCGCCCAGCCGGCCAGCACGCTCGATATCGTGCGCATTGGGAAACCAGGCATGGATGACGCGCAGCGTACGGTCGCGGGCCGGATTGCGGGCCACCGCGGTCTCGTACCAGTCGAGCAGCAGGCGATGCGCCTTGTCGCCGATCACGTGCACCGCAGGGTCGAAGCCCAGACGGTCGGCGGCGACCAGGTCGCGTTCCATGCTGGCCTCGTCGACCACCCGGAAGGTCAGCCCGCCGGCGTTCTGCGGGTTGTCCAGGTAAGGCTCCTCCATGTAGAAGCCATCGATGAAAGCCTTCAGCCCGCCGTAGCGGATCAGGTCGTCGCCGCCCTGCGGCACGATTCCGTGGCCGGCGTAGTCGCGCCAGTTGGCCATGGTCAGGATCGGGTTGACGCGCAGTGTCAGCCGGCCGCGGTCGCGCAGGTCGGTGAAGATGCTCAGGTCGCTGTTACTGCGCTCGACATGGGTGTGGTAGATCTGCTGCTGCGAGATCGCCTCGACCCGGGCGATGTCGTGGATGCCGGTGATCCCCTGGCGGTTGAGATCCTTCACCAGCCACTCGGCGGCGATCAGGGTGCGCGCCCGCGACGGCGGCGGCAGGGTCTGCGCCATGCGTCCGCCGGCACTGCCGAACAGCATCCCGGTCAGTTCGCCCGTGGCCGGGTCGCGCTGGTACTCGCCATTGGACGGGTTCAGCGAGTTCCGGTCGATGCGCAGCAGCCGCATGCCCAGCGAATTGACGAAGTGACTGCCGTCGTGGCGGCGCAGCAACACCGGATGCCGGGCCGTGACCCGGTCCACCGCCGCCAGCGACGGGGTGAAGCCGACAAAGCCGCGATCGCCGGCACGGCGTGCCGCGGCCGCCGCGGACGAGCCCCAGTCGTAGCCGGTGATCCACATGCCTTCGGGAACGCGCGCAGCGGTTTCGGCCAGCCGTTCCAGCATTCCGGCCTCGTCGTTCACATCGACCAGCCGGGCCTCGTAGAACCACTCGGCGGCATTCTCGAAATGGGTATGGCCATCGATGAAGCCCGGCAGTACCAGGCGACCCTGCACGTCCAGGGTCCGGGTCCGCGCTCCCTTGAGCGCAAGCACCTCGGCATCGTCGCCCACCTTCACGATCCGGTTGCCGCGAACCGCCACGGCCTGCGCGACCGGATGCGCGTCGTCCACCGTCCAGACCCGCGCGTTGTGCACGATGAGGTCGGCGGGCTCCGCTGCCGGCCGCGCCTGCACCACGGCGGAAGCCAGGAGCAGGCAACTGGTGGCCACGACGGCAGGCCAACGGATGAAGCGGCATGGGGTGCGCATTGTCTCTACCTCCACAGCGGAACGGGATGGATGGAAAGGGCCGTACAGGACCAGCGGCGCGTGCCGTTGCTCATGCCGGCACGCAGGCGACGGCATGGCCGTCCGATACCTCGACCATCACCGGTGCCTCCGGCGTGAGCGGCGCGTCGGGGATGCAACCGTGGTTGTAGTGGCGCCAGCCAGGCGGCAGCGCACGCACGCGGACCTCATGCTGCTGCAGCCGGTAGCCGCCCGCGCCATCGCGCGCGATCCTCGGCGTGGCCTGCAGCAGGCGGCGCGTATAGGGATGCAGCGGACGGTCGTAGATGTCATCTCGCGAGCCTGTTTCCAGGATGCGCCCGCGGTACATCACCAGCACGCGGTCGGCCACCTGCTCCACCACGCCCAGGTCGTGCGAGATGAACAGACAGGTGAAGCCGAAGCGGCTCTGCAGGCTCCTGAGCAGGCCGAGCACCTGTTTCTGGATGGTCACGTCCAATGCCGATACCGGTTCGTCGGCAACCACGAAGCGCGGCCGCGAAACGACGGCACGGGCGATGCAGACGCGCTGCCGCTGCCCGCCAGAGAGTTCGTGCGGGTGGCGCTCGGCGTAATCACCGGGCAGGCCGACCTCGGCCAGCATCTCGCAGGCGCGCTGCCGGCGTTGCGCCCGCGACAGCCCGGGCACGTTGTGCAGGCCTTCGGCCACGATATCGCCCAGGTCCATGCGCGGGTCCAGGGACGAGTAGGGATCCTGGAACACCATCTGCGCGCGCAGCCGGTGCCGCTTCAGCGCGGCCCCGCTCAGACCAGTGATCTCCTCGCCTTCGAAACGGATCGAGCCGCCGGAGGTCTCCGTCAGGCACATCAGCGCGCGGCCGATGGTGGTCTTGCCTGAACCGGACTCCCCCACCACCGCCAGAGTCTCGTGTGCGTGGATGCTGAAATCCGCTTCCTCGACCGCGCGGAACAGCGTCGGCCTGCGCCAGAACACCGCCGGCCTGCGGCTGAAGGCGACCCGCAGCGCGCGCACTTCCACCAGCGGCCGCGACCGGAGCGATGACGGTTCCGCCACCGCGGGCATGCGCACGGGCAACGCGCCAAGCAGTGCGCGGGTGTAGTCGTGCCGCGGCGAGAACAGGATGCCCGCGCAGTCGCCCGATTCCACGGTTTCGCCCTTGCGCAGCACGGTCACCTTGTCGGCGTAGTGCGCCACCATCGACAGATCGTGGCTGACCAGCAGGATCGCCGTGCCGATGTCGCGGCTCAGCGACACCATGATGTCCATCACTTCCTTCTGGACGATGGCGTCCAGCGCGGTGGTGGGTTCGTCGGCGATCAGCAGCCGCGGGCGCATCGCCAGCACCGAGGCCAGCATGATGCGCTGGCGCATGCCGCCGGAGAACTGATGCGGCCAGGCTTCGAAACAAGCGAGCGGATCGGCGATCCGCACCCGCTCCAGCATGTCCAGGCATTGCGTGCGCGCCTGGCTCGCCGACAGACCGTGGTGCAGTCGCAGCGCCTCGCTCATCTGCGCACCGACCCGCATGGCGGGATTGAGCGACACCATCGGCTCCTGGAACACCATGCCGACCTCGCGACCGCGCAGGCCGCGCAGCTGCGCCTGGCTGGCGCCGATCAGTTCGCGTCCGCCCAGGCGGATGCTGCCGCCGCGCACCGCGGCCACCGGCGGCAGCAGGCCGAGGATCGAACGGCCGATCATGGTCTTGCCGCTGCCCGACTCGCCCACCAGCGCGGCGATCTGCCCGGGCTGCAGTTCGAGATCGAAGTCCGTGACCACGCGCCGCCAATCGCGCTCCGGCGTGCGCACGTCCACCTGCAGTCCCTCGATGCGCAGGACCGGATCGCTGCTGCACGCCGATGGCGAAGGAGAAAGCGCCGTGGAGTTCATCACAGGTTTTTCATCCTCGGATCGAACTGGTCGCGCAGCGCATCGCCCAGAAGGTTGATGCCAAGCAGCGTCAGCGAAACACACAGGCCCGGCGCGATCGCCAGCCAGGGAGCGCGCTCGAAATAGTTGCGGCTGTCGGCCAGCATGCCGCCCCAGCTTGGCGCCGGCGGCGGTACGCCCAGACCGAGGAAGGACAGCGCGCTCTCGCTCAGCACGGCCCAGCCGAACAGAGCAGTGGCCAGCACGATGAGCGGCGAAAGGCTGTTGGGCAGCACGTGCCGGAACAAGGTGTAGATCTCCGCGTTGCCGGCCACGCGCGAGGCTTCGACGTATTCCTTTTCGCGCAGCGACAGCACGCTGGCGCGCACGATCCGCACCACCGCGGGCAGGTAGGCCAGGCCCAGCGCCATCACCACGCCGTGGCGCGAGGGCCCGAATACCGCCATGACCCCCAGCGCCAGCACCAGCGAGGGAAAGGCCTGCAGCGCATCCATCAACGCCATGACGCAGCGGCTGGCCCAGCCGTCCACGAAGCCGGTGGCCGCACCGATCAGCGTGCCCGCGGCAACGGCGATCGCCACCACCAGCAGGCCGATCCACAGCGTGATCGCCGCGCCCGCCAGGAGGCGGCTGAACACATCGCGCCCCCACTCGTCGGTTCCCAGCCAGTGGGCGGACGACGGCGGCTGGAGGATCGCGTCGAAGTCCATGATGATCGGGTCGTGCGGCGTATGCAGCGCCCCCGCCATCGCCGCCAGCAGCATCAGCGCCATCAGGCCGCCGCCTACCAGGGCGTTCGGGCGACGCAGCAGTGCATCCAGCCAACGGCGCTTCATTGCGGCCTCACGCGGGGATCGAGCAGCGGATAGCACAGCTCCACCAGCAGGTTGACGATCACGTAGATCGCGGTCACCAGCAGCATGCATCCCTGGATCACCGGGTAATCGCGGGCGAAGATGCTGTCCACCATCAGCCGCCCCAGCCCGGGCAGGGTGAACACCGTCTCGATCACCACCGCACCGCCCAGCAGCGAACCAAGCGTGAGTCCGATCATCGTCCAGGTCGGCGCCATCGCGTTCTTCAGGACGTGGCGACGGGCCACCGCCGCTTCGCCCAGCCCCTTGGCGCGCGCATGGGTCACGTATTCCAGGCGCAGCACCTCGATTGTGCTGGCCCTCGCCATGCGGATGATGACGCCGGTTTCGATCAGGGCCAACGCGCAGACCGGCAACAACAGGTAGCGCATGCCCTCGATCGGCGCGTCGGCGAGCGACACATAGCCCACCACCGGCAACAGGTCGAGCCAGACGCCGAAGACCAGCAGGAACACCAGACCCAGCCAGAAGCTGGGGATCGACAGGCAGGCGATGGCCAGCGTGACCACGCCGACATCCACCGCCGTGTTCTGCCGCCATGCCGCGAGCATGCCCGCCGGAATCGCCAGCAGCGAGGCCAGCAACATCGCCGGCAGCACCAGCGACGCGGTGACGCCGAGGCTGGAGACGAGGATTTCCGACACTGGGCGCTGCTGCAGGATCGACACGCCGAAGTCGCCACGCACCACCTTGCCCAGCCAGACCAGGTATTGCATGGCGACAGGCCTGTCCAGCCCCATGGCATGGCGCAGCCGTTCCAGCGCGACCGGATCGCCCAGGTCCCCGAGCATCAACTGCGCCGGGTCGCCCGGAATCAGGCGGATCAGGCCGAATACGATGATCGACACCAGCAACAGGGTCGGCACCGCAAGCAGCAGCCGGTTCAGTGCGTACTTCAGCAAGTCGATGTGCTCCGCGTCATGGCCCGTATCCGCCTCACAGCCGGTACTCGACGAACTCGCGCCCCTCGTAGGGCTTGCGCGCGATCCACATCCGCCCTGCCCCGGGATCCATCAGGGTCGTGGCGACCGTAGCCGAGATGCTGTCGAAGCTGACCGGCTTGGGCGAGCGCAGCACACTGTCCGGCTTGCCGTACTCGTCGGCAAGGACGTGCTTCACGAAGTCCAGATCGATGGCCGCGGCATGCGTGCGCAGCGCGTGCTCGACGCGGCGCTGCCGGTATAGCGAGTTGGGGCCGCTGCGCAGGCCGAGGTCGCGCAGCTTCGCGCGCGCAGACGGCGTGATCCAGTGGTTGGCATGCACCAGCACCCCGTCCTCGGGCACGCTCCAGAAGATCTCGTCGGGCGCGCACTCCAGGTTCACCGCCTCCCCGCCGCTGTGGCTGAGCATCAGGTTGTTGGAACAGTAGCGGTCGTGCGTCCACAGGCTGGCCATCGCCGCGGACAGCGAGCCGCACTCCAGCAGCTTGCGCCGGATCAATGCCAGCGGCGCCTGCCCGGGGCGCACATAGTCGCGCTCGCACATCAGGAAGTTGCCGCTGATGGCCAGGCCTGCACGGTTGAAGCCGTGCCGCGCCAACGCGCCGGCCTCGCAGAAGGTGAGCATGTCGTTGCCGTCTTCGGCACGGATCTTCAGCACGATGCCGGTATCGACGCACTCCTCGCGCCAGTCCCAGTTGTGGGCGTGCAGCAGGCGGCCGGTAGCCGAACGCTCCGGCATCACGACCAGGCCGGTGCAGCCGTCGGTCTTCTCGGCCCGCGCGTGTTCGCTGCCGAACATCATTTCCGTACGGCAGTTGATCGTCACGATGTCCTCGATAGCGATCCCTGCGCCTTCGGCGATGCCCTCCATCTCTTCCAGATACGCCGGATCGTAGGCGGCGATGACCGGCATGAAGGCGCGCGCCATGCTTGCCTGCTTTTCCGCACCGATGCCGCGGCGTTCCATCTGCCCGCGATACAGGGCGGCGCTTGCCGCCACCCGCTCCGGAACGGCCACGCCCTGCTGATGGCCACGTGCGCGGGGCGAGCCGGACACCTCGACTTCGGGAAACCAGTCCATGTACCTATTCCTGACAGAAGTCCAACGGGATGCGGCATTGTGTACTTAATCTTCGATAAGTGCAATTTACCCACTGGGGCGAGATCTCCGCCCGCTCCTGCCCTGCCATCAGGCACCTTTTCGATCCAGGCATGAGCCCGAACATGCTCATTAAAACGGTCATCCCGTAATTTGCTGGACGCGGCGGATCCCGGATCGGGGGCTTCCATACGCCTGCGTGCGTGAGGCAAGGCGGGCCGGCTCCCCTGTCAAAGCCCGTCAAATTGCTCTTGACACAATAAAAATACAATGACAAGGTGATGTGAAGCCAAGCCCTCTTCGAGGCGGGCCCGCTTCGGAAGACAACTTACGAGTCGTTGAAACGCACACCCATCCATCCAATCGGGGAGGTTGAACATGAGTGGTATGCCTGCATGCGGCTTCAAGCGCAGCCTGTTGTTCATCGGCATGGGCCTGGCCCTGTCGTCCAGCGTCGCCGCAAGCGGGCATGCGATCGATCCAGCGGCTGACGCGCCTGCAAGCGCCGACGCACCCGCCGCCGGCGCTCCGTCGTCGAATCCGGCCGAGAAGCCGCATACCCTCACCACGATCACGGTCAATGCCGACCGCTCCGAAGGCTACGGTAGCGACTATGTCCAGGTGGGCGCCTTCCGCGACCAGACCATCCTGGACACTCCGTCCACCGTCAACGTATTCCCGCGCGCCATCATCGAGGCGCAGAACGCCACCGGCATCTTCGATGTGATGAAGAACTCGCCCGGCGTGACCCGCTCGCAGACCAACGGCATCTTCGCCGACAACCTGACCGTGCGTGGCCTGACGATGCAGAACCGCAGCAACTTCCGCCTCAACGGTTCGCTGCCGCTCAACAACCTGATCGCGATGCCCATGGAGAACAAGGAGCGCATGGAAGTGCTCAAGGGCACCTCGGCGCTCTACTACGGTTTCACCAGCCCGGGTGGCGTGGTCAACCTGGTGACCAAGCGCGCCGGCCACAGGCCCAACTTCAGCCTCCAGGCCAGCTACAACGAGCATGGCCAGCTGCTGGGCGCGCTCGATGCCGGCACCCGCTTCGGCGAGGACAACCGGTTCGGCCTGCGCCTGAACCTGGTCGGCGGCCAGCTCGGCAGCTACGGCATCGACCATGTCGAAGGCGACCGCGCGCTGCAGAGCCTGGCAGCGGACTGGCGCATCAACGACCGCATCAACCTGTTCCTCGACTACGAGCGCCTGACCCGCAGCGCCACCGAGCAGGCGATCATCGCCATGCCCAAGGTGGTCAACGGCTCCATTCCCCTGCCCGCACTGCCGTCCTCGGCCAACTTCTTCTCGCCCGGCCGCTGGGCGGTCACGGCAGGCGAAGCGGAGAACTACATGGGCAAGATGACCTTCGCCCTGTCCGAGCGCTGGGCCGCCAGCATCGAGGCCGGCCGCGCGATGACCGAGCGCACCGAACGCGCATTGCCGATCTTCACCCTGAGCAATCTGGCCACCGGCGACGGCAGCGTCTCGCTCTCGTTCAACCGTGGCGAGAGTTTCGTGAACAAGAACTACCGCGCCGAGGTCACCGGCCTGGTCCCGATGGGGCCGGTCACCAACGAAGTCACCCTCGGCTTCATGCGCAACGACCGCTTCCAGAACAGCGCCGTGGGCGGTGCCGTCCTGATCGACCCGGCACATCCGCCGGTCAACCCGCCCGGCGTGGCGTCGTTGCTGTATCCGCAGAACCTGTATCACCCGTCCACCTACGCACAGCGCACCCGCTTCAGCCGGCCCGCGATCGGCTTCCGCCCGCAGAACGCCCGCGACGACGGCCTCTATCTGTTCGACCGCATCCGCTTCAATGAGCACTGGCAGGTCGTGCTGGGCGCGCGCCGCTCCGACTACGAGAACATCTCCAACCCCACGCCCACGACCCAGACCGTCTATCGCACCAAGGAAACCTCGCCGTCGGCATCGGTGGTCTGGCAGTTCCGGCCGCACACCAGCTTCTACGCTTCCTATATCGAAGGCCTGGAAGAGGGCGAAACCGCGCCTACCCTCAACATCGTCAACGCGGGCGAGGTGTTCGGGCCGAAGGTCAGCAAGCAGCGGGAAATCGGCGTGAAAACCGAGGTGCTCGGTGGCGTCATGGCGACCCTGGCCTACTTCGACATGGATGTGCCGACCGCAGGCTTCCGCCTGCCCTCCCCCACGCCGGGCATGGACCTGTACGTGCAGGAAGGGCGCTCCAGTTACAAGGGCTTCGAGTTCAGCGTCACCGGCGAAATCACCCCGGCGCTGTCGGTCGTCCTCGGTGGCCTGCTGCTGGATGCCAAACAGGAATCGGCCGCCAACCCGGCGCAGATCGGCAAGGTCCCGGACAGCACCGCCGAACGCACCTTCAGCGCTTACCTGGACTATCGCCCGGCATGGGCAAAGGGATTCAGCATCAGCGGCGGCTCGTTCTACACCGGCCCGCGCGCCCTCGGCCCGCTGGAACAGGGCTACCTCAGCGGCCACACGCTGCACAGCGCGGGGCTGCGCTACAACACCACGATTCCCGGCGACCACAGGCTGACCCTGCAGTTGAACGTGGACAACCTGACCGACAAGCAGTACTGGTCCGGAGGCAACGGCTACATCGCGGTCGGCCTGCCGCGCACGACCAGCTTCCTGGTCAAGCTGGACTGGTTCTGATCCCCGTCCCCGGCGGCCCGTATCCTCCCAGACGGGCCGCCGGGGACGGCCAGGGACCGCCGCGGCCCTGAGCCGCAGCGCGCAGGGGAATCCGCATGGCAGGCACGGGAAACGCTTTCGCGCGGGAGCTCAGGCTGGCGGGCCGCCGCCTGCACGTGGTCGACCTGCCCGGCCTGCTGGGGGAGAACAGGCATGCCTATCCCGTGGTACTGCGCCTGCTGGCGGAGAACATCGCCCGTACCCTGGAGGGCGACGAACGCATACTGGCCCTCGCGGCGCTGCGCCACTGGCTGGACGATGGCAGCAGTGAAGCGGAGATCGCCATCCGGCCCGGCCGCCTGCTCATGCACGACACCACCAGCACCCCGGCGCTGGTGGACATCGCCGCCATGCGCGATGCGCTGGCCGAGGCCGGCGTCGATCCCCGCGCACTCAATCCGACACTGCCGGTGGACATCTCCGTCGACCATTCGCTGGCCGTCGAGGTCCATGCCCGGACCGACGCCATGCGGGTCAACATGGCCCACGAGATGCGGCGCAATGCCGAGCGCTACCGGTTCCTGCGCTGGGCCACGCAGGCGCTGGACGGGGTGCGCGTCCATCCGCCCGGCACCGGCATCATGCATACCCTCAACCTGGAGCAACTGGCCACGGTGGTGACTACCGCCGAGCACGAGGGCGTTGCCTGGGCCATGCCGGACCTGATGCTGGGCACCGACAGCCATACCCCCATGATCAACGGCATCGGCGTGCTCGGCTGGGGCGTCGGCGGACTGGAAGCACAGACGGTGATGTTCGGAATGCCGATCCAGCTGCGCATTCCCGACGTCGTCGGCGTACGCCTGCGCGGCGCCCTGCGCACGGGCGTCCAGGCCACCGACCTGGCATTGGTCATCACCCAGCGCCTGCGGGCATCGGGCGTGGCCGGCGAGTTCGTCGAATACTTCGGCCCCGGCGTCTCCACGCTCACCGCCGGCGACCGCGCCGTGATCGCCAACATGGCGCCCGAGTACGGCGCCACGACCGGATTCTTCGCCATCGATGCGCAGACCCTGGCCTATCTGCGCGCCACCGGGCGCAGCCCGGCGCAGGTTGAACTGGTCGAGCAATACGCCCGGCGACAAGGGCTGTGGTTCGATCCCCGGGCGTGCCCACGCTATACGCGGATCGTCGAAGTGGATCTGGACAGCGTCGGCTGGCACATCGCCGGACCGCGCCGTCCCCAGGACCTGCTGGACCATGGCGGCAGCGCCGCCGCACTGCGCCGGGAAGACTTCAGGCCACGGGCGACCGGCCCCCTGCCCGCGCACGCGGTGGCACTGGCCGCCATCACCAGCTGCACCAACACCTCCGACCCGGCGCTGCTGGTCGCCGCCGGCCTGGTCGCGCGCAAGGCACGACAGCGCGGCCTGCGCGTACCGCATTGGGTCAAGACATCGCTGGCGCCCGGTTCACCGGCAGCCACCTCCTACCTGGCACGCGCCGGCCTGCTGGAGGATCTCGGCGCCCTGGGCTTCGGCATCGTCGGCCACGGCTGCACCACCTGCATCGGCAACCCGGGGCCACTGACCCGCCCGATCCGGGACGCCCAGGAAGCAGGTACCACCCAGGCAGTGGCCATCCTGTCGGGCAACCGCAATTTCCCCGGCCGGATACATCCGGACATCGAACTGGGCTTCATCATGTCTCCGCCGCTGGTGGTCGCGTTCGGCCTTGCCGGCGATGCGGCGCGCGATCTGCGGAACGAGCCGGTGCAGGTCGACGACGACGGCGTGCCTGTCTACCTGTCCGACCTGATGCCCAGCCGCGAGGAAGTGCAGGCCGTGCTTGCCGACGCCATCCGGGCAGGCGATTTCCGCCGCGATTTCCGCAAGGCCGGCCACAACCCCGCATGGTCCGCGTTGCGGTCACCGGCGTCCCCGCGTTTTCCCTGGGAGGCCGGCTCGACGACCCTGCGCAGGCCGCCCTTCGCCGCTTCCGGGCAGCGCAGCCAACTGGGCCACTACACGGCCTATCCGCTGCTGGTGCTGGGCGACGATGTCACCACCGACCATATCTCGCCGGCCAGCGCCATCCCGGCCGACAGCCTGGTGGCCGACTTCCTGGTGCAGCAGGGCGAGGACCGCACCGACCTCAACGTGTTCGCCTCCCGGCGCGGCAACTGGGAAGTCATGCTGCGCGCGGCATTCCACAACAGGGCACTGGAGAACCGGCTGGCACCTTCGGCGCCTGTAGCCCATACCCTGCACGCGCCCTCGGGACGGATATCGCCGCTATGGGAGGTGGCCCGACATCACGCCGACGCCGGCGAGGCGGTGGTGCTGGTGGCCGGGGAACGCTATGGCACCGGCTCTTCGCGCGACTGGGCGGCAAAGGGGCAGCGCCTGCTGGGCATACGCGCGGTGCTGGCCATGAGCTTCGAGCGCATCCACCGTTCCAATCTGGTCGGCATGGGCATCCTGCCGCTGCGCCTGCCGCGTGCATCGCACCCCCATGGCCTGCAGGTACTGCCGGGCGACCGCATCGAGGTGGCTGCCGATGCCGGGCAGCTCGCGCCACGGTGCGCCATCACCGTGATTGTCCATCGCCATACCGGCGGCGCCGAGACAATGCAGGCCACGGCCGCGGTGGAAACCCGGCTCGAGGTGGAACTGCTCAGGGCCGGTGGCGTGATTCCCTACATCCTGGAACAGACGCTCGCCGCGCACGCGCCGCGGGAAACCACGCCCGCTCCATCGTAAGGGCCGATGCCGCGCGGCGGGGCTCGCGCACGTGTGGCGGAAGGCACGTACCGCGGGATCGATGCGGCGCGATCATGGCGGTCGCGCGCGCCGCCGGACCGCTCAATGCCCGGCCTTGTCCCGTTTCCAGCCGCGGTGGCGGATGTCCAGGTACAGGCTGTACAGCGCGGTGAAGGTCGGGAACAGGTTGCCGAGGATGCCCACCGCGTCGTTCTTGCCGAATACGAAGTAGCTCAGCGTCATCAGGCTGCCGAAGATGCTCATGTACCAGAACAGGCGCGGGATCACCGGCTTGCCCTGGCGCTTGCTGGCGACGAACTGCACCAGCCAGCGGCCGCCGAACATCAGGGTGCCGGTCAGGCCGATCAGCTTCCACGGCGACATGTGCACGCCGGTCCACTCCAGCCACGGCAGCGGCTGGCTCATGAAATCCATGCTCAGACCTCCTCCACCGCCGTGCGTTTGCTGCGCACGATCAGCCAAGCCACGCCGCGCAGGTCGCGGATGCCGACCAGGGCGCGGCCGAGGTTGTTGTACTTGGACACGCCGGCGGTGCGGTGGCGGTGGTTGACCGGCACGCTGGTGGTCTGCCAGCCGGCGCGCTGCATCAGCGCCGGCAGGTAGCGGTGCATGTGGTCGAAGTACGGCAGGTCGAGGAAGGACGCGCGCTCGAACAGCTTGATGCCGCAGCCGGTGTCGGGCGTGTCGTCGCGCAGCATGCGCGCGCGGATGCGGTTGGCCCAGCGGCTGGCCCAGCGCTTGGAGCCGGAGTCCTGGCGGTTGACGCGCCAGCCGGCGAACAGCTTGACCCCGGGCGCGGCGGCGTCGCGCGCGGCCAGCAGTTTCGGGATGTCGGCCGGGTCGTTCTGGCCGTCGCCGTCCAGGGTGGCGATCCACGGCGCGCGCGCCGCCTTCACCCCGGTGCGTACGGCGGTGCTCTGCCCGCTCTGGCTGACGTGGTGCAGCACACGCAGTTCCGGATTGACGGCCTTGAGCGACTGCAGCACCTGCAGGGTGTCGTCCCCGGAGTTGTCGTCGATGTAGACGATCTCGAACGCCACTCGCCCGCGCAGCGCGGCGGTGATCTCGCCGACCAGGGGCGCGACGTTGTCGCGTTCGTTGAAGACGGGGACGACCACCGAAAGTGCGGGTTGGTTCATCGCGGGGGATCCGTTCGTGCTGAGGGAAAAGACCGCGCATTTTCCAGCGCGCGGCTTGATGGGAGATGAGCCGTAACCTGCTCACGATCCGTCGTGAGCGAAGTCCTGCGGCCCGTGGTGGAGCGGAGCAAGCGCAGCGTATAAGCGATACGTGAGCATTGCGAGCACCGCACGCGGGCCGCAGGGCGAGCGCAGCAGGAGCGTGGGCAGGTTCTCAGGCCGCGGCGCCGAAGTAATCGCGGCACCAGGCCACCACCGGCGGCAGGCCGGCCTCGATCGGCGTGGCCGGGTCGAAGCCGAACGCGGCGCGCGCGCGCGCAGTGTCGGCCATGGTTTCCACCATGTCACCCGGCTGCATCGGCCTGTAGACCTTCTGCGCGGGGCGGCCGGCGGCCGTGGCGATCACCTCGATGAAGCGCTCCAGCTCCACCGGCGTGTGGTTGCCGAGGTTGAATACCCGGTGCGGCACGACGTCCTCCGAGGGATGGTCGAGCGCGCCGAGGATACCGGCGACGATGTCGGAAACATGCGTGAAGTCGCGGCGCATGCGGCCTTCGTTGAACACCTCGATCGGCCGTCCGGCCAGCACCGCGCGCGAGAACAGCAGCGGCGCCATGTCCGGCCGGCCCCACGGGCCATACACGGTGAAGAAGCGCAGGCCGGTGGCGCGCAGGCCGTACAGCTGCGCGTAGGTGTGGGCCATCAGCTCGTTGGCGGCCTTGGTCGCCGCGTACAGCGAGCGCGGCTGGTCCACGCGCTGGTCCTCCGAGAACGGCGGCGTGGCCGAATCGCCGTAGACCGAACTGCTCGATGCATAGACCAGGTGCTGCACGCCACGGTGGCGGCACAGCTCCAGCATGTTGACGAAGCCGACCAGGTTGCTGTCGACATAGGCATGCGGGTTCTGCAGCGAGTAGCGCACGCCGGCCTGCGCGGCCAGGTGGATCACCCGGGTCGGCTGCACCTCGTCGAACAGCGCGGCCAGGCCGTCGCGGTCGGTCAGGTCCAGCGCGCGGATGTCGACCTGCGGGCACAGCGCGGCGACGCGGTCGTGCTTGATCCGCGGATCGTAGTAGTCGTTGTAATTGTCCAGCCCGACCACGCGTTCGCCGCGCGCGGCCAGTGCCTGGCAGGTGTAGGCACCGATGAAGCCGGCGGCGCCGGTGACAAGGAGAGTCATTGGAGGGGTCCAACCTGCGATGCGGTGGGTTTATTGTCGCGTGGCGACGCGCCAATCTTCATGGCGCCCTGGATTGTGCATGGCGCGGCGCCGGTGACAAGAAGGGTCATTGGAGGGGTCCAACCTGCGATGCGGCGGGTTTACTGGCGCGTGGCGACGCGCCAATCTTCATGGCGCCGTGGATTGTGCATGGCGCGGCGCCGATGAAACCGGCGGCGCCGGTGACGAGGACGGTCATCAGGTCGTTCCGAAGTGCGGGGGGCGGGAGCCACGCGGCAACGCGACGGGCGGTTGGACGCAGGGCGCCGCGTCCATGATAACGGCGCACGCCGGCACCGCCGCGGATTACAGGGTCAACGGGTCCTTGGCCAGGGCTTCCTTGCGCTCCTTGCTGAAGGCCCACCACGGCTGCGGCGCTTCGCCGGCCATGAAGCGCACGACCGACAGGAACACGTCGATCACGCAGGGGTCGTGCATCACGCCGGTCTTCAGGCACAGCTGCGCGTACATGTCGTAGGGATCGCGCCCGCGCAGGTGCGCGGGAACCCGGATCCCGATCAGACGGAGATCCTTTTCACAGGCCGGCCCGACATTCGGCAGGTCGGTCAGACGCAACAGGTGATTGCGGTCGACCTTGGTGGGGTTCATTGCCTTGCATGCACCTCGGGAGGGATGGAACGTCAGCCTTGCCGACGGGTACGCAGCCTTTCCAGCACGCCATCGAGCGTGTCCAGGTCGGTGTAGTGGATGACCAGCCTGCCCTTGCCGCCGCGGCCGTGGTTGATCGCGACCCGGGTGCCCAGCGATTCGGACAGCTCGGTTTCCAGCGAGGCGATGTCGGCCTGCGGCGCGGCCGGCTTGGGCTTGGCGTTGCGCGCGCCCGGCACCTTGCCGGCGGCGAACTGCTGGGCACGGTGCTCGACCTCGCGCACCGACCAGCCTTCGTCGGCGGCATCCTGCGCCAGCTTGGTCGCCAGTTCCGGCGCCAGCGTCAGCAGCGCGCGGGCATGGCCCATTTCCAGGCGGCGGCTTTCCAGCAGCACGCGCACGCCGATGGGCAGGTCGATCAGGCGCAGCAGGTTGGACACCGAGGCGCGCGAGCGGCCCACCGCCTGCGCGGCCTCGGCATGGGTCAGCGAGAATTCGGAGATCAGCCGCTGCAGCGCTTCGGCTTCTTCAAGCGGATTGAGGTCCTCGCGCTGGATGTTCTCGATCAGCGCCATCGCGATGACGGTGCGGTCTTCCAGCTCGCGCACCACCACCGGCACTTCGTCCAGCCCGGCCAGGCGCGAGGCGCGCCAGCGGCGTTCGCCGGCGACGATCTCGTACCTGCCACCCTCGATCTGGCGCACCAGGATCGGCTGGATCACGCCTTGCGCCTTGATCGACTCGGACAGCTCGCCCAGCTTGGCCTCGTCCATCTCCCGGCGCGGCTGGTACTTGCCCGGCTGCAGCAGGTCGATCTGCAGCTTGCGCAGCACCTCGCCCGGCTGCGGTTCGGCCACGGCCGCCACCGATACCGGCGTCACCGCGCCCTTGGGGCCCAGCAGCGCGTCCAGGCCACGGCCCAGGCCGCGTTTCTTCGCAGCGCTCATCAGACAGCCTCCACGGCCCTGACGGCCCTGTTGCGTTCATCGGTGCGGCGGATGAGCTCTCCCGCCAGGCCGAGGTAGGCCACGCCGCCGCGCGAGGTGCGGTCGTAGCCGACGATGCTCTGGCCGTGGCTCGGCGCCTCGGCCAGGCGCACGTTGCGCGGCACGATGGTGCGGAACACACGGTCGCCGAAATGCCCGGTGAGCTCGGCCGACACCGCGTTGGCCAGGTTGTTGCGTACGTCGAACATGGTGCGCAGCACGCCTTCGATCTCTAGGCTGGGGTTCAGGCTGCCGCGCAGCGCCTCGATGGTCTCCACCAGCGCGCTCAGGCCTTCCAGCGCGTAGTACTCGCACTGCATCGGCACCAGCACCGAGTCGGCGGCGGCCAGCGCGTTGAGCGTCAGCAGCGACAACGCCGGCGGGCAGTCGATCAGGATGAAGTCGTAGTCGCCGCGGATCGGCGCCAGCGCGCGCTTGAGGCGCTGCTCGCGGCCTTCCTGCTCCATCAGCTGGATCTCGGCCGCGGTCAGGTCGATGTTGCCCGGCAGCAGGTCATAGCCTTCCGGCGCCTTCACCCGGATGTCGGCGGCGCTGCTCTCGCCCAGCAGCAGGTCGCAGGTGGAGGCCGCGACCTCGCGCTTGTCCACGCCGCTGCCCATGGTCGCGTTGCCCTGCGAATCCAGGTCGACCAGCAGCACGCGCCGCGGCGCGGCGGCGAGGGCGGCAGCCAGGTTCACGGCGGTGGTGGTCTTGCCGACGCCGCCTTTCTGGTTGGCGATGGCGATGATGCGAGCCATGCGGGTGGGCCTCATGGGCTGGAAGGTTGGGACTGGCCATTATGCGGGCTGGGGGCCGGATCGGGGAAATCCGCGCCAGCCACGCCTGCCGCAGGAGCGGCTTCAGCCGCGAAAGGCTTCATCGGGAGATCCCATTCGCGGCTGAAGCCGCTCCTGCGCAAGGCCGCGGTGCCTTCAGGTGCGGCTGCACACCACCAGGTGGCGCTCGCCCACCAGCCCCGGCACCTGCAGCGGACGCACATCGAGTACGCGCCAGTCGGCAGGCAGCTCGGCGATTTCCTCGTGCGGGTGCACGCCCTTCATCGCCAGCAGGTGACCGCCGGGGCGCAGCAGGTGGCCGCCGACTGCGACGATGCCGGCCAAGGTGTCCATGGCCCGTGCGGTCAGGTTGTCGTAGGCGGCCGGCTCGTCCAGCGCCTCGGCGCGCGACTCGGCCACGCGGGCGTTGTCCAGGCCGAGCTGGCGCACGGCCTCGCGCAGGAAGCGCGCCTTCTTGCCGTTGCTTTCCACCAGCGTCACCCGCAGCTGCGGGCGGGCGATGGCCAGCGGGATGCCGGGCAGCCCGGGACCGGTGCCGAGGTCGGCCAGGGTGCCGGACTCGATGTGCGGCACCATCGCCAGCGAATCGAGCAGGTGGCGGGTGACCATCTCGCGCGGGTCGCGGATCGCAGTGAGGTTGTAGGTGCGGTTCCAGCGCACCAGCAAGGCCAGATAGGCCAGCAGCGGCTCGGCCAGCGCGGCGTCCAGGCCCATCGTCCGCAGGCCGTTCGCCAGATCGCTGCCGACTTCAGGCGGTAGGGAGGTGTCGTTCATGCGCGGATTATCGCAGAGCCGGGGAGCGCGTCAGGAGCAACCCGAGGACGCAGGCCGCCATGGCCCCCCGACGCCCGCCGGGCAGCGCCACCGGCCGCCTCACGGCGCGCGCAGACGGGGAAACAGCGGGCCGGTCGCGACGAAACACCAGGTGACCAGTACGAACGGCAGGGTCAATGCCGGCATGCCGATCGGTTCCAGCGCCGCCGATGCGCCGGCGAACACCACCGCGGTGACGACCGCGCCCAGCAGGGCATAGCCCGCCGCCGTGGCGTTGGCGGCGAAGAACACGCCGTACAGCGCGATGGCGGTCAATGCCGGATTGAACCCGAAGGCACCGGCGCGGATCGCCGGCTCGGCCGCGCCCATGCCCCACGCCACCAGCAGGCCGCCCAGCGAACCGGCCAGCGCCGCCACGAACGCGAGCCGCGACGCGACCAGCAGGCCGATCGCGAACAGCGCGCCGGTGACGACATTGCCCTGGAAGAAGACCTGGGCAAGGCCGTTGAACAGGCCTTCGACCACCGTCGAGAAGGTCACGATGCCTTCCACCGCCGTCGCTTTCGGCAGGCCGGCGGTGGGCAGGGAACCGGTGGAATGCAGTTGGCCGAAGCGCGCGCAGGCCAGCACGAACAGCAGCGCGGTGAACACGAAGGGGGCCGTCAGTGCCGGCAGCCTCCACGCCGCGAACAGGTTCATCAGGGCCGCCATCAGCACCGTGGTGCCGGCCGCCGCCAGCATCACATAGCCCCAGGTCAGCAGGCTCGGCTCCAGGAAATACAGCAGTGCGATGGCGACCAGCGCGCCGTTGAAGCCGAACAGCCCGGCGCGGATTTTCGCGCGCTCGGCCCCCAGCCACAGCGCGGTGAGCGTGCTTGCCGCGGTTCCCAGCAGCACTGCCGCGCCGAACAGCAGCGAGTTGTAGAAGATGCCGGCCAGAAACAGCAGGCCGGCCAGGCGGTTGTCCTGCAGCATCACCTGGCTGATGCCGCGCAGCAGGGTGCTCGCCGCCGCCAGCGCGCACGCGCCCGTATCAGCGGACAGGCGGGCCGGGCGCGGTGCGGACGCCGTATGCGCCGGCTGGGGGGGAACACGGGGCTTCATGGAATCCTCGCAGGCACGGAAGATCGGCGCGGACGCCGCCCCGGACCAGCCGGGCAGCGCAGTTTGGCAGTGTCGGGGCGCGGCATGTGGGCCGACGACGGCATGCGCGCCGGTTTCAGAATGGGTACCACGCCAGCGCGGCGCGGAAATCGGCCGCAGCCTGCCATTCGTGCAGGTGCCAGCGCGCGGCCTCGCCCAGTCCGGGGTCGCACCAGGCCAGGTACAGGGCGCCGTCTTCGCCGGGAGCGAAGCGCAGCCGGTGCAGGCCGAAGGAAATGCCATGGCCATGCGCCTTGAGCAGGGCTTCCTTGGCGCACCAGACGCGGAAGAACCAGTGCTCGCGGGCGGCATCGTCCAGCCCGTCCAGCCAGGCGATCTCGTCGGGATGGAAGAAGCGGGCGATCACCTGCCGCATCTGCCGGCGCGGGCGCTGCTGCTCCAGGTCCACGCCCAGCCGGGCGCGTTCGCCCAGCGCCACCAGCAGGTGGCCGCCACTGTGGCTCCAGCCGGTACCGTAATGCGCCAGTTCGCCGATCAGCCAGGGCCGGCCGCGCTCGTCGCGGGTCAGCGGCAGGGCCTGCGGCGTGCTGTCCAGTTCGGCCGCCAGCAGCTCGCGCGCCTGCGGCTCGCCGCGGGTGCCGGGCACGTGCGGCAGTTGCCAGACCCTCACCTGCCCGAACCGCCAGGATGGCACCGGCGCCATCAACGCGCGGCCCCGGTCCACAGCCGCTTCACGCCCGATCGTCTTGACTGCGACGGTCGCACCGCTCCGGGTGCACAGACGAAAGGAGACATCGACATGGGCATCATCATCTGGTTGATCGTGGGCGGCGTTGTCGGCTGGCTGGCCAGCCTCATCATGCGCCGCGACGCGCAGCAGGGCATCATCCTGAACATCGTGGTGGGCATCATCGGCGCGATGATCGCCGGCTTCCTGTTCAACGGTGGCAGCATCAACGGCGCCATCACCCTGCGCTCGTTCCTGCTCTCGCTGCTCGGCGCGGTGATCCTGCTGGCCATCGTCAACCTGTTCACGCGCAAGAGCATCCGCTGACCCGCGGGCCAGCGCATGACGAAGCCCGGCCGGCAACGGCCGGGCTTCGCTGTCTCAGTCCTTCGCCAGCTGCACCCATGCCGGCGCATGGTCGCTGGGGCGGTCCCAGGTGCGCGGCTCGCGGTCGATGCCGGCGGCCACCGCCTGCGGCCTGAGCGCCTCGGACACCAGGGTCAGGTCGATGCGCAGGCCGAGATCGCGGCGGAACCCCGCCGCGCGGTAATCCCACCAGCTGAACACGCCGGCCGCGTCGTTGTGCAGGCGGAAGCCATCGTGCAGGCCCAGCTGCAGCAGCTTGTCCAGCGCGCCGCGCTCGGCGGTGGAAGTAAGGATGTGGTCGCCGTTCCACACCGCCGGGTCGTGTACGTCGCGGTCGTCCGGAGCGATGTTGAAGTCGCCCAGCACCACCAGCTTCGGGTACCTGCGCAGCTCGGCCGCGATCCAGTCGTGCACCGCTTCCAGCCAGCGCAGCTTGTAGGCGTATTTTTCGGTACCCACGTCCTGGCCATTGACCACGTAGAGGTTGACCACGCGCACGCCTTTGATGGTGCCGGCGATCGCCCGCTTCTGCTCGTCGTCGAAACCGGGGATGCCGATCTGCACGTCCTCGATCGGGTCGCGCGCCAGCAGCGCCACGCCGTTGTAGGTCTTCTGCCCGGCGAAGACATTGCGGTAGCCCAGCTCCAGCAGGCGCGTGTCCGGGAACTTGTGGTCCTCCAGCTTGGTTTCCTGGATGCCGACCACGTCCGGGGCGAAACCGGCCAGCCACTGCTCCAGGTGCGGCAGGCGGACATTGAGCGAATTGACGTTCCACGAGGCGATTTTCATGGCGCGATTCTACGTCCTGGCGCCGCGTGCCGGGCCGGCAGCGACGGGGTCATTGCAAACAAACGCTATCGCATGAATGTCGGGGAATACACTTTTTCAGCGTTCCGAATCGCGCAGACTGCCCCGCAGGATGAGGGGAAACCATGCGTAGCAAGCTGTTCGTGCCCGGCGCACGCCCGGAACTATTCGACAAGGCGATGGCCGGCCCGGCCGATGTCCTGTCATTCGATCTGGAGGACTCGGTCCCCGAGGCCGGCAAGGCCGCCGCCCGTGCGCAGGTGGCCGCGTTCCTCTCCCGGGCCGGGGTTGCCGACAGCGGCCGGCGGCTGATCGTGCGCAGCAACGGCATCGACAGTGCCCATTTCACCGGCGACGTGGCGGCGGTAGCGCTGCCGTCGGTCTGGCTGCTCAACATTCCCAAGGTCGAGTCCCTGGCGCAGGTGCGCGAAGCGGCCGCCGCGCTGGAACGCGCCGAGACCGGCAACGGCGTCACGCGTCCGATCGGCCTGCTGCTCAACATCGAGACGCCGCGTGGCCTGCGCCTGGCCGCCGAGCTCGCCGCCGCGCATCCGCGCGTGGCCGGCCTGCAGCTCGGGCTGGGCGATCTGTTCGCCCCGCACGGTATCGCCCGCACCGCCACCAATGTCCATGCCACCCTGTTCGCGCTGCGCATGGCGGCGGCCGAGGCCGGCGTGTTCGCCTGCGACGGCGCCTTCCCCGATATCGGCGACGACGAAGGTTTCCGCGCCGAGGCGGCGATGGCCCGCGAACTGGGCTTCATCGGCAAGAGCTGCATCCACCCGCGCCAGGTGAGCCTGGCCAACGAGGTTTTCGGCGTATCCGGCGCGGCGGTCGCCGAAGCCCGCCGCATCGTCGCCGCCGCCACGGTCGCGGCCGCCCAGGGACGGGGCGCGTTCCTGTTCGAGGGACGCATGATCGACCTGCCCTTCCTGCGTCGCGCCGAAGCACTGCTGGCCGCCGACGCCGGCCGCACGTCCCCCGCTGCCTGATCCCCCTGTCCTGCCGAGCCACGTCGATGCCAATACCCGCAGCTGTGCCCGCCTCCCCCCCGCCCCGACGCCTGCTGCGCGGCCTGCGCCTGTTCGCGGCAACGGCGCTGCTGGCGCTGGGTGGCACCGCAACGGCGGAAAACCTGAGCACCGTCGCGTCGGGAAATCTCGCGCCACTGCCGGCCGATGCCGCCGAGCCGCGGCTGCTGGCGATCGACGGCCGCGACGTCGCGCTGTCCGCCGGCAAGGCCTGGGCACTGAGCAGCGACGGCAAGGCATGGCAGCCGCTGGCGCTGGCGCCGGCCGGGGCCAGCACCGACATCCGCATGGCGGTCAATGCCGGTGGCCAGACCTGGCTGCTGCGCGGCACCGCCGACAGCAGCGACCGCCTGCAGGGCGTGCGCCTGCAGGGCGACACACTGGCGCTGGGGCGCACGCTCGCGCTGCCGGTGGCGCTCGACCAGGCGCAGGTCGCCGCGCTTGGCGACGTGCTGTACGTGGCCGGCGCCGGCACCGATGGCTCGATGCATCTCTACCGCCATGCGCTGGCGGCCGAGGCCGGCGGCTGGCAGGCGCAGCCGGTGTGGCCGGCCGACGGCCGGCTGGTGGCGCTGCAGGGCCAGAAGGGTGGCCTGTACGCGGTCGTCGGCGATGCGACCGGCGACGCGTTGTGGCGCTGGACCGTGGACCAGGGCTGGGAACAAGCGCCGGCTCCGGAAGGGCACATCCTGTCCGGCTCGCTGCGCGCGCTCGGCCAGGCACACCTGCTGATGCTGGTGCGCGATGCCGAAAAAGCCCGCCTGCGCACCTTCCATACCATCACCAGCGCCTGGGCCACGCTCGACGCACCGGACGCGCCGACGCCGCAGGCCATCGCCGCGCGCGGCAACGGCCTGCTCTGGACCGGCGCCGACGGCGGCGTGCACTACGCCGAGGTGCAGGGCGGCAAGCACCTGCTCGGCTGGCTGGACTGGAGCGTGATCGTCATCTACCTGGTCGGCATGATCGGCATCGGCGTGTACTTCTACCTGAAGGACCAGACCGCCTCGGAATCGGAGTTCTTCGTCGGCGGCCGCAGCATTCCGTTCTGGGCCGCGGGCATCAGCCTGTACGCCACCAACACCAGCTCGATCAGCTTCATCGCCATCCCGGCCAAGGCCTACGAGACCAACTGGCAGTACCTGACCAACAACCTGGTCGCGGTGCTGGGCCTGATGTTCGTGGCGGTGTGGATCGTGCCGCTGCTGCGGCGGCTGGACCTGATGAGCGTGTTCTCCTACCTGGAGACCCGCTTCCATCCGGCCATCCGCATGCTCGCCAGCGCGCTGGCCATCGCCATGCAGGTCGGCAGCCGGCTGAGCGTGATCCTGTTCCTGCCGGCGCTGGCGATCGCCACCATCACCGGCATCGACGTGGTCTGGAGCATCCTGATCATGGGCGTGTTCACCATCATCTACACGGTGATGGGCGGCATGCGCGCGGTGGTGTGGACCGACTTCGTGCAGGTGTTCGTGAAGATGGGCGGTGCGATCTTCGCCATCGGCTTCATCGTGTGGACGCTGGGCGCCGACTTCGACGGCATCCGCGAAGCAGCCATGGCCGAGCACAAGACCAAGCTGCTGGACTTCAGTTTCGACCTGACCAAGGCCACGGTGTGGGGCTTCATCTTCCTGGTCGTGTTCGACGTGGTGCTGACCTTCCCCAAGGACCAGGTGCTGATGCAGCGCACGCTGGCAACCAAGTCGGACAAAGAGGCCGGGCGCTCGATCTGGATCTTCGCCGCGATGATGATCCCCGGCGGCTTCATCTTCTACAGCATCGGCACCGCGCTGTGGATGTACTACAGGCACAACCCGGGCCGGCTGGACCCGCTGCTGCCGATCGACGCCACCTTCCCGCTGTTCATCGCCGCCGAACTGCCGCCAGGCGTGACCGGGCTGATCATCGCCGGCATCTTCGCCGCCGCCATGTCCACCCTGTCGAGCATCATCAACAGCGTGGCGACCCTGCTGTCGGTGGACTTCTACGACAAGCTGGCGAAGAACCCGAGCGAGCGCGGCAGCGTGCGCTTCGCCGAGATCATGACCGTGGTCGTCGGCCTGGCCGGCATGGGCCTGGCGCTGGTGCTCTCCCGCTACGACATCCACTCGCTGTTCGACGTCTCCATCGAACTGGCCGGCCTGCTCGGCGGCGGCTTCGCCGGTGCCTACACACTGGGCATGTTCACCCGCCGCGCCAACTCGCCGGGCGTGGCCATCGGCATCGCCGGCAGCATCGCGCTGACCCTGCTGGCGTGGTCGTTCAACCTGGTGCATCCGTACTTCTACCTGGGCATCTCGATCCTGCTGTGCATCGTGATCGGCTACCTCGCCAGCCTGTGCTTCCCGGCGCCGGCGCGCTCGCTCAAGGGCCTGACCATCTACCGGCAGGACGCCACATGAACGGCGGGCGCGCGACCATGACGTTGGTCGGATGCCGCGCGCCATGCCCTCCTGTAGCGTTGCCCCGGATCCAGAGGGCATAGCCGTGGAAACCCAGTTCCTCAACACGTTCGTCACCGTGGTCGACCGCGGTTCGATGGCTGCGGCGGCGCGTTCGCTGCACATCACGCCGGCCGCGGTCGCCCAGCAGATCCGCACGCTGGAGCGCGAGCTCGGTGCGCCGCTGATCGCGCGCGCCGGACGCACGGTCAGCGTCACCGCCGAGGGCGCGCGCATCCTGCAGCGCGCGCGCGACCTGCTGCGCGACGTGTCCGACCTGCGCAGCGTGGCCAACGAGAGCGGCATGGCCGGCGAACTGCGGCTGGGCGCCTGCCCGACCGCGCTGGCCGGGCTGGTGCCGGACATCCTGGCGCGGATGGTGGCCAAGTTCCCCGAGATCAACGTGTTCATCCGCCCCGGCTATTCGGCCGACCTGTACGGCGCGGTGGAAGCCGGCAACCTCGACGCGGCGATGGTGCTGCAGGCGCCGTTCTCGCTGCCCAAGACCTGCGACTGGCAGCTGCTGCGCGAGGAACCGATGGTGGTGCTGGCGCCGGCACGGCTGGCCGGGCGCGACCCGCACGACCTGCTGCGCGACGAACCGCTGATCCGCTACGACCGCCATGAGTGGGGCGGACGCCAGGCCGACGAATACCTGCGCCGCGTCGGCATCGTGCCGCGCGAGCGCTTCGAGCTCAACGCGCTCAACGCCATCGCGGTGATGGTGGACCGCGGCCTCGGCGTCTCGCTGGTGCCGGACTGGGCGCGACCGTGGCCGGAGGGCCTCTCGGTGGCGCGCCTTCCCTTGCCCGAGCCCTGCGAGCCGCGCCGCATCGGCATGGTCTGGTCGCGTTCGTCGGTGCGCATCCGCCAGGTCAACGCCCTGCTGGAAGAAAGCCGCGCGGAGCTGTTGCCCGGCCGCGCCTGAACGGTGCCGGCCGCCGATCGCCCTGCCTGCGATCGGCAACAAACCCTAGGCAATGAACATACGTATCCGCGCTTCTATCGTCATGAAGCCGCACCTAGTCTTCGCCCATGACCGGCCAATGCGTGGCCAGACTCCACAGAGAGTCGCCACCACGCCGGCACGGCGGGCGCGAGCCCGGATGTGTTTCCCGGCACGCGCGGCTCCCCGGTCGTCGATGTCGCAATCCACTTCGGGGGGAGAGAGAACCATGACCCATCCAATCAGCGCACGCAGCGGCGCCGCGGCCAGGACGCACCTGTCGATGGCCGTCGGCCTCGTGCTCGCCACGGCAAGCCTGTCGGCGGCCGCGCAGCAGGCGGCCACCCACGCGACCAACCAGGACGCGATCAACCTGGACAACGTGATCGTCACCGGCACGCGCGCCCCCAAGGCCGTGGACCGCATCCCCGGCGCGGTCAGCATCGTCAGCCTGCAGGAAGTGCAGAACTCGCTGAGCCTGACCGAGGACGCCACCGCGGTGCTCTCGCGCACCATCCCGGGCTACTCCGAATCCACCCAGGCGCTGACCAACTCCGGCGAAACCCTGCGCGGACGCATCGCGCTGCGCCTGTTCGACGGCATCCCGCAGACCTCGCCGCTGCGCGAGACCAACCGCGCCGGCAGCTTCACCGACCTGGGCGTGATCGGCCGCATCGAAGTGGTCAACGGCCCCTCGGCCGCCGAAGGCGTCGGCGCGGCCGGCGGCATCATCAACTACATTTCCAAGACTCCGGAAGAAGGCAGCCACACCAGCGTCAATACCCGCTGGAGCACCCAGGGCCGCGACGACAGCGACGGCTGGAAGGTCGGCCTGACCTTCGGCCACAAGGAAGACGCCTACGACCTGCTGCTGGCCACGTCCTTCGTCGACCGCGGCATGGCCTACGACGGCAAGGGCCGCAAGATCGGCATGCGCGGTTCGGGCACGATCAACGACTCCGAAGCCAAGAACCTGTTCCTCAAGCTGGGCACCAACTTCGGCGAAGCGGACATGCAGCGCCTGCAGGTGTCGGTCAGCCGCTTCAACCTGACCGGCAAGGGCAACTACACCGGCGTGATCGGCGACCGCGCCAACAACGTCACCTCGACCTCGGTGCACGGCACGCCGCTCGGCGCCAAGACCGAGTTCAACGACTTCAACCAGACCGCAGTGTCCTACAGCCACTCGGACTTCTTCGGCGGTACCCTGCTGGCCGATGCGTATCGCGCCGACCAGCACATGCGCTACCCCGCCGAAGACGGCGCCGACCGCCAGGATCCGCTGATCGCGCCGATCGGCACGCTGATCGACCAGTCCGAGGTCAATTCGGACAAGAAGGGCTTCCGCACCTCGTGGACCCGCGGCGGCCTGTTCAACGTGGACGGCCTGGAACTGCGCGTCGGCGTGGACCGGGTGAAGGACACCACCGACCAGCGCCTGGCGCTGACCAACCGCGTGTGGGTGCCGCCGATGGAGTACACCTCCACCGCGCCCTACACCCAGCTGAGCTGGGACATCGGCGACCTCACCCTGAGCGGTGGCGTGCGCCGCGAGAGCGGCGAGCTGCACGTGGACAGCTACACCACCACCTACTACAACAAGCGCGTGTTCGTCGAAGGCGGCACCCTGAAGTACCGCGAGACCCTGCCCAACGCCGGCCTGGTCTACCGTTTCACCGACACCCTGTCGGCCTATGCCTCGTACTCGGAGGGCTTCAGCCTGCCCAACGTCGGCATCCCGCTGCGCAACATCAACAAGCCCGGCTACAAGGTCGACGGCATCCTCGACCTGCAGCCGATCATCGTGGAGAACAAGGAAATCGGCTTCAACTGGCGCGGCGGCAACGCCTCGGCCAGCGCCTCGTACTACCGCAGCTATTCCGAACTCGGCGTCTCGCTGAGCACCGACCCGGTCACCGGCGACTTCGTCATGAACCGCGGCCCGGTGCGCATCAACGGCATCGAACTGACCGGCAGCTACGACTTCAGCAGCGACCTCAAGCTCAGCGCGCTGTACTCGCACATCGTCGGCAAGACCTGGTTCACCAGGAACGGGCCGCTGGACAAGCGCATGGGCGCCAACGACGTCAGCCCGGACAAGATCGGCATGAACCTGTTCTGGCGCTTCGCCCCGCAGGCCGACCTGAACCTGGGCGCGACCACCCTGCTCGCGCGCACCATCAACCAGGGCCGCAGCGGCGCCGAGCACACCTCCGGCCGCACCCTGCTGGACCTGAGCGTGAACTACGACACCGGCCGCTTCGGCAAGCTGACCCTCGGCCTGGAGAACCTGCTGAACAAGCAGTACATCCTGACCACCTCCGAGGCCAGCAACGCCAACGACGACTGGATGGCCGGACGCGGCCGGGTGATCTCGCTCTCGCACACCATCGCGTTCTGACCGCTCCATGGCGGCGCCCCGGCAACGGGCGCCGCCGGCTTTCGCCTGCCCGCGCCATCCTGCGGCCCGGGAAAGATGCGCATGACGAGAGGGGTACGCATCGGGCCATGTGCCGTCCTGCATGGCCGCCAATGGCGCCGGCCGCGACAACAGGCTGGGCGCCACCTGCCCGACAAGCGGCACCTCCAGGAGGCCAGGCGCGGCCGCATGCCCCCCCGAGCCCCCGCCCCTCCGGAAACGGCGCCACAGGCAAGGTTGGCGCCGTTTTCTTCTGCCTGGTACCCACCGGTGCCGTCATGCGATGCCAAAGGAAAGTTGCTTGTTGCGCTGCGGGAGAGAAGCCCCGCTTGCTTCAAGCAACAAAACCTCATGTCTGAAGCTAGGCCGCCCGCCTTCAATGCCTGCTCCGCCACTCCTAGGCTGGCTTCGCCAGGGGGCCGCATCGGGAGGGATGCGGCAGGCCAACGGAATATCCGAATGCCGCATCGCGCGGCTGCAGTCCAATTCGCTTCTTGTCCAGAACAACAACGAGATGAAGAACATGAAGAAGGTACCGGCGGGGTTGGGGGTATGGGTCCTGGCTGCGGCTGTCAGCAGCAGCGTGCAGGCCCAGCAGATGCAGGCGGCGGACAAGCAGGACAACAAGGCGACCGAGCTGGACCGGGTCATCGTCACCGGCGTGCGCGCGCCGAAGGCGGTGGACAAGATCCCCGGCGCGATCTCGATCATCACCCCGGAAGAGATCCGGCAGTCGCTGGTCATCACCGAGGACAACACCGCGGTGCTGGCGCGGACCATTCCCGGCTATGCGGAGTCGTCGCAGGCGATGACCAACTCCGGCGAGTCGCTGCGCGGGCGCATTCCGCTGCGTCTGTTCGACAGCATTCCGCAGGGTTCGCCGCTGCGCGAAGGCACCCGCAACGGCACGTTCACCGACATGGGCGTGATCGGCCGCATCGAGGTCATCAACGGCCCGTCCGCCGCCGAAGGCATCGGCGCCACCGGTGGCGTGATCAACTACATCTCCAAGGTTCCCGAGCAGACCGGCAGCGAGACCACGGTCAACGCCCGCTACCAGACCCAGTTCCGCGACGACAGCATGGGCTGGAAGCTGGGCCTGAGCCATGCCATCAAGCAGGACGACTACGACTTCCTGGCCAGCGCCTCGCAGCTGGAGCGCGGCATGGCCTACGACGCGAAGGGCCGCAGCATCGGCATGAATTCCAGCGGCTCGCTGGCCGACTCGAAGTCGCGCAATCTCTACCTCAAGGGCGGCTACAACTTCGGGCAGGACGGCGAGCAGCGCCTGCAGGCGACGTACAGCAACTTCAACATCGGCGGCAACGGCGACTACATCCAGCTGGTCGGCTGCAAGGGACCGCACGACTGGCCGCCCTGCGACACGCCGGTGCCGAACACATCGGTCAAGGGCCATATCGACGGCCAGCACGACGCGCTCAACAAGTTCATCCAGTACAGCCTGCAGTACACGCACAGCGATTTCTTCGGCGGCGCGCTGGACCTGGTCGGCTACCAGGCAAGACAGGGCATGCGCTTCCTGCCCGAGAACGGCGCCGACCGGCAGCTGGTCAAGCCGGCACCGGCCGACGACGCCGACCGCATCTTCGACCAGTCCGAGATCCAGTCGCGGAAGAAGGGCCTGCGCACCTCGTGGACGCGACCCGGCATCTTCGGCGCGGAGGGGCTGGAGCTGCATACCGGCGTGGACTTCGTGCAGGACGTGGCCGAACAGCGCCTGGTGATGACCGACCGCGTGTGGGTGCCGCCGATGGACTACCGGAGCGTCGCGCCCTATGCGCAGCTGTCCTGGGACGTCGGCCCGGTGACCTTCAGCGGCGGCCTGCGCCGCGAGAACGGCGAACTGGACGTCGACAGCTACACCACCGTGGCCTACCGCAACAGCGTGTTCGTCGAGGGCGGCACCCTGGACTACACCGCCAACCTGCCCAACTTCGGCGCGATCTGGCGCGTCACCGACCAGTTCTCGCTGTTCAGCGCCTACAGCAAGGGCTTCACCCTGCCGGACATCGGCATTCCGCTGCGCAATGTGAACTACACCGGCCAGTCGGTGAAGGGCATCCTCGACCTGCAGGCGATCATCGTCGACAACATCGACGTGGGCTTCAACTGGCGTGGTTCGCGCGGCGCGCTGAGCGGCAGCTGGTACCACTCCACGTCGGACTTCGGTGCCTCGCTGGAAGTGGATCCGCTGACCAGCGACTTCATCATGACCCGCGCCCCGACCGACATCAAAGGCATCGAGCTGACCGGCGAATTCCGCTTCAACGACAGCTTCAAGATCACCGGCCTGTACACGCACCTGCGCGGCTGGACCTCGTTCTGGGGCCCGGACCCGCAGGGCCGCTACGACGCCGGCCCGCTGAAGAAACCGCTGGGCATCTTCGACGCCACGCCGGACAAGATCAACGCGGCCCTGGTGTGGAAGCCGCTGCCCAACGTCGACGCCACGCTCGGCGCCAGCATGCTGCGCGACCGCCACCTGACCGGCTCGGCCGTGCGCGAGTACGACGGCGAGAAGTACAAGTACGACGAGAAGATCAACGGCTACACGCTGTGGGATCTGGGCGTGAACTATGATTCCGGGCGCTTCGGCACGTTCTCGCTGGGCGTGGACAACCTGTTCAACAAGTACTACATCCTCAGCGGCTCGCAGGGCGATGGCTGGCAGAACTACTGGGCCGGTCGCGGCCGCGTGGTATCGCTGAGCTATTCGTATACCTTCCGCTGATGCACGCAGGAGCGCCCGCCATGCGCAGATCCCCGATGCCCCCGCGCGCCGCGCATGCATGGCGGTACGGCGCGGCGCTCCTGCTCCTGCTGGGCTCGACACTGGCCCATGCCGACGACCGCTGGCAGCGGTTGGACGGCTTCCTGCAGGCCAGCACCGGTACCGGCAGGTTTCCCGGCGCGGTGGCCCTGGTCGAGCACCAGGGCCGCGTCGTCTTCCATGGCCGCTGGGGCCACGCCGACAGCGCCGGCCTGCGGCCGATGCGGGAAAACGACATCTTCCGCATCTATTCGATGACCAAACCGGTGACCTCGGCCGCCGTGTTGATGTTGATGGAGGAAGGCAAGCTCTCGCTGGACGACCCGGTGTCGCGCTACCTGCCCGCTTTCGCCGACCGCCAGGTGGTGATCGGCGGCGATCTGGAGCACCCGCAGCTCGCACCGGCGCCGCGCGCCATCACCCTGCGCCACCTGCTCACCCATACCAGCGGTTTCGCCGCGGCGTCGGATGCGCATCGCGTGGCGACCAAGCGGCTGACCGCCGCCGACGTCGACAGCGCCACCTCGCTGGCGGACGCGGCCGCCCGCCTGGCCACGCTGCCGTTGGCCGATCCGCCCGGCACGCACTTCCATTACGAGGGCAGCAACACCGAACTGCTGGCGCGGGTGGTGGAAGTGGTCAGCGGCCAGTCGTTCGCGCAGTTCCTGCAGCAGCGCATCTTCGACCCGCTGGCGATGCGCGATACCGGCTTCGAGGTGCCTGTCGCGCAGCGCGGGCGCGTGGTCGAGCTGCCGACCAGCAACGACGACGGCAGCCTGCGCGTGGCCGACACGGCCAGCGCGCGCAGCCCCGGCGTGCGCCTGAAGGGTTACGACAGCGGCGCTGGCGGCCTGTATTCCACCGCCGCCGATTACCTGAAATTCGCGCACATGCTGCTCGACGATGGTCGCGGCAACGGACAGCAGCTGCTGTCACGCAAGACCATCGATCTGATGATGAGCGACCAGCTCGGCGGTTTCGAGCCGGTGGTACCCGGCCAGGGACCCGGCGAGGGCTTCGGGCTGGGCGGTTATGTCGTCACCGATCCTGCCGCGCGCGGCAGGCTGGGCAGCGTCGGCCAGTTCGGCTGGTCCGGCGCCGCCTCGACCTACTTCACCATCGACCGCAAGGAACATCTGGTCGCGATCCTGATGCTGCAATACCTGCCCGGCGGCGACAGGCCGCTGGCGTCGCCTTCGACCCGCTTCTACAACCTCGTCTACCAGGCCATTCCATGAGTCGCACCGTCCTCGTCGCCGGCTCGGCCAACCTCGATTTCGTGGTGCGCGCCGCGCATGTACCGGCGCCAGGCGAGACCGTGCTCGGCCGTGGATTCCGCACCTTCCCCGGTGGCAAGGGCGCCAACCAGGCCGTGGCCTGCGCGCGGGCCGGTGGTGCCGGCACGCGCATGCTGCTGGCGGTGGGCGAGGACGATTTCGCCGGCCCCATCGAAGCCTCGCTGGTCGATGCCGGCGTGCAGCTGCACGTCGTGCGCGATGCGCAGCTGCCGACCGGCACCGCCTTCATCTGCCTGTCCGACGATGCCGAGAACGCCATCACCGTCGCCCCCGGCGCCAACATGGCGCTGCAGCCCGCGCACCTGCCGGCGCTGGATGGCGTGCAGTGGCTGCTGCTGCAGCTGGAGACGCCGCTGGACACCGTGCTCGCCCACGCGCGGGCCGCGCGCGCGGCCGGGGTCAAGGTGGCGCTCAACGCCGCGCCGGCGCAGGCGCTGCCGGCCGCGCTGCTGGCCGCGCTGGACCTGCTGATCGTCAACGAAGGCGAACTGGACATGGTTGCCGGCCATCCGCCGGACCTGGCCACCGGCCTGGCGCGACTGGACGTCCCCTGCGTGATCGTCACCCTCGGCGCGCGCGGCTGCCTGGCGCGCAGCGAAGGCCGCATCCTGCTGCAGCCGGCGTTCTCCATCGTTCCGGTCGATACCACCGCCGCCGGCGATACGTTCTGCGGCACGCTGGTGGCGGCGCTGGCGCACGGGCAGGCACTGCAGCAGGCGCTGCTCGCCGCCAGCGCCGCGTCCGCGCTGGCCTGCACACGGCTGGGCGCGCAGGCCAGCATCCCCGGCCACGCGGAGGTCGCCGCCCTGCTGGCCGATGCCGCGCGCGTTCCCGGCGCCGACGCCCATGCCGCGCTGGCGGCATGGTGCGCGCTCTGACCCTTTCTGTTTTCCGCTGGATGAATGCCATGACCACGCCGTACACCACGCCCGATTACGACAACGAAGCCACCGATCACGGGCGTGAGGCGATCACCACCGAGTACAGGTTCTCCCACGTCACCACCGGCCGCTATCTCCCCACGCCGGGCAAGGCGCCGGCCTGGCCGTTCGCCGACATCGGCAGCTGGATGATCGACGCCAACGCCAGCGCCGCCGACTGGCTGACCGAACTGAAGGACTGGCGCCGCGAGCACCTGGTGCGCATCGGCTACACCGACGCGAACTACCGTCGTCCCGAGCTGCAGTGGGCGCAGCGCAACTTCGTGCACGCGCAGATGATGGTCGAGGACCGCTACTTCTTCGACGTGGACACCGCGCAGTACACCGTGGACAGGTACCTGGACGACCTGGTCGGGCGCTTCGGCGGGCTGGACTCGGTGCTGATCTGGTACATCTACCCGAACATCGGCATCGACGACCGCAACCAGTTCGACCTGGCGCATACGCTGCCCGGCGGCATCGAGGGCCTGAAGGCCGCGGTACAGGCGTTCCAGAGGCGCGGCGTGCGCGTGTTCCTGCCGGCCAAGCCGTGGGACCACGGCACCCGCGACCCGGGCGTCACCCATTGGGACGGCATGGCCGGGATCATCAAGGCCACCGGCGCCGACGGCATCAACGGCGATACCTTCAACGGCGTGCCGCGCGCGTTCTTCGACGCCTGCGACGCCAACGGCAATCCGGTGGTGGTGCAGCCCGAGTCCACCATCAGCTCGGAAGAGCAGCTGATCTGGAACGTGCAGAGCTGGGGCAAGAAGGCCCCGGACGGCCCGGTGCCGCCGGTATCCAAGTGGAAGTGGCTGGAGCCGCGCCACATGGTCAACTACGAGAACCGCTGGGGCCGCAACCGCAACCACGACCTGCAGTACTGCTTCTTCAACGGCATCGGCTACAACGCCTGGGAGAACATCTGGGGCATCTGGAACCAGTTCACGCCGCGCGACGGCGAAACCCTGCGCCGTATCGCCGCCATCTACCGCCAGTTCCCGCAGCTGGTCGTGTCGATGGACTGGGAGCCGTACCAGGTCTGCTACCAGGGCGGCATCTTCGCCAGCCGGTTCCCGGGCGATGGCCTGTGCCTGCACACCTTCATCAACCGCAACGAGTACGCGGTCGATGGCGAGCAGATCGGTCTGCCGCACGTGGACGGCACGCGCTACTACGACGTATGGCATGGCACGGCGCTGTCGCCGGCGGTGCGCGATGGCGTGGCGGTGATCGAGCTGCCGATGGAAGCGCGCGGCTTCGGTGCGGTGCTGAGCGTGCGGCCGGGGGTCGCGCTCGACGGATTCGATGCGTTCATGGCCGAGGCCGCCAAACGCGCCGAACGGCCGCTCAACAGCCATTCCGGTGCATGGAAGGCGATCCCGCAGCAGCTGCGCGGGATCCCCGCCACTGCCCCGCAGGCGACCGCGCCGCAGGGCATGGTCACCATTCCCGCCGGCGAGTTCGTGTTCGCCGTGGGCGGCGTGGAGATCGAAGGCTTCAACTGGGCCGGCCAGGACGTGCAGTTCCCATGGGAAGACTGTCCGCGCCGCCACCACCGCAGGCGCATGCAGATGGCGTCCTTCCACATCGACCGCTTCCCGGTCACCAATGCGCAGTTCAAGGCGTTCATCGACGCCACCGGCTACCACCCGGCCGACGACATCAATTTCCTCGCCCATTGGGTGGACGGAGCGCCGCGCGCCGGCTGGGACAACAAGCCAGTGACGTGGGTGTCGCTGGAGGACGCGCGCGCCTACGCCGCCTGGGCCGGCAAGCGCCTGCCGCACGAATGGGAATGGCAGTACGCCGCGCAGGGCGACGATGGCCGGCTGTACCCGTGGGGCAACGAGTGGGACCAGACCCGCGTGCCGCGCGTGAACCGCGGCCGCCGCATCCTGCCGCCGGACGACGTCGACGCGCACCCGCGCGGCGCCAGCCCGTTCGGCGTGGAAGACCTCGTCGGCAACGTGTGGCAGTGGACCGACGAGTTCGTCGACGAGCACACCCGCGCGGCGATCCTGCGCGGCGGTTCCAGCTACCAGCCGCAGACCTCGCACTGGTACTTCCCGCAGGCCTGGCGCCTGGACCAGCACGGCAAGTACCTGCTGATGGCGCCGGCCAAGGACCGCAGCGGCATGCTCGGCTTCCGCTGCGTGGTGGACGCGACATGAGCGCGGCCATGGGTTGCGGCCAGCAGCTGGCCGCCCCCGCGGCGGTGCGGCTCGATGGCCTGTTCGGGCAGATGCTGGCCGCCAACCGCAGCGGCCGGCTGAGCCACTTCATCGTCGATGAAGACAGCCCGTCGATCAGCATCTTCGGCCAGGCGCACAAACGGCAGAACCAGGAGGGCGACTGGTACGGCGAGCACGCCGGCAAATGGCTGTCGGCCACCGCGCGCGCGGTCGCGCAGGGCGGGCAACCGCAGCTGGAAACCCATCTGCGCCGCGTCGCCGACTGGCTGATCAGCCAGCAGGACGCCGACGGCTACCTCGGCAACTACGCCGCCGACCGCCGCTTCACGGTGCCGCAGCCGCCAAAACCAGAGAGCTGGAACGGCGAACCGGCGCTGCGTACCTGGGACATCTGGACCCACAGCTACCTGATCCTGGGTTTCCTGGAGACCTGGCGTGCGCTGGGTGATGACCGCTACCTGCAGGCCGCGCGCCGCATCGCCGACCTGTGCTGGCAGGCGCTGGAAGCGGGCATCGACATCACCACGCTCGGCAACCACCACGGCATGTCGGCCACGGTGCTGCTGGACCCGGCCGCCGACCTGTACCTGGTCACCGGCGAGCCGCGCTACCTCGCCCTGGCCGAGACCATCCTGCAGCAGGCCAATGCCAATCCGCGCCTGGCCCTGCTCGACAAGGCGCTGGCCGGCGAGGACGCGGCCTTCATCGCCACCGGCAAGGCCTATCAGCTGTGCTGGAACCTGGTCGGCCTGGCCAAGCTGTACAAGGCCACCGGCAAGGACGACTACCGCGTCGCCGTCGACAGCCTGTGGCACAACATCCGCGACCGGCACCTCACCCTCGGCGGTGGCCCATGGGGCGGCGTGGCGCATCGTTCGCGCGAGGTGTTCAACGCCCCGCGCACGTTCTTCCCGCAGGCCTACGTGGAAACCTGCTCGGTGCTGGCGTGGATGCAGCTCAACCGCGAACTGCTGGCCATCACCGGCCATGCGCGTCATGCCGAGGAACTGGAGCGCACCGCGTACAACGACCTGCTGGCGGCGATGGCGCCCAATGGCGAGGACTGGTGCTACTACACCTTTCCCAACGGCAGGCGCGTGCACACCACGTACTGGCGCTGCTGCAAATCCTCCGGCGCGATGGCGGTGGAGGAACTGCCGCAGATCGCCTACGGCACCGCCGCCGACGGCAGCCTGCGGGTGAACCTGTACGGCGCCGGGCAGGCGACCCTGCACCACGCCGAGGCCGGCGCGGTGACGCTGCGGCAGCAGACGCGCTATCCGTTCGACGGCCAGGTCACGCTGCGGGTGCTGCCGGAAAACAGCGCCACCTTCGGCATCGGCCTGCGCATCCCGGCCTGGGCCGAGGACGCCCGCATCCAGGTCAACGGCGTCGACATGCCGGTGCAGGCCGGCGAAGACGGCTTCGTGCAGCTGCTGCGCCAATGGCAGGAAGGCGACATGGTCACCGTGGCCCTGCCGATGCGGCCGCAGCTGCAGCGCGCGGCCAACATCAACGTGCAGGAATCACGCGCGCCCGACGGTTCGCCGGTGGCGCAGGAAGTGCTGCGCTGGGAATACATCGGCCTCACCCATGGCCCGCTGGTCTATGCCACGGGGCTGATCGACGGCTACAGGACCGAGGAGACGGTGAAGCTGCCGGCCGGCGATCCATCGAAGTGGCTGCAGGTCGGCGAGGACCGCGGAGAAGGCGCGCCGGTGACGATGCGGCTGGAGTGCCGCGCGCCGCTGGTGTTCGAACCGTATTACCGCTGCGGCGGGCGCGAGGACGGCGCCTGGCGGTTGACCTGGCTGTCGCTGGCGCCGACGCAGTGAGGGCGCCGGCCCACGGCCCATTCGCCGCTTTAAGTCCTCGCTGAAAATACCCGCACGATATGTTTCTTCCCGGCGCCGCGGAGGAAACTGCAATCAAGGAATCGAGTGCACCCCATGTCAGGAAGCCATAGCCCCTCCCCCTTCGACATCGCCCGCCGCACCGGCGCCACCGGTCCGCTCAGCGGCGTGCGCGTGCTCGACCTGAGCGCCTACATCGCCGGCCCTTACGGCTGCACGCTGCTGGCCGACCAGGGTGCGGAAGTGATCAAGGTAGAGCCGCCGGTCGGCGACAACCTGCGCAAGTATCCCTCCACGCTGGAAGCGGAAAGCCGCGCCTTCCTCGGCGTCAACCGCTCCAAGCGCGGCGTGGTGCTGGACCTGAAACAGACCGACCAGCGCGCGGTGCTGATGCGGCTGGTACGCGAGGCCGACGTACTGGTGCACAACTTCCGCCCCGGCGTGCCGGCGCGGCTGGGCATCGACTTCGACAGCCTGCAGCGGCTCAACCCGCGGCTGGTGTACTGCGCGGTCAGCGGCTACGGCGAGGCCGGCCCGCTGCGCGACAAGGCCGGCTACGACCAGGTGCTGCAGACCATGACCGGCATGTGCGCGATGCAGGGCAAGCCCGGCGGCGCGCCGGAAATCCTCTATGGCTCGGTGGTGGATTACTACGCCGCCGCGCTGGTGGCCGCGGGCGTGTCCTCGGCGCTGTACGAGCGCGAGCGCAGCGGCGAGGGACAGTACGTGGGCGTGTCGCTGCTGCGCAGCGCGCTGACCATGCAGTCGGCGCGGATGATCTGGGCCGAGGGCGAGCCGGAAGCGGTAGGCCGCGACATGCGCTCGGGCGGCGTCACCGGCATCCACCCGACCGCCGACGGCTGGCTCTACATCTCGGCCAATACCCCGCATTTCTGGCAGGCACTGTGCGGGAAGACCGGACTGCCGGAACTGGCCACCGACCCGCGCTACGACACGGTGCGCAAGCGCGCCGAGCATTCTGACGAGCTGCTGGCGCGGCTGCATGCCGCGCTGGCCACGCGCAGCGCGCTGGAGTGGGAGGCGCTATTCGGCGAGGACGTGCCGTGCGCGGCCGCGCGCAAGGTCGAAGACATGTTCGAGCATCCGCAGGTGCTGGCCGAGGACATGATCGCCACGCTGCCGCACCCGCTGCTGGGCAGCTATCGCGGCATCGCCCGTCCCGTCGTGTTCGGCCGCACACCCGGCCCCCATCCGTTCGCCGCGCCGACGTTCGACCAGGACACGGCCGCCGTCGTCGCCAGCGTCGCCGAAGACGGCGCCACGCCCTGATCCGGGAACACGCAATGATCCAATCAAAGCTGGCCCAGCTGCGCGGACTGTCCGTCGTCGTCGCCGACACCGGCGATTACGACGCCATCAAGCGCCTGCGCCCCGTCGACTGCACCACCAACCCGACGCTGGTGAAGAAGGCGCTCGACCTGCCGGTCTACGCCGGGCTGATCGAGCGCGAGCTGGAATGGGGCC
>NZ_JBFTMV010000008.1:0-169979 GCF_056397145.1 Stenotrophomonas sp. 05N423
GCCTTTCGTCGAAGCGAGCCGCCTATTATGGCAGCCTTTTCGTTGCCGTCAACACCTCGATGAGGGTGACTCCAACTTCTTCCTTCGCTGCCAACCGGGGCCGGCTGCGAAGGAGCGGAACTATACGGCGTGATTCAAATTTTGGGAAGAGGTTCCGGAAAGAATTCCTGCTCTGGGTTCTTCCCGTTCAGCCGATTCCCGCACCACCCATAGAGAGGTGTATCAGGCCGCGACCAGCAGGACGCGGGCGAACGTGCGCTTGCCAACCTGCAGCAACCCCTCGAAACCCGGCTGCAGGACAACCTGCGCGTCCTCGACGACATTGCCGTCCACCTTCACCGCGCGCTCCTTGAGCTTGCGCGAGGCCTCCGAGTTGCTCGGCGTGAGGCCGGCCGCGGTCAGCAGCGCACCGATACGCAGACCCTCTGCCGGTACCGCCACTTCCTGCAGGGGCAGCTGGGTGATGTCGCCCTGCCCGGTGACCGCGGCGTTCCAGCCGGCGATGGCCTGCTCGGCGGCGGCGGCATCATGGAAGCGGGTGGTCAGTTCGCGCGCCAGGCGCAGCTTGATCTCGCGCGGATTGACCGCACCGGCTTCGACATCGGCCCGCAGCTGCTTCGCCTCGGCAATGGAGATGTCGAAACTCAGCAGGTCGATCCAGCGCCACATCAGCGTGTCGTCGATCTTCATGGTCTTGGTGACGATGTCGATCGCCGGCTCGCTGATGCCGATGTAGTTGCCCAGCGACTTGGACATCTTGTTCACGCCGTCCAGGCCTTCCAGCAACGGCATGGTCAGCACGATCTGCGCCTTCTGTCCGTAATGCTCCTGCAGGCCGCGGCCCATCAACAGGTTGAACTTCTGGTCGGTGCCGCCCAGCTCGACGTCCGCCTCCAGCGCCACCGAGTCGTAGCCCTGCACCAGCGGGTAAAGGAACTCATGGATGGCGATGGACTGCTGGGCCGCGTAGCGCTTGGCGAAGTCGTCGCGCTCGAGCATGCGGGCCACGGTGTGCTGGCCGGCGAGCTTGATCATGTCGGCCGCGCCCATCCTGCCGAACCACTCGGAATTGAAGCGGACCTCGGTGCGCTCGCGGTCGAGCACCTTGAACACCTGCTCCTCATAGGTGCGGGCATTGGCCAGTACATCCTCGCGGGTAAGCGGCTTGCGGGTGACGTTCTTGCCCGAAGGGTCGCCGATCATGCCGGTGAAATCGCCGATCAGGAAGATCACCTGGTGCCCGAGATCCTGGAACTGGCGCAGCTTGTTCAGCAGCACGGTATGGCCCAGGTGCAGGTCCGGCGCGGTGGGGTCGAAGCCGGCCTTGACCCGCAGCGGACGACCGCTTTCCAGACGCTGGCGCAGTTCATCCACCTTGAGGATTTCGTCGGCACCGCGGCCGATCAGGGCAAGGGCTTCATCAATCGAGGACACGCTAGGAACTCCCGGCTTCGCCGTCAGACATGGGGTGTTAAGTGCAGGTTAACCGCCCAATTCATCAAAAAGCCATGCGGCTCAATGGTTTGACGCGGTATTGAAGGGTGACTATGTTACCCGCGTTTGGGCCCGCGATCCGGGTCGACCAGAGAACCGAGCGATGTCCCAACCCGATCACGGCCAGGCGCGCAGACAGCGCTTCCAGGAACGACTCCATGTCCTGCACGACACCGCCCTGCATCGGAAGCTGAAGCAACATCTCCCGGCCGCGTTCAACGAACGCTGGACGCGCCGCCACTGGATCCACGCCAGCCTGTTCGCGACCATCGGCGCGCTGGCGGCGACCATCGTGCCGGGCTTCTCAAATGCCATCGACGCACCGCTGCCGTCGGCGCATTCGACCCTGGCCCTGCCGCTGCCGCCCCTTTCCCTGGCCCGGCGCGGCGAGACCCCCGGCGACAGCTGGCAGATCCTGCGGGTGGAACGTGGCCAGACCCTGAGCGATCTGTTCGAGCTGGCCGGCGTGCCGGCGACGGTGATGCACCAGTTGCTGGATTACCCGGGCACCCGCGAGGCGCTGACCCGGCTCCGCCCGGGCGCCGAGATCGCCTTCGACCTGCCGGTGAGCGGCCAGCTGCGCACCATCCGCTTCGACCGCGATCCCAGCCATCGCGTCGAACTGTCGCTGCAGGGCGACCAGATCCGCGAGAAGGTGCTCGAGCGCGTCACCACCACCCGCACCGTGGTCGCCAGCGGGGAAATCCGCAGTTCGCTCTATGCGTCGGCGCTCAAGGCCGGCCTGTCGCCCTCGGCCATCAACACGATGACCGACGAGATCTTCAAGTACGACATCGACTTCTCCAAGGACGTGCAGCCTGGCGACCGCTTCAGCGTGGTCATGGACGAGACCTGGCGCGAAGGCGAACGCATCGACACCAGCAAGATCCTCGCGGCGACCTTCAGCACCGGCGGCAAGACCTATACCGGCTTCCGCTTCGAGCGCGGCGGCAAGTTCGAATACTTCGACCTCAACGGCCGGCCGCTGAAGAAGAGCTTCATCCGCATGCCGATTCCGTTCGCGCGCCTGAGCTCCACCTTCGGCTCGCGCCGCCACCCCATCCTCGGCACCATGCGCATGCACAAGGGCGTGGACTACGCCGCCGGCACCGGCACGCCGATCATGGCCGCCGGCGACGCCCGCGTGCAGTTCGCCGGCACCCAGCGCGGCTACGGCAACGTGGTGATCCTCGACCATGGCCGCGGCTACACCACCCTGTACGGGCACATGTCGCGCTTCGGCAACATCAAGAGCGGCCAGCGCGTGAACCAGGGCACGGTAATCGGCTATGTCGGCTCGACCGGCATGGCCACCGGCCCGCACCTGCATTACGAATTCCGCGTCAACGGCGAGCACCGCAACCCGCTGTCGGTGACCATGCCGCCGCCGGAGCCGCTCAAGGGCGCCGAGCTTGCCGCGTTCCGCGCCCAGACCTCGCCGGCGATGGCGCGCATCCACGGCATGGAAGAGCTGATGTACGCCGATGCCGGCAAGGACAAGCCCGCCACCACTACGGCCAGCGCCGCGGTGCCTCCGGCCAGGAACAAGCGCGGCTGACAGCCGGTCCACCGCATTGACGACCAGGGCAGGGAGCATCGAAGCTTCCCTGCCCTTCTTCTTTCCGGCTTCCGCATGGCGCCCGTCGATCCGCAGCTGCCCCTGTACCTTGGCCTGATGTCCGGCACCAGCGCCGACGGCATCGATGCCGCGCTGGTGCAGTTCCCGGTCGAAGGCGGCTGCAGGTTCGTGCATGGGCACACCTTCGACTGGAAGGCGGAAACCCGCGCCGCGCTGGTCGCGCTGGGCCAGGGCGCCGAACCCGCATCGCTGGATGCGCTCGGGCAGCTGGATGCCGAGGTCGGCATCACATTCGCCGCCGCCGCCAATGGACTGCTGGAGCGCGCGGGCATCGACCACGCGCAGGTGCGGGCGATCGGCTCGCACGGGCAGACCATCCGCCATCGGCCCACGTCCAGCCCCGGCTTCACCTGGCAGATCGGCGACGCCAACCGCATCGCCGAACTCACCGGCATCGCCACCGTGGCCGACTTCCGTCGCCGCGACGTGGCCGCCGGCGGGCACGGCGCACCGCTGATGCCGGCCTTCCACCTGGCGATGCTGGGCAGCACCGGCGAAGACCGGGCGGTGCTCAACCTGGGCGGCATCGCCAACCTGAGCCTGCTCGCCCGCGACGGCAGCCTGCGCGGTTTCGACACCGGCCCGGCCAACGCGTTGCTGGATGGCTGGTGCCAGCGCCACCTCGGTACCGCGTTCGATGCCGGCGGCGCATTCGCCGCCAGTGGTCGAGTGGACGACGCGCTGCTGGCACGCCTGCTGGACGAGGCATGGTTCGCACTGCCGCCGCCCAAGAGCACCGGTCGCGAACAGTTCCACCTGGACTGGGTGGACGCACGGATCGGCGGTGAACCGCTGGCTCCGGCCGATGTGCAGGCCACCCTGCTGGAACTCACCGCGGTCACCGTGGCGGATGCGCTGCTGGCGCACCTGCCCGGCGCGCAGCGGCTGCTGGTCTGCGGCGGCGGCGTGCGCAATCCGCACCTGCTGCAACGCATCGCCGCGCGCCTGCCCGGCGTGGAGGTGGTCTCCAGCGCTGCGTACGGGCTCGACCCCGACTACATGGAAGCGATGGGCTTCGCGTGGCTGGCGCGCGAAACCCTGGCAGGACGCCCGGGCAACCTGCCCAGCGTCAGCGGCGCGCGTGGGCCGCGGATCCTTGGCGCGATCCATCCGGCGTGAAAGGTCGGGGGCCCCGCCCGGCCTGTTCGCTGTCGCAGGTGCCGGGCTTCACCGGGAAGGCTCCATGCGGAGCAAGCCCCTATCTCCATGGAAGTCTGGCAGGCCGGGGTTATCTCCCCGACGGATGTCTGCTCGAAGACCAAGGCGCCAGGGCGTAGACGCGCGCTTGAACGTCGAGGCGTCGGGGGCATAGCCCCACCCCAGGTTGGACGTGCACTCAACCGAATTCGGCGCCGGCCGGCAGTGCCTGCAGGGCATGGATGGCTTCGGACAGCACATCCACTTCGGGATGTTCGAAGCCGTGGCTCATCTCATGCTCGCCGGCGAACAGCCCCTGTTCGAGCAGCACCACGCAGGTGTGCTCGCGGGTCCAGCCGCGCGCCACCCCGAGGCGGCGGATGCGTTCAAGCAGCAGCGGGTCGACATCCCGCAAGATCACGTCGGCCATGTCATCCCGCCAGCAGTCCGGCGGATCCCCCCGCCCGCATCATCGGCGAGGCGGTGACCGGATTCAACGGCTGGCCGATGGACGCTGCCGCGATCCATCCGGCCTTTGCCGCATTCAGCCGGACGCGGTCGCCTTGCGCGCCTGCATCGCCGCCAACGCCAGGCACAGCAGCAGCACCGGGATCGCCAGCAACGCCGTGCCGATGAAGAACAGCGCGTACCCCTCCAGCAGGGTGCGGCCCTGCGCCAGGTACTGCACGGTCATGCCCGAAAAGCCCTTCAACGCCTTGCCAGGCATCGCATAGAACGAACTGAGCAGCGCATACTGGGTGGCGGTGTAGCCGATGCTGGTCAGGCTGGACATGTAGGCGATCAGCGCGGTGCCGGCGAAGCCGCTGGACAGGTTGTCCACCGCCATGGCGATGGCGAACTCCAGCTTGCCCGGGCCGACATGGGCCATCCATGCGAACGCAAGGTTGGAACAGGGGCCAAGGATGGCGCCGACCAGCAGCGCCGCCATCACGCCCCAGCGCACCGAGATCACGCCGGCCAGGGCGATGCCGAAGAAGGTCGCGACCAGGCCGACAGAACCGCGCACCGCGCCCACCGTGTCCTCGTCCAGGCCGAGGTCGACATAGAACGGGTTGGCCATCGGCCCCATCACGAAGTCGGCCATGCGGTAGATGCTGATCGCCGCCAGGATCAGCAGCGCACCACTGCGGTATTCGCGGAAGAACATCACGAACGGGCCGACCACCGCGTCGAACAGGCCACGCGGCGTCCACAGCCGGGCGGCCTGGTCGTGCACGGCGATCACCGCCCGCGCCGGTTCGCGCGCCAGCGCCACGGCGGCCACGCCCAGGCCCATCAGCGCCGCCATGATCTCGTAGGACACCTGCCAGCCCACGCGCGCGGCGATGATCAGGATCAGCGCGTCGGTGACCAGCAGCGCGGTGCGGTAGCCCAGTGCCGAGGAGGCGGTCAGCAGGCCCAACTGCTCGCTGCTGCTGGCGCTCTCGATGCGCCAGGCGTCGATGACGATGTCCTGCGTGGCCGAGGCGAAGGCCACCACCGTGGCCAGCACGCCGAACACCAGCAGGTGCTCCATGGACATGCCCAGCACCATCACGCTGCCGCCCTTGGGCTGCACCAGTGCCATGCCCACCAGCGCCAGCCCGGCGAACAGCTGCGACAGCTGCATCCAGCCACGGCGGCGCCCGAACATCCTCCCCAGCACCGGTACGTCGGTCTTGTCGACGATCGGCGCCCACAGGAACTTCATCGAGTACGCCAGGCCGACCCAGGACAGGAAGCCGATGGTGTCCAGCTCGATGCCTTCCTTGCGCATCCAGAAGCCGAGCGTGTTGCCGACCAGGTAGATCGGCAGCCCGGAACTGAAGCCCAGCAGCAGCATCGCCAGCACCTTGCGCTGGCGCAGGTTGCCCATCACCTCCCGCCAGCCCTGGCGGCGCTTCGCGGCGGCCTCGCTCACAGGTCGTAGTCCACGATGAAGGGCGCGTGGTCGGAGAAGCGTTCGTCGCGGTAGATCGAGCAGCCGCGCAGGCGCTCGCGCAGGCCCGGCGTGGCGAACTGGTAGTCAATGCGCCAACCGACGTTGTTGGCGCGCGCGGCGCCGCGGTTGCTCCACCACGTGTAGTCCTGCCCTTCCGGGTGCAGCGCGCGGTAGGCGTCCACCCAGCCGCGGCCGCCGGCCGGGTCGGCATGCTCGGGCAGGTCGGCGCACAGGCCGTTGAGCCAGTCGCGCTCTTCGGGCAGGCAGCCGGAGTTCTTCTGGTTGGACTTCCAGTTCTTGATGTCCAACGCGGTGCGGACGATGTTCCAGTCCCCGCACAGCACGTAATCGCGGCCGCTGGCCAGCCATTCGTCCAGGATCGGCCGCAGCCAGTCCATCACCTCGAACTTGAAGCCCTGGCGCAGCTCGCCCGACGAGCCGGACGGGATGTAGAAAGACACCACGCTCAGATTGCCGAAACGCGCCTCGATATAGCGGCCTTCGTCGTCGAACGGCGCCCAGCCCAGCGCGGTGCGCACCTCGTCCGGCTCGCGCCGGCTCCAGATCGCCACCCCGCTATAGCCCTTCTTGGTGATGGCGTCGCGGTAGAAGCAATGGTGGCCATCCGGTCGGAACAGCGGGTCGGCCAGCTGCGACTCCTGCGCCTTGGTCTCCTGGATGCACAGCACGTCGGCCTGCTGGCCGGCGAACCATTCGCTGAAACCCTTGGTGGCTGCCGAACGGATGCCGTTGGCGTTGAAGCTGATGATGCGCATGGAGAACCGCTGACAGGGCCGGGACGGCACAGCATACCGCCCGCGCCAGCATTCCCCGAAGCCATGCTTTACCCTAGACACCTTCTATAGACGACAAAGAAAGCGCATCAATGAGTGACCACCGTTCCCGCTTCCTGCAGCTGGCGCTGAACGCCGACGCCCTGCGTTTCGGCCAGTTCACCCTCAAGTCCGGGCGGGTAAGCCCCTATTTCTTCAACGCCGGCCGTTTCGACACCGGCCTGGCGCTGGCCCAGCTGGGCAACTGCTATGCCGACGCGGTCGAATCGTCCGGGGTCGCCTTCGACCAGCTGTTCGGCCCGGCCTACAAGGGCATCCCGCTGGCCACCGCCATCGCCTGCGAGTTCTCGCACCGCGGCCGCAACCTGCCGCTGACCTTCAACCGCAAGGAAGCCAAGGACCACGGCGAAGGCGGCACCCTGATCGGCGCCGACATGGCCGGCAAGCGCATCCTGATCGTCGACGACGTGATCACCGCCGGCACTGCCATCCGCGAGGCGCTGGCCATCATCCGCGCCGCCAACGGCATCCCCGCCGGCATCGTGGTCGCGCTGGACCGCCAGGAGATCGCCTCCGAGGACGACCCCCGTTCGGCCGCCCAGGCCGTGGCCGCCGAGACCGGCATCCCGGTGATCGCCGTGGCCAACCTCGCCGACCTGCTTGCATTCGCCTCCGGGAACCCGGAACTTGTCGGCTACCGCGAACCGTTGCTGGCCTACCGGGCCCGTTACGGAAGCAATCCAACGGGCTGACCGCAGGGGGCTGCCATGAGGCCGAATCCGTCCATCGCCGGCGCTGGCATGCTGCTGGTACTGGCTGCGCTGGCCGCACCCGCGCTGGCGCAGAACAAGCCAGCCGACGCCGGCAAGAAGCTCTACTGCTGGGACAATGCCCGCGGCGAACGGATCTGCTCGGACACCCTGCCGCCGGAAGCGGTCAACAGCGCGCGCCAGGAATTCAACGCGCGCAGCGGCCTGCGCAGCGCCGAGGTGCAGCGCGCGCTCACCGTCGAGGAGCGCGCCGACGCGGAGCTCGCGGCGGCGCAGGCGCAGGTGGACGCGGCGGCGGTGGAAACCCGCCGGCGCACCGAACAGGCCATGCTGTCCACCTATGGCAGCGAGGACGCACTGCGCCGTGTGTTCAACGAACGCGCAGCCATCGTCGACAACAACATCAAGACCGCCATCTACAACGTGGGCAGCCTGCGCGAAGCCCTGGCCACCCAGCTCTCCACCGCCGGCGACCGCGAACTGGCCGGGCAGAAGGTGACCGACAAGCAGGCCGGGGACATCCGCCAGCGCCATACCGAACTGCTCGCCCAGCTGCGGCTGCAGGCGGCCTTTGAGCAGCAGCGCAAGGCACTGGACGTGGAAATCGCCGAAACCCTGGCCCGTTACCGCGAGCTCAAGGGCATCGCTGCACCGGCCGATGCGGCGGGCGCGCCGGTTTCGCCGCCGGGCTGAGCGGCCTGTCGGCATCGGGTACATGCGAGCGGCCTTCGGGCCGCTTTTTTGTTCCCGCCATCCCTGGCGGGAACCCTTCAGGTCATCGACGAGCGATGTAAAAAACTGCTCCCGGCGATTTTTTGTTGCCGCTCTCGCCTGCCGACACCCCTTCGAACCATCGGCAGGCGAGGTCAAAACCGCCCCCGACGGCTTTTCGCTGCCGCCGCTCCTGACGGCAGCCTCGACGGCGATATTGGCCCCCGACCTCGGCCATGACCGCGAACCACCGACCCGCATTTTTATGGCGTTTTTACGCCCGCGCCCGTTCCGCGGCATCGCACGTTTACGGCCTTCGGGAGGACGATAGCGGTCCTGATCGGGACGACGGCATACGACAACGGCGCCGCCCCGCCCTTCCACCGGCACGTCCGCGAGTGGCGTCCCGAAAGCGAGGTTTCCCATGCCCGGCTGGCTTTCCCTGTTGTGCGGACTGGTGGCGCTGGTCGCAGCCGCCTACCTGCTGTACGCGGTCCTGCGTCCCGAGTCGTTCTGAGGAACCCGCCATGACCGAAGCCCTTGTCATCCTGCTGGCCGGCATCGCCCTGGCGTGGCCGCTGGGCCTGTACCTGGCGCGGCTGATGCGCGGCACGCCGATGCGCATCGACCCGCTGTTCCATTGGATCGAAAAGCCGCTGTACCGGCTGCTGGGCGTGGACCCGGAGCGCGCCATGTCCTGGCGTGGCTATGCCGTCGCCTTCCTGCTCGGCAACCTGGTACTGGCCGTGCCGACGCTGGCCGTGTTCATGACCCAGGCCTGGCTTCCGCTCAATCCGGACCACATTCCCAACCTGCGCTGGGACACCGCGCTGCACACGATGGTGTCGTTCCTGACCAACACCAACCAGCAGCACTACAGCGGCCAGGCACAGCTGTCCTATCTGTCGCAGATGACCGCCATCACCGGCCTGCAGGTGATCACGCCGATGATGGGCCTCGCCCTGGCCGTGGCGACACTGCGGGCGCTGTTCGCCAAGGTGCCGGCCGATGGCGCCGACCTGGCTGCGCCCGCACGTGTCCGGGTCGGCAACTACTACGCCGACGTGGTGCGCCTGTGCCTGCGCTTCCTRCTGCCGCTGTGCCTGGTCTGGACGCTGCTGCTGACCTGGCAGGGCGTACCGTCGACACTCGCGGCTGGCCCGCAGGCCGTGCCGATCGATGCCGACGCCGGCATGCAGGCGCAGAAGATCCCGCTGGGCCCGGTGGCGGCGATGGTCGCGGCCAAGCAGCTCGGCGCCAACGGCGGCGGCTGGTACGGGCCGAACAGCAGTTTCCCGCTGGAAAACCCGACGCCGCTGTCCAATGCGCTGGAACTGCTCGGCATCGTACTGGTGCCGATGGCGGTCGTCTTCATGATCGGGGCCTTCACCGGCCGGCGCCGGTTCGGCGCGCTGGTGTTCGGCTGCATGCTCGGCATGTCGCTGCTGTCCACCTTCGGCACGGTGTGGCTGGAGGGCCACGGCGCCACCGCCGCCAGTCCACTGCTGATGGAAGGCAAGGAAACCCGCTTCGGCGCGGACGGCACCGCGCTGTGGGCCACGCTCACCACGCAGGTGCAGAACGGCTCGATCAACGGCATGCAGGATTCGATGAGCCCGCTGACCGGCATGGCGTCACTGGTCAACATGCTGGTCGGCGCCATCTGGGGCGGCATCGGCTGCGGCCTGCAGCAGTTCCTGGTGTACCTGATGCTGGCGGTGTTCCTGGCCGGGCTGATGACCGGTCGAACGCCCGAATTGTTCGGCCGCAAGCTGGAAACGCCGCAGGTACGACTGCTTGCCGTGCTGGTACTGCTGCAACCCGTCACCCTGCTCGGCCTGACCGCGCTGACCCTGGCCATCCCAGGGCTGGCCGGCACTTCCAACCCAGGTTTCCACGGCATCACCCAGGTGTTCTACGAGTTCACCTCGGCCTATGCCAACAACGGCTCGGGTTTCGCCGGGCTCGCCACCAATACCGTGTGGTGGAACCTGAGCTGCGCGCTGGTACTGGTGCTGGGCCGTTTCCCGATCCTGGTGGTCCCGCTGGTCATCGCCGCGCAGCTGGCCGGCAAACGGCAGGCGCCACAAAGCGCCGGCAGCCTGCAGATCGAAACCCCGACCTTCGCCCTGACCCTGGTCTGCGTGATCGTCGTCCTCACCGTGCTGCAGTTCATGCCGACACTGGTCCTCGGCCCGGTGGCCGACCACCTGGGCCTGGCGCTGCAGGGAACCCGATAACCATGAGTCTCCCGATGAATGCCCCTGCCTCCCGGGCCGCCACGCGCCGCCCTCCGCTGCTCGACGCCGCCGGCTGGCGGCGCGCCCTGCTGGAGTCGGTACGCAAGCTTGCGCCGATGCACCTGCTGCACAACCCGGTGATGGCCATCGTCATGGCCGGCACCCTGCTGGCACTGCTGCTCACGCTCAGCGGCAACGCACCGCTGGGCTTCGGCCTGTCGGTCACCGCGATCCTGCTGGTGACGGTGCTGTTCGGCAATTTCGCCGAAGCCGTGGCCGAGGCGCGCGGCCGCGGCCAGGCGGCGTCGCTGCGCCGTGCGCGCCGGGACCTGGTGGCGCGGCGCCTGGCCACCGCGATGGCCGGCGCTACCGAAGAGAAGGTCGCCGCCGCCGAGCTGCGCCCCGGCGACCACGTGATCGTCGGCGCCGGCGAATTCGTGCCGGCCGATGGCGAGATCGTGCAGGGCCTGGCCACGATCAACGAAGCGGCCGTCACCGGCGAATCGGCGCCGGTGCTGCGCGAGGCCGATACCGACCGCTCCGGCGTGATCGGCGGCACCAAGGTGCTCTCCGACCAGATCATCGTGCGCGTCACCGCCGAGCCGGGACACAGCTTCCTCGACCGCATGATCGCTCTGGTGGAAGGCGCCAACCGGCAGAAGACCCCGAACGAAATCGCGCTGACCCTGTTGCTGGCGGCGATGTCGCTGACCTTCCTGGTGGTGGTGGCGACACTGCCGGCGATCGCCGGCTTCGTCGGCGTGCGCGTCGATCCGCTGCTGCTGATCGCGCTGCTGGTCTGCCTGATCCCGACCACCATCGGCGGCCTGCTGCCGGCCATCGGCATCGCCGGCATGAACCGCGCGCTGGCGGCCAACGTGCTGGCCAAATCCGGCAAGGCGGTGGAGGTGGCCGGCGACGTGGACGTGCTGCTGCTCGACAAGACCGGCACCATCACCTATGGCGACCGTCAGGCCACGGCCTTCCACCCGTTGGCCGGCATCGAGACCTCGCACCTGCGCGAGGCGGCGCTGCTGTCCTCACTGGCCGACCCGACACCGGAAGGCAAATCCATCGTGCGGCTGGCCCGCGAGCAGGGATGCGCCGCCAGTGAGCCGGAAAGAGCGGACTACCTGGCCTTCAGCGCGCAGACCCGCATGTCCGGCGTCGATCTGGACGATGGCCGCCGTATCCGCAAGGGCGCGGCCGACGCCATCGCCGCGCACGTGTTGGCGCTGGGTGGCAACGTGCCGAACGAACTGCAGGCCCGCGTGGACCAGATCGCGCGCGGCGGCGCCACGCCGCTGGCGGTGTGCGAAGGCCGCCACCTGCTCGGCGTGGTCGAGCTGGCCGACGTGGTCAAGCACGGCATGCGCGAGAAGTTCGCACAGCTGCGGGCGATGGGCATCCGCACGGTGATGATCACCGGCGACAACCCGTTGACCGCGGCGGCCATCGCCGCCGAAGCCGGCGTGGACGACTACATCGCCCAGGCCAGGCCGGAGGACAAGCTGGCCCGGATACGCAGCGAACAGGCGGGCGGGCGGCTGGTGGCGATGGTCGGCGACGGCACCAACGACGCGCCCGCGCTGGCCCAGGCCGACATCGGCCTGGCGATGAATTCCGGCACGCAGGCGGCCAAGGAGGCGGGCAACATGGTCGACCTGGATTCGGACCCGGCCAAGCTGCTGGCGGTGGTGGAAGTGGGCAAGCAGCAGCTGATCACCCGCGGCGCACTGACCACCTTCTCGCTGGCCAACGACGTCTCCAAGTATTTCGCGATCCTGCCGGCGCTGTTCGCCGCGGCCATCCCGTCGATGGCGACGCTGAACGTGATGCAGCTCTCCAGCCCACACAACGCGGTACTGGCGGCGCTGATCTTCAACGCGCTGGTGATTCCGGCCCTGATCCCGCTGGCACTGCGCGGCGTGCGCTTCCGCCCGGCCACCGCCACCGCGCTGCTGCGCCGGAACATGCTGGTGTACGGCGTCGGCGGCGTGCTGCTGCCGTTCGTGGCGATCAAGGCCATCGACCTTCTCCTCGTCCTGGTGTCCGGCACATGAATCCTGCAATGCACACTCCACTGTGGCGCCCGGCCATCGGCCTGTCGCTGTTCGGCCTGCTTGGCACCGGCCTGCTCTACGCCGTGCTCGCCACCGGCATCGCCGGCACGCTGTTTCCGGCGCAGGCCGACGGCAGCCTGATCCGCGATGCTGACGGCACGGTGCGCGGCTCGTTGCTGCTGGCCCAACCCTTCGTCGGCGATGGCTATTTCCAGGCACGGCCATCGGCCGCCGGCTACGACCCCATGGCCGCCGCCGGCAGCAACCTGGCGCGCAGCAATCCGGCACTGGCCAGGCGCGTGGCCGAAGCCACTGCCGCCGCGGCCGCGCGCGAACGGGTCGCGCCGGCGCAGGTACCGGGCGATCTGGTCACTGCATCCGCCAGCGGACTCGACCCGGAACTCTCGCCGGCGGCGGCACGGTTGCAGGTGGCGCGCGTGGCGCGGGCGCGCGGCTGGCCGCCGCAGCGCGTGCAGGTGCTGCTGGAGAAGCAATTGCAGGACCGGCAATGGGGCGTATTCGGGCAGCCGCGCGTCAACGTGGTCGCCCTGAACCGCGCCCTGGATGCCGCCGCGCATGCGCCTTGATGCCGCGCATGCCGGCCGCGGCGCACAATCGCGGCCATGAACGACCCCCGCAGCCGCCAGGCCGATGCGCTGGCCGAAAGCCTGCAACGCGAAGCCGGCGGCAAACTGACGGTTTTCCTCGGCGCCGCGCCCGGCGTGGGCAAGACCTACGCCATGCTCACCCGCGCGCAGGAGCAGCTGCGCCGCGGCGTGGATGTGGTCGCGGCCGTGGTGGAAACGCATGGCCGCGGCGACACCGCCGCGCTGTTGAGCGGGCTGCCGGCGGTCGCGCTGCGCGAGGTCGACTACCGCGGCCACCGCCTGCAGGAAATGGACCTGGACGCGGTGCTGGCGCGGCACCCTGCGCTGGTGCTGGTCGACGAACTGGCCCACCGCAACGCGCCCGGCAGCCGCCATGAGCGACGCTGGCAGGACGTCATGGAACTGCTCGACGCCGGCATCGATGTCTGGACGACCATCAATATCCAGCACCTGGAAAGCCTCAACGACGTGGTGATGCGCATCACCGGTGTGCGTGTCGGCGAGACCGTGCCGGACGCGGTGTTCGACCGCCTGCACGACATCGTGCTGGTCGACCTGCCGCCGCGCGAGCTGATCGAGCGCCTGCGCCAGGGCAAGGTCTATGTACCCGAGCAGGCCGCGCAGGCGTTGCAGGCGTTCTTCTCGCCGGCCAACCTCACCGCGCTGCGCGAACTGGCCATGCAGGAAGCCGCCGACCGCGTCGACAGCAGCCTGCGCGAGACCCGCGCGGCGCGCGGCGAGGGCAACCTGCCGTTGCGGCGGCGCGTGCTGGTCGCCATCGACGGTGGCGGCCAGAGCGAGTACCTGGTGCGCGTGGCGCGGCGCATCGCCGAGCGCCGCGATGCGCCGTGGACGGTGGTGACGGTGCAGCACCGCCGCCACGACGAGGCCACCCGCCGCGAAATCGACGCCGCGTTCGCGCTGGCGCGCCGCCTGGGCGGCGACGCCGAACTGCTGCACGGGCCCGGCATCGCCGACGTGCTGCTGGACTACGCCTCGCACAATGCCGTGTCCTCCCTGGTGCTGGGCCGCACCCGCGAACGCCCGCTGGCGCGGCTGTTCAACCAGACCCTGACCCAGCAGTTGATCCAGCGCGGCGCGCACTACGAGATCACCATCATCAGTACACCGCAGGCACGCGCCAGCGCGCGCCGGGCCGGACTGTCGCTCGACCCGGAAAACCTGGGCAGGGATGCCGCGCTGGCGGTGCTGGCCACCGCCGTGGCCTGCGTGGCGGCGTGGCTGGGCGAGCGCTGGATCGGCCTGAGCGACCTGGCGATGGTGTTCATCGTCGCCGTGGTGCTGGTGGCCGCGCGCACCCGCATGAGCGCGGCGGTGCTGGCGGCCACGCTGTGCTTCCTGGCCTACAACTTCTTCTTCATCGCGCCGCGCTTCACCTTCGCCATCGGCGCGCGCCAGGGCGTGATCACCGTGTTCCTGTTCCTGGCCGCGGCACTGGTGGCCGGGCGGCTGGCGTCGCGGCTGCGCATGCAGGTGGTGGCGCTGCGCGCGGCCAACCGCCACGCCAACATGCGCCAGGCGCTGGGACGGCAACTGGTCGGCGCGACCGACAACGCGCAGGTGGCGCACGCCGGCCGCGTCGCGCTGGAACAGGCGCTGGACGCGCCGGCCTGGGTACGGGTGGCGCACGACACCAGCACCAGCGGCAGCGCGGCACCGGGGGCTACCGACCTGGCCGCAGCCGACTGGGCGCTGCGCCACGGGCAGACGGCGGGCCGTTTCACCGACACGCTGGCCGGCGCCGACTGGTGGTTCCTGCCGCTGCTGGACGGCGAAGGGCATGGCATCGGCGTGGCTGGCCTGCGCCTGGACCGCCAGTACCCGCGGCTGGCGCCGGAGCAGCGCCAGCTGGCCGAGGCCATGGCCGATGACATCGCCCAGGCGGCGCTGCGCACGCGGCTGGTCGCCGACCTGGAAACCGCGCACCTGCATAACGAGACCGAGCGACTGCGCTCGGCCCTGCTGTCGTCGGTATCGCACGACCTGCGCTCGCCGCTGGCGGCGATGATCGGCTCGGCCGACAGCCTTTCCAGCTATGCCGATGCGATGGATGCCAGCGACCGCCGCGCCCTGCTCGACACCATCGTGGTCGAAGGCGAACGCCTGGACCGCTACATCCAGAACCTGCTGGACATGACCCGGCTCGGCCACGACGGCCTCAAGCTCAGCCGCGACTGGATCGGCGTGGACGAACTGGTCGGTTCGGCGGCGCGGCGCCTGCAGCGCTACCAGCCGGACACGCTGCTGAAGCTGGACATCCCGCACGACCTGGCGCCGATCTGGGTGCATCCGGCGCTGGTCGAGCAGGCGGTGTTCAACGTGATGGAGAACGCGGCCAGGTTCTCCCCACCGGGCGTGGCGGTGGAAGTGCGCGCGCGCCTGCGCGATGGCGAACTGTGCATCGAGGTGATCGACGAGGGCCCCGGCATTCCCGATGCCGAGCGTGCGCGCATCTTCGACATGTTCTACAGCGTGGAGCGCGGCGACCGCGGCCGCCAGGGCACCGGCCTGGGCCTGACCATCTGCCAGGGAATGATCGGCGCGCACGGCGGCCACGTCGAAGCACTGCCCGGACGCGACGGCCGCGGTACGCTGGTGCGCATGACCCTGCCCCTCCTCCAGCCGCACCAGGAGAGCCCACGCGACGATGGCTGACGTCCCCGCCATTCCGCCGGCGCGCGTGCTGGTGATCGACGACGAGGTGCAGATCCGCCGCTTCCTCGACATCTCGCTGCGCGCGCAGGGCTACGCCTCCGTGCAGGCCGCCAGCGGTGGCGAGGGACTGCGCAGGCTGGCCGACGAAGGCGCGGACCTGGTGATCCTGGACATCGGCCTGCCCGACATGGAGGGCCACGAAGTGCTGGCCGAGCTGCGCCAGTGGAGCCAGGTGCCGGTGATCATGCTCAGCGTGCGCGCCGGCGAGGCGGAAAAGGTGCGGGCGCTGGACAACGGCGCCAACGACTACGTGACCAAGCCGTTCGGCACGCAGGAACTGATGGCGCGGGTACGGGCGCTGCTGCGTGGCCGCAGCGCCGACGGCGAAGGCCTGGTGCCGCTGTTCGACGACGGCCACCTGCGCATCGACCTGGCCCGCCGCGAGGTGCGCGTGGACGGCGCGGCGGTGGCGTTGACCCGCAAGGAGTACGCGCTGCTGGCGCTGCTGCTGCGCAATGCCGGACGCGTGGTCACCCAGCCGCAGATCCTTCAGGAAGTCTGGGGTCCGAGCCATCGCCACGACACGCATTACCTGCGCATCCTGGTCGGCCGGCTGCGGCACAAGCTGGGCGACTCGGCGCTGGAATCGCGCTACCTGTTCACCGAACCCGGCGTCGGCCTGCGTTTCCACGCGGCATAGGGCCGGGCGACGCCTGCTCCGGAATGCGGCCTCCCATCAAGCGGAAGGCCACCCGTGCATCGCACGGACGGCCTCCGGTTGCGCCATCGCCGCCGTTCAGAAGCCCGGTTCGGTTTCCGCCGGCAATACCTGCCGCAGCTGTTCGCGGAACAGGCCCTTGATCCGCTCCAGCGCGGCCTCGTCGTCCGCCTCGAAGCGCAGCACCAGCACCGGCGTGGTGTTGGACGCGCGCACCAGGCCCCAGCCGTCGCTGAAGTCGGCGCGCAGGCCGTCGATGGTGGAGATGCGGGCGCCGGCGAACGGCGAATCCTCGGCCTGCGCCGCGGCCACAATCAGTGCCACCTGCGCGTGCTGGGTGCCCTCGGCCACTGCGACCTTCAGCTCCGGCGTGGAGATGGCGTCGGGCAGTTCGTCGAACACGTCAGACGGGTCTTCCTCGCGCTGCGCCAGGATCTCCAGCAGGCGCGCGGCCGCGTACAGGCCGTCGTCGAAGCCGTACCAGCGTTCCTTGAAGAAGAAGTGGCCGCTCATCTCGCCGGCCAGTTCGGCGTCGGTCTCGCGCATGCGCGCCTTGATCAGCGAGTGCCCGGTCTTCCACATCATCGGGCTGCCGCCGTTGCGCAGGATGTAGTCCGACAGCCTGCCCGTGCACTTGACGTCGTAGATGACCATCGCGCCGGGGTTGCGCGCCAGCACGTCGGCGGCGAACAGCATCAGCAGGCGGTCGGCGAACACGATCCTGCCTTCCTTCGTCACCACGCCCAGGCGGTCGCCGTCGCCATCGAAGGCGATGCCGAGGTCGGCGTCGAAACGCCGGACCATCTGCACCAGGTCCTCGAGGTTGTGCGGCTCGCTCGGGTCCGGGTGATGGTTGGGAAACTGCCCGTCCACCTCGCAGTACAGCGGGATCACCTCCGCGCCGATGGCTTCCAGCAGCTGCGGCGCGACCGCGCCGGCGATGCCGTTGCCCGCGTCGGCCACCACCTTGAGCGGCCGGTCCAGCTGCACGTCGTCGGCGATGCGCTGTACGTAGTCGGCAATGACCTCGCGCTGCTGCAGCCCACCCGGCGCGTCGGCGCGCTGCAGGCGGCCTTCGGCGATGCGCCGGTACAGGTCGGTGATCGCCTCGCCGGACAGCGTCTCGCCGCCGATGACGATCTTGAAGCCGTTGTAGTCCGGCGGGTTGTGGCTGCCGGTCACCGCCACGCAACTGCCGGCACGCAGGTGGTAGGCGGCGAAATACACCACCGGCGTCGGCGCCATGCCGATATCGATGACCTCGCAGCCGGCGCGGCGCAGGCCTTCGACCAGCCCCGCGACCAGTTCGGGACCGGACAGGCGGCCGTCGCGGCCCACCACCACGTCGCGCAGGCCCTGCGCCTGCATCTGGCTGCCGATGGCCTGGCCGATCAGCGCGGCCACGGCCGGCGTCAGCTCGCTGCCCACCACGCCGCGGATGTCGTAGGCGCGGAAAATGCCGGGGATCACGGCGCTGATGTCCGCTCCGGGCGCCGCAGGCTCCTCGTCAGCCTCCCGCTCGCGCACCGCCGCCACCGGCAGCGGTTCCTGCGCCAGCGCCTCGCTCAGGGTGACGCCATCGTCGGCGGCCACCGCTTCGCCGCTTCGCCGCCGCGCCGGCAGGCGCAGACGCTTGCGGCCGACCAGCAACAGCACCGCGGTCGCCAGCATCAGCGCCGCGACCGTCGCGCTGGCCACCGTGCCCAGGCCCAGTGGGCCTTCCGTCGTGTCGGGCATTTCCGCCACCACGCGCAGGCCGGTGTCGGCCACCGGCCGCGCCAGCGCGTCGGCGCCGTTGCCCAGCGCGGCATCGCCGCGCCGCAATACGGTGAAGCTGCCCTGGCGCAGGCCGAGGAAGGCGGAATCCGGCGAATCCAGCGCATCGAACACCGCGCCCAGGCGCGTCAGCGGCTGGCGGACATAGGCGACCGCCGACCGCTCCTGCAGGCGCACCGGCGCGGCCAGGCCCAGACGCGGCCCATTGCCGTCGCGCACCACGCGCGCGACCGGCCTGCCTTCGCTCATCGCCAGTTCCAGCAGGGCCAGCCGCGAATAGCCAAACGTCGCCGGGTCGGCATAGGCGTCGGACAGCGCGCCATCGAGCACCTGCGCATCGTCCACACCGCTCCATTTCTCGCGCATCGCCGCCGCCGCTGCGGCGGCGTTGCCATTGGCGAGGGCGGCCTTGACCGGCTCCAGCTCGAGCTGGCGGGCGAACTGCGCGGCCTGCGCGACGATGGTCTTGTGCAGTTCCTCCACCGCCTGGTCGCGCGCCTGCTCCAGCCTGGCGCTGGTACCGGCCTGCTGCCACTGCTCGAAGGCGCCCCAGCCGAACCAGCCGGCCAGCAGCACCAGCAGCGCCGCCAGCAACGGTGTCGAACGGCCGAGCGCCGCGCGCGGGCGCCGGTTTTCGTTCCCTTGGCTCATCGTGCGTTTCCCCTGTCAGCGCACTCCGGTGTGGCCGAATCCACCCGTTCCACGCGCACTGTCGATGAAAGTATCCACCACCTGCAAGGTCACGCGGGCGATGGGCAGGACAACCAGCTGGGCGATGCGGTCGCCCGGTTCGATGGTGAACGGCTCTCGGCCGCGGTTCCACACGCTGATCAGCAACGGCCCCTGGTAATCGGCATCGATCAGGCCGGTGCCGTTGCCCAGCACGATGCCGTGGCGATGGCCCAGCCCGGAGCGCGGCAGCACCACGGCGCACAGGCCCGGATCGGCGATATGGATGGCGATGCCGCTGGGCAGCAGCGCCGCATCGCCGGGCTCCAGCGTCATCGGCGCCTCGATCGCCGCGCGCAGGTCCATGCCGGCGCTGGCTTCGGTGGCATAGGCCGGCAGCGGCCAGGCATCGCCGAAGCGCGGGTCCAGCAGTTTCACCTGCAGCGGCTGCAGGGCGATGTCCGTCTTCATGCGTCCAGTCTCTCCGCGATCAGGTCCAGCAGTTGTTCGGCCAGCTGCGTCTTGGCGGTGCCGGGGAAGGCGCGCTGGCCGTCGTTCCAGTAAGCGGTGGCCGCGTTCTGGTCGCTCTCGAAACCGCCGCCGGCGATGCCGACCTGGTTGGCGATGATCAGGTCCAGGTGCTTGTCGGCGAGCTTGCCGCGCGCGTACTTCTCCACGTCGTGGGTCTCGGCGGCGAAACCGACCACCAGCTTCAGCATCTGCTCCTGCGCGGCCACCTCGGCCAGGATGTCCGGGGTGCGCACCAGCTCCAGCGTCAGCGTCTGGCTGCCGGCGGTCTTCTTCAACTTCTGCTGCGCCACCTGCCGCGGCGTGTAGTCGGCCACCGCCGCCGCGCCGATGTAGATGTCGGCCGGCAGCGCGGCCAGCACCGCCTCGCGCATCTGCGCGGCCGAGCGCACGTCCACCCGTTGCACGCCGGGCGGCGTCGGCAACTGCACCGGCCCACTGACCAGCATCACCTGCGCGCCACGGCGCGCCGCGGCTGCCGCCAGCGAGTACCCCATCTTGCCGCTGGAGCGGTTGCCGACGTAGCGCACCGGGTCCAGGTCTTCATACGTGGGGCCGGCGCTGATCAGTACGCGCATGCCCTGCAGCCGGTCCGGCACGGCCGGCGCCGCGGGTCCGGCATTGCCGGCCAGCGCGGCGACGATCGCCTCCGGTTCGCTCAGCCGGCCGGGGCCGGATTCGCCCTCGGCCAGCGGGCCGTCCTCCGGCCCGACCACCTGCACGCCACGCTCGCGCAGCAGCGCGATGTTGGCCTGCGTGGCCGGGTGCAGCCACATGCGGTGGTTCATCGCCGGGCACACGGTCAACGGCGCGGTCGTGGCCAGGCACAGCGTGCTGACCAGGTCGTCGGCGTGGCCCTGGGCCAGCCGCGCCAGCAGGTCGGCCGTGGCGGGCGCGATGACGATGCGGTCGGCCCAACGGGCCAGTTCGATATGGCCCATCGCCTGTTCGGCGGCGCTGTCCCACAGCGTGGTGCGGACCGGCTGGCCGGACAGGGCCTGGAAGCTCAGCGGCGTGACGAACTGCTGGGCACCATCGGTCATCGCCACCTGTACGCTGGCGCCGGCGTCGCGCAGACGGCGTACCAGCTCCAGCGATTTGTAAGCCGCGATGCCGCCGCCGACGCACAGCAGCAGCTTCTGTCCGTCCAGCGGCCGGGACGGCGCATGGACACTGTGGGGAAAGCCGGTCACTTGGGAAATCCTACCTGCACAAGAATCTTTAGCTTACCCGAAGGGTCCGTGACGACTTATTACCTTGCGCACGGTCCGCGCTCACCCTGCAGCCATGCACATCCGCCACTGGCCCAACTCCGAACGCCCCCGCGAAAAGCTGCTGGCACATGGCGCCCGCATCCTTTCCGACGCGGAGCTGCTGGCGATCTTCCTGGGCTCGGGCCTGCCCGGCCAGGATGCGATACGGACCGCGCGCGAGATGCTGCAGACGCACGGCCCGCTGCGGCAGCTGATGGACCGCAGCGCGCGCGAACTGATGCGGGTGCCGGGGCTGGGCCCGGCCCGCGCCTGCCGGCTGGTCGCGGCGCTGGAGCTGGGCCAGCGCCATCTGGCTTCCGACCTGGAACGGGGTACCACCCTGACCGACCCGGACTCGGCCGGCCGCTATTTCGTCCAGCGGCTGCGGCCCCAGCCCCACGAGGTCTTCGCGGCCCTGTTCCTGGACACCCGGCACCGGGCGCTGGCCTTCGAGGAGCTGTTCCGCGGCACCATCGACAGCGCCGAGGTTTACCCTCGCGAACTCGTGCGCAGGGCCCTAGCCCACAACGCCGCGGCGGTCATCGTGGGCCACAACCACCCTTCAGGCAGCACCGAGCCCTCCACGGCCGACCGCGCCGTCACCCTGCGCCTGCGCGACGCCCTTTCCCTGGTGCAGGTACGGTTGCTGGACCATTTCGTCATCGGCGACGGTCTGCCGGTGTCCCTGGCTGCCCGTGGCTGGATGTAGCCCGGGTGCTTGCCCCCGCGTACTCCGGTCCGCCCCCCTGCAGTGGAGCACCGCGGGCCGGATCGATGGCGACCTGCATCACGGGCGGCGCGCGCAGGCCAGCCGCCGCGCGCGTCCACCCCCATGGGTGCGGCCTGCCGCCCGGCCCTGCACCCCGCGTTGACTTCGCTGACCGCCGGGCCGGCCCCGGAAGCAGCTCCCCCGTCGGTCGGGTAAAATGCGCAGTTCCGCGCTCCAAGCAGACAGTCACGTGAAATCCCTACTCCGCGCCCTGATCGGCCAAGGCATCGAAGCCTTGCGCGCCAACGGCACCCTGCCTGCCGACACCCTGCCACCGGATTTCGTGGTCGAACGACCCAAGACCCGCGAGCATGGCGACTTCGCCACCAACGCCGCAATGCTGCTGGCCAAGGCCGCGCGCAGCAACCCGCGTGCCGTGGCGCAGGCGCTGGTCGCGGCGCTGCCGCCCAGCGACGACGTCACCAGCGTCGAGATCGCCGGCCCGGGCTTCATCAACTTCAAGCTGGCGCCGGTGGCCTTCCAGCGGGAAGTGGCCAGCGTGCTGCGCGAAGGCGCCGACTATGGCCGCAACCTTGGCGGCAACGGCCGCAGCGTCGGCGTCGAATATGTTTCGGCCAACCCGACCGGCCCACTGCATGTCGGCCACGGCCGCGCCGGCGCCATCGGCGACTGCATCGCCCGCGTGCTGGAAGCCAACGGCTGGAACGCCAAGCGCGAGTTCTACTACAACGACGCCGGCGTGCAGATCGAGAACCTGGCCCGTTCGGTGCAGGCACGCGCACGCGGCTTCAAGCCGGGTGACGAGCAGTGGCCCACCGAGGCCTACAACGGCGAGTACATCGCCGACGTCGCCAAAGCCTACCTGCTCGGCCAGACCGTCGAACTGGAAGGCAGCCAGGTTGTCGGTGCCGGCGATGCCGGAGACTTCGAGGCCATCCGCCGTTTCGCCGTGGCCTACCTGCGCAACGAGCAGAATCTGGATCTGGCCGCGTTCGGCGTGGATTTCGACATCTACTTCCTGGAAAGCTCGCTGTACAAGGACGGCAAGGTCACCGAGGCGGTGGATCAGCTGGTCGCGTCGGGCCATACCTACGAGGAAGGCGGTGCGCTTTGGCTGCGTTCGACCGACTTCGGTGATGACAAGGACCGCGTGATGCGCAAGTCCGACGGCACCTACACCTACTTCCTGCCGGACGTTGCCTATCACCTGAGCAAGTGGCAGCGCGGCTACGAACGCGCCATCACCGAGCTGGGCGCCGATCACCACGGCTCGCTGGCGCGCGTGCGCGCCGGCCTGCAGGCGCTCGGCGTGGGCATCCCGCAGGGCTGGCCGGAATACGTGCTGCACCAGATGGTGACGGTGATGCGCGGCGGCGAGGAAGTGAAGCTGTCCAAGCGCGCCGGCAGCTACCTGACCCTGCGCGACCTGATCGACGAAGTCGGCAGCGACGCCGTGCGCTGGTTCCTGATCGCGCGCAAGCCCGATTCGCAGCTGACATTCGACATCGACCTGGCCCGCCAGCAGAGCAACGACAACCCGGTATTCTACGTGCAGTACGCGCATGCCCGTGTCTGCTCGCTGCTGCGCCAGGCACAGGAAAAGGGCCTGGACCATGACCAGGCGCAGGGCCTGGCCGCGCTGGCGCAGCTGGACGACGACGCCTCGCTGGAGCTGATGAACGAGATCTCGCGTTACCCGGAAGTGGTCGAAGCCGCCGGTGTGGCGCTGGAACCGCACCTGGTCGCGCAGTACCTGCGTGAATTGGCGCACGCCTTCCACACGTGGTATCACGGGACGCCGGTGCTGGTGGACGATGCCGCCACGCGCAACACCCGGCTCGCCCTCGCCGGCGCGGCGCGGCAGACGCTCGCCAACGGCCTGGGCCTGCTGGGCGTAAGCGCACCGGAAAAGATGTAAGCAAGGAGAAGCAGCAGAAATGGCAGCACGACGCGGCAAGAGCCAGGCCCGGCGCAACAGCGGCAACGGGACGCCCGGCTGGGTATGGCTGGTCGCCGGCGCGGCGATCGCGGCCGTGGTGTTCCTGGCCGCCCCGAATCTGTTCAAGAAGGATGGCGACGGCTTCCTGCGGGTAGGCCCGCAGCCCAACCCGGACGCGCAGCCGGCACCGGTCGCCGATGCCGACATCGACGCCGGCGCGGACCTGCCGCGTCCGGCCGCGCGCACGGGAGCGCAGCCGGCAGATAAGCCGGCCGCGACCCAGTACGACTTCTACACCCTGCTGCCGGGCAAGGAAGTGCAGATGTCCGACGCCGAACTGGCCGCCAGCGCCCGTGCCGAGGAACAGCGCCGCGCCCAGGCCGCGCGTACGGCACAGACCAGCGAAGCCCAGCGCGCGCAGGCGGCCCTGGAAGGACGCCCGGTACCGCCGGCGACCGCACCGCTGCCCGCACCCATCAGCGAGGCGCCGCGCCAGGCGGTGGCCAGCGAGAACGCGACTGCCCGCACCACTGCCCCCGCTACGGCGCCTGCCGCCACGGCGGCAGCGGACAGCACGGCGAAGCGCCCGGAACCGGCGGCACCAGCGACCGGCGCGACCAGCGACAACGTCCGCTACATCCTCCAGGCTGGCGCCTTCGGTGCTTCCGGCGATGCCGAGGCGACCAAGGCCAAGCTGGCGATGATGGGCCTGGCTGCGCGTGTCGAATCGGCGCAGATCAATGGCAATACGGTCTACCGCGTGCGCATGGGGCCCTACGGCACCGCCAGCGAACTGGCCGAGGCCAAGGCCAAGCTCAACGGCAGCGGGCTGCAGGCCATGGCCATAAAGGCGCAGTAACACCGCTTTGGCGGTGTTAACCCAAGGTTTGCGGAGCAAACCTTGGGCCCCGTGCCCGCTATCTCCACAACCCCGCGCCTGTCGGCGCGCCTCGGCAACACCGCCACGGCGGTGTTGCCCCAACGTCTGCTGCGCAGACATTGGGCCCAACGCCCTTTACCTCCACATCCCCGCGCCAGTCGGCACGCCCCTTGACTCAAGGGGGCTGTTTCTCCGATTGGTAGATGCAAGGGATCGCGCTGCGTGGGAGCGACTTCAGCCACAATGGCTTTGGCTTTCCGGTCCGTTGGTTCAAGCATCCGCGGGTGAACCCTGCTTCCCCGAAGCGGCCGCTCGCCGCTCTCTCCGATGCCATGCGCGGATCGGGCAAGACAGGTCGGACACGAGCATGCGAGAGCCACGATCCCGCGAAGGTGCGAAAATCGACGGCCCCCTTTCCCTGGAAATCCGTCATGTCCAAGACTGTCCTGATCACCGGCGCCACGTCCGGTTTCGGCGCCGCTGCGGCGCGCCGCTTTGCCGGTGCCGGCTGGAAAGTGATCGCCACCGGCCGCCGCGCCGCGCGCCTGCAGCCGCTGGTGGACGAGTTCGGTGCGGACACGGTGCACGCGGCAGTCTTCGACATCCGCGACGCCGCGGCGATGGAAGCGGCGCTGGCGGCGCTGCCTGCGGCGTTCCGCGGCATTGACCTGCTGGTCAACAACGCCGGGCTGGCGCAGGGCACCGCCGCCGCCCAGCACGCCCGCCTGGAAGACTGGCGCACGATGATCGACACCAACATCACCGCCTTGGTCACCCTCACCCATCGCCTGCTGCCGCAGCTGATCGAGCGCCGTGGCGCGATCATCAACATCAGCTCCACCGCTGCGATCCATCCGTATCCGGGCGGCAATGCCTATGGCGGCACCAAGGCCTTCGTCAGCCAGTTCTCGCTGGGCCTGCGCGCCGACCTGCACGGTACCGGCGTGCGCGTGACCGCGATCGAACCGGGCATGGCCGAGACCGAGTTCACCCTGGTGCGCACCCATGGCAACCAGGCCGCCTCGGACCAGCTCTACAAGGGCGCCAACCCGATGACCGCGCAGGACATCGCCGAACAGATCTTCTGGGTCGCCACCCTGCCGCCGCACCTGAACGTCAACCGCCTGGAACTGATGCCGGTCAGCCAGTCGTTCGCCGGCTTCCAGGTCGCGCGCGAAAGCTGACGTCCCCGCCGCCTGCGCGCCAGCGGCGCTCAGGCCGGCGCTTCGGTGGCATGGATGCGGTAGCCGTTCTTGCCACCACCCTTGATCTGGTACATGGCCCGGTCCGCGCACTCCAGCAGCTCACCCAGCGTATCGCCATGCAACGGGTACAGGCTGACGCCGATGCTCGCGCCCAGCACATACTCGCGCCCCTCCACCCGCAGCGGCGCGGTGAACTCGCGCAGCAGCTTCTGTGCGATGCCGTGGGCATGGTCCGCATCTTCCAGCTGGGTGCAGATGGCGACGAATTCGTCGCCGCCGATGCGGGCGCAGATATCGGTGCTGCGCGTGGACTGGCGCAGCCGCGCGGCCAGCGTCTTGAGTACTTCGTCGCCGACCCGGTGCCCGGCGCGGTCGTTGACCGGCTTGAAGTTGTCCACGTCGATATAGATGACCGCCGCCAACTGGTGCGGACGATGGGCCAGGACCAGCGCGCTCTCGAACAGCGTGCGCATGTAGCGCTGGTTGCTCAGCCCGGTCAGCGGATCCTGGAAGGCCATGTCCAGCGCCTTCGATTCGGCCTCCAGCAGGCGCTTCTGGAAACTGCGCAGCACCGCGGCAAGCAGCGAGAAATACTGCACCAGCACCAGCAGCGCGCCGAACAGGAAGCCGTAGACGAACCAGGCCGGCACGCGCTCGATGATGGCGAACGCCGTGGCCCAGTGCAGGGCGAGCAGGGCGCTGGCCGCGGCGGTGACCGACAGCAGGCGGCGGTCGAGCTGGTCGCGCCGGGTCCATGCGATCCAGGCCGCAACGGCCAGCAGCCCGGCGTTGAACAGCGCCACCCCGGCGCCGCGCAGCAGCGGCGGGAACGCCCAGGCCCAGGCCGCGAGTATCCAGACCTCGATCGCGAAAGTGGCGACCAGCAGGTCGCGCAACCGCACCGGCACCTCGAAGAACCGCACCAGGCCGACCACCAAGCAGGACTTCTCGACCACGTTCAACGCGGTGTAGACCGATACGAGGGCCGTGCGTCCGTGGTACTCGTCCAGCGGGAAGACGAACACCAGCCGGGAGGCGAGCGCGAACAACATCGCCAGGGCCCACCAACCGGCGCCGGGATTGATCCGCGGCGTGCGCCGCACCCACAGGAACAGCAGGAAAAAGATGAAATACACGGTCGAGCCGATCGTATGGACGATCTCGTACGGCATGCGGCACCCCCTGTTGTGCCTTTCCACACGCAGGCGCGGCCCGCACCGGGCTGACTTCGTCCCGGTATGGAGTGCCGCTTCCTTCGTTCCCCGGCGCCACTATCGACCCGATGTGACGGTCATTACAAGTCTTCCGCGACCACGGTCACGCTGTTCCGGTTCGACCACGCACATGGGCGCGCCAAGGCCTTCCGCCAGCACCACCCAGGTCCCACCCGCGGGGCAGAGACAGGGGCGCAGCTGTCGCCCGGCACGATGCGGATGCGTGCAGTGACCGGGGGCGCGGCGTGGCCTGCCTCCCTCTCCTCGATCGCTATCGGCGATGGAGGAGAGGGAGGCAGCATCTGCCGCCGCCTTCGCCTGGATCACCTGCCCGGGGCTCAGCCCAGCGGCTCGTCCGACAGGTAGGTATAGCCGGTCAGGCCGGCTTCCAGTGCCGCATCCAGCTCGGCCGCGCGCACGGCCGGCAGATTGGCGGCGGCCACGCGCTGGCGGTAGGCCGCGCGCAGGTCGTCCAGCCGGTAGCCGACGTAGTCGAGCATCACGTCGGTGGTGTCGCCACGGCGCTGCTGGGCGATGCGGTAACCGGCGTCATCGACCGTGACCTCCACCGCGTCGGTGTCACCGAACAGGTTGTGGATGTCGCCGAGGATTTCCTGGTAGGCGCCGACCAGGAAGAAGCCGATGCGGTAGCTCTCGCCATGGCGCACGGCGTGCAGCGGCAGCGAGCTGTCCAGGCTCTCGTTCTCGACATAGGTCTTGACCATGCCGTCCGAGTCGCAGGTCATGTCGGCGATCACGCCGCGACGCTGCGGGCGCTCGTCCAGGCGCTCGATCGGCACGATCGGGAACACCTGGTCGATCGCCCAGGCATCGGGGATCGATTCGAACACGCTGAAGTTGACGAAATACTTGTCGACCAGGCGGTCGTTCAGTTCGTCCAGCGCCGGGCGATGGCTCTTTTCGTCGTAGCTCAGGCGCGCGCGCACGCCGTTGGCGATGGCGTAGAACAGGTCGTCGATGCGCGCGCGCTGCGGCAGGTCGATCTGGCCCAGCGCGTAGGCGCTCAGGCCTTCGGCATGGAAATGCTGGGCTTCCTGGAACAGTTCCACCGCCGGGCGCTGGTCCAGTTCGTCGTGGATCTCGCGCAGGTGGCGGATGGCGGCCGGTTCATCGTCGTGCGCTTCCGGCACGCGGCCTTCGGCGGCCTGCTCCACTTCCGACACGTTGGCGATCAGCACCGCGTGGTGCGCGGTCATCGCGCGGCCGCATTCGGTGACGATGCGCGGCTGCGGCAGGCCATTGGCCTCGCAGGCCTCGGCCAGCGGCTGCACGATGTTGCTGGCGTAGGAACCGAGCCCGTAGTTGATCGAGCAGTAGCTGCGCGAACGCGTGCCTTCGTAGTCGATGCCCAGGCCGCCGCCGACGTCCACGTGGCTGATCTTCGCGCCCAGCCGCGACAGCTCGACGAAGTAGCGGGTGGCCTCGCGCATGCCGTTGGCGATGTCGCGCACGTTGCTGATCTGGCTGCCCATGTGGAAGTGCAGCAGGTTCAGGCAATCGGCGTACTCGGTGTCGCGCAGCGACTTCCACAGGTCCAGCAGCTGCCGCGGCGACAGCCCGAACTTGGCCTTGTCGCCGCCGCTGTTCTGCCACTTGCCGGCGCCCAGCGAGGCCAGGCGCATGCGCACGCCGATGCCCGGCTTCACGTCCAGCGCCTTGCATTCCTCCAGCACCAGCTTCAGCTCGGACGGCTTCTCGATGACGATATAGGTCTGCAGGCCGAGCTTGCGGCCGATCAGCGCCAGGCGGATGTATTCGCGGTCCTTGTAGCCGTTGCAGACGATCAGGCCACCCGGGCGCGACAGCGCCAGCACCGCCATCAGTTCGGGCTTGGAGCCGGCCTCCAGGCCGAAGCCCTCGCCATGGTGCGACGCCAGCGTGCCGGCCACGCCCTGGTGCTGGTTGACCTTGATCGGGTACACGGCGGTGTAGCCACCGGTGTAGTCCCAGTCGCGCTGGGCCTGGGCGAATGCCGCCTGCAGCTTGCCCAGGCGCTGGCCGAGAATGTCCGGGAAGCGCACCAGCAGCGGCAGCTTGGCGCCGGCAGCGCGGGCCGAGTCGACGATTTCCGGCAGCGACACGGCCGGGCCCTGCGCGCCGGTGGGGCGCACCACGACATGCCCGGCGGCATCGACGTCGAAATAACCATCGGACCAGTGCGGGATCGAATAGGTCTTGCGGGCCTGGTCGAGGGACCAATCGCTCATCGGCGTAGCAACTCTCGGCTGTGGGTAAGAATGGCGCGCATTCTAACGCCTGCGGGGCGGCGGTCCGTTACAATCCGCGCCCGCGCCACCTCCCCTCTCCCGGGGAGAGCGATCGGCCTGGACGTCAGTCCAGGTGAAACCTGCCCGTGGCAGGCTTCGCCCGGCCGCATCCTTTCCTTCCAGGCACTTCTCCGGTCGGGAGAAGGACCAGCCCCCAGCATTCAGGATCACCATGACCACCAACGAGAACTGGTTCATCGAACACTTCCAGCCGACTGGCTCGGCCATCGGTTTCCGCATCACCGCCAAGCTGGACGAAGTGCAGTCGCCGTTCCAGAAGATCGAGATCTACGACAGCACCGACTGGGGCAAGCTGATGGTCATCGACGGCGCGATGATGCTGACCACCAAGGACAATTTCTTCTACCACGAGATGATCAGCCACCCGGTGCTGTTCACCCACCCGGCGCCCAAGCGCGTGGTGATCATCGGCGGCGGCGACTGCGGCACCCTGCGCGAGGTGCTCAAGCACCCGGGCGTGGAGAGCGCCACCCAGTGCGACATCGACGAGCAGGTCACCCGCATGGCCGAGAAGTACTTCCCGGAGCTGTGCGAATCCAACGGTGACGCACGCGCCGAGCTGCTGTTCGACGACGGCGTTGCCTACATGGCCAACTGCGCCCCGGGCAGCGTGGACGTGGTGATCGTGGACTCCACCGACCCGGTCGGCCCGGCCGAAGGCCTGTTCAACAAGGCGTTCTTCGAAAGCTGCTTCCGCGCCCTGAAGGACGACGGCCTGCTGGTGCAGCAGAGCGAATCGCCGCTGGCCCTGCTGGACCTGATCAAGGACATGCGCGCGGAAATGGGCAAGGCCGGCTTCCAGTCGTTCAAGACCCTGCCGTTCCCGCAGCCGTGCTACCCGACCGGCTGGTGGTCGGTGACCGTGGCCAGCAAGCAGGCCGGTTTCGGCTTCGGCTTCCGTGAGGCCGACTCGGCCGCCAAGCCGTTCGACACGCTGTACTACACCGCCCCGCTGCACACCGGCGTGCTGGTCAGCCCGCCGTTCGTGGCCAAGGCGCTGGGCGAGTAAGCCCACGCCACATCGCAGTGCCGTACCCCAACCCCGCGCCGGCCACCGGCGCGGGGTTTTCATTGCTCTTGCTTGTTCCCTGCTCCCCCGTCCGGATCCATCTTCCCGCCGTGCGCAGCCATCCCCGACACGAGCAGGCATCTCGCCCAAAGAGAAGTCCCGGGCAATGCCGGACGACCACTTGACTACAAGTGTAGTCAATCGATAGTTTTAGGCGGGTTCTCCAACTGAGGTCAGTCAATGCGCCCCATTACCTGGGTGTGTGGTGTCGCCCTGCTGATGTGCAGCGCTCTCGCCCAGGCGAAGCAGCCTCCAACCGCCGATGAACTGCGCCGCCTGGCCGACAGCTATGCGGATCACCGTGGGTTCAATGGGACGGTGCTGGTGGCGCGGGGAGATCAGGTGCTTCTGCGTGCCGCCTATGGCCAGGCCAATGTCGAATGGGCGACGCCCAACCGGGTGGATGGGCGCTATCGGGTCGGTTCACTGAGCAAGCCGCTGGTCGCCACGCTCACGATGCAGTTGATCCAGCAGGGCAAGCTGCGGCCGGAGGGAACATTGGGGGAGTACCTGCCGGCGCTCTATGCCGGGACGCCCGCCGCAGCCGTGACGGTGGCCCAGCTGCTCAGCCACACCTCGGGGCTTGCCGACATCCCCGGGCGCTACACCGACCCGTGGTGGCAGACCGTCGCGCGCCAAAGCCATGCACCGATGGACTTTGCCCGGGAGTGGATCAAACCGGCACTTCTGGAGAACCCGGGCCAGCAGTGGCGATACAACAACAACGGCTTCTTCCTGCTCGGCCTTCTGATCGAACAGGTAACGGGGCAGTCTCTTGCGGACAACCTGCAGGAGCGGATATTCGCGCCGGCGGACATGGCTTCCAGCGGTCTTTTCAACGGCAGCTCGGTGCTGGAACGGCTCGCCGAAGGCTACACCCGCACCGTGGATGGCACCTTGGTGCACCCGCAGTGGATCGACCCGAGCGTGTCGTTCGCGGCAGCAGGAATCTACACCACGGTCGACGATCTCTACCGCTTCGATCGAGCGCTATACAGCGAGCGCCTGCTGAGCCATGACACGCGGCGGCAGATGCTGACAGCGCAGGCTTCCAACTATGGGTTTGGATGGAACATCGACAACTGGACCTTGCCCGACGGCGCCAAGCTGCAGGTCGTTTCCCACACCGGCAGCGTACCGGGCTACCAGAGCTATTACCTGCGGTCCGAGTCGCACGAGGACTGCGTCATCATCCTCGACAATTTCTGGCAGGGTTCGCTTGTGGTGACGATGGGCCAGGACTTCATGGAGGTCCTCAACGGCAAGCCGATGCAACCGGTAAAGCGGAGCCTGGACGACCTGCTGACGCCGATCGCCTATCGTGAGGGGCTCAAGGCCATGACGGCGGCATATGAAGGCCTGGGGTCGCGCCGCGACGACTACGACCACAGCGAGCGGGCATTGAACACGCTGGGCTACAGGTTTCTTCGTGCCGACCGGAAGGATGAGGCGGTCAGAGTATTCGAATGGGGCGTGGCGGCGTATCCCGGCTCGGCCAATACCCACGACAGTCTCGGCGAGGCGTATCGCGCGGCGAAGCGGCTGGATGAAGCGCGCAGAAGCTACCAGGTCGCGTTGAAGCTTGATCCGGCCAGCCAGAGCGCCCGCGCTGCGCTGGAAGAAATGGAGGCGGCCAGCCAACCAGAAGAGAGCAGCGATTGAGGCATGCCGATGCCTCCCGGCATGCGATCACCTCGTCCTGATGATCTCTTCCTGCAAAGAGCCATCACGCCAGATCGCCGCTTCTGGCCAGCCCGCCGTTCGTGGCCAGGACATCGGGCGAGAAGCCCGGTCTTCGTCCAGAAAAAACCCGCGGCGACGCGGGTTTTTCATTTCCGGAACGGATCCTCCCCCGGATAACGAAGTCGCAGCCCTGGAAAACCCGATCCCGGCAGGATCAGCCCTGGAAATCGCGCCACAGCGGGATGCCACGCCGACGCGCATTCCAACGCCCGTGCAGCCCCATTGCCAGGCCGAACAGCACGCCGGCCAGCACCATCGCCAGCAGCACCATGCCCACCGGCATCTGCGAACGGCGCCACAGTATCAGCCACATCATCAGGCCCCACACCGGCCCGAAGAAGGCACCGGTCAACAGGGCGGTGGAAGCCAGACCCGCCATCGGCGGTGGCGGCACGCGGAAGCCGAGCTTCCACAGCAACTGGTACAGCAGCGGCGCGGACGTACCGCGCGGCAGGCCCTTGCCATCCAGCATCGCCAGGGCCCGCTGCAGGCGCTGGCCGAATTCCCCGTCCATGGTCGCCACGGCTCAGAGCGCGTCGGCGTCGAGCTCGCCGGTGCGGATGCGCACCACGCTGCCCAGGTCGTAGACGAACACCTTGCCATCGCCGATCTTGCCGGTGCCTGCGGCCTTGACGATGGCTTCCACCACCTCGTCGGCCTGGGCGTCGGTGACCGCGACCTCGATCTTCACCTTGGGCAGGAAATCGACCACGTACTCGGCGCCGCGGTACAGCTCGGTATGGCCCTTCTGCCGGCCGAACCCCTTGACCTCGGTGACGGTGATGCCGGCCACGCCACGCTCGGCAAGCGCCTCGCGCACGTCGTCCAGTTTGAACGGCTTGACGATGGCCATGATCATTTTCATCGGTCGTTTTCCTGTCGGTGTGCCGATGGAAGGATAGCCTGCCCGGCCCCGGCCGGGGCGTGCCCCCGCAGGCACCAAGGGATTATCCTTACGTCCCTACGCAACAGAGCCCGATGGCCGCGGTTGTGGGTGGCACCTAATCTGCCAGCCTGCCCCTGCGGAGACTCCCCATGATCGACCTCAACCACATCGATGCGCTGGCCCGCCGCCTGAGCGACCTGGTGCCGCCGGGACTGCGCGAATCGCGCGAGGAACTGCAGGCCACCTTCAAGAGCGCCCTGCAGGCCGGCCTGGCCAAGCTGGACCTGGTCACACGCGAGGAATTCGAGGTGCAGCGCGCCGTGCTGCTGCGCACCCGCGAGAAGCTGGACGCACTGGAACAAGCTGTCGCCGCACTGGAAAAGCGTCCCGCCAGCGACGCCTGAGGCGCCGGCCATGAGCCTGGCGCTGGTGCACAGCCGTGCACGCGCCGGCGTGCATGCGCCGCCGGTACGGGTCGAAGTGCATCTGTCCGGCGGATTGCCCTGCACCCAGATCGTGGGTCTGCCCGAAGCGGCGGTGCGCGAATCCCGCGACCGTGTGCGCGCGGCCATCCTCTGCGCGCAGTTCGAGTTCCCGGCCCGGCGCATCACCATCAACCTGGCCCCGGCCGACCTCCCCAAGGATGGCGGCCGCTTCGACCTGCCCATCGCGCTGGGCATCCTCGCCGCCAGTGGACAGATCGACCGCCAGGCCCTGTCCGGCCATGAATTCATCGGCGAACTGGCGTTGACCGGCGAACTGCGTGGCGTGGATGGCACACTGCCGGCCGCCATCGCCGCGGCGCGCGAACAGCGCACGCTGGTGGTGGCGCCGGACAACGCAGACGAAGCCGCGCTCGCCCGGCAGGCGACGGTCAAGGTCGCACGTACCCTGCTGGAAGTCTGCGCTGCACTGTCCGGCGAGAAAGCACTGCCGGATGCGCAGGTCGCCGCCACGGATCCGGTTCCGCTGCCTGACCTCGCCGATGTACGCGGCCATGCGCAGGCACGCCGCGCACTGGAGATCGCCGCCGCCGGAAGCCACCATCTGCTGCTGGTCGGCTCACCCGGTTGCGGCAAGACCCTGTTGGCCTCGCGGCTGCCCGGCATCCTGCCCGAAGCCAGCGAAGCCGAAGCGCTGGAAACCGCCGCCATCGCCTCTACCGGCCGGCATGGCGTGGATCCGGCACGCTGGCGGCAGCGGCCATACCGATCACCGCATCACACGGCCAGCGCGGTGGCCCTCGTCGGAGGGGGCTCTCTCCCCCGGCCCGGCGAAGTGTCGCTTGCGCACAACGGTGTGCTCTTTCTCGACGAGCTGCCCGAGTGGAAGCGCCAGGCGCTGGAAGTGTTGCGCGAACCACTGGAGTCAGGTGTGGTCACCATCTCACGGGCGGCGCGCAGCACCGAGTTCCCCGCCTGCTTCCAGCTCGTCGCGGCCATGAATCCGTGTCCCTGCGGATGGGCGGGCGACCGCAGTGGCCGCTGCCGCTGCTCCGGGGACGCGATCGCCCGCTATCGCGCCCGCATCTCCGGTCCGCTGCTGGACCGCATCGACCTGCAGCTGCAGGTTCCACGGCTGCCACCGGCCGAATTGCACGGCGATACGCCCCCCGGGGAAAGCAGCGCCACCGTGCGGGAGCGGGTGGCACGGGCCCGCGCCCGCCAGTTGCAGCGGGCGGGCCGGCCCAATGCGCGACTGGACCCCGGACAGACCCTGCGCGACTGCGCACTGGCCCGCCCGGACCAGGCGATGCTCGAACAGGCGATGGAACGCCTGCAGTTGTCGGCACGCTCGATGCACCGCATCCTGCGCGTGGCCCGCACCATCGCCGACCTGGCCGGTGGCGGCCCCATCGAACGTGCGCACCTTGCCGAGGCCATCGGCTACCGCCAGCTGGATCGCGCCTCTCCAGACAGTCCGCTGTAGGCGGACAGGATTCCACCGCAGGCTTCAGCGGGAATGTTCCGCCGGGTGTTGTCAGACACGACAATGCGCCGCGGCCCATCGGACAGGGCATTCGCGAATGCCCTTCTGAACGGGGCAACGTCGTCCTGCAGGCTCCCGCGAAATGTCCAGCCGGGCCATGTCCGGCGCTGCACGACACCACAGCCCCATTGGACTGCAGCTCCTCCGCAGGCCTCCATGGGGCTGATGGCACCTTGCCGCAGACTGACGATGAACAGGCGTCGTTTCGATACTACGAGGCACGCTGACCAGTGCCCGGTCGCCCTCGGTGAAGCACGACAGTATCCCGCCAGGCTCCACGTCGAACCTGCGTCGAAGCAGGCGTGCCCGCTGAACTCGCCGGCCCGCACCTGCCGCATGCCCGGCCCGATGCAGCGGGCCTGCGAGGAACGCCGCCCGGCACGGCAGCCCCTTCGACCGACCCGGCATCGCCCAGGTCCACCCCCGGTCGCCCCGAATGCGACGACAATGGCCGAGCATCGCCTTCCCCTCCCGCGGAGCCGGACATGGACAGGATCGAACGCCCTTTCTTCCCGATCATCTACGTGCGCGGTTACGCGATGACACGCTCGGAGATCGTCGAGACCACCTCCACGCCCTACATGGGCCTGGAGGCCGGCTCCACCAAGATCCGCCAGGCGCAGGACGGCTCGGTGGTGAAGTTCGTGTTCGAGTCGCCGCTGGTGCGGTTGATGAAGGACTACGGTTACCGCGACGTCTACGACGGCGGCGCCGAACTGCGCAGCGGCATCGCGCCGCGCAGCATCGTCATCCACCGCTATTACGACGTGGCCGACCCCGCGTTCGGCGATGGCAAGGCGCCGTCCATCACCGAGGCCGCCGCCAGCCTGGGCCGGCGCATCCTGGAGTTGCGCGACAGCGTGTGCGGCAACAATGCCAGCCAGCGCCGCGACTTCCGCGTGTACCTGGTCGCGCACTCGATGGGTGGGTTGATCTGCCGCTGCCTGCTGCAGAACCCCGAGGTCGCCAGTGCCGAGGCGCGCACGCTGGTGGACAAGGTGTTCACCTATGCCACGCCGCATAACGGCATCGACATCGCCGGCATCAACGTGCCCGATCTGCTGTCGGCCAACGACATGAACAACTTCAACCGCGGCAACATGGCGCGTTACCTGAAGGTGTCCAAGGACAAGGTCAACACGCTGGGCGACTCCGGCTTCCCGCCCGAGCGCATGTTCTGCCTGATCGGCACCAACAGCCGCGACTACGCGGTGGCGCGCGGACTGTCCTCGTTCGCGGTCGGCGCGCTCAGCGACGGCCTGGTGCGCATCGCCAATGCCTACGTGGAAGGTGCGCCGCGCGCCTTCGTCAACCGCAGCCACAGCGGCTACTTCGGCATCGTCAATTCCGAGGAGGGCTACCAGAACCTGTCGCGCTTCCTGTTCGGCGACATCTGCGCCACCGCGCAGCTGGACATCACCGCGCTGGCTCTGCCGCCGGAAGTCGAGGCCGCGCGCAGGCGCGGCAAGCAGGTCCGCTCCTCGTACTACATCGAAGCCACCGTGGCGCCGCGCGGCGCCTATACCTACGAACTCACTGCGCGCACCCAGGCCAACGAGTGCGCGGTGCGCCGCGAATACAGCGACATCTTCGACGCGGACGGCAAGGTACGCCGCGACGCGCGCGCGCCGGTGCTGTTCTCGGTGTTCCTGGACAGCCGCCGCATCACCGCCGGCAGCGAGGTTGCCTTCTCCATCGAGCTGGCGGTGTGCAACGCCGGTTACGAGGTCGATGGCGCGCTGTTCCTGAAGAACCACATCCCCGGCGAATACCTGTTCCGCAACACGCTGGTGCTGTTCGCCAAGCCCGATGGGGGCAGCTGGCGGCTGCGCTATGTCTGGGGCGACGACCAGTGGGCCGGCGGCCCGAAGACCCAGGCCGAGCTGGACAGCGCCAAGGCCCGGGCCATCGGCATCGGCCAGCAGGCTCCCAACGTGTTCACGGTGCCCCTGTCCTCGGCCAAGGGTTTCGCGGCGGAACTGAAGATCGCGCTGTCGGACTGGGAGTGAGGCGGGATCGGCTGCGGATGGCGACGCTCTGCCCGCGGGTGCCGGAGCGGATGAGGCGGTAGAAGCCCGCGTCGTGCCGGCAAGCGCGACGTCGGCACGCAGGCCCCCGACATGTTCAACCTGCAACCACTTGAAGTGGTCGAGGGCCGCCGGCGGCGATCTTCAAGCGCCTGGGCGTGCGCAACAGCACCCAGGCCAGCGTGGTGCTGCGCGCCGATGCGGTACTGGTCAAGCTGCAGGGCGGGGCGGCAGACGCAGCTGGCGCTGGCCGAAGGCGAGCAGCTGCAGGTGCCGCCGATACCGGCCCGCCCCGTACCGCGCCGATGCCGACGGTGGCCGCCAACCGCGCGGTGTTCAGCACCACTCCGTGCTGGAACCGAGCTGCATGCAGCGACCGGTCGTCGGCCCTGCCGGGCGCCGCGAAGGTAGCGCAGCGCCTGCGTCCCCCCGGCCGCAGCCCTCCCGTGTGTTGCGCTAGTGGAAATCCCGCGAACGGGTCTGCAGGTCGCCCAGCAGGTGGCTGAGGTCGTGCAGGTCGCGGGCGATCAGGTGCTGCACGCCGTCCACCTGTTCCCAGCGCCCGCGCACCGCCATCAACCGCGCACCCAGCAGCACCTTGCGCCGGCGCGCGGCCAGGTCCTGCCATACCACCACGTTGAGTGGGCCGTGCTCGTCCTCGAGGGTGACGAACACCGTGCCCTTGGCCGTGCCCGGGCGTTGCCGCTGCACGACGATGCCGGCCACGTGCGCGCCGCGCCCATGCGACAGCTGCCGGACCTGGGCGATGTCGAGCACGCGCTCGCGCCGCAGCCGCGCGCGCAGCAGCGACAGCGGGTGTTCGCCGAGGGTGAGGCCGAGCGTGCGATAGTCGGCCAGCACGTCCTCACCGGCAGAGGGCGCCGGCAACGACACCGCCTCCTCGTCGGGGCTGCCGGGCAGCAGCGGCCGCTGCCGCTCGATGCCGGCCACTTCCCAGCGCGCGGCATGGCGGTGCCCGGCCAGCGCCTGCAGCGCACCGGCCTCGGCCAGCGCACGCCGCACCCGGTCGTCCAGGCCGGCACGCAGGCACAGGTCGCGCACGTCGGCGAACGGTCGCCTGGCACGCGCGGCGACGATGGCCGACGCCACGGCTTCCGATAGTCCGGCCACCTGGCGCAGGCCAAGCCGGATGGCCGCCTGCCCCTCGTCGTCGTCCTCGCCGCGACGCGCCCGTCCACCTTCCAGCGTGTTGTCCCATCCGCTGCAGGTCACGTCCACCGGCCGCACCTCCACGCCACGGCGTCCACCGCGACCCTCGCGGCGCGCGTCCTGCACGATCTCGCTGGGCGAATAGAAGCCCATCGGTTGCGCGTTGAGCAGGGCGCAGGCGAAGGCCGCCGGCTCGTGGCGCTTGAGCCAGCTGCTGATATAGACCAGCTTGGCGAACGAGGCGGCATGGCTCTGCGGAAAGCCATAGGAGCCGAAGCCCTTTATCTGCTCGAAGATCTGGTCGATGAATTCGTCGGAATAATTATTGCCCCGCATCCGTTCGCGGATGCGGACGCGATGCGGCTCCATGTCGCCGCCCCGGCCCCAGGCCGCCATCGAGCGGCGCAGGACGTCCGCTTCGCTGTGGGTGTAATCGGCGGCGATGATGACCAGTTCCATCACCTGTTCCTGGAACAGCGGAATGCCGCAGGTGCGCCCGAGGATTTCCTTCAATGCATCCGGACAGGTCGCCTCCTCCTTGCCCTGTCGTCGCCGCAGGTAGGGATGCACCATGCCGCCCTGGATCGGCCCGGGGCGCACGATCGCCACCTCGATCACCAGGTCGTAGAAACAGCGGGGCTTCAGCCGCGGCAGCATGCTCATCTGCGCGCGCGATTCGATCTGGAACACGCCGATGGTGTCGGCGGCCTGGATCATCGCGTAGGTGGGCTTGTCGCCGGCCGGCAGCCGCGCCAGGTCGATGCGATGGCCGCGGTGGCGCTCCACCAGCTCCAGCGCCTTGCGGATGCAGGTGAGCATGCCCAGCGCCAGGCAGTCGACCTTGAGCAGCTTCATCGTCTCCAGGTCGTCCTTGTCCCACTGGATGATGGTGCGCCCGTCCATGGCCGCGTTCTCCACCGGCACCACGCTGGACAGCGGCGCATCGCTGATGACGAAGCCGCCCACATGCTGGGACAGATGGCGCGGATGGCCGCGCAGCTGCATGGTCACCGCCATCAGCCGCTGGATCAGCGGGTTGTCCGGGTCGAAGCCGGTCTCTCGCAGCCGCTGCGCCATCGGCACTTCGCCATTGCCCCAGCCATGGCAGCCGGCCAGCAGCGCGATCTGGTCCGGCGGCAGGCCGAAGGCACGGGCCACGTCGCGCACCGCGCTCCTGCCGCGGTAGCGGATCACCGTGGCCGCCAGCGCGGCGCGGTGGCGACCGTATTTTCCGTAGACGTACTGCAGCACTTCCTCGCGCCGCTCGTGCTCGAAGTCCACGTCGATGTCCGGCGGCTCGTCGCGCTCGCGCGACAGGAAGCGCGCCATCAGCAGCCGGCTTTCGGCAGGGTTCACCACGGTGATGCCCAGTGCGAAGCACACCGCCGAGTTGGCCGAGGAACCGCGGCCCTGGCACAGGATCTTCCGCTCCCTGGCGAAGCGCACGATGTCCTGCACGGTCAGGAAGAAGGCTTCGTACTGCTTGTAGGCGATCAGCTCCAGCTCGTCCTCGATCTGCCGGGCGACGTCCACCGGCGTTCCCTCCGGCCAGCGTTCGCGCATGCCGCGTCCGGTCAGCTCGCGCAGCCAGCTGGTGGGGGTATGCCCGGCGGGCACCAGTTCGGTCGGGTACCGGTACTGCAGCTGGCCCATGTCGAAGCTGCAGCGGCGTGCCAGCCGCACCGCGTTGTCCAGCAGCGCAGGCGGATGGATGTTGCCCAGCGCGCGGCGGGTACGCAGGTGGCGCTCGCCGTTGCGGAACAGGTGCGCGCCGCAGTCGGCCAGCGGCAGGTTGTGGCGGATGGCGGTCATCGTGTCCTGCAGCATGCGGCGGCGGCGCACGTCCATGTGCACGTCGCCGCTGGCCAGCGGCGTCATCCGCAGTGCCTCGGCCAGCACCAGCAACTGCTGCAGCCGCGCGGCGTCGTCCTGCTCGCGGTGCAGTTCCACCGCCAGGTGCGCGTGCGCGCCGAACCGCGCCTGCAGCCAGCGCCCCTGTTCCTCCTGCGGTTCCGCGCCCGGCAGCCACAACGCGAACAGGCCCGAGGCTTCCAGCGCGATGCCCTCCAACACTGTTTCCACGTCCGCACGTCCCAGCAGGTAGGCACCCTTTCCGGCGGCACGGCGGCCGCGGGTGATAAGTTCGCACAACCGCGCGTAGCCGGCGGCGGTTTCCACCAGCAGCACGCAGCGCAGGCCGCAGGCCAGGGCGAACTCGCTGCCGACCACCAGTTTCACGCCGCTGGCACGCGCGGCTTCCCAGGCACGCACGATGCCCGCCAGCGAGCATTCGTCGGTGATCGCCAGCGCCTCGTAGCCGCAGTCGCGCGCGCGCGCGAACAGTTCCTCGGCGCTGGCCGCGCCGCGCAGGAAGGAGAAGTCGGACAGGCAGTGCAGCTCGGCGTAGGCGGGCAGGCTTTCCTCGCCGGGCGCGCCGTCGTTGGCGGCTTCGCGGCCCAGCCGCTGCGCCACTTCCCAGGCGCGCGGCGCGCGGGTGCCTGCATGCGAGTCGCGCGCTTCGCGCCGGCTCATGCGAACCATCCGTGCAGCATCCAGCCGCCCTGCTCGCCCGGCGGCGCGAACGCCCAGGCGCGCTGGCCCTGCGAGGTTTCCAGCACGTAGTAGTCGCGGCGCGCGTCGTCGCCGTCCCACCAGCCGCTTTCCAGCCGTTCCGGACCGGACACGATGCGCGGGCGCGGATCGCGCAGCGGCACCGGCTGCGGCAGCAGCCAGGCCGGGCGTGGCGGCAGCCCCGGTGCCGCGTCGCCGATGCGGCCTTCGTCGCCCTGCAGCGGCCGCCAGGCGCGTTCCGGGCGCGGATCGCAGGTGGGCGTGATGCGGTGCACCGCGCTGTCTCCCAACCGCGCGCGCAGCCGCTCGCGCAGCTGCGGCCACGGCTGCTGCTGGCGTGTGCGCGGATCGAAAAGATCGCGCGAGGCCGGCACGAACGGCGGCAGTTCGCGCGCCAGCAGGCGCAGCGCGACCACCGGCCGGTTGATCCGCACCTGTTCGAGGCGGTTGCGTACCAGCTCGAACAGCAGCGCCGGCTCGCGCTCGGCGGCCAGCAGCCCCACCGCCACGTCGCTGTGGCCTTGCTCGTGTTCCAGCCGCAGCACGAAACGCTGCACGCCGCCGTCGCGCACCGACAGGTAGGTGCACAGGTCGCCGACCAGGCGGCGCAGCGGGAACAGCAGCGCGGTATGGCTCTCGACCTCGTAGCCCAGTTCCAGGTGCGCGTCGAAGTGGTCCGGCGGTGCGTAGTACGCCAGCGGGTCGTCGGCCTGACCGTAGAGCCGGTCCAGGTGTTCCAGCAGCGGCAGGCCGAAACGGCGGCGCAGCGCATCGCGCGGCAGCGCGCGCAGCGTGCGCAGGTCGCCGATGCCCATGTGCCGCAGGCGCTCGCCGCCATCCTCCGGCAGTCGTGCACGGCGCACCGGCACGCAGTCCAGCAGGGCCGCCATCGCCGCCGGCTGAGTCACCGCCAGGCCGTCGCGCAGGTCGGCCAGCACCTGCGCGGCGCGCGGCGTCGACGCCAGCGCGATGCGGTGGCTGAAGCCCAGCAGTTCCAGTTCCTCGCGCAGCCGCGCCTCGATGCGCGGCCAGGGACCGAGCAGGGCGAAGCTGGCGCGCACCTCCAGCACGATGCAGCCAGACCATTGCGCGCTGACCAGCGAACTGTGCCGGTAGGCCCATGCGGCGAGGAAACGCTGCCAGCGCTGCTCGGCCTGCGGATCGTGCTCGACCAGGGCCAGCCCGGGCAGCAGCGCATGCGCGGCGGTCAGGCGCATGCCGGCCTGCACGCCGGCGGCAGCCGCGGCGGCGTTGACCGCATGCAGGGTGCGCAGCTGCGCCGGGCCGGTGACCAGGGCCAGCGGCGCCAGTGGATCAGGACAGCGGCGGAGGACGGCGTCCAGCGCCAGCTGCGGCAGCAGTACACAGGCCCAGAGCATGGCCGCACCTCACCGCGTGGCCAGGGCGAAGGCACGCGCCGGCGCCGGACCGCCACGGCATTTGCGCACCTGCCAGGCGCTGCCGCCGTGCGCGTCGCGCACCGCCTCCAGGCGCAGCGCGGCCGGCGAGGGATTGGCCGCATGGCGGCGGTCGCGCAGGGCGAAGCCCAGGCATTGCCCGCTGTCGGCCGCCACCTGCAACCGCCGCAACGCCTGCGCATCGGCGTGCAGCGGCCAGCCCAGCACAGCGGCGCAGGCGCCGCTGCGCAGGCATTGCTCGAACGCCCACAGCGCGTCGCGCGGCGTGGCCTGCACGATCTCCAGCCGTTCCAGCGCCACGCCCGCGGCCTGCCAGGCCGGGGCGTAGGGAACATAGGGCGGCGCCACTACCGCCACGGTGGCGCCAGCCCCGCTCAGGCGCGCCAGGGTGGGCAGCAGCAGGGCCAGTTCGCCCACGCCATCGGCCGGCAGCAACAGTTCGGTCAGCGCATGCCGCGGCCAGCCACCCTGCGGCAGCAGCGCATCGAGCGCGGCATGGCCGGTGGGCTCGCCCAGCGCCGCGACCGACGCACGCCCGGCGTGCCACAGCGTCTGCGCGGCCAGCAGGCTGTCGAGGGCGACTACCGTGCCCATTCAACCCGGGCGTACCAGCCCGCAGTAGACGCCTTCGATGGCGAAGTCCTGGCCCGGCCGCACCTCGATCGGCGCATGCGCGCGGTTGCGCGGCAGCAGGCGGATGCGCTTCGGCCCGCGCTGCAGGCGCTTGATGGTCAGTTCGCCATCGACGCGCGCCACCACGGTCTGGCCGTCGCGCGCCTCGGGCGTGCGCTGCACACCGACCAGGTCGCCGTCGAGGATGCCGTCGTCGATCATCGAATCGCCCTGCACGCGGAGCAGGTAATCCGGGCGCAGCGCGAACAGGCGCCGGTCCAGCCAGAACTGCTGGTCCAGGCCGATGTCGGCGCCGATCGGCTGGCCCGCGGCCACCCGCCCCAGTACAGGCAGCGGCAGCAGGTCGGCATCGCCCCCGGGCAGGCGCAGGCCGCGTTTGCGACCCGGCACCTGCTCCAGCAGGCCCTCGGCCAGCAGCGCCTGCACGTGCTTCTGCGCGGCGTTGCGCGAGGAAAAGCCGAAGGCCGCGGCGATCTCGGCCAGGCTGGGCGCACGCCCGGCCGCCAGCTCCCCGCGCAGGAAGGCGAGGACGGCAGCACGTTGCGGTGGCAGGTCGGCGGGGATCATGGGTGTACATTTGTACACCCACCGCGTGGCCAAGGCCAGTGATGGCGCAGGGAGGAGCTGCGGATGACGGCAACAGACCATCCTCTGGCACGCTTCCGGGATCACCTGCCGATGGCCCGGAAGATGACCGCCATCCCTGACGGACACAAGCAAGAAAGCCGGAGCCAATGCTCCGGCTTTCTTCTCGCCATTGTCGAGGGTGCGCTCCCGTTGAACTGATGGGCAGGGACCGTGCCTGCATGCCAGGCGTGCAGGGTGATCAGAGTCCCTGCCGCTCAGAACTCCGGCAGGTTTTCGAGATTGTCCCGGGGCAAGCCGTTATCCACGGTCTTGATGTATTCGACACCGTTGACCCTGATGACGTAGACCGGCTGCCCCTTCTGCCACTGGCCGTTCGCCTGGGGGATGGTGATGAACGTGACCCCTTCCTTGATCACTTCGACGATGACTGCACACTCATGCTCGGTAGGCGGCTCGAAGGTTCCACCGTTGTCCTGATGGATGCGTACCCGGTCGATATGCGTATGTGCCGCGTTATACCGGACAGCCGAAATGCCGTAATCCGCCCACTTGGTCATGTTGCCCCCTGCATTTGATTGGCAGGGCAGTGGTAACGGGGAGGCATCGCATGGGCTGCGACGGAAAGACAGAAGGCCGCCTCGATGAGCGGCCTTCCCATGACCCCAGAAATACCGGGGCTGGATCACGCAGAGCGTCGCAAGTGATTGACGCTCTGGAAAAGATGGCGCGCCCGGAGGGGTGAGGAGCCGCGCCTGCACGCCACTGGCGTGCGCGGCGCCGAACGCCTGAGCGCTCCGCGCGAGGGCGGGCAATCACGACGAAGCGACATCGAAGATGGCGCGCCCGGAGGGATTCGAACCCCCGACCAATGGCTTCGGAAGCCACTACTCTATCCGGCTGAGCTACGGGCGCGTTGTGTGTCGCAGCGGGAGCCGCATGGCTCCCTGCCGACCGGCGCTGCCGGGCGGAGGCGCATTCTAACGGCAAATGCATGCGCAGGTCTGCCCCCGTCGTAACCACGCGCCGCAACGGCGCGCCGGGCCCGGCTGGTAACCTGTGCGCATGGGTTACGAACGATACGAACGAGAGCCGGCGCCCACGCCCTCGCGGCTGGCCAGCTACTGGAAACTGATGCGCGCCGACCGCCCGATCGGCACCCTGCTGCTGCTGTGGCCGACGTGGTGGGCGCTGTGGCTGGCTTCCGGCGGACTGCCATCGCCGTGGACGCTGTTCGTGTTCACCGCCGGCGTGTGGTTGACCCGCTCGGCCGGCTGCGTGATCAACGACTACGCCGACCGCTGGCTGGACCCGCACGTCAAGCGCACCAGGGATCGCCCGCTGGCCACCGGCGCGGTGTCCGGGCGCCAGGCGCTGGCGTTGTTCGCCGGGCTGATGCTGGTCGCGTTCGCGCTGGTGCTGACCCTGAACGCGCTGACCATCGGCCTGAGCTTCGTCGGCGTGTTCCTGGCCGCCACGTATCCCTATCTGAAGCGCTACACCCACCTGCCGCAGGTCTACCTGGGCATGGCCTTCGGCTGGGGCATCCCGATGGCCTTCGCCGCAGTGCAGGGCAAGGTGCCGCCGCTGGGCTGGGTGCTGTACGCAGCCAACATCCTGTGGTCCACCGCCTACGACACCTGGTACGCGATGGTGGACCGCGACGACGACCTCAAGGTCGGCTCGCATTCCACCGCCATCCTGTTCGGCGACCTGGACCTGGTGATCCAGGGCATCCTCTACGCGCTGTTCTTCGCCGCGATGGCCTTGGTCGGGCAGCGTGCCGGACTCGGAACGATGTATTGGTCCGGGCTCGGCGTGGCCGCGGCGCTGGTGGCGTGGGAGTTCTGGCTGTGCCGCGGGCGCGGGCGCGAGGCCTGCTTCCGCGCCTTCCTGCACAACAACTGGGTCGGGGCCGCGCTGTTCGCCGGCATCGTCGCCAGCCAGTACCTGGACTGACACGCAACGGCCCGCCGCATGGCGGGCCGTCCGCTTCCAGGACCGTGCCGATGGCTCAGACGGCGGTCCTGCCCAGGCTGCGCAGGCGGAACGCGACCACCACCTGCAGCACGCCATAGACCAACGCCATCGCGCCGATCCACAGCGAGGTGACCATCAGCCCGCCCAGCGGGTTGAGCGCGAACATCACGCCCAGCGCCACCGCCAGCAGGCCGCTGAGGATCAGCAGCCATTCGCCGCGGATGTGCCTGCGCACGCGGATGGCGAAGACGATGCGGTAGATGCCGCCGACCACCAGCCACGCCGCCAGGAACAGCAGCAGCACGCTCGCGGTGGCCAGCGGGTTGAGGAGGGCGAGCACACCGAAGGCGATGGATACCAGCGCGTAGAACACCGCCCAGCCGCGCGATACCGGCGCCGAACCGCCGATCGCCGATGCCAGCGCCACCACGCCTTCGACGATCGCCATCACACCCAGCCACATTGCCAGCACCGCCGCGGTGCGCACCGGCGCCATCAGCGCCAGCACGCCGAAGGCCACCGCGAACAGGCCGAACAGCAGTACCACCCACCAGTGGCGGGACAGCGCGCCGAACAGCGGGCCGGCCGGGAAACTCGGATTGCCACTCATGTCATCGCTCCTTGCAGTGATCGTAGGGAATGCCGCTACCGGCCGAGCATAGGCACCGGGACGTCATCCCGCCGTGTTCACGGCACCCGCGCGCAGACCCAGGCGTCGACCCGCGCCACGCCCGCCCGGTGCAGCGCGCGGGCGGCGGCCTGCAGGGTGGCGCCGGTGGTCATCACATCGTCGACCAGGGCCACGTGCGCCGGCAGCGTGCCACGGGCGACGAAAGCCACGCGCAGGTTGCGGCGCCGCGCGGCCGCGTCCAGTTCCGACTGCGCCGCGGTGGCGCGGGTGCGGCGCAGCCCGGCCAGCAGCGGCAGGCGCAGCGCGCGGGCCAGCGGCCGCGCCAGCTCCAGCGCCTGGTCGTAGCCGCGCCGGCGCAGGCGCGACAGGTGCAGCGGCACCGGTATCAGCGCCTGCGGCAGCTCTACGGCCGCCAGCCGTGCGTGCATCAGCTGCGCCAGCAGGCGCCCGGCGGCAAGGTCGCCGTGGAACTTGAAGCGGCGCAGCAGCCCATCCACTGGTGCGGCATACAGGAACGCGGCATGGACCCCCGCCAGCGGCGAGCGGCCCGGACGGCAGGCACCGCACAGCGCACCGTCCGGCTCGGTGACCGGCAGCGGCAGGGCGCAGCCGCGGCAGGCGCTTTCCAGCCATGGCAGCGCGACGGCGCAGGCCGGACACAGATCGCGGCCAGGCTGGCCCGGCTCCCCGCATACGAGGCAGGAAGGAGGAAACAGCAGGTCGGACAGCTGCCCACCCACCCTGTAAACCAGACCACAAAGCGTTTTGTTGACAGTGGCGTGCATGCTCACCAGACTGCCCCGCTTCCGTTGCCCGATCTGTCAGGAAACACCCATGTCTGCCGTCATCCGCCACGACTGGAGCCGCGAGGAATTGCTGGCGCTGTTCGACCTGCCCTTCCCCGAACTGCTGTTCCGCGCCGCCAGCGTGCACCGCGAGCATTTCGACCCGGCGCAGGTGCAGGTCTCCACCCTGCTGTCGGTCAAGACCGGCGGCTGCCCGGAGGACTGCGCCTACTGCCCGCAGGCGCAGCGCTACGACACCGGCGTGGACGCGCAGAAGCTGATGGACACCGACAGCGTGGTCGCCCGCGCCCGCGCCGCCAAGCAGGCCGGCGCCTCGCGCTTCTGCATGGGCGCGGCCTGGCGCTCGCCCAAGGACCGCGACATCCCCAAGGTGGCGGCGATGATCCGCGAGGTGAAGGCGCTGGGCCTGGAGACCTGCGCCACCTTGGGGATGCTCGAAGGCCACCAGGCCCGCGCGCTCAAGGACGCCGGGCTGGACTACTACAACCACAACCTCGACACCGCGCCGGACTACTACGATTCGATCATCCACACCCGCCAGTACCAGGACCGGCTGGACACGCTCGAACACGTGCGCAACGCCGGCCTGAAGACCTGCTGCGGCGGCATCGTCGGCATGGGCGAGACCCGCGAGCACCGCGCCGGCCTGCTGCTGGCGCTGGCCAACCTGCCGGCGCACCCGGATTCGGTGCCGATCAACCGGCTGGTGCAGGTCGCCGGTACACCCTTACATGGAAGTGCGGAGCTGGATCCGTTCGAGTTCGTGCGCATGATCGCGGTGGCGCGCATCGCCATGCCGCGCTCGATGGTGCGGCTGTCGGCCGGGCGCGAGAGCATGAGCGACGAACTGCAGGCGCTGTGCTTCGCCGCCGGCGCCAATTCCATCTTCTACGGCGAGAAGCTGCTGACCACCGGCAACCCGGACACCGCGCGCGACCAGGCGCTGTTCGCGCGGCTGGGCATCCGCCCGATGGAAGTGAACGTCGATGCCGACGACCACGACCATCCCGGCACGGTGCACCTGGACATCGCCCCGCAGTGCGGCTGCGCGGCCTGACCCGGTAGGAGCGCACTTCAGTGCGCGAAGGGGCTCTACCGGGAAAGCCTCATCGCGCACTGAAGTGCGCTCCTACCGTGCGCCCCTACGCCGATAACCCGCCCCGCAAGCGGTTCCACCGGCAACCGGTTACGCTAGCCGCCCACCCGCCCATGAACTGACGCCATGGCCCGTCCCGACCTCCTCGCCCGCCTGCAGGACCAGCGCAAGCTGCGCGAAGCGCAGGGGCGCATCCGCGTCCGCCGCAGCGTCGCCCGCCGCGACGGCGTGCGCCTGGACGTCGGCGGCAAGTGGCTCACCGGCTTCTGCAGCAACGACTACCTGGGCCTGTCGCAGCAGTTCGAAGTGGTCGCCGCGCTGCAGGACGCCGCCGGCCGCGAAGGTGCCGGCAGCACCGCCTCGCACCTGGTCTGCGGCCACCACGTGCTGCACGAGCAACTGGAACGCGAGATGGCCGACTGGCTCGGCTACCCGCGCGCACTGCTGTTCGACAGCGGCTTCATGGCCAACCTCGCCGTGCAGCAGGCGCTGCTGTCCGAGGACAGCGACGTCTGCGTGCAGGACCGCCTCAACCACGCCAGCCTGCTCGACGCCACGCGCCTGGCCGGCTGCCGCCTGCGCCGTTACCCGCACCTGGACAGCGAAGGCGCCATGCGCCAGCTGAAAAATGCCGCCGACGGCGCCGCCATGCTCGCCACCGATGGCGTGTTCAGCATGGATGGCGACATCGCCCCGCTGCGCTCGCTGTCGCTGGTGGCGCGCATGCAGGAAGCGCTGTTCTACGTCGACGACGCGCACGGCATCGGCGTGGTCGGCGAGCACGGCCGCGGCTGCGTCGCCGACGCCGGGCTCGGCGTGAACGAAGTGCCGCTGCAGCTGGCCACGCTGGGCAAGGCACTGGGCAGCCACGGTGCGGTGGTGCTGGGCGAGGAAAACCTGATCCAGCACCTGGCCGAAACCGCGCGCCCCTACATCTACACCACTGCGCTGCCGCCGGCGCAGGCCGCCGCGTCGCTGGCGGCGGTGAAGCTGGCGCGCCGCGACCACTGGCGCCGCGAGAAGCTGGTCGAGCTGATCGCCGCCTTCCGCGATGGCGCGCGCCGCAACGGGCTGGAACTGATGCCCTCGGACACGCCGATCCAGCCCCTGCTGTGCGGCGACGAGGCCACGGTGATGGCGCTGGGCGCCGCGCTGGAGCAGTCCGGCTTCCTGGTCGGCGCGATCCGCCCGCCGACCGTGCCCGAAGGCAGGGCGCGGCTGCGCATCACGCTGTCGGCGCTGCACACCGTCGAGCAGGTCAAGGCGCTGGTCGACGCCACCGCGCGCGCGCGCGACCTGCTCTCCTACGAGCAGTCACTGAACACCGCCAGCGCCTGAAGAACGCCGTACACGCATGCACATCCACGTCACCGGCACCGGTCCGGCACTGGTCCTGATCCACGGCTGGGCGCTGCATGGCGGCATCTTCGCGCCGCTGGTCGAACGCCTTGCGCCGCAGTTCCAGCTGCACGTGGTGGACCTGCCCGGCCACGGCTTCAGCCGCGACGACGACACCCCGCTGCGCCTGCCCTACCTGGTCAATGCCATCGCCGCCGCCACGCCGCCGGCGGTGTGGTGCGGCTGGTCGCTGGGCGGGCTGGTGGCGCTGCATGCCGCCGCCACGCTGCCGCAGGTACGCGGACTGGCGATGCTCGCCGCCACGCCGCGTTTCGTCCGCGATGCCGATTGGCCCGACGCGGTGGACCGCAGCGTGTTCGAGCAGTTCGGCCAGGACCTGGAACGGGATTACCGCGGCACGCTGGAACGCTTCCTCGCGCTGGACGTGATGGGCTCGCAGCACGCGCGCAGCGAACTGCGCACCCTGCGCGACGCCCTGGTCGAGCGCGGCGAGCCGGCGCCGCGCGCCCTGCACGAAGGCCTGGCCCTGCTGGACCGCAGCGACCTGCGCGGCGCCCTGCCCAACCTGCGCACGCCCGGCCTGTGGATCGGCGGCCAGCGCGACCGGCTGGTACCGTCCAAGGCCATGCACAGCGCCGCGGCACTGGCGCCGGCTGGCCTGCATGCCGCACACACCATCGACGGTGGTGGGCATGCGCCGTTCCTCGGCCATGCCGACGATGTCGCCGGGCGCCTGCAACGCTTCGTTGCGGGCTGCGCGTGAGCCGCCGCATGCGCGCATCGCCGATCATGTGCGGCCACCGAACACACCAGGAGTAGGCCGATGGATCTTGGAATCGCCGGGCGCTGGGCGCTGGTCTGCGGCGCCAGCAAGGGACTGGGGCTGGGCTGCGCGCGTGCGCTGGCCGGCGAAGGCGCGAACGTGGTCATCGTCGCCCGCGGCGCCGATGCGCTGGAAGTGGCCGCGGCGGAACTGCGCGCCCTTCCCGGCGCCGGGCAGGTCATCGCCGTCGCTGCCGACATCACCACCGCCGCCGGCCGCGACGCCGCACTCGCCGCCTGCCCGCAGGTGGACATCCTGGTCACCAATGCCGGCGGCCCGCCGCCGGGTGACTTCCGCGACTGGGACCGCGACCGCTGGCTGGCCGCGCTGGACGCCAACATGCTCACCCCGATCGAGCTGATCCGCGCCACCGTCGACGCCATGGCCGCGCGCGGCTTCGGCCGCGTGGTCAACATCACCTCCAGTTCGGTGAAGGCGCCCATCGACATCCTCGGCCTGTCCAATGGCGCGCGCTCGGGATTGACCGGCTTCGTCGCCGGCGTCGCCCGCACCCATCTGGCGCGCAACGTCACGATCAACAACCTGCTGCCCGGCGCGTTCGACACCGACCGCCTGCGCGGCACGCTGGAAGCCAGCGCGCACCGGCAGCAGCAGCCGCTGGACGAAGTGGCCGCGCGGCGCCGCGCCGGCATCCCTGCCGGCCGCTTCGGCACGCCCGACGAGTTCGGCGCCGCCTGCGCCTTCCTGTGCAGCACGCACGCCGGCTACATCACCGGGCAGAACCTGCTGATCGACGGCGGCGCCTACCCCGGTACCTTCTGACAACGTTGCAAGCGCGTATTCCCATGCCTTCCCTGTTCGATTCCAAGCACGTCCGCCGCGCCTTCTCGCGCGCCGCCTCCAGCTACCATGCCGCCGCCGTGCTGCAGCAGGAGGTCGCCAAGCGCCTGCTGGAATCGCTGGACTACCTGGAGCAACGGCAACCGCAGGTGGTGCTGGACATCGGCAGCGGCCCGGGGCATTCGACCGCGGCGATGAAGAAGCGCTGGCCCAAGGCGCAGGTGATCGCGCTGGACCTTGCGATGCCGATGCTTGCCGAAGCGAAGAAGCAGGCCGGCTGGTGGCGCCCGTTCTCGCGCGTGTGCGCCGACGCGCGGGCGCTGCCGCTGGCCGACAACAGCGTGGACGTGATCTTCAGCAATCTGTGCCTGCAATGGGTGGAAGACCTGCCGTCGGTGTTCGCCGGCTTCCGCCGCGTGCTCAAGCCCGGCGGCCTGCTGGTGTGCTCCACCTTCGGCCCGGACACGCTCATCGAACTGCGCGAAGCCTTCTCGCAGGCCGACGCCACCCCGCACGTGAGCCGCTTCGTGCAGATCGCGCAGTTCGGCGACGCGCTGATGATGGCCGGCTTCCGTGACCCGGTGCTGGACCGCGACCTGTTCACCCTCACCTACGACGGCCTGCCGGCGCTGATGCGCGAACTCAAGGCCATCGGCGCGACCAACGCGCTGAGCGAACGCCGCCACACGCTCACCGGGCGCAGCCGCTTCAACGCCGCGCAGGCGGCCTACGAACCGCTGCGCCGGCCCGACGGCAAACTGCCCAGCAGCTGGGAAATCATCTACGCCCACGCCTGGGCGCCGGAGCCGGGCGCACCGATCCGCGAACACGGCCATGATGTCGCTTCGGTGCCGGTGTCGGCGATTCCGATCCGGCGGAAGAATCCCTCGTAGGAGCGCACCTTGGTGCGCGATGGGGCCTTACCGGAAATGCCTCCCGCGCACCAAGGTGCGCTCCTGCAGGCGGCTCAGCCGCCGACCTGCGCGATCCAGTCCTGCAGGTTGTAGTAATTGCTGACGCGCGCGATGCGCCCATCCCGGATATCGAAGAACGCACCGCCAGGCAGCACGTAACGCTGGCCGTTGGCCGGCGGCAGGCCTTCGTCGGTCTGGTGGTATTCACCATGCACCACGTATTCGGCAGCGGCGCGGGTGCCATCCATGCTGGCCATCACCACCACCTCGCGCAGCTGTTCGCGGTAGCTGGCGTCCATGCGCCGCAGGAAGGCGGCGAACGCATCGACGCCGCTTTCGCGCGCGCCCTGGTTCAGGTCGTGCACCACGTCGACGGTCAGGCACTCCAGCATCCCGGCCCAGTCGCCGCGGTTGAAGGCATCGTAGTAGCCGCGGACCAGGTCGATGGCCTGCTGCTGCGCGGGGGAAACATCGTGGCTCATGGGGTTTCTCGCAGAAGGAACGATGGCCGCGCTCAGGTGCCGCCGGCAAACAGGTCGCGGTGGAAGAAATAGACTTCCTGCGCCAGGAACCGCCAGCTGGTGTGGAAGCTGCGGAAGCGCGTGCTCGGCGTGGACGAGGCCAGCGCGTCGATGCCCAGTTCCCGCGACAGGCGCAGCGCGCGCGCCATGTGCAGCGGGTCGCTGACCAGGATGGCGCGGCGCATGCCATGCGCGTCCATCAGGCGCTTGGCCTCGACCAGGTTCTGGCGGGTGGTGCGCGAGCGGTTTTCGATCAGGATGTCCGTGGCGGGGATTTCCTGCTTCAGCGCATAACGGCGCGCGACCTGCGATTCGGAGAAACGCGCGCCGGCGCCGCCGAAGCCGCCGGTGAAGATCAGCTTGGGCGCATAGCCCTGCCGGTACAGGTCCAGCCCGTGGCGGATGCGCTCCTCGAACACCGGCGACGGCTTGGCGTCATAGGCCGCCGCGCCCAGCACGATGATCGCGTCGGCCGGCGCGGCCTGGTCGCGATCACCCACCCAGATGATCCACGCCGCCACGCCGAGCAGCCACAGCAGCACCAGCACGCACAGGCGCCACAGCCAATCGAACAGGCCGGCAGGCCTGCGGCTCACGCGCCCATCCACGGCAGCGCGTCCAGGTCGACGTTGCCGCCGGACAGCACCAGGCCCACGTTGCGCCCGGCAAAGCGCTGCGGCTGCGCCAGCACCGCCGCCAGCACCGTGGCCGACGAGGGTTCCACCACCTGCTTGAGCACCTGCCACAGCAGGCGCATCGCCGCCACGGTGGCGGCGTCGTCCACGGTGACGACTGTGGCGTTGCCATGCAGCAGCGCGAAATTGGGTTCGCCCAGCGCACCGCGCAGGCCATCGCAGACGGTATCCGGCTCGAAATCGATCAGCCGCCGCCCGGCTTGCAGCGAACGCGCGGTGTCGGCCGCGCCGGCCGGTTCGGCCAGTACCAGCTCACAACCCGGCGCCGCCTGGCGCAATGCCAGCAGGGTGCCCGAGGCCAGCCCGCCACCGCCGGCCGGCACCACCACCGCATCGAGCGCCGTGCCGGCCTGGCGCAGCAGTTCCAGCGTCGCCGTGCCCTGGCCGGCGATCACCTGCGCGTCGGCATAGGGGTGGACCAGGGTCGCCCCGGTTTCCTGCTGCACCCGCGCGCACTCGGCCTCGCGCGCGGCCTGGGTCGGCGCACAGCGCCACAGGGTTGCGCCATGGCGGGCGATGTTGGCCAGCTTGGCCGCCACCGCGCCTTCGGGCACCACCACATGGCAGGGAATGCCGCGCGAGCGCGCCGCCAGGGCCAGCGCCGCGCCATGGTTGCCGGAGGAATGGGTCACCACGCCGTGGCGGGCCTGTTCCTCGTCCAGCGCCCAGACCGCGTTGCAGGCGCCGCGGAACTTGAAGGCGCCGCCGCGCTGCAGGTGTTCGGCCTTGAAATGCAGGTGGGCACCGGACAGCGCATCCAGTCCGCGCGAACGCAGGACCGGGGTGACCGTGGCATGCGGCGCGATGCGGGCCGCGGCGGCCAGCACGTCGGCCGGCCCTGGCAGGATGAGTTCAACCATGGGGAAAGGTTAACGTAGGCCCCCGGTGCCGGACCATCTCGGGGATCGCTGGACCTGCGTTCAGCCCCCGCCGGCAGGGTTAAGGACCGATTCAATGCAAGCGCACGAAGCTGGCTGCGTGCCCAACAGGGGGAAACTCATGAAAATGCGCCTGATCCTATCGGCCGGCCTGCTGCTCGGCCTGTCCGGCTGCGCCACCTACGACTATGTCGGCAGCGGTGCGGGCGGCTATTACAGCGGTGCGGCGTCGGTGCAGCGCACCTACCCGTACGGCTATCCCTACGGTTCCTATGGCTATGGCTCCTACGGCTACGGCCCCTACGGTTATGGCAGCTACGGCTATTACGACCGCTACCCGTACCCGGTCTACCGCCCGCCGTACAACCCGCCGCCGCGACCGCCGCACGGCGGCCACTGGGGCGACGGACATCGCCCGCCGCCGGGCCATGGCAATGGCAATGGCGGCCACCGCCCGCCGCCGCGTCCGGGTGATGGCGATGGCAATGGGCGCCCGCCGCGTCCCCGTCCACCGATGGATGGCGGTGGCAGCGGCAAGTCGCCGTGGCGCGACATGGACCGCCTGACACGCCCGCAACCGCGTCCGCAGGCGCAGGCGATGCCGCGTTCGATGCCATCGCCCCAGGCCAATGGCGCACCGCGCCCGATGATGCAGCGCCCGGCACCGGCACGACCGCCGTCACAGTCCCGTCGGCCGGAGTCGGCACGGCAACAGGAGCCCTGAGGCGCTTGCATTTGCGGAAAAACCAGGCAATCTTGTCGAACCGGGTGACCGGCAGCGTCGCTAACTGACACGAACTGCCCTTCACACCTCACCGCTTCAATGTCGATGTCCGTCAGGAAATCTGGATCCCCCCTGTTCCGGCCCTGTCGGGCATCGGCGCCTACAACGACAAAGCCCCGGCCATGCCGGGGCTTTGTCTTTCCGGGTTCCGCTCCGTTCCCTCAAGCCGCCTGGACAAGCGGGCCCACATGAGGCCCCGCTTGCCCGGGCACCCGCGCCCGGCCCGGTGGAAACCCGCTTGAAACAGCGGCAGGACAGCCGTTTCACGGCGATGCCGCCCGAAGGGTGGCGCACCATGAAAAAAGGGCCGGCAGTCCCCCGACTGCCGGCCCCATGCTTCCCCGGTATGCGCCTCGGCTGGCCCCTGTTCCAATTCCAGCCACTGCGCCCATGTCGCATGCCACACCGGGTGCAATGACGTTAGCTGCAGTTTGTGTGCCAACTTTAGGGCTTCCTCCATGCCCGACAGGCATTGGCGGTAAAATCACCACACCCTCGCCAAGGGCCTGCGCCACAGGCCGGCGACGGACTTCACACTTCCAGCCTCCACCCCATTCATGACCGACTCCTTCCATCGTTACGACGTCATCGTCATCGGCGGCGGCCACGCCGGCACCGAGGCCGCACTGGCCGCGGCGCGTGGCGGCGCCCGCACCCTGCTGCTGACCCACAACGTGGAAACGGTGGGCGCGATGAGCTGCAACCCGGCCATCGGCGGCATCGGCAAGGGCCACCTGGTCAAGGAGATCGACGCCCTGGGTGGGGCCATGGCGCACGCCGCCGACCTGGCCGGCATCCAGTGGCGCACGCTCAACGCCTCCAAGGGCCCGGCGGTACGCGCCACCCGCTGTCAGGCCGACCGCAACCTGTACCGCATGGCGATCCGCCGCATCGTCGAATCGCAGCCCAACCTGACCGTGTTCCAGGCGGCGGTGGACGACCTGGTGATCGAAGGCGACGCCGTGCGCGGCGCCGTCACCCAGACCGGGCTGACCTTCCATGCGCCGGCCGTGGTGCTCACCGCCGGCACCTTCCTGGCCGGCAAGATCCACATCGGCGAAACCCAGTACACCGCCGGGCGCATGGGCGACCCGCCGGCCACCACCCTGGCCGCGCGCCTGCGCGAGCGCCCCTTCGCCATCGACCGCCTCAAGACCGGAACGCCGCCACGCATCGACGGCCGCTCGCTCGACTACAGCGTCATGGACGAACAACCCGGCGACGACCCCCTGCCGGTGATGTCCTACCTGGGCAACGTGGCCGAGCACCCGCGCCAGGTGAGCTGCTGGATCACCCACACCAGCGAGCGCACCCACGAGGTGATCCGCAACGCGCTGCACCGCTCGCCGCTGTATTCCGGCCAGATCGAAGGCATCGGCCCGCGCTACTGCCCGTCCATCGAGGACAAGGTGGTGCGCTTCGCCGAAAAGGACAGCCACCAGATCTTCGTCGAGCCCGAAGGCCTGGACGTGGTGGAGATCTACCCCAACGGCATTTCCACCTCGCTGCCGTTCGACGTGCAGCTGGAACTGGTGCGCAGCATCCGCGGCTTCGAGCACGCGCACATCACCCGCCCCGGCTACGCCATCGAATACGACTTCTTCGACCCCCGCGGGCTGAAGAACACACTGGAAACCCGCCAGGTCGCCGGCCTGTTCTTCGCCGGCCAGATCAACGGCACCACCGGCTACGAGGAAGCCGGCGCGCAGGGCCTGCTGGCCGGCGTCAACGCCGCGCTGTTCGTGCAGGGCCGCGAGGGCTGGTGCCCGCGCCGCGACGAGGCCTACATCGGCGTGCTGGTGGACGACCTCATCACCCACGGCACCAGCGAGCCCTACCGCATGTTCACCAGCCGCGCCGAATACCGGCTGCAGCTGCGCGAGGACAACGCCGACGCGCGCCTGACCCCGACCGGCCGCGAGCTGGGCCTGGTCGACGACCGCCGCTGGCAGGCGTTCGAGACCAAGCAGGCCGCCGTCGCCAGCGAAAGCGCGCGCCTGCGCGGCCTGTGGGCCACACCCGCCAACGCGCTGGGCCGCGAAGTGCAGGAAACCACCGGCGTGGCGGTGAGCCGCGAAACCAACGTGCTCGACCTGATCAAGCGCCCGGAACTGGACTACGCCACGCTCATGCAGGTGCCCTCGCTCGGCCCCGGCGTGGAGGATGCGCGCGTGGCCGAACAGGTGGAAATCAGCGTCAAGTACGCCGGCTACCTGGACCGCCAGCGCGAAGAGATCGAACGCCAGCAGCGCCACGAGAACACCGCCATTGCCGAAGGCTTCGACTTCACCGCCGTGCGCGGCCTCTCCGCCGAAGTGCTGCAGAAACTCGAACGCGTGCGCCCGCAGACCATCGGCCAGGCCCAGCGCATCCCCGGCATGACCCCGGCCGCAATCTCGCTGCTGCTGGTGCACCTGGAGCGGGCGCGGCGCGCGAAGGTGGCGTGACTGCGCCCGCTGTGAAGGACGCTGGTCGAGCAGAAGACGTTTGATCTCCTGCGCAACGCCTTCGCACTCGGCAACCGGAAGCATTGCCCAAGAAGAAGCCCGCTTACGCGGGCTTCTTCTTTTCATGACTGCGGAGAGCGCACTGCGGCGGCCAGCGCCATCAGTAAGCATCTATCGTTGAACAGCCCCAGCACGGCACCGCTCAATCGCTTTCCTTGCGGCTGATCAACAACAGTCCATTACCGACCGTCACTTGCAACGCATCACCCACGGAAAAGCCGCAGCGTTCCAGCCAACGGCCGGACAGGCGCAGCCTGGGCACGACGCAGCCGACGATCTGCTCGCCCCTGCGCTCGTCGTAATACAGGTAGCCCATCGTGCAGCGCTTGGGCATGCGTGCCCAGCCGCTGCAAGCGGGTGGCGTGGAAGATGGGGGCGAGAACAGCACGGTGAGCGGCGCGGAATCGATCATCCGCGGTGGGGATGCGTTGTGCCTGGACGTGCTGCGGTTGGACGCAACGGTGGGAACACGCGTGATTTCCTTGGAACTGCTCATGTCGGACTCCTTGCTCGATAGGGAATCCTTGTGTTTTCGAGCTGCCAAACCCGGCCGCGGATTGCTCCGCAGCGGGTTGATGTTGCTATCTGGTCCTCGAGACCGTCAATCAGACTTGTCCGCTGCCGGCCGAGGCCGTGTAAAAAACTCTTTGGCTGTGACTTCTGGCGACAGCTCACTCGGACCTGGCCTATATAGTAAGACGAGGCTTCCAGATTTCTATGCGGCAATCGCCTGCATCATGCGTGGCATTCCGACGATATTGATCATGCGCTTCATATTATAGGCCAGCACCGCCAGGCTGATCTCTTCTCTGACCTTGGGAAGCGTTTTGGTCAGTAATGGCGTGGTGCCCAACCACGCCTTGAGCGTGCCGAACACATGCTCGACGGTCTGCTTTCGTATCACGGCCACTTGTGGCCGGCGTTGAGCCGGAGCTGCATTGTCTCGAACACATGCTCGTGCTCCCATCGGCTGATGCGTCGGTAGCTGGCGGTCGTGCACTTGACTCGCATCGGGCAGGCCGGGCAGGCCGGACAGGCCGATGACCAATACTTGTGTAGCGTCAGGTCATTCTCTTCCGTGGTGAAGCGATGGGTCGCGGTTTCGGCCGCGGGACATTGATAGGTATCGGCTTACGGATCGTAGATGAAGTCCCGCTTGTCGTACTTGCCTTCGGCTTTGCTGTTAGATGTCAGCGGCGGGGGCACCAACGGAATAATGCCGGCCAGCTCGCATGCAAGGATTTCCGGTGCATTGAAGTAGCCGCGATCGGCCAAGGCGGTTATGTGCTCGACGCCGAGCGCGTGCTTAGCCTTCGTTGACATCGCATAGAGCTGAGTACGATCGCTTCCGGCATTGGTGACCTCATGGGCGACGATCGGATGATGCTCGGCATCGACCGCCGGCTGGAGGTTGTAGCCCACCGTGCCAGTTCCGCGTCCACTTGAGGTCATCGAGCGTGCATCAGGATCGGTCAGCGAGATCTGGTGGTCAGGCATGTCCTTGAGCTGCTGTTCAATGGCACCGAGCGCTTCCATCTGCCTACGCACCTTAGAGCTTCTAACAAAACCGTCAATCAGCGATGCTATGCATGATGAGACGTGCATTGATCGGTGAGAAATTGTGGGGTGAGCTTGCGCCGCTGGTTCCAGTGGTGCCGCGCTCGGCCAAGGGAGGATGTCCCCGGCTGGAGGATAGAGCGGTGTTCAACGGCATCCTGTTCGTGCTGTACACAGGGATCGCGTGGGAAGACCTGCCGCAGGAACTTGGCTACGGCAGTGGCATGAGTTGTTGGCGTCGCCTGCAGGCGTGGCAGCAAGCCGGTGTCTGGGAGCGACTGCACCATGCATTGCTGGGACGTCTGCGGCAGTACGACCAGATTGACTGGAGCCGGGCGAGCATCGACGGGGCAAGTGTTGCCAGTCCCCGGGGGGCATGAAACTGGCCCGAACCCCACGGATCGCGGCAAATCTGGCAGCAAACGACACCTGATCGTTGATCGTCGAGGTGTGCCGTTGGCCCTGAGGGTGTCGGCAGCGAACCGACATGATTCGATGATGTTCGAGCCGTTGGTGGAGGCGTTACCGGCCATTGCAGGCCTGCGAGGGCGTCCTCGCTAACGGGGTATCGCCGCACGGATCGCCCGGCGGGGTGTGGAAGGCGGCGAGCGATTGGGGCGGCATCGCTGGGTGGTAGAGCGAACACATGCGTGGCCGGCGGGCTTCGGCAAGCTGCGGATTCGTTTCGAGCGTCGTCTGGATACCCACCTGGCCCTGCTGCGGTTGGCCTGCGCAGTGATCTGTATGCGCTTTGTTGAGCGGTTTTGTTAGAGATTCTTAGGGTACGAGAAGCACGAGCCCATGGTCCACGGCGCTGGAAATCTGGGGCCAATGGAGGTTATAGAATAGCCATGCGCAAAGCATCCGCCAGCGCTACCCTGTCGTCACCCGACACGATGGCTGCTTCCGGATAGGTCCGGCCTGGGGCGAGAGAAACACCTCCTGGGATCAGGATAATGGATCGAGGATCTGGTTGGCGATCCGACCATAGAGCGGCGAAGTCGTAGAGATAGCCGAGCACCTTGTAGATGCTGTCACTGATATAGCGCTCATTCGCAGTCCGCTTCACCTCCACAATGACGAAGCGCGGATCGTCCGGACGATCGTAGATCAGAGAGATGTCTGGTCGGCGAGCGTTGCCGGTGACACCGCGGTGCGCACTGACAATGCCGCGGTAGCGATCCCGCAAACTAGTCGCGCCGGCTGGATGCTGATCGAAGATCACACGCAAGCGGCCTTGTTCGCTTCGGAACGCGGCGACATGACCTCGTCCCGACGCAACCAGGTCATATTCTTCAGGCGCGCCGAATCCGAGCTCCTGGGCGATTATGTCGATAACAAGGGTCAGCGCATAGAGCTCGAACATATCATCGTCGGACACAGGTTCAAGCCAGCCCACTGCGAGGAGCATCAGTATTGCGTACCAGCGAGAATCCTCGGACAGCGATTTGAGCCTGGCACGTGCTTCGGCCAGTTCTGCGGCGACCCGGTATTCCGGCCGACGGCTTCTTTTACCTGCTGCGATCATTTCGCCCGTCAGACAGGATGGCACCACAAGCTGTGACAGCCAGTGATGCGACGCCGCTTCCTCGCAATGCTGAAGAACAGCTGCCAGCGTGCCGTGTGGCGTTGTGCTTACCGAGCGACGGGTGAGGTTACGCGCCGAAGTTAGCAATTCATCGACCAACCAGCGCAGCATCGCGTTCTCGGGCAATGCAAACGATCGATGCGCCGTGCGCGAGTAATAACGCCCGATCGGCAGGGTGCCGGCCATACGAGACACGGTAGTACGATCCCATCGGGGATTGCCTCTTAGCCCAGGCCCGACGATCTCATCGCGGCTTTCCATCTCATTGGCCAATGCATCAAGCAGGCCGGGGAGTTGGTTACGCAAGAAATCATGGTAGGAGCCCGAAACAAGGTCGACCATATCGGCGAGTAGCGCAACATCTTGGTCAATCCGGAGCTTTTGCAGGAAATCGCCCAGGCTCGCCAAGTCGATTGCCTCAGAGTTCCCGCCGCGAACCGATGCGCCCAGACTAGCCAAGTGACGGTAGGGGTGATCGGGTGCGCAAATGAAATCCCGCCATGCGGCGCGATTCCCAGTCACGTCTGCACGCCCGTCCATACGCCGAGCACAGATGCTAGGCTCTCTGCGTCTGATACGTAGGGAGAAAGGACCGACAGGATATCGGAGTGCTTGTCAGGCCGACCTTGGAACTGCGGGATCAAATATGAATCGATCGCCGAGCGAACTATTTCTTCCCCCGATCGCGAGGGCCATGACACGGCTTCGGAAATGCCGTGTCGTATCATCGACAAGGGTATTCCCGGCCCGAGAGGAAACCCGATAGAACCTAGGCCTGTACTTCGATCAGAAAACAGTTCGATGAGACAAGCTGCCAGATCGTCCAATCGCACTCGCGCGGATGGTTCGGCGAGTGCGAGTTCGCCTTCAATGATCGCGACATAGGTATCTTTATCCGGCAAGTCGATCGGCACGAAGGCAAAGCGTCGAATGAAGGCAAGCGAGAGTCGTTTCAGACTGGCCTTGTCTGCATCGTTCATTGCACCAATTAGGCGCCACCAGTGCGGCACCTGGATGACGTCGATGTCCTCTTCAACGAGAGCGGCACTTGCCTGCAAGCGCACCCGCCGGAAGCCCTTCACGGAACGGCGACGATAAGGAAGCGTAACCGACTTCCCGGTCAGCAAGGTGAAGAGTTCACCGAATGCCTTGTCGATATCCGCGCGGTTGATCTCATCAATAATCAGGCATTGCCTCTGCTCGATGGCCCCAACGACCGCGCCGGGTAGAAAGTCGAGCCGGTCCTCCATCGCCGCTTCGGAAGGCACCGGAAAATAGCCGCCGATCGTCTCGAACGTAGTCCATTGGTCGGTAGCGGGAACGGTCCAAAACGGGAAACCCGCTAGCTTGCAAACAGCTTCCGCGAGTGTGGTCTTGCCAGTGCCTGGCGGCCCGGTGAAGACCACATGCATACCGGAATGTAGGGCCGCGATCGCACGCATAACCGGCTCGCGAACGCCTTGGAGTCCAGCAAAGTCGTCGAGCTCGCTTTCCGGGATCTCCCAGCTCCCTGGCGCGGCAATTTCATGAAGGATGCCCGCTGGTGAGACAGCATCTTCGCCCTCTGAAATATCGGGCTTGGATTTAGGTGGTGGCGAGAACCTAGCCAGCAGCTCAAGCAGGGTTTCAGCTGTGATAGGAGCATCGGCGAACTGAAAATCGCCAATGTGTCCGTCGTCGGCTACCGTAAAGACGCCGTTATTACCAATCAGGCCATCGCGATTGAGCTTGAAAGCAGCGATGGTTTTATCAACGGCATCCTGAAGACTCGTAATTTCCGTTTGTCGCAGGAGCCAAGCGGCTAAAGCCGGCACCGAAATAGCTGATTTCCCAGCCGTGGCCGGGTTGGTGACAACCTGCGCAACGTAATCTGGCCGCAAGTACCATTTCTTGTTGTCGCCCGGTGGCTGCGCAAAAACGGCGGAACGGTCTTTGCGCTGTCGCTGAAGACTGCTACCAGCATAGCCGGCGTCATGCCAGCGTGACTTGCCTCCCGCGTCACCGAAAGGAACAAAGTACGGCTTATCGTCCGGACCCAGCCTAGGCCGGAAAAACTCTTCGAGAAGGGCATTTTCCTGCTGTGATCCAAACTTGATTGCCTCCGAACCGTCCTCGCTGACTGGGACACCAGCTTTCAGCATGGCTAGCAGACTCACCAGTGATTGGTGGCCTGCATCGGCGAGGTAGGTCAGAGCGCCTTCGATCTGCTTAGATGAAAAGTACGGCATGGCCCCTCATGCTACTAGCGCTTTTATAGTCTGGCCTTTCGGCTTCTTCCGTGCTCCATGGAGCTTCAGGATTTCCATTTCTGATACACCGTGATCGACGACAACGGCATCCCTTACGGCCTCTATTTCAATACCGAACGCATCCTTCATCACTGCCGGAAGGATCGCTTCGCCGATGGCTTTGGCCAAAAGCGGTGGAACGGCGTTGCCAATCTGCTGACGGACTTGTGCAGCAGATCCGGAAAAGACAAACCGATCGGGGAAGGATTGTAGCCGTGCCGCCTCACGCAACGTTATGGTACGTGCTTGTTTGGGATGGATAAACGCACCCGTCGTTGCCTCGTTAAACTTTGTGGTGATCGTGTAGGTGGGTAAATCGTTCCGCAACCGCTTGAGCAGCGTTGTGGCGTCGTAGCGCCGAATTTTCTTGAAGCGATCTGGCAGTACCTCGTCGGACAAATCCCGCCAGTTCTGCCCAGGCTTCAGGGTCTGTGCGGCGATGCGATCGAGCGTAGAAAGTTCGGCCGCCTCATGCTGCCGGATGCTCTCGGACCCATCGCGCATGGCGACTTGATAAGGTGATTTCGGTTGACTCACATAGGGCTTATTGTCGACTTTCTTGCCTTCGGCGACCCTCGGCAGATCTGAGCAGGCATCCGCGAAGGTGACGTGCGGCAACACGTCGCCTTCATTGCCGTGTCCAATTCGCGACAGGTGGGCGAAAGGGAGGGAAAAGCCCTTCCACAGATTGGCATCGCCGTGCGTCGGCGTTGGGAACGAAATATCAGCATTGGTACGATTCCCGACAAACACTAGCCTTCGCCGTAGCTGAGGAACCCCGAAGTCAGCAGCCAAGAGAATCATGGGAACTAACTTGTAGCCGATCTCCCGAAACGCGCGGACGATTTCCAGCGCAACCTTACCGTTCTCGTAGAGGAGCAAGCCGGGAACGTTCTCGAAGACAATCCAACTCGGCCTCAGTCGGTCGACGATATCTGTGTAGTTGATGAAGAGACGGTTGCGCGGATCACTTTGATCTCGACCGGCCGACTTGCTGAGGCCGCCCGATGTACTAAACCCCTGACAAGACGGCCCGCCCACGATGACATCTACGCCCTTGAAGCGCCTCTCTAGATCATCGAGATTGGGCTCGCGCAAATCTGCAAGTACGCCGATAGCGCCCGGCATATTACTTTCGAAGGTTTCGATTGCAGCCGAAAAATAATCGATACCGCCGAGAATACGATAGCCCGCCTGCCGAAACCCTTCAGCAAGGCCGCCAGCTCCGCAAAATAAATCGAGGGCCGTGGGTTGCATATCATTACCCTGCCTCGAAATCTCCTTAATAATCATACTTCATGAATCTCCCTTGGCGTGGAATACAGCGCTGAGGGCTATCACCAAACTCCAGCACTTCGTCACGCTCATCAGCGAAAACCATTATGTTCGATACCCGCCCACATTGCAACCCCTGGCGCTCGCCCAAGACCTAATTAAATGGAATTAATTGAAGATTACCAATGAGGATAACTTACCAATAAACAGTAAACTAGCACCAACAAAACATAAATTTCAAAATGTCGAGGAAATGACCATGAACGCACGGCCAACAATAATTCGAGCGGAGCGGGGGTGGGCCATCAAGATCGCACAAAGCATATTAAGTAAACCCAACACCCGGTGAAAAAACCCTCCACGATAGACCCATGCGCCGCATGAAGAATAATGAAATGAATGCGTCACATTCGACTCTAAACGACAGAGTTTTTAGTATGCGCGCCATAGCCTGAGCCCTGCTAACAGGTCTGTTCATGGCAATTGAATTTACTGTAACGTTTGCCTGCGCAGCTCGAACAGACCAAGCCGTCCGACCAGTAGGAGACACCACTGCAGTCCGTCACCAAATCAGCTTGGAAGACCTGCAGCGAAATCCGGATGGGGACTGGACTCTATTCATTATCATGATCTGACTCCTACTCATGTGACGCGCCGCCTCATATGACGTGCTGTCAATGTGCCGCGACGCAAGCTCATATCCTGCGACTGAGCTGAGGTAGGATGCAAGTTGGGCAATGTCTTTGCTACATGATCCCGAAATTTCTTGTCCCGACCCCAATCATACAAACACGGCGACCTTGATCTGCCGGGCCCGGATGAGCGTCTTGTGACTGCGGCCGTTGTGGGCTGACCACGGGTTCGTACTTCTCGCGCCCTAAGCGCTCGGTTATCCAGGCGGCTGGAACGCCCAACTGGGTGAACTGGTGGTCTACACAAATACGCTCAAGGACCTAGCTTGGGACTGCGATGATCAGGCCCGAGCTAGACAGGGATCGTCTGCATCAAGAGTTTGGGATGGGCCACGCACATAAACGATTCGGCCCTACACCGATAGCCATGGGTCGCTGGACGTCCGCTTCGGGTCGAGGCTGTGTGAAAACCCTCCGCCGGCCAAAAGTTGGTCAAAGAATGATCAGTTGTGAGCCGTCTCCGTGAAATCTGACCCTCTGCTCCTTTGCTCAATGGCCAGAACGAAAGCTCGTGGTACAAAGCAAAGAGTTTTCACACAGCCTCGGTCAAGAACGGACAGACGAACAGCTTCGCTCAGCACCCGTACTATTCGCTTCTTGTCTGAGCTCTCGGGTTACTCCAATGCCTTCCCTCCGCCCCTTCCTCAACAAATCCCCCACCCTGGGCCAACGCGTCTACATCGACCCCGCCTGCACCATCATCGGCGACGTGGTGCTGGGCGATGACGTGTCGGTGTGGCCGGGCACGGTGATCCGGGGCGATGTGAACCATGTGCGCATCGGGGCGCGCACCAACGTGCAGGATGGCACCATCATCCATGTCAGCCACGAGAGCCCGTACAACAAGGGCGGCTACCCCACTCTGATCGGCGAGGGCGTGACCGTGGGGCATGGCTGCATCATCCATGCGTGCAGCATCGGCGATTACTGCCTGATCGGCATGGGCGCGTGCGTGCTCGATGGCGCGGTGATCGAGGACGAGGCGTTCATCGGCGCCGGCGCGGTGGTGGGGCCGGGCAAGCGGGTGGCGCGCGGCGAGCTGTGGGTGGGCAACCCGGCGCGGCCAGTGCGCACCTTGAGCGCGAAGGACATCGAGGGGCTGCGCTATTCGGCGGACCACTATGTGCGGTTGAAGGATCAGTACCTGGGAATGGCGGGCTGACGGCCAGCGGGGCGCCGCCCCGCTCTACAGGGCATTGCCGGCGTTTTTCGTTGCCGCCGGGTCCACGCTGCCTCACACTGCCGGCCTCGGGCGTGGGGACGCCCTCCAGGGAAAGGAACCCTCTTCATGTCGATCAGATCCATGGCGCTGGGCCTGCTGGCCGGCGCGACGCTGTTCTGCGCCGCTTCGCCGGCCGCGCTGGCACAGGACGAGCAGGACGCCGCGGCGTTCGTGCAGTCGCTGCATTTCCGCTCCGGTGCCATCGAGGTGCCCGAGGCCAAGGCGCGCTTCAACCTGGGCCCGGAATTCCGTTACCTGGACCAGGCCGATGCGCGGCGCGTGCTGGAGGACATGTGGGGCAACCCGCCCGACGAGGACGTGCTGGGGCTGATCGTGCCGCGCTCGCCGGGACTGACCGACGACGACAGCTGGGCGGTGGTGGTCACCTATGCCGACGACGGCTACGTGTCGGACGAGGATGCGTCCAAGATCAACTACGACGAACTGCTGCGCGACATGCAGGAGCAGATCAGCGAGGCCAACCCGGAACGCGAGAAGGCCGGTTACGGCACGCTGAAGCTGGTGGGCTGGGCGGTGCCGCCGCGTTACGACGCCGGCAACAACAAGCTGTACTGGGCCAAGGAGCTGGAGTTCAACGGCCAGTCCGGCCATGTGCTCAATTACGGCATCCGCGTGCTCGGCCGCCATGGCTACCTGAACCTCAACGCGGTGTCGGGCATGAACGAGCTGCCGCTGGTGCGCACCGGCATGGAGAAGCTGCTGCCGATGGCCGAGTTCGAGCAGGGCGCGCGCTATGCCGACCACAACCCCAAGACCGACAAGATCGCCGCCTACGGCGTGGCGACGTTGATCGGCGGCGGGCTGGCGGCCAAGGCCGGGCTGTTCGCCAAGCTGGGCCTGATCTTCGCCAAGTTCTGGAAGCTGCTGCTGATCGGCGTGGTGGCGCTGGGCGGCGTGGTGAAGAAGTTCTTCGGCGGCGACCGCAAGAACACCACGGTGCGGTAAGCCGTACCGGTCCGCGGAAGCGCGCTTCCGCGGGCTGGGCATCCGTTGCGGCGGTCGGTAAAGTCAGCCGCTGACAGGACGCTACCGAGACACGCATGCCAGCGGCAGCCGCCCGGTCCGGATACCGGGCTTGCGACAACTCCCGACCCTGCACGCGATGGGCGGCGCCCGGCCGTTGAGCGCAGCCCCGCCCATGCTCGATACCTTCCGCGAAGTCATCACGCCCGAAGGCGTGCCGCTGCAGTTGCCGGCGGCCGGCCCGGTGCCGCGCGCGCTGGCGTGGCTGATCGACCTGATGGCGCGCTTCGGCGTGCTGGCGCTGATGAGCCCGCTGCTGATGGCGCTGGGCGGGCTGGGCCAGGGGCTGTACCTGGGGCTGATGTTCCTGATGTTCTGGGGTTATCCCATCGTGCTGGAGGTCTGGTTCGGCCAGACCCTGGGCAAGCGCGCGCTGGGCCTGCGCGTGGTGGCGCGCGACGGAGCGCCGCTGGGCTGGATGCCGGCGATCGTGCGCAACCTGCTGCGCACCGTGGACATGCTGCCGTTCGGCTATGCGCTCGGGTTGATCGCCTGCCTGTGCGACGCGCACGGGCGCCGGCTGGGCGATCTGGTGGCCGGCAGCCTGGTGGTGCACGTGCCGGCGCCCGCGCCGGTGCCGCCGGCGCGCATCGACACCGTGCTGGCGCCGCCGCTGCCGCTGCAGCCGGCCGAGCAGATGGCGGTGATCGCCTTCGCCGACCGCGCCCCGGCGCTGTCCGGCCCACGCCAGAGCGAGCTGGCCGACATCGCCAGCGGCCTGAGCCGGGCGCAGGGCCAGACCGGCGTGCTGCGCCTGTACGCGATGGCCAACTGGCTGCTGGGGCGGCGATGAGGCAGGAACAGTTCGTCACCCGCCACCAGCACGAATGGCGCCAGTTCGAGGACTGGCTGCAGCAGCGCGGCGGCAGCGCGCGCAAGGCGCGCGGCACGCCCGCGCCCGATCTGCCGGGCGACGAGACCATTCCCGAACGCTACCGGCGCCTGTGCCAGCAGCTGGCGCTGGCGCGCCGCCGCGGCTACAGCCCGCAGCTGGTCGAACGCCTGCAGCAGCTGATGCAGCGCGGCCATAACCTGCTGTACCGCGCGCCGCCGCCGCGCTGGCAGCGCGCGGTGGAATTCCTGTTCGCCGGTTTCCCGCAGCTGGTGCGCCGCCAGGCCGCAGCCATGTGGGTGGCGTGCGCGCTGTTCGTGGTGCCGCTGGTGGGCGTGTTCGTGCTGTTGCAGTACAGGCCGGAACTGGTGCACCTGCTGCTGGACCCGCAGCAGATCGCGCAGATGGAAAAGATGTACGCGCCCACCGCCGACCACCTGGGCCGCGACAGCGGCACCGACTGGGCGATGTTCGGCCACTACATCATGAACAACATCAGCATCGGCCTGCGTACCTTCGCCAGTGGCCTGCTGGCTGGTATCGGCACGGTGCTGGTGCTGCTGTTCAACGGCCTGACCATCGGCGCGGTGGCCGGCCACCTGCAGCACGTGGGCTATGGCGATACGTTCTGGCGCTTCGTGGTCGGGCATGCGCCGTTCGAGCTGACCGCGATCGTCATTGCCGGTGGCGCCGGCCTGCAGCTGGGGCTGCGGTTGATCGCACCCGGCCGCAAACGGCGCATCGATGCGCTGGTGGAAGGCGGGGTGATCGGCGCGCGGCTGTGCCTGGGCGTGGCCTTCATGCTGCTGGTGGCGGCCTTCATCGAGGCGTTCTGGTCGTCCATCGCCTGGGTGCCGGCGTGGGGCAAGTTCACCGTCTCCGGCGTGCTGTGGACGCTGGTATTCGCCTGGCTGTGGCGCGGCGGGCACGGAGGCGGCGATGCGCATTGACCAGCTCGACGTGGTGCTGCGCGCGCGCTCGCAGTGGGAGGCGATGGAGCTGGGCAGCGCGCTGGTGCGGCGCCACGCCGCGGCCATCTGGAAACCGTGGCTGCTGCTGACCCTGCCGCTGTTCGCGCTGCTCAACCTGGCCGGCTGGTGGCTGGATGCCTTCTGGCTGCCGGCGCTGCTGATGTGGTGGCTGAAGCCGGCGTTCGAGCGCATCCCGCTGTACGTGATCTCGCGCGGCGCGTTCGGCGCGGTGCCCGGCACCGCCGACACGCTGCGCGCGCAGTGGCGCTGGGGATGGCGCGGGCTGCTCGCTTACCTCGGCTGGCGTCGGCTAAGCCCGGCGCGTTCGCTGCTGATGCCAGTGGACCTGCTCGAAGGCGGCGATGCCGGGCAACGGCGCCTGCGGCGGCGCGTGCTGGGCGGCGCGGCCTATGGCCATGCGGCGCTGCTGACGCTGGTGTGCTGGCATTTCGAGGCGATGCTGCAGTTGGCCGGCGTCGCCCTGGTCTTCATGTTCGTGCCGCTGGATTCCCTGCCCGAATCGCTGCGCGTGGCGGTATCGCTGATCGGCAGCGACACGCCGGCGTGGGTGTGGCTGGGCTTCAACCTGCTGGCGTGGGCGGCGATGACGGTCATCGGCCCGTTCTACAGCGGCGCCGGCTTCGGCCTGTACCTCAACCGCCGCACCCAGCTGGAAGCCTGGGACGTGGAGATCGCCTTCCGCCGCCTGCGCGAACGATTGTCGCGCGCAGCCCCGCTGCTGTTGCTGGCGCTGCTGGCCTTCGTGCCCTTGTCGCTGCCGGTCCATGCGCAGGACGCCGGCGATGCGGCAGCGGCGGCGCACGACAATCACAAGGGCGGTGCCAAGCCGGCAACGGTGGCGGCCACGCCCGCGACGGTCTTCGGGTCCGCGCAGGTCGATACCGCCAGCTTCCGCCAGGCTGCCGCACGCGCCTACGAGGACCCCCAACTCGGCGCCAAACACATGGTCTGCCGCTGGGAGCGCAGGAGCACGGAAGAGGAGAAGCCAGCGCGGGACTGGAATTTCCCCGGCGGCGAACTCGTCGGTGCCATCGTCAAGCTGCTGGCCCTGCTCAGCGAAGGCTTCCTGTGGATCGTGGTCGGCGCGCTGCTGCTCGCGCTGCTACTCACCGCGCGCTGGTGGCTGCCGTGGCTGCGCGGCAGCGGTCGCCGCAGGCAACGCGAGGCCGAGTCGGACGTCACCCGGCACGAACTGCAGCTGCCCGAGACCCTGCCGCCGGACATCCTCGCCAGCGCCCGCCGCCTGTGGCAGGACGGCCGGCCGCGGCACGCGCTGGCGCTGCTGTACCGCGCCAGCCTGGACGAACTGGCCCAGCGCGCCGACATCGTGCTGCCGCCGGGCAGCACCGAGGCGCAGTGCCTGCGCGCATCCAGGCGCATGCCGCAGGAAGCGGACCGGCGCCTGTTCGCGCGCATGGTGCGCACCTGGCAGTACGCCGCCTATGCCGGCCGCCTGCCCTCGGACGACGAGTTCAACGCCCTGCTCGACGACCTGCGCCAGCAGTACGGGTGGCCGGCATGAGCGCGCGCTGGCGCAATGCGCTGATCGCCCTGGCCGCCCTGCTGCTGGTGGGCGTCGCGGTGATGTGGTTCCTGCGCAGCTACCAGCGCGTCTGCGAACAGGCCACGCTGCCGGCCTACGGCGAACCCAGCTTCAACCCGCTGTTCGCGCTGCGCGAAACCCTGCGCCGCGACGGCGTGGATGCCGAGACCCGGCGCACGCTCGATCTGCCGGCCATGCACCTGCAGCCACGCGACACCGTGCTGCTGCTCGATGACCCGCGCCAGCTCGCGCCGGGGCAGGTCGAACAGCTGGTGGACTGGGTGGAATACGGCGGCCACCTGCTGCTGCGCATGCCCAAGGCCGACGACACGCTGGACGGCGAGCAGACGCTGTTCGACCGCTTCGGCATCGTTCCCGACGAGGCCGCACCGCGCTGCCAGCCGTGGCGCGTGCAGGGGCAGGAAGAACACCAGGAGTTCTGCGCCGGCAACCGCTTCACCCTCGGCGAGACCGCCCGCGCCGAACGGCGCTGGGGCGATGCCAGCGACGACACGCTGGCCTACGCGCGGCTGCGCTACGGCAGCGGCCGCGTGGACGTGCTGGCCGACATGGATTTCCTGCGCAACGGCCAGGACGAGAAGGACACCGGCCTGCGCGACCTGCCGCACCGCGACCTCGCGCGCCTGGTGCTCGCCCCCAACTACGGCAAGGGCCGCATGCACCTGGTCTACGCGGCGGAAGCACCATCGCTGTGGCGCACCGTGCTGCAGCGCGGCTGGCCGATCTGGCTGCCGCTGCTGCTGGCCCTGCTGGCGTGGCTGTGGATGCGCGCCCAGCGCTTCGGCCCGCTGCTGCCGTCGCCGCGGCAGGAACGCCGCTCGCTGCTCGAGCACGTGCGCGCCAGCGGCGAGCACCTGCACCGTTACGGCAAATCGCCGCTGCTGTACGACGCGGTGCGCCAATCCTTCCTGGCCCGCCTGCGCCGGCGCGCGCCGCTGGCCGCGGCCCTCACCGGCGACGCCCAGCTGCAGGCCATCGCCGACCACCTGCGCTGGCCGCCCGAACGCGTGCGGCTGGCGATGCAGCTGCCCCCGTCACGCGACGACGCCGCGCTGCGCGAACGCATCGCCCTGCTGATCCAGATGAGAAACCAGCTATGACCGACCTGCCCGCTCCGCCCGCCCTCCCCGGCGACGCGCCCGCACCGCCGCCCGCGCCCGGCAACACCGACCTGATCGAACGCGTCGAACACCTGCGCGAAGCCGTCGGCCAGGCCTTCATCGGCCAGGCCGACGTGCTGGACCAGATCCTGGTCGCACTGCTGGCCGGCGGCCACGTACTGATCGAAGGCGTGCCCGGCCTCGGCAAGACCCTGTTGGTGCGCGCCCTGGCGCAGGCGCTGGAGCTGGACTACGCGCGCGTGCAGTTCACCCCCGACCTGATGCCCAGCGACGTCAGCGGCCACGCGGTGTACGACCCCAAGACCGAGAGCTTCAAGATCCGTCGCGGCCCGGTGTTCACCAACCTGCTGCTGGCCGACGAGATCAACCGCGCCCCGGCCAAGACCCAGTCGGCGCTGCTGGAAGTGATGCAGGAAGGCCAGGTCACCATCGAAGGCCGCGCCTTCCCGCTCACTCCGCCGTTCCTCACCCTGGCCACGCAGAACCCGGTGGAGCAGGAAGGCACCTACCCGCTGCCGGAAGCGCAGCTGGACCGCTTCCTGCTCAAGGTACTGATCGACTACCCGCAGCTGGAGGACGAGAAGCGCATGGTCGAGGCGATCACCGCCGGCCGCAGCGCCAGCAACTTCGACCTGTCGCAGGTACCGCGGGTGATGAGCGGCGCCGACGTGGTGGCCATGCAGCAGGCGGTGGCGGCGATCACCGTCGACCCGCAGGTGATCGACTATGCGGTGCGCATCGTGGCGGCTACGCGTAAATGGCCCGGCATCGCCCTGGGCGCTGGCCCGCGCGGCAGTCTTGCACTGGTGCGTGCGGCGCGTGCACAGGCGGTGCTGGCCGGACGCGATTTCGTCACGCCCGATGACGTGCGCGAGATCGCCAAACCGGCACTGCGGCACCGCATCGCGCTGGCGCCGGAGCTGCAGATCGAAGGGCAGTCGGCGGACGATGCGCTGACCGCGCTGCTGGCGAAGGTGGAGGCGCCGCGCAAGTGAGTCTGCCTGGCGGCCATGCGGCTTCCGTTCCCATTTCTTCGTACATGGTGCGAAGGGAAGGTTTCGGGTGGGCCGCTGTTGCCGCCATTGCCGCTCATGCATCGGCTGAAGCCGCCGCACAGGCAGGAATTGCGGTTGCGGTTGCGGTTGCAGTTGCAGTTGCAGTTGCAGTTGCAGTTGCGGTTGCGGTTGCGGTTGCGGTTGCGGTTGCCCGTGATTTTGCTTTCCGGCTTTTGACCCACACCGCCGTAGAGCGAGCCGAGCACCGCAACGGGCCGAGGGGCGAAGAGGCGCACGTGTCTGAGCGAAGCGAGTTGTGCGCCGTCCCCTCGGCACGCGAGGAGCGCAGGGGACCGGCGGGCAGAGCCCGACGGATCGCGTCCCGGCGCGTGCTTGATCAGCCATTCGGCTGTTGGAAAGGCACTTCTCTTGGTTACTTCTCTTTGCACGAGCAAAGAGAAGTAACTCGCTCCTGCGAAGCAGGAGTGAAAGCTTTGCTTTCGAGCTTCCGCTTTGGCTCCGTGCTTGAGCTACTGTCGTTTCGCTTCAGGAAAGCCAAGACAATGGCAGGAGCAGGATCAAGTGCTTTCGCCCCCCTTCGGGGCGCGAGCTACTTTTCTTTGCTCGTGCAAAGAAAAGCTAGCCAAAAGAAAGCACGCCCTGCCTACGCGCCCGACGCGCTACGCGCCCCGGGTCCACTCCGCCAGCGGGATTTTTCTACGCGACATCCCTGTCGCGTAGAAAAACGACGTGCATCCATGCACGCCGCCCTTCGGGTTTTTCCCGCTGGCTCCGTCGCTGCGGAAGGGAACCCTGAAAGTCAAAAGCCAAAAACAACCGCAACCGCAACCGCAACCGCAACCGCAACCGCAACCGCAAAAATCTTCGTGCTTTCGCATCTGCCTGCAAGCCTCGAACCCACCATGAGTGCCACGGTATGAGGCCCTCTCCCCTGCTGATCGCACTGCTCACCCTATGGGGCCTGCTCGGCATCCTCGTCGCCCTGCACCTGCTGCCCGTCGAAATCTGGGCAGCAACCGCCTGCGCGATCGCCCTGCCCGCCCTGGCCGACGCGCTATGGCTGCGACGCCACCCCACGCCCACGGTGCGGCGCGAACTGCCCGAAACCTTGGCCCTGGGCGTGGAACGCGAAACCTGGCTGCAGCTGGACAGCTTCGGCCGGCAGCGCGTGGACGTGTTCGACCTCGTTCCCGGCGGCTGGGCAACGCGTGGCCTGCCGCGTACGCTGTGCCTCTCACGCGCCAGCGAATCCCACTTCAGCTACCACTTCACGCCGGGCGCGCGCGGCGCCTTCGCATTCGAGGGCGTGCAGCTGCGCCTGCACTCATCACTGCGGCTGTGGCGGCAATCGCGCGTCGCCGGACAGGTGCAGAAAGTGCGGGTCTACCCGAACTTCGTGCCGCTGACGCGGCTGGCCCTGCTCAGCGCGGAGATGGCCTCGCGCCTGGTCGGTGCGCACCTGAAGCGTCGCCGCGGCGAGGGTACCGACTTCCACCAGATGCGCGAGTATCGCGTCGGCGACAGCCTGCGCCAGATCGACTGGAAGGCCACCTCGCGCGCGCGCAAGCTGATCTCGCGCGAGTACCAGGACGAGAAGAACCAGCAGCTGGTGATGATGATCGACACCGGCCGGCGCATGCTGGCCGACGAGGGCGGGCTGTCGCATTTCGACCATGTGCTCAACGCTTCGTTGGTGGTGTCCTACCTGGCGCTGCGCCAGGGCGACGGCGTGGGCCTGTTCGCCAGCGGCGGCGAGAGCCGCTGGGTGGCGCCGCAGCGCGGGCTCGGCGCGATCGACACGCTGCTGCGCGCCAGCTACGACCTGCAGCCGCAGCCGGTGGCCACCGACTACCTCGCCGCCGCCACCGGACTGTCGCTGCGGCAGCCCCGGCGCTGCCTGGTGATGCTGGTGACCAACGTGCGCGACGAGGACATCGAGGACCTGCTCGCCGCCGTGCGCCTGCTGCAGAAGCGGCACCTGGTGTGCGTGGCCAGCCTGCGCGAGCGCGAACTGGACGATGCCCTCGCCCGTGGCGCCGACACCCTGCCCGATGCGGTGCAGGCCGGCGCCATCGCGCGCTACCTGCAGCAGCGCGCCGCCGCGCACGAGGCACTGCGCAGCCATCGGGTGATGGTGTTCGACGTCACCGCCGAGGAACTGCCCGCCGCGCTGGTCGAGCGCTATCTGGCGGTCAAGCGCGACGGGTTGTTGTAACGCGGGTGGCACGCCCCGTAGGAGCGCTCCTGCAGATGCCCGCGGTGCAACCCGGAGCTGATCAGACGTAGATGCGCGTGTTCCCCTGCGGGGCGTCGTCGATGATCGCGTGCGGCAGGAAGCGGGCGCTGTCGCGGGTGATGCGGCTGTCGTCCTCGCGCACGCCGATGCCGCAGGCGCGGTCGCCCACCACCCAGCTGCCGACCAGCGGGTAGTTGCCTTCAAACGCCGGCAGCGGATGGAAGGCCTGCACGATGCACGGCCCCGCGTACGGGCCTTCGCTCTCCTGCCAGCGGCCATCGCTCATGTGCATGGCGACGTTGGCGCCCTCGCGCGAATGCAGCGGCTTGCGCACCCAGCCGGCCGGCAGCGCGCTGCCGTCGTCGAAGTGCGCTTCCAGCAGGTTGGGATGGCCGCGGTGGCGCTGCCACAGCAGCGGCAGGATGCCCTTGTTGCTGAGCACCGCCTTCCACGCCGGTTCCAGCAGCTGCACGCCCGAACCGGGCAGGGCCGCGCCGAATTCCTCGCGCATCAGGTCTTCCAGCGGATACAGCTTGAACAGGCTGCCGATCACGGTGTCGTCCAGATCGGTGAAGCGGCCGTCGGCCGACAGGCCGATGTCCTCGATGGCGATCGCCGCGCCGTGCAGCCCCGCCTGCGCCGAGCAGTCGCGCAGGTAGGCGACCGTGCCCTGGTCCTCTTCCGAGTCGCGCACCGCGCTGAAATACAGCGGCGGCGGCAGCTGCGCCGCAAGTTCGGCGAAGCGTTCGACCAGGGTCTCGTGCAGGGAGTTGAACTGATCGGCCTGCTGCGGCAGCGCACCGCGGTTGCGCTGGTCCTCCAGCCATTGCCACTGGAAGAACGACGCTTCGTAAAGCGAGGTCGGCGTGTCGTAGTTCAGTTCGTACAGCTTGGCCGGGCCATTGCCGTCGTAGGCAAAGTCCAGCCGGCCGTAGAGATGCGGGTCGCCGTGGCGCCAGCTCTCGGCGATCCAGTCGCGGAACGGCGCAGGAATCGCCAGCCGCTCCATCAGTTCCTCGCTGGCCACCACGTCGCCGACCAGGTCCATCGCCATCGCATGCAGCTCGGCGCTGGGGTCTTCCAGGTCGTTTTCGATCTGGCGCAGGGTGAAGGCGTAATACGCGCTTTCGTCCCAGTACGGCGCGCCGTCGATGGTGTGGAAACGGAACCCCGCCTCGGCGGCGCGAGCGCGCCAGTTGGAGCGCTCGGCAATGGCAACCCGCTTCACCGCATCAACCGCCGACGCTGGTGCGGCCGCCGCTGCGCGAACCGAAGCCGCCGCGGCTGGCGGTGACGGCGCGGTTCGGCTCGGTGGTGACCGGTGCCAGGCCGGCCTTGCCGGCACCGATGCCGCTGGCGGTGTTCAGGCCACCGCTGCCGCCCGGGGCGGCCGGCTTCGCCCAACCATTGGCGTTGTCCTTGAACGCCGGCTGCGCGGCCGGCGGCGCGGCCACGGCGCCGGCGCGGTTGTTGAGCATCTGCGACATGAAGAAGCCCATCATCATCGGGCCGACGAACGAGGTGCCGGCGCTGGTGTGTTGCTGCACGCACTGCTCGGCCGGGTACTCCTTGGCGCACTCTTCCTTGCTGGCGTACTTGGGCGCGGCGTCGGCGGCCTGCTGCTGGGCGGTGGCGAAGGCCGTGCGGCAGGCGGACGGATCACCGGTGGCTTCGCTGCAGGCTTCCACCGAGGTGTACAGCCCTTCCTTCACCTGCACTGCCTGTTCCTGCTGGCAGGCGGTGAACAGCAGCGGCGCGGTGCTCATCAGCAGCAGCGCGGTGGTCCTGGATCGCTTCATTGTCGATAACCCCATGAATTCGTTCCCGGATGATGCCCGATCCGACACCGCGGACGGAAATCGACGGTGCCGTGAACCTGAACGTCGTTTCAGGTAATGGGCTGGGCAACCGCGGCGAGTGCGTGGTTCCACCGACCACCGACTTCCCTTGCCTGCGCTTTCCAACCCGTCATTCCCGTCGCCGCGATGGTTGCAACAGCAACCGGGTTCTTCATGCAGAATCGTTGGCACTGCGTTTGCCTGCCTTCCCCATGCCCGAATACCGCTCGAAAACCTCCACCGCCGGCCGCAACATGGCCGGCGCCCGCGCCCTGTGGCGCGCCACCGGCATGACCGACGGCGATTTCCACAAGCCGATCATCGCCGTGGCCAACTCCTTCACCCAGTTCGTGCCCGGGCACGTGCACCTGAAGGACCTCGGCCAGCTTGTGGCGCGCGAGATCGAGGCCGCCGGCGGCGTGGCCAAGGAATTCGACACCATCGCCGTGGACGACGGCATCGCCATGGGCCACGACGGCATGCTGTACTCGCTGCCCAGCCGCGAGATCATCGCCGACTCGGTGGAGTACATGGCCAACGCGCACTGCGCCGACGCGCTGGTGTGCATCTCCAACTGCGACAAGATCACCCCCGGCATGCTGATGGCCGCGCTGCGGCTGAACATCCCGGTGGTGTTCGTCTCCGGCGGCCCGATGGAAGCCGGCAAAACCAAACTGGCCGAGCACAAGCTCGACCTGATCGACGCGATGGTCGCCGCCGGCGATGAGGCGGTCAGCGACGAGCAGGTTGCCGCCATCGAGCGCAGCGCCTGCCCCACCTGTGGCTCGTGCAGCGGCATGTTCACCGCCAACTCGATGAACTGCCTGACCGAGGCGCTGGGCCTGTCGCTGCCGGGCAACGGCACCGTGGTGGCCACGCACAGCGACCGCGAGGCGTTGTTCAAGCGCGCCGGCCGGCTGGTCGTCGAGCTGTGCCACCGCTGGTACGGCGGCGAGGACGCCAGCGCCCTGCCGCGCGGCATCGCCACGTTCGAGGCGTTCGAGAACGCGATGACGCTGGACATCGCCATGGGCGGCTCGACCAACACCATCCTGCACCTGCTCGCCGCCGCGCAGGAGGCGGAGGTCGCCTTCGACCTGCGCGACATCGACCGCCTGTCGCGGCGCGTGCCGCAGCTGTGCAAGGTCGCGCCGAACACGCCCAAATACCACATCGAGGACGTGCACCGCGCCGGCGGCATCATGGCCATCCTCGGCGAGCTGGCGCGCGGCGGCCTGCTGCATACCAATGTGCCGACCGTGCACAGCCGCACCCTGGGCGACGCCATCGCGCGATGGGACGTGACCCAGGTGCAGGACGAGGCGGTCCACCAGTTCTACAAGGCGGGCCCGGCAGGCATTCCCACCCAGGTCGCCTTCAGCCAGAGTACGCGCTGGCCGTCGCTGGACACGGACCGCGCCGAGGGCTGCATCCGCGACGTCGCCCATGCCTTCTCCAGCGAAGGCGGCCTGGCCGTGCTGTACGGCAACCTCGCCGCCGACGGCTGCGTGGTGAAGACCGCCGGCGTGGACGAATCCATCCACGTGTTCGAGGGCAGCGCCCGCGTCTACGAAAGCCAGGACGCGGCGGTGAAGGGCATCCTCGGCAACGAGGTGCAGGCCGGCGACGTGGTGGTGATCCGCTACGAAGGCCCCAAGGGCGGCCCCGGCATGCAGGAAATGCTCTACCCCACCAGCTACCTGAAATCCAAGGGCCTGGGCAAGGCCTGCGCCCTGCTCACCGACGGCCGCTTCTCCGGCGGCACCTCGGGCCTGAGCATCGGCCACTGCTCGCCCGAAGCCGCCGCCGGCGGCGCCATCGGCCTGGTCCGCGACGGCGACCGCATACGCATCGACATCCCCCAGCGCGGCATCCACCTGCTGGTGGACGACGCCGAACTCGCACGTCGCCGCGAGGAACAGGCCGCACGCGGCTGGAAACCCGCACAGCCGCGCCCGCGCAAGGTCAGTACCGCGTTGAAAGCGTATGCACTGCTGGCGACCAGCGCGGACAAGGGCGCGGTGCGGGACAAGGCGTTGCTGGAAGGGTGATCGCCCACATCGGCGTGCGTCCCTCCCCGGCTCGCACACCCCCGTAGATGCCGGGCTCGCCCGGCATACGCCATCAATCCGAACCCGATCCTGCCCCCGGCAAACGGTCCAGCGGACTCAACAAGCCACCGGCGCCACGCCCCAGCACGTGCGTGTAGATCTGGGTGGTCGCTACATCCTTGTGGCCCAGCAGTTCCTGCACGGTACGGATATCGTGGCCGGCCTCCAGCAGATGCGTGGCAAAGGAATGCCGCAACGAATGACAAGTGGCCGGCTTGGCGATGCCGGCACGCATGCGTGCGGTTTTGATGGCCCGCTGCAGGGTTTCCTCGCCAACGTGATGGCGCCCTGCCCGGCCACTGCGTGGATCGGCAGAAATCCGCTCGGAAGGAAACAGGTACTGCCAACCCGGCTCGCTGTCGGCATTCGGGTATTTCCGTGCCAACGCATGCGGCAGATGTACCCGCCCGTTGCCATCAAGCAGATCCTGCCCATGCAGCAGCACCGCCCACTCGCGCTGCCGCTGCAGACGCCCACGCAACGATTCCGGCAGCGGCACCCGTCGATCCCTGTCGCCCTTGCCGCTGCGCACGCAGATTTCCTTGCGGGCGAAATCCACGTCCTTGATCCGCAGCCGCAGGCATTCCATCAGGCGCATGCCAGTTCCATACAACAGGCGCGCCATCAACCCGGACAGACCTTCGGGCATGGCCGCCAACATTCGCGCCACCTCCTCCTGCGACAACACCACCGGCAGCCGGCGCGGCCGCTTGGCACGTACCACTTCTTCCATCCAGGGCAGCTCGATCTCCAATACCACCCGGTAAAGGAACAGCAATGCCGACAACGCCTGGTTCTGTGTGGCAGCCGCCACATTGCCCTGCGTCGCCAGGCGGGTAAGAAATGCCTCGACCTCCTTCGCCCCTAATTCCCTTGGATGGCGCCTGCCGTTGAAGAGAATGAAACGCCGGATCCACCCGACGTAAGCCTGTTCGGTACGGATGCTGTAATGGCGCAACCGGATCCGCTCACGGACCTGATCAAGCAGGCGCGGTGATCTGGGCCCAAGTACACCAGTAGATTGAGGGGTGTAATCCATATGGCAGCGCTCCTGCGGCATAACGCTGCCATCCTGAAGCCCGCACCTCACCCGCCTCCATCACCCAACCCACTGATACGAGGTAGGATTCATCTGATTCACAAGGCAGCGGGAAGCCGCCATACTCGGGACAACGCCACAGATAGGCGGCCGAATAGGCGTTAGGCCGCTCAGGAGCAGTCTCGTTGGCACAATTTAAGTTCCAACCAAAATGGAAAGAGGAGCTTGTTTGCTCACATCCCGCAGGTACTTTTATCTTGGACATGCCTATGGGCGTTGTATCCGTCATCATGCCCTCTGAAAAATCGTGGTCACAGCACTCGCCACCTTGGGCTAAATTGCTTTGGTCACAACTACACTCAGAGCTTGCTGCTTGGTGTGCATCCAACAACATTCCGCTCCATGCCGAGGATAACGTTCGTGTTTGGTAGGCACACGCGGCCTAACAATTAATTCAAGCCGAACCCGCTTCGCGGGTCGGCTTAATTCAGGCATTAGGCCTCTCAAGACATGGACTCATACCCTTCAGAGAAGGATCTGCTTGTGGCGCTAGACCGCTGCGATGACCTGATTCGTGCATGTGCCTCTGGGCGCCTGTCATTCGCTGACTTCCGGGCCGAATACAACGACTTCTACTGGTCGTTTGCTTTAGACGGCCATGAGTCGGATCAGGCTGGTCAAGCCGTACTAGCTAGGTACGCCTCACGTATCGCTCCCCACCAAACGGTGGCGAAGACCATTCTTGCCAAGATATGTTCGGACACAGATGCGGCGCACGAGAGCTACCGTGCTGCAGGCCACTTCGGCTCCACTGAGGCAGTTGCAAGACTTAAGCTTGTGGCGGAGGGCCTCCCGGGCGGAGGGGCCTAACAATTCATTCAAGCCGAACCCGCTTCGCGGGTCGGCTTAATTCAGGCGTTAGGTGCCATGGGACAAACGTCATCGCCGAGCATTCTAAAGACAGACCTGGCTGTTCTCGGGCTTTTGGCGGTCTTCGCATTCGCTGCGTTCGTGCTTAGAGATGGCCTGGGTCTTCTGGTGTTCGTCGGGCTCATTCTTGCATTGCTGGTGCAGCTCATCCGGGTTGCGTTCCTACGCGGGCGAAGCGAGACGCTCAAGAAGCTTTGGGATGCAGTCAAGGACGCGTTCTGGGGCATTGGCTAAGCAACATACCTTTCAGGAATCACCGGCCATGGCACCTAACAGTTCTTTCAAGCCGACGCCGCTTCGCGGCGCGGCTTAACTCAGGCGTTAGGAGTCAAGGAATGACAATGCGAGCCGAAAGCACCGAGAAATGGCAGCACATCCGCAGCAAGGGCATCTTGAGATTTGTTGTTTTCAGGGGAGTCCTTGGTTGGGGCCTGGGCACGGCTACCCTATTCATCCTAATCCAGTGGCTAATGGGTGGCGCGGGGGAAGTCCCTAAAACTTGGGCAACTTGGTTTGTCGTCTTCCCGATTGCGGGCATCTTTTGGGGCGTATTTATGTGGCTGTTCCTTAGCCGCAAATTTCGGCAGGAGGAGGCTCGGCAATGACTCCTAACAATTCATTCAAGCCGACGCCGCTTTGCAGCGCGGCTTAACTCTGGCGTTAGGCGGCCAATCATGCTCAAAAGGCTATTTGCAGCTCTATTCGGCACAGCTGTTGCCACGTCAACCTCTGCCGCTCGCCAGTGGATTGAGGGCGGTCTCTACGTCATTCCACAGGCGAACGGAAACTTCGTCCCACTAAAGATCCTCAAAGTGGACAATCATGGCGTACACGTTCGCATCTATAGCAACGTGTATCCCTCGCCTCCCACGCACATCAATGAGTCCACCTTGTACATGGCAGGGGTGGACAAACGCGAGGGCGAGTCCTTAGGCATGGGGCACCTGCCAATCTCCGGTGAGAGCTTCTCTGGCTGGGGCGTCGCATTTGTTCAGCAGTCTTCGGTAAATGCAGAGGAACTGGAAGGGTATCAGATGTGGGCGGAGGCGGAGGGCGGGTACTTCTAAGTACGTCGCCTAACAATTCATTCAAGCCGACACCGCTTCGCGGCGCGGCTTAATTCAGGCGTTAGCCTTTCGAGACATGACATGCGCAATCTTCTGGCAATAGCGGCACTTCTACCGGCTTTCGCGGCGGCGTCCCCGCCGCCCGATAGTATTGGTGACCTTTTCGCTGGCACGTGCATGAAGCACTTTTATTCGCAGGACAATCTGCGGAAGTTGATGGGAGGCATTGGCGCTCCGGAGGCCCCGCCGGAAAAAGCAGAGTTCTTCCTTGGTGGTAATCCTGGCAAGGCTTGGTTCGTGATTGCGCCGTCCACCGCTTATGTGATCGCGCTTCGGGATGACACTGTTTGTGCCGTCTTCGCGCAGCGCGCCGACCCCGATCAAGTTCAGTCTGACTTCTCGGCCTTGTTGGGTACGGCTCCGGAGCCGCTCGCAGCAGCGGCACAAGACACAACTGGCTTAGGCCCTAACGACGCACATACCCGTACCGCGGCTTACTCGTGGTCACGACCTGAGGACCAAGATGAGCTTCTTTTTGTCCTCACTACTTCTGACAGCAGCGACGCCACTGCGCAAGCCATGATTTCAATGTCGCTGGTCGGCAAGGCTAACAATTCGTTCAAGGCGATGCCGCTTCGCGGCATGCCTTAACTCAGGCGTTAGGCACTTTTACCCAGCAAGGTCAGCCCATGAGAATAATCCACTTCTTCTCTCTGCTTCTAGTTGCTCTTACCTCATGCAATTCAAACAAGAGCCCACTATCAGAGAGTGAATGCAAGACTTTGACTGACAAAGAGGCCACTCATCTCGCAAGTCGTTTTGAGAGATTCCCGGACATGAAAGCTGGCTTACTTCATTTGGCCGATAGCCGAGCAGAGCAATGTGCAGCCGGCGAGAGTTTTGATAGAGAGGACTATGAATGCGTCATAAGCGCTGACAACGATTCGAGCATGGACAAGTGCTTAAATAACGCCGCAAAAAAATCCAAGCAACGCAGGGGCGCCTAACAATTCATTCAAGCCGACGCCGCTTCGCGGGAGACAACGTGCAGATCATCTACATCCTTCTCTGTATAGCTGGTGCAGCGTTACCTCTCTCGCAGTTCATACCTTGGCTCTCTGCACACGGCCTCAACGTGCCACTTCTGTTGCAACAGGCCACATCAAGCCACGTTCCTGCATTCGCTTGGGCCGATGTCCTTGTCTCGGGCATGGTTGTTGCTGTGTTCGCACTTGCCGAGGGCCGCAGGCTGGCCATGCGCCAGCTATGGCTGCCGCTGTCTTGCCTCGCAATTGGCCCTTCACTGGCATTGCCGCTTTTCCTTCTTCTACGGGAGCGGCATATTGCGGCGGCGGGGCCTAACAATTCATTCAGGCCTACACCGCTTCGCAGCTCGGCTTAGTTCAGGCGTTGGCTGTCCCAAGCAGTTCGTTCGCAATTGGGGAGGACTCGAATGAATACACCACCAAAATGGTTCAAGGTCGTTGCAGTTGTCGCCATGCTCTGGAACTTGCTCGGTTGCCTGGCCTTTGCCTCCGACCTCAGCCTGTCGCCGCAAGACGTGGCCATGCTTCCGGAATCACAACAGGCGCTCTACGCTGCTCGGCCGGCGTGGGCCATCGCAGCAACTGGAATCGCGGTTTTTTGTGGCGTGCTTGGTTGCATCGGCCTACTCCTGCGCAAGAAATGGGCATTCCCCGTATTGGCTCTTTCCTTGATCGGCATCCTGGTTCAGGACTTCGGCTTGTTTGTTCTGGTAGATGGCGCAACCTTGGCTGGCTCTTTTGCTGTCGTCATGCAAGCGGCTGTGCTCGCAATCGGTATTTTTCTTGTTTGGCTCAGCCGCAAGGGCATCACACAGGGTTGGCTCACCTAGCCCCAGACAGCCAACAATTCATTCAAGCCTACGCCGCTTCGCGGGCCGGCTTAACCCAGACGCCAGGTACACATGTCGGACAACGCGATCAATTTGCAGGAAAAGCTGGCCATGTTCTCGGAACATTGGTCGCCCCGCGTCATCGCGGAAATGAACGACTACCAGTTCAAGCTCGCCAAAGTGCTGGGCGAGTTCGTCTGGCACTCCCACGCGGACACAGATGAGGTCTTTATCGTTCTGGACGGCCAGATGATGCTTGAGTTCAGAGACAGGTCCGTTCTGCTTGCTGCCGGGGAAATGTACGTCGTGCCCAGAGGCATTGAGCATCGGCCAGTGGCACCCCAGGAGTGCTGCATCATGCTCGTGGAACCCCGCGGGGTGGTCAACACTGGTGACGCAGGCGGCCCCTATACCGCACAGAATGATGTGTGGGTGTAGCGCGGGCGTGCCTGACAATTCATTCAAGCCGATGCCACTTCGCTGCACGGCTTGGCTCAGGCGTCGGGCTTCAACAGGAGCGGCCATGCAATGACTTACATTTTCGCCGTCATCACGGCCGCCATCGCTCTCATTGCCATTTTCGCCTTCCGGCAGGAGCCTCGTGACGTCTCCTGCCTGCCTCCGCCATCGCAAGGTGTTCAAGAACTCATCCGTTCGGGGCGGAAGATTCCGGCAATCCGCGCATACCGCAAGCAAACGGGAGCCTCCCTGCTCGAGGCCAGCAGGGTTGTTGAGCACCATGCAGCCTGACGATATCCAAATCGACGCCGTTTCCCTGCCCCCGGTCTCAGGTGCGCCATGGCAGCTTTGACACATGTGATGGAAGCAGTCGTTTCCGGTGTCGACCTGCCACGGAAGCCTGAAGAACATGGCGGCTGCTTTACCAGATCATGAGACCTTGAGTCCTTGTCGTCATGAAGACCCTGCATCTCCTGGTATTGATCCTGTTTGTCGCGGCGCTGTGCCTTTACATGGCCGCCTCGATGGCCGGCGCATGGGTACTTGGCGCGATCGCCACCGCTCTTGAGGCTGCTGCCTGGATCGTGGCGCTCATTTCCAGGCACTCCTCAAAGGATGGTGAAGTCCATTGAGGTCATCGCGTACAGGACACCCGATCCTGTCATCGCCTGCCTCGCCATCGTCCCGGTCCCCGCAGGCGTGGCGTTCCCGCCATCCGCTCGGGCCAGGTGGTTTGTCCTCCCAGGCTCTTCCAGATCAGCCGCTCGGCGCATCCCCGACCTCTCCGGAGACCCATTGCATCGCATGTCGTGGGGGCAATGCGGAGGCTTTCATGACGCCCGATGGCGAGCGCTGTATCAGCAGTACAGGCCTTCCAGTCCGGGACAAGTGATCTGCGAGCGGGATGGCCAGATCGACCACCCGTGCGCGGGAACCCCATATCCCGCATACGCGCCTGCTATCGTGGCGCCAAACCACTCTGGAAGAGCACCATGCGGTCCGCATTGAAGGCTGTCTGTATCGGTGGTCTCGTCGGTGGCGCCCTGGACCTGGCGTTCGCGATCGGCTTTGCCGCATTGAACGGGCTCGCACCTGCCACGCTGCTCCAGGTCATCGCCAGCGGCTGGTTCGGAAGTGCATCCTTCGATATGGGCGCGGTGAGCGCGGGCATCGGGTTCGTTTCCCACTTCGCGCTTTCGCTGGGATGGGCGGCGCTGTTCGTCGCACTGACCATGCGGTTCCGCGTGGCGGCGCAGCCGTGGCTGAGCGGACCGATATTCGGCGCGGTAGTCTTCCTCGGCATGCGTCTGCTGGTGCTGCCGCTGTCCGCGTTTCCCAGGCCGGTCAATTTCGACATGCCCGCCGCGCTGTACGACCTGCTGTCGCACATGTTCCTGTTCGGCTTGCCGATCGCCCTGGCCGCGCGCGCCTTCATGCCCGGCCGAAGGATCTGAAGTTCCACCCGGCCCCTTTCAACAGACGCTACACGGAGAACAACGATGGACGCACCCGGACGACGCGACCTCATCGAGCGCTATATCGCCGCCTACAACGCCTTCGACGTGGATGGCATGCTCGCGACGCTTTCGGCGGACGTGGAGTTCCGCAATTTTTCTTCCGGGCAGCTCACCGCACAGTCCGACGGCAAGGAAGAATTCAGGCGCCTGGCCGAGCAGGGCAAGGCGCTTTTTTCCGAACGCGAACAGACCATCGTTTCCTTCCGCGATGAAGGCGATCGGGTGATCGTGGACATCGCCTACCGCGGCAGGCTCGCGCAGGACATTCCCGGCGGGCCAGCGGCAGACACGCTGCTTGAACTCACGGGACAGTCGGAATTCTCCTTCGGCGACGGGCGCATCACGCGGCTGGTCGATCGCAGTTGACGGGCACGAACCTGTGCCAGCCGACCTGCCGCAACGGCGCCTGTTCACCCACGCCACGGTTCCGGCGGGTGGTGGGCAGCCGACGCGGATTGGAACATCGCCGCCGGGTCGGCGAAAATGGGGCCTCAGACCGTCGCCACGCCGTCGCCGGCCCCAGCCAAGAGTCCCTGCATGAACATTGAAGCTTCCTCCGCCCTTCCGCCGCGCGAAGCGATGGAGTTCGACGTGGTGATCGTCGGTGCCGGCCCGGCCGGCCTGTCCACGGCCATCCGCCTGCGCCAGCTGGCGGTGGAGAAGGGCCAGGAGCTGTCGGTGTGCGTGCTGGAAAAGGGCTCCGAGCCGGGTGCGCACATCCTCTCCGGCGCGGTGATGGACCCGCGCGCGTTGAGCGAGCTGTTCCCCGACTGGAAAGAGAAGGGCGCGCCGCTGAAGCAGGCGGTGACCCGCGACGAATTCCTGTTCCTGGACGAAACCGGCGCCAAGGCCACTCCGAACTGGCTGCTGCCCGAGTGCTTCCAGAACCATGGCAACTACATCGTCAGCCTGGGCGAGGTGACACGCTGGCTGGCACAGCAGGCCGAAGCGCTGGAAGTGGCGATCTTCCCGGGCTTCGCCGCCGCCGAAGTGCTGTTTGATGAAGCCGGTGCGGTGAGGGGCGTGGCCACCGGCGACATGGGCATCCACAAGGACGGCACACCCGGCCCGAACTTCGAGCGCGGCATGGAACTGCATGCCCGGTACACGATCTTCGCCGAGGGTTCGCGCGGCCACCTCGGCCGCCAGCTGATCTCCCGCTTCAAGCTCGACGAAGGCAAGGACCCGCAGAGCTACGGCATCGGCATCAAGGAGCTGTGGCAGATCGACCCGGCCAAACATGAGCCGGGCCTGGTGGTACATGCGGCCGGCTGGCCGCTGGACGACGACACCTATGGCGGCGCTTTCCTGTACCACGCCGATGGCGGCAAGGTCTCCATCGGCTACGTGGTCGGGCTGGACTACAGGAATCCCTGGCTGAGCCCGTTCGAGGAGTTCCAGCGCTTCAAGACCCACCCGGCGATCCGCAGGCACCTGGAAGGCGGCAAGCGCATCGCCTACGGCGCGCGCGCGATCACCGCCGGCGGCATCCTGTCGCTGCCCAAGACGGTGTTCCCGGGCGGCGCGCTGGTCGGCTGCGAGGCCGGTTACCTCAATGTCAGCCGCATCAAGGGCAGCCATGCCGCGATCAAGACCGGCATGCTGGCCGCCGAGGCCGCGTTCGAGGCACTGGTGGCCGGCCGCTCGCGCGATGAACTGAGCGCCTACCCGGAAGCCTTCGAGGCCAGCTGGCTCAAGACCGAGCTGCTGCAGTCCAAGAACTTCAAGCAGTGGTTCAAGAAGGGCCGCACCCTGGCCACGCTGATGACCGGCATCGAGCAGTGGCTGCTGCCCAAGCTGGGCCTGCGCAACGCGCCGTGGACGATCCACCGTACGAAGGCCGACCACGAATGCCTGGAGCCGGCGAGCAGGCACACGAAGATCGACTACCCGAAGCCGGACAACGTGCTGACCTTCGACCGGCTGAGCTCGGTGTTCCTGTCCTCGACCAACCATGAGGAAGACCAGCCCAGCCACCTGACGTTGAAGGATCCGACGGTGCCGGTGCGCATCAACCTGGCGCAGTACGCCGGCCCGGAGGCACGTTACTGCCCGGCGGGCGTGTACGAGTTCGTGGGCGAGGGCAGCGACACCCGCCTGCAGATCAACGCGCAGAACTGCGTGCACTGCAAGACCTGCGACATCAAGGACCCGACCCAGAACATCGTGTGGGTCACCCCGCAGGGTGGCGGCGGACCCAACTACCCGGCGATGTGATGGCGCAACCGCGCATGGTTGCGGGTATGGGAATGGAACGGACCTCGCGTTCTGCCGGGCAAGCCCGGCAACCATGGATGCGCTGCCGTGGGAGCGCCGTGCGGCGCTGCATATTGCCGCTCGGAATGGCGGCAGCGCTATGCGCCTGCGGCCAGCGCGATGCGTTCAACCATGCCGCGGACGCCACGCCGCATCAGCGCGAGCTGGAGCGTGCATTCGCCATCTGCGCAGGCTGCCACGACACCCGTGCCGATCTCGGCCATCGCGTCGGTCCCAACCTGCACGGCGTGGTCGGCCGCCGCGCCGGCAGTGCGGCGGGCTACTCCTACTCCAAGGCGATGAAGAACAGCGGCATCGTCTGGGATGCGCGGACGCTGGATGCCTTCCTCGCCTCGCCGCAAAAGCAGGTACCCGGCTCCCGCATGCTCAATGCGACGTCCGATCCGCAGCGCCGGCAGGCGGTGATCGAGTATCTGTCCGGGCAGGCGCAGTGATCTGCCCGGCGCACCCGATGCCATCCATCGGGTGCGGGCCTGGCCGGAACATCGCTCAACCGCCGATGTTCTCCTGCAGGAATTTCTCCAGCGCGCGATAGAACGCGATGCTGTTGTCGTCGTTGTAGAAGCCGTGGCCCTCGCCCGCGACGGCCATCCAGCCCGGTGTGTTCCCTGCCGCGACCAATGCGGCGCGCATGGCGTTGGCCTGCGCGATCGGTGCCCGTTCATCGCGTTCGCCATGCACCAGCAGCACGGGCGCCTTGATGCTCGCCGCCAGGCTCACCGGTGAGTTCGCCAGCAGCTCCTCGTCGCTGCGGCCGATCACCCGCTCCAGGTAGTTGCGCCCATAGGCGCTGTCCTTGATGTCGCCCTTCCTGTACATCATCTTCAGGTCGTAAATGCCCGCCAGGCCGACCGCGCAGCGGAACCGTTGCGGCGCGCGCGCGGCCAGCATCATCGCCGAGTAGGCACCGAAGCTCGCGCCATACGCGCAGACCCGCTCCGGATCGGCCAGGCCTGAGGCCACGGCATGATCCAGCCCATCCAGCAGATCCTGCTGGATGCGGGTGCCCCAATGCAGGTAGCCCAGCCGCTCGAACGCGCGCCCGCGCCCGCCGCTGCCGCGATAGTTGACCTGCACCACCAGGTAGCCCCGGTTGGCCAGGAACTGCGCGTCGGTGTCGTAGAACCAGTCATCGCTGACGCCGTGCGGACCGCCATGCGGCAGCACCACCGTGGGAAGGCGGCGGCCCTCGCTGTTGCGCGGGATCGTGAGCACGGCCTCCAGTTCGACCCCGTCGCTGGCCTTGAAGCGCACCGGGCGTCGCTCGGCCATCAGCGCCGGGTCGATCGCATCACGTGACGCAAGCACCTTCTCCAGCTTGTTCGTCGAGCGCTTCAACACGTACCAGCCGCCAGGATCGCGGTCGCTGGCGATATGGATCAGCACAACCTGCCCGTCGCGGCTGACATCGACGAAGGTCACGTGCTGCTGCGGCAGCAACTCGGCCAATGCCCTGTGCAGTTCGGCTTCGGGGCGGCCCGGATCGAAATAGACCAGCCGCGGCCGGCCTACTTGCGGCGCAGCCGCGAACGGTATCGATGGATGGCCCGTCCACTGCGTCAGGCCGACGCTCGCGAAGCCATCGCCGGCAAGCACTTCGGAGTTGCCGCCGTCCAGGTCACTCAACACCAGCTGCGACGGCCCATCCGCGTGGCTGAGGTGGGCATACACCCTGGTGTTGTCCGCCGAGAACGACAACGGCGTCCAGATGCTTCCCGCCCGGAGCGGGGCCAACGGCTGCCAGCGCCTGCCGTCATCGGACCGGTACAGCAGATGGTTGTCGGCGTCGTCGCGCCCCCACGCATAGCGCGCGACGCCGTTGCGATCGATCACGAACTCCAGCTGCGGCACGCCGATATCGGCAACGAGCTTGAACGTCGGCCGTTGCGTATCGACCACATAGAGCATGGATGAGGTGGGGTCACGCTTGAGCTGGCGCATGTAGAAACGGCCATCATTGCCCTCGGCCACGCTTTCGATATAGCCGAAACCGCGATCCAGGCCGGCCGCGGCGTTCTGCTGCTCGTACCCATAGATGTAGCGCTGGTTCTGTCCGTCGAAATCGCTGGCGATGATCTCGCCCGTGGCAAGCGGCTTCTCCAGCGATCCGTACTTGCGGCCCTTGGCAACGACCAGACGCCTGTCGCCCACCCATGCAATCTGGAACGGGCTTTCATAGCGCGGGAGGCGCAGCACGGCCGTCCGCGTCATGTCGGACAGGCGCAGGATCTGCACGGCATGGTTGCCTTCCCCGAAGTCGGTTGAAACCGCCAGGTAGTCGCCCTTCGGCGACAGACGCGGCATCGAAAACGGGCTGGCCTTGGCGAACGCTTCCACCGGCACCGCCTGGGCCATCGCTGCCGGCGTCCACGCCATGCCGCCGAACATCCCTGTCACCAGCAACAACAGCCCACGCAATCCCCTTCCCATGACAACTCCCCAGAAGCCAGGTGGAAGTCTCAGCGTAGGGTATCGGCCCTCTCCCCGGAAGAGCGTCGTTGCGGCCGGAGTGGATTCACGGCGCCGGCGCCTGCCCGGCGCTGCAGTTCTTCTGGCAATGCCCGCAGAAGAACGTGCGGCGCTGCGTCCTGCCCATGTAGATCTTCCTGATCCGCGCGCGGACGCAGCCATCCGGTCGCATCAATCGACAGTACGCACCGCTGGATATCTACCCCGCCCGGCAGACAGGCCACGTGGGGATCGCCGCGTGGATGCGCGTCGACGGACGACTCAGCTCTGCTTGACCAACCTGCGCTGGCCGGTGACCGCCTGCGTTTTCGGCGTAAGCCTGGCCACGCCCGGAATCAGGAAGTCGGCGACGCTCCGGCCGTGTTTCGTCTTCGCCGCTAGCCAGCGCGGCATCCGGCCACGGCCGGTCCACGTATTGCGGCGGTTGTCGGGATCGCGGTACTTGGGTTCGACCTTGGCGCGTTTGCGCCTGACGCGGACTTTCGGCTCCGGCCGCGCCGCATCGGCATCCGGCCCGAAGATTTCCTCGATCGTATAGCCGGCGCGCCGCGCTTCGGCGGCCAGCATGCGTCTGACTTTTTCCGCCGGTGCCCGCCCGGTGAGCGTCTTGTGCCTGTCCTTGGCGGCCCGGATCAGGGTGTCCAGCTCGCGGAGATTCAGCGGCGTCAGGTCGATGTGCATGGCGCTAGCGTCAGTTTGGGCCGCACGGGTGTCAAGACATGATTTCACCGGCGATGTGAAGAACCGGGCCGGCGGCTGCTCAGTCCGGCGTCGATGACGGAGACGGCAACGCCCATCCTTCCTCCCTCCCTTTCGCCAGCACCCGCGCGACGATGCGGTCGCAGCGCGCGCCGTCGAAACTGAAGGCGTCAGCGAGTGCGGTATCCACTTCCCGGGCCAGGCTCTCGCGCAGCTGGCTGCGCGCCCGGAAAAAGCGCGTCCTGACGGTCGCCTCCGGTATCCGCAGCACCTGCGCGGTTTCCTCCACGCTCATTTCCTCGACCGCGCGCAGCACGAACACGAGCCGGAACGCCTCCGGAAGCTGGTCGATGCGTGCCTCCATCAACCTGCGCATCTGCCCGCGCATCAGCGACGGTTCGGGGCCGCGTTCGGGTGCGTCGGCAAGCCGGGACTGGATGTCGGAATCGTGGTCGGCCATGGCAGTTTCCAGCGGGATGACCTCCGCGCTTTTCCGGCGCCGACGGCCCAGGGCTTCGTTGATGGCGATACGCACCAGCCAGGTCGAAAGATGGCTCTCCGTCCGGTAGCCGCGCAGCGCCCGCCAGGCGTGCAGGTACGCCTCCTGGACGACATCTTCCGCATCGGCGTCGTCCCTGACGATGCTCCGTGCGGTGCGGAACAGCAGCCGGTTGTGCCGGCGCATCAGGCTCTCGAAGGCACGACCATCGCCTGCAATTGCGCGTGCGATCAGCTCGGCTTCGGACAATTCCGACATGCCCGGGGTCTGCGGCGATTCATCCGTGGCGGGCGGGGTGTTGATGCGCCTCTCCAGGGCAGGGGTCGGGGTCGATCGGATGAAGCATCGTGGTCGCGCCGGCTCAAGGCCGTCCGCGACCGACGCCATGGCCGTACACCAATCGTCCGCCAAACCAGCCACCGACCACCAGCGCGGCGGCACCCGCGGCGTCCAGCAGCAGGGCCGGCATGTCCGGTGGCAGGGGATGGCCGTGTTCCAGCCTCAGGAGCAGGCGGGCCGTGAACAGAACGAACGCCAGCAGCATGGCGGTCATGTGCACGTAGGCGTCGCGCATGGGTACGCCCTCGGGCACCTGCGACAGCTCCAGCAGGCCCGCCAGCATCGCCAACAGCGCCATGGCGCTGCCGACGACCAGCAGGCCGCTGGACCACCGCCATGCGCTTTCCCCCAGCCACAGGCCGGCGACATCGGCCGCCACGGCCAGCGACCAGCACGCTACCGGGAAATGCACGAGCGCCGGATGCAGGGGATGGCGCATGGCGTCAGAGCACCTGGCTGAGCAGCACAAGGAAGCCGGCGACGGCGACGCCGGCATGGATGACCACCACCGCCTTGGGCGGCAGCTTCCGGCGCAGGTGGAACGAAGCGAGGAAGAACCCGCCAAGCGCGGCCAGCAGCAATACCGCCAGGCCGGCCACGACCGGCTGGGAGGCGGCACCCCGGACCAGCAGCACGACAAGCAGGGCCAGCCCGGTGGCGCCCAGCGCCGCATGCAGCAGCGACAGCGCCCAGGGCGCGAACTTCCCGCGCAGGACGTGCGCGGCGAGGACCAGGCCGCCGAGGGCGGCGACCGCGAAGACGATCAGGGCATGGGCAAGCATGGGACGGCTCCGGTGGGTGATGTGGGCAAGCGACCTCCGGGAGGGGAATCCGCAATCGAACCGGGATTCCGCTGCTCCTTGTCCTGTCTGATGCGGGCAGCGCGCATTGCGTTCCCGATGCAGCCGGGATCCGCGGGATGTCCGGACGGAACCGGTTGCTGAAGCAGGCGCGAAGCCGTATTCCACCTGCGCGGCACAAGTTCCCGTCGACGCCGCCTAATTTATGTACTGGTCAGTTTGATATTCAGGGGCGATTCCGTCGGCTAACGGATAATTCACACCTGTCGACCGGCAAGCCATTGCCGCCAGGTCGATCAAACCAAAATAAAAAGGTAATCCGTAATGAAGACTTCCCTGATCGCTCTGGGCCTGCTGGCCGCCCTGCCGTTCGCTGCTTCGGCGACCGATGGCCTGTCCTACAACTACGTGGAAGGTGGTTACGTGAACACCGATGCCAAGGGCGGCGACGCCGATGGCTGGAAGGTGAAGGGTTCGGTGGCCGTGCACCCGAACTTCCATGTCTTCGGCGACTACAGCGCCCAGGAGACCGACAAGTTCAAGAATGACGTCGACCAGTGGCGCGTGGGCGTGGGCTACAACTACGGCGTCGCCCCGAACACCGACCTGCTGGCCCGCGTGGCCTACCAGCGCTTCGACCTGCAGCATGCCCCGACCCTCAATGGCTACAGCGCCGAGGTCGGCGTGCGTACCGCCTTCACCCCGATGATCGAAGGCTATGCCCTGGCCGGCTACGAGGACTACAGCAAGAAGGCCGGCTACAACCCCGACGGCGAGTTCTACGGCCGCGTCGGCGCCGCCGCCAAGTTCACCCCGAACTGGGGCGTGAGCGGCGAAGTGAAGCTGGGCAAGGGCGGCGACAAGGAGTGGTTCGTCGGCCCGCGCTTCACCTGGTAAGCCACTAGTACATCGTTTCAAGGCGCGTGCTCTCTCTCCCCCGCGCCTCCGGAGCCCGGTCCCCACGACCGGGCTCTTTCTTTTCCGGCCGCCGCGTTCTCCCGGATGCCACAAAAAAAGCCCGGCATTGCCGGGCTTTTTCGCTCATCTTCACCGATTCCTACTTGAACAGCGTTTCCGGGTATTCCGGCTTCTGTTCGCGGGCCAGCAGTTGCTTCAGGCCATCTGAGGGACTCAGTTCGCCGTGCAGCACCGATTGCACCGCCTTGGAAATCGGCAGATCGATGCCGTGGCGACCGGCCTGACGCATGACCTCATCGGCAGTCTGCACCGACTCGACCACCTGGCCGATCTCCTTCACCGCTTCCGGCAGGCTCTGCCCACGCCCCAGCGCCAGGCCGAGCCGCCTGTTGCGCGACAGGTCGCCGGTGCTGGTGAGCACCAGGTCGCCCAGCCCGGCCAGGCCCATCAGGGTCTCGGGCTTGCCGCCGATGGCCGCGGCCAGCCGCAGCATTTCGTTGAGGCCACGGGTGATCAGGCCGGCGCGGGCGTTCAGGCCCAACTGCATGCCATCGGCCACGCCGGTAGCCACCGCCAGCACGTTCTTCATGGCCCCGCCCAGTTCGGCGCCGACCATGTCGTCGCCCGTATAGGCACGGAACGCCGGGCCATGCATGGCGTCGGCGACCTGCTGGGTGAACACGGCATCGTCGCCGTGGACGGTGATCGCCGTGGGCAGGCCCAGGGTCACTTCCTTGGCGAAGGACGGGCCGGTGACCACTGCCAGCGGCACGTCCGGGCCCAATACTTCGCGCGCGACCTCATGCAGGAAGCGACCGGAACCGGGCTCGAAGCCCTTGGTCGCCCAGGCCACGCCGGCACCGGCCGGCAGCAGCGGCGCCAAAATGCGTACGGTTTCGCCGAAGGCATGCGACGGCACCACCACCAGGATCCAGCGGGCACCGGCGACGGTACCGGCCAGATCGGTGCTGGCGCGCAGGGAATCGGGCAGCGGAATCCCCGGCAGGTACCGGGGATTCTCGTGACGACGGTCGATCGCCTCGACCACGTTCGTGTCGCGTCCCCACAGCACGGTCGGGTGACCGTGCCGGGCCAGCAGGCTGGCCAGCGCGGTGCCCCAGGAGCCCGCGCCGAGAACGGCGATCTTTTCCGCGTCGTTGGTACTCATCCGCAGGGATGGACGCCGATCAGGCGTTGCCGGCCGGCTCGGAGTCGGCCAGCGAAGCGCCGTCGGCCTGCTGCTGGCGCTGGCGCAGGGTTTCGGCGTACAGGCCTTCGAAGTTGATCGGCTGCAGGTAGAACGGCGGGAAGCCGCCGGCCTGGATCAGTTCCGACACCATCGAACGCACGTACGGGAACAGGATGTTCGGGCACTGGGTGCCGAGCAGCACGTCGATCGCCTGCGGCTCCAGGCCGATCAGGCCGAACACGCCGGCCTGCTCCACTTCGGCCACGTAGGCGGTCTTGTCGCCGGCCTTGCAGGTCAGGGTCACGCCCAGCACCACTTCGAAGGCGTTCTCGGACAGGCGCTGCACCTTCTGGTTCAGGTTCAGCTGCAGGTCCGGCTGCACGTTCTCGTTGAAGATGGTCGGCGAGTTCGGGGATTCGAAGGAAACGTCCTTGACGTAGATCTTCTCGACGGTGAACGCCGGGCCGTTGTTGGCTTCGGCCGGAACGGCGTTGTTGTTCTCTTCGGACATTTCTCTATGACTCCAGAACGGTTCGTTCGTTGAATGGGATTGTTACAGGACCTGCGATGGGGGCGGCATCGGCCCCGCACAAGGGCTTAACGTCAAATGAAGGCTCAGCCGCGACCCTTGACCAGTGGCAGGTCCGCCGCCTGCCACGCCGCGATGCCACCATCGAGCACGGATACCTGCTCGAAACCGGCTTTCTTCAGCACCTTGGCGGCATTGGACGAGGCAGTGCCGGTGCCGGTGCGGCACACCAGCACCACCGGGGACTGCCTGGCCGAGGCCAGCAGCTTGTGCGTCGGGGTCAGCTGGGCGGGCTGCACGTTGCGGCTGCCGGTGATGTGGCCCTTCTCGAAGTCGCTGCCCGCCGACAGGTCGATCACCACCGCGTCGCCGGCATTGATCAGGCGGGTCAGTTCGGCCGGCTTGATCGATTTGTAGCCGCGGAACAGCCGTGCGATCTCGGTGACGATGATGGCGATGGTCAGGCCGGCGAAGGCCAGCGACAGCATCGGGTTTCGGCCAGCGAAGGCCAGCAGCTCTTCGTAATTCACTCGGGTCACGGGTAGACAAGCGGGCGGCGATTGTCGCACAAGCCGGCCGCGGGACGGCCAGCCCCGCCTATTGGCCCTGCCACAGGTCCGGCAGCCCCTGCGCCTGCCACCAGCGCTTGGCTTCGGGGTCCCAGCGCCAGCGTTCGGTCACCATCACCGTGCGTTCGGCCAGGGTATTGCGGTTGATCACGCCCATCTCCACCCGGCGCTCGACCGCGCCATCCGCAGCAACGCCGTTGGAGCGTTCGCGGTAGTTGGATACCTGCACCTGTTTATAGCGTTCGCGCTGCAGGTCGGTCAGCGGATGCGCCCGCCAGTATTCCGGGTCGATGAATCCCTCGGCGGCCTCGAAGTCGCTCCAGCGCACCGCCGCCACGTAGGCATCCTGGGTCTGGGTCAGCTTGTTGCGCTGGCTGCGGCTGGGGCCGGCGGCCTGGGCGGTCATGGCCATGCCCAGCAGCAGGACGAGGGCGGACTGGATGAGTCGTCGGTGCATGGTGTCTCCCCGGAACCGCACCATCCTACCCCTTGGCCAGGGCCACAAAGCGCCCTTCCAGCTCCGCGGCGCCACCCTCGATCTGCGCGCGCACGGTGATGCGCGCCCGGCCACGCTTGTCGAACAGGGCCAGGAAGGCGTCCCAGTCCTCATCCGGGGCCGCGCGCGCGGTGGCGTCCAGGTCGCCATAGACCGGCGCCCGGTAACGGATGCTGCTGTCGGCGACGTAGACCTCGGCGTCATGCCCGGCCAGCGACAGGCGCAGGCTTACCAGCGCCCAGCCGGCCAGGGTCATCACCGACGCGAGGCTGCCGCCGAAGGCATTGCCCTTGTCGTTGACGTTGGTGGCCAGCGGCGCCTGCAGGCGCAGCGCGCCATCGGCGTAGCCGGCGATGCGGATGCCCATCGCCGCGACCGGCGGCATCGCATCGAGGGTGGCCTGCAGTCGATGCAGCAGGGTGTCGCGGTCGGGTGTATCGGACATGGGGATCGTGCGGGAACAGGAAACGGGAAGCGCCCGCATAATGCATGGAATGAACAGCCGCGCCTATGTGCCGGCCGACACGGCCTGGTATCTGATTTCCCTGCGTCCTTCCGGCCAGCACGACGGGCTGCGTCGCGCCGCAGCCCGCCACGGCGCGCGCACGGTGGCGGTTTCGCCGTGGCGGCTGCGGATCCGCGACGATGCCGCGACCCGCGACCAATTGCTTCAGGCGCAGGCCTGCGACCGGCTGGTTTTCACCAGCCCGGCGGCCGCCACCGCTGCCGCCCGGCTGATGCCGCTCGGGCAGTTGAAGGCCGGCAGCCTCGTCGCCGTCGGCCAGGGCACGGCCCGCACGCTGATGCGGCATGGCGCTGCCGCCGTGCAGGCGCCCGAGCGCATGGACAGCGAGGGCCTGCTGGCGCTGTCGGCCATGGCCGACCTGGAAGGGAAACGAGTGGCGCTGATCACCGCGCCCGGCGGCCGCGGCATGATCGCCGCCCAGGTGCAGGCGCGGGGTGCGCAGCTGCTGCGCGTGGATGTCTACGAACGCGTGCCGCTGCAGGTTCCGGCGGCGCTGTGGTCGCGCCTGCAGGCGCTGGATGCCCCCACCGTGCTGGCGGTAAGCAGCGGCGAAGCACTCGAACGCGTGCTGCCACAGTTGCCGCCCGCCCTGCGCCGACGCTGGCAGGAGCAGCCGGTGGTCGCCGCCAGCGCGCGGCTCACGGAACTGGCCACGACGCTCGGCTTCGCCCATGCGCACGTGGCCGCCGGCCCCCTGCCGGGCCAGCTCGCCGACGCTGCCCAAGAGGCGTTGTTCCCCACCATGGCCTGAAACGGCCGGACGGCTTGCAGCCGCGCGGCATCGCGGGCGATGCTTGAAGCGCACCGCCGCCGCCCGCTGGGCGGCCTGCCAAGGATGCCGTACCCCCATGAACGACGATTCATCCCCCTCCCCGCAGCGCCGCACGGCGCGCTGGATCATCGCCATCCTGCTGTCCGCCGCGCTGGCCGCGGCCGCCTGGTTCGGCTGGCGGAGCTGGCAGGCGGAGCAGCGCCTGGCCGAACACAACCGCGCCACCGCCGGCCAGCAGCTGGCGGCGCTGCAGCAGTCGGTGGAGGCGCTGCGCCGCGACCAGCGCGCCAACGCGCGCGGCCTGCAGGACGTCGCCGCCACCAACCGCATCCTGCGCGACGAAGTGCTCGGCCTGGGCCAGCGCAACGCGCTGCTGGAGGAGAACGTCGCGCGCCTGGCCGACCATTCGCGCCAGGGCGCGCAGGCGGTGCGCCGCGAGGAGGCCGAGCTGCTGCTCAGCCAGGCGCAGCAGCGCCTGGCCTATGCCGGCGATCTGGACGGCGCCCGCCATCTGTATGCGCTGGCCGCCGGCGTGCTGGAGAGCATGGACAGCCCCGGCTACCTCAACCTGCGGCAGGCATTGCTGCAGGAACGCACCGCGGTGGACGCGCTCGGCCCGGGCGTCCGCGCCCGCACCGCCGGCCAGCTCACGCAGTGGGCCGGAGCGCTGGATTCCCTGCCGGAACAGGGCGGAGAGGTGGCCGACGCGCGGCCATCGTGGTGGCAGCAGATGCTCTCGCCACTGGTGCAGATCCGCCCGGCCGACCCGCAGGTGCTGGTGGCCCGTTCCGAACGCATCGCCGCCGGCGATGCGCTGCAGATCGAACTGAGCCTGGCCCGCGCCGCGCTGGAACGTGGCGATAGCGAGGGCTGGCAACAGGCGCTGCAACGCGTGGACGGCTGGCTGCTGCGGCTGTGGCCGGATTCGCCGCAGCGGCGCAATCAGCGCCATGCCCTGGCGGAACTGCGCAGGGTCGACCTGCGCATCGCCCTGCCGGAGCTGGGCAGTACCCTGCAGCAACTGCGCGGCATGCGCGACGGGAAGGTGGCGCCATGAAGGCATTCCGTTCGCTGGTGATCGTCCTGCTGGTGGCCGCCACCGGCATCCTCGGCGCGCAGTGGCTGGGGCAGGAGTCGGTACGCGGCATCGGCGAGGTGATCGTGCGCGCCGGCGGCAACGACTACATCGCCACCCTGCCGCAGGCGCTGCTGGCCCTGCTGATCGTCGGATTGCTGCTGTGGCTGCTGTGGACCCTGCTCAGCGCGCCGTTCCGCACCTGGGCACGCTACCGTCGCCGCCAGGGCCGCGCACGGCTGATCGACGGCCTGCAGGCCCTGGACAGCGGGCAATGGCAGCGCTCGGAAAAACTGCTGGTCAGCGCCGCCAGCGAAAAAGAGGTGCGCCCGATCGCGCTGGTCGCGGCGATGCGCGCAGCCGAAGCACGGGGCGATGCCGCCAGCGCCGGCCAGCACCTGCAGCAGCTGGGCGCGCTGGACGCCACCCTGCACGCGCTGCACAGCGCCGAGCGCTGGCTGCAGCTGGACAAGCCGCAGCAGGCCATTGACGCCCTGGACCTGCCGACCATCCAACCACTGCCGCCGCGCGGACTGTGGCTGCGCACCGACGCGCTGGCCCGCGCCGGCCGTGCCGAGGACGCCTACGGCCAGCTCGGCGCGCTGCGCCAGCAGCAGGCGGTGCCGGCCGACACCCTGGCCGCGCTGGAAACCCGGCTCGCCCTGCAGATGCTAGATGAGGCCACCGACGTGAACACGCTGGCCGCACGCTGGGAAGTCCTGCCCAGGGCGCTGCGCGGCACGCCGGCGGCGGTGTCGCGCTACGCCGGTCGCGCGGTGGCGCTGAACTGGAACGACGCGGCCCTGCACAGCATCGAGCAGGCGCTGGACAGCCACTGGGACGAAGCCTTGATCGCGCTCTATGGCGAACTGCCGGTGGACAAGCTCGATTCGCGCCGCGCCAGCGCACAGCGCTGGCTGCAGTCGCATCCGTCCAGCCCGGCGCTGCTGCTGACATTGGGGCGCCTGGCGCGCGGCCAGGGCCAATGGACGCAGGCCGAGGAGTTCCTGCACCGCGCCATCGCCCAGGGTGCCGGCATCGAGGCCTGGGAAGAACTGGGCGAAGGCTTCGCCGCCGCCGGCGAGGACGCGCTGGCCCGGCAGTGCCTGCTCAACGCGCTGCACCATCGCCGCGGGCACACCACGCAACCGCTGCAGCGCCGCGACCTGCGCCAGCAGATCCAGGACCATGCCGTGGCCGAAGAGCGCGACAGGCATGGTTTCCCGCGCTTGCCTGGTTGAACACCTCTCGCTCGAGGACGCCCATGAAGAAACTGGCCACACTCGCCCTGCTGGTACTTTCCACCTCGCCCGCGCTCGCGGAAAGCCGCTACGCGCAGGCGCGCGCACTGGCATTTGATGTCCTGGGCCATCAATACGAAAACACCCGCACTTCCGGCAATGTCTGCGCATTGGGGCTGCCGACCGAGGCGCAACGCAGCGCCATCAGCGCCGCATTGGCAAGCGTCGAGCCCCCTTTGCCCGAGTCGCCCGATCCCACGCTCGTTGCGGCGTCCGTCAACCCCGCCCTGCTGACCGAACGCAGCTGGCTCGATCCACTGATCCTGGCGACCTTCGCCGACGACGTGGCCATGCTCGAACGCATGGAAGCCAGCGGCCATCCCCTGCAGGAACGCGCTGGCGGTCTGTTGCAGGATGCGGTCCATGCCGGCTCGCGGCAGGTGCTCGATTACCTGCTGGCGCGCGGCGCGGCGCCGGATACGACCAACGAGTCCGGCGCCAGCGCCCTGATCGTCGCTGCGGCCAACAACCGGCTCGACATGGCCCGCGTCCTGCTCCAGGCCGGCGCATCACCGTACCTCGCGGCCGGCAGCGGCGCCACGGCGCTGCGTTATGCCGTCGGCTGCCGCAACCAGCCGATGGTGGACCTGCTGCTGGCGGCCGGCACCTCGCCGGACGAAAAGACCCGGCAATCGGCGATCAGACTCGGCATGCGCCTGAACAGCGCCGACCGTTGAGGCAGCAGAATTTCGCGGTACTTCGATAGAAGCGGCAACGGTTTGCACCCGCCGGACCGATCACGACACGCGCTCATCCCGCTCACGCCTTCAACTTTTCGGCCAGATTCGCGACCGGCGTATAGATGAACGCTTTGCCGATCTGCTGGCGACGCATCAGTTTCAACTCCGCCAATGCGGCAAGGTCGGTTCTGGCAGTCTGGTAGGTGACGCCATGCGCCTGCATGTGCCGGTCGATCCGATACACCTTGCCGGGGTGCCGCACGGCATCGAGCAGCAGCTCGCGCTGCCGGTGGTTCAATTTCGCACCCAGTCGTGAGGTTGGCTTGAGCAGGGTTTCTGCATGGCTGCGCTCCTGGACCTTTCTGGCGAGATAGCCGTGCAGTCCGTCAATCGCCTGGGCGATGACATCCAGATGGTGATCGACAAAATAGCCCAGGTCCGATTCGTCTGTTTCGGTGTACAGATAGGAGCGTAGGTATTGCGCCTTGGCCTGTTTGAAAACGCTGGAAATCGACAGGAATTCACTCAGCCAATAGCCGGAGCGGAGCATCGACCAGTAGAACAGCGCGCGTGCAGTCCGGCCATTGCCGTCACAGAAGGGATGGTCGTAGCCAATCTGGAAATGGAGGGCGATAGCCCGCACCACCGGATGCAGGAAGCCTTCCTCACCCACACCATTGGCAAAGTCGCATAGCGCCTGCAGGCGCTGTGGCAACTCGTGGGCGGGAGGCGGCATGTGCAGCACGCGCCCCTCCTCGTCTTCCACCACCACGTTGTCCACCTGTGTGCGCAGCCTGCCGCTTTGGCCCGCGTCCTCCAGCGTCCCATCGGTCACCAGACGGTGGATCTCGAACACCGCATCCGGCGTCAAAGGCTGGTCCTTCCAGCGCCTCAATTCCTGCATGGCGAGGAAATTGTTGAAGATCATCCGCTCGCCGCGATCCTTGGGATCACGGCCGCTGCGCAGCATCTCCTTGGCAACGGCTCGCGTGGTGCCCGCGCCTTCCAGCTGCGAGGATGTCATGGCTTCTTCGATCTGCGAACGCAGCACGAATTTCTGCCGGGCGCGCTCATCCTCGATCTGATCCAGTCCCCGCAACGAGCCGGATGCCTGCTGGGTGATGGTGTGCAGCCTGCTCGCCATCGAGTCGGTAACGGCAAGGCGGAACTGCCGCCCTTCCCGGTCCCGCAGCGGTAGATCGCGTGCGGAGGCATTCCGGGCCAGTTTGATGCCCAGCCACCATTGTTCGACCGTCAGCCCTTGTGGCGGCGTGAGATGGCGCAGATGGTCCCAATGTTCATAGACACCCCGGACCTCCGGCCCGATGCGTCGATGCAGCAGGTCACCCAAACCTTGGGAGTGGGCATGCAACAAGCCGAGGAAAGACGGCGGCTGGACAGGTATCTTCATGACACCTGTCAATCTACTACTAATTTACATCAATTTAGTATCAAATCACCAATTTCAACTTAACTTGTTGTTTTATGAATATTTATCGCTCGATGATCGCCACCACGCCCATGCCACCGGCGGTGCAGATCGACACCAGCGCGCGGCCGCCGCCGCGTTCGGCCAGTTCCCTGGACACGGTGGCGACGATGCGCGCGCCGGTGGCGGCGAACGGGTGGCCGGTGGCCAGCGACGAACCCAGCGGATTGATCTTCTCCGGGTCGATGCGGCCCAGCGGCGCATCCAGGCCCAGGCGGTTGCGGCAGTAGTCCTCGCTCTCCCAGGCGCGCAGCGTGCACAGCACCTGCGCGGCGAAGGCCTCGTGGATTTCGTAGATGTCGAAGTCCTGCAGGGTCAGGCCGTTGCGCCGGAGCATCTCCGGCACGGCGATGGTCGGCGCCATCAGCAGGCCTTCGCCGTGTACGAAATCCACCGCCGCCACCTGCGCGTCGCGCAGGTACGCCAGCGGTTCGTGACCGTGGGCCCGCGCCCATTCCTCGCTGGCCAGCAGCACCGCGGCGGCGCCATCGGTCAGCGGCGTGGAGTTGGCCGCGGTGAGCGTGCCGCGGCCGGAGGTCTTGTCGAATGCCGGTTTCAGCGTGGCCAGCTTCTCCAGCGAAGTGTCAGGACGCAGGATGTTGTCGCGCTCGACGCCGCGGAACGGCGCGATCAGGTCACCGAAGAAACCGCGCTCGTAGGCGGCGGCCAGTTTCCTGTGCGAGGACACCGCCCACTCGTCCTGCGAATCGCGCGAGATGTTCCACTCCTTGGCCATGTCCTCGCAGTGGTCGCCCATGCTCTTGCCGGTGCGCGGCTCGGCCACGCCGGGGAACTCGGGCTTGAGCTCGGACAGGCGGAAACCGGACAACAGCGCCTTGACCTTGTCGCCGGTGGTCTTGGCGCGGTTGGCGGCCAGCAGGCGCCCGCGCAGCTTCTTGCCGTAGACGATCGGCACGTCGGAAGTGGTGTCCGAACCGCCGCCGATGCCCGAGTCGATCTGGCCCAGGGCGATCTTGTTGGCCACGGTGATGATGCTGTCCAGCGAGGTGCCGCAGGCGCGCTGCAGGGTGATGCCCGGGGTCAGCGGCGACAACCCGGAGGACAGCGCGGCCTCGCGGCCGAGGTTCCAGTCGCTGGGATGCTTGATCACCGCGCCCATCGCCACTTCGCCGAGCTGCTGCCCATGCAGGCCGAAGCGCTCGACCAGCGCGCCGAGCGTGCGCACCGACATGCCGAGATTGCCGACATCCGCGTAGGCGGTGTTCTGGCGGCAGAACGGGATGCGGACACCACCGAGGATGGCGACGGGACGGGCGCTGGACATGCGGTTACCTGGGGCTGGTGGGGGAAGGCGACGCGGACCTGCCTGCGGCAGCAGGCATAATGGACATCGAGTGTAGCTTCGAGCCTGTGACGGGCCAACCGCGAACCATGAGCAATTCCAACCCCGACATGAACGCACTGGGCGTGATGGCACTGGAACTGGCCGGCGGCCAGCAGCCCCGGCTCGCGGCGCTGCCTTCCGGGCAGGCCGGCGAACTGGCCGCGCTGGTGGGCCGCGACCTTCAGAAACTGGTACCGCAGGCCAGCGGGCTGGACCTGGTGCTGGCCGCGGCGCATTTCGACCCGGCCGAGGTGCTGCGCCCGGGCTGGCCTATCCACCGGCGCCTGGAAGAGCTGCAGATGCGCGCCCCCGGCCGCAACCAGGGACCGCGCCTGCTCGCCTTCGGCGCCGACGCGGCCGGCGACGTGCCCCTGCCCCTGCAGGCCGACCCGGCGCTCACCGGTGGCGGCCTGCGCGTATTGCCGTTCGTGCTGACCGGCAGCGATGCCGCGCTGCTGGCCGAAACCCGCGACGCACTGGAAGACGTGCTGCTGGCCAACGGCATGGCCCAGGCCGATACCGCGCTGCTGGCGCAGAACGCATTCGGCGCGCAGGTCGAGCACGCGCGCTATTTCACCGTCAACGACCTGGCCGCGATGATGGCCATGCAGTACGACAACCAGGGCCTGACCGGACTATGGCCGGTGCTGGAAACGGCGATGTTCTCGCCGGAGCGCGAGCAGTGGCTGGACGCCGCGCCCGAGCCGCTGCTGCGCTATGCCGGCAGCGAGGTGCGCATGGCGCTGTTCGACCCGGCCGGCTGGTGCGCGTACTACGCGCAGGACAAGAACGACTGCGACCGCCTGCAGCGCATCTACGAGCAGTATCTGATGCGCCAGCGGCAGATGGCCGCGGTGCTCGAAGCGCATGGGCTGGACGTGCTGTACGTGCATGTCGAAGCGGGGCAGGATGCGCGCGTGGTGATGGCGCGCTGACGGCCCGGCAGGCCGGCGCCAGCCAGCTTCGAATGAAAACGCCGGCATCCGCCGGCGTTTTCCGTTGGTGCAGCGGAAGCCTTATTCAGCCTTGCTGATCACCGCGCAGGCCAGGCGCGCGCCGGCATTGCCGGTCGGCTGGCTGTGGTAATCGTCCGGGTCGGCATGGACGATCAGGCCGCGGCCGATGATGTCGAAGCCATCGCCCTTGCCGGCGTTGACGTTGCTCGATACCGGCCCGTCGACGTGCGCATTGCCCTGCGCGTCGGCGACGATGTTGGGCATGTCGCCGCCATGGTGCGCGGTCGCGTCGATGCTGCCGTGCTCGGCATTGCCCGGGTTGAAGTGACCGCCGGCGCTGGTGCCGTCCGGCGCGCTGCAGTCGCCCTTCTCGTGGATGTGGAAACCGTGCTCGCTGCCCGGCTTCAGGCCGCTGATGTCGCCGCTGGCATGCAGCCTGCCGTCCACGACGGTGAAGCGGATGCTGCCCTTGACGGTGCTGTCCTTGGTCGGCTGCAGGTCGGCGGTGGCAACGGCCGCTGCGCTGGCTGCCGCGGGCTCCATGGCTGGCGGCGCGGCAGGATCGGCGGCCGGCGCCGGCGCGCTGGCAACGTCGGCGGGTGTAGCAGCGGGCTCGGCGTCCTGCTTGCAGGCACTCAGCGCCAGGGCGCTGGCGAGGAACAGGCTGGTGTGGATCAAACGCATCGTCGTACTCCCTTCGTTGAACTGGAACGGCCGGATCGCCGCATTCAGCGGGTGACGTGGATCACGCCGCAGGCGACCCGGGCGCCGGCGTTGCCCGCCGGCTGGCTGTGGTAGTCGTCGGCGTCGGCATGGACCACCAGGGCGCGGCCGGCGATGTCGTTGGCCGCGCCGCCGCCAAGGGTAACGCCGCGCAGGTGTACGTCCACGTGCACGACGCCTTCGGCGTTGGCCAGCAGGTTGTCCATGTCGCCGGCATGATGCGCGCCGCCGCCGGTACGGCCATGCGCCTGCGCCGACGGATTGAAGTGGCCACCAGCGCTGCCGGCATCCACCGCGCTGCAGTCGCCCTTCTCGTGCACGTGGAATGCGGCCTGGCGGCCGCGCTGCAGGCCGCCGATCACGCCGGTGATGTGCACGCCGCCGGCTTCCGGCACCAGTGCGACGCGTCCACTGACCAAGCTGGCCGAGGCGGGCGCGAGATTCGCTTCGGCCATCCGCGCGGTGCTGACCGCCGCCGGCACCGGTGGCGCTTCCGGCTTGACGGGCGGACGGGTGCCGCAACCGGCCAACAGGGCGGTGCCGACGAGAGTCGTCAGGGAAAAGCGAAGACGCATGTATCACTCCTTGCAGTGTGCAGCCGGCGCGGCGCCCATCCGTCCTGCAGGATGGAACGCTGGCGCGGTCTCGTTCGTGAAGCCCTGCAAAGATGCCTGTTCGATGCCCGCGGGTCGAGCGCGGCTCAGCGTTTCCGCCCCGGCCCCAGCTTCCGCGTGACCGTGTTGCGGCCGAGGCCGAGCCGTGCCGCGGCGTCGCCGCGATGTCCATCGGTGGCGGCCAGCGCGGCTTCCAGCAGCACCGCCTCCATGCGCTCGCGCACTTCAGCATGCAGGCCACTGGCACCTTCGGCCAGGCGTTGCCGCGCCCATTGCGCCAGCGCCCGGTCCCATTGTGCGGGCGCGACCGCTGCATCGGCCACGCGCGCGCGGCCGCCACGGGCCAGCGCCGCCTGCACGTCGGCCGCGGAGATGGTGTCGGCCACCGCCAGGGCGGCCAGGCGCCAGCACACGTTCTCCAGTTCGCGCACGTTGCCGGGCCAGTCGTGCTGGCGCAGTGCCTGCACGGCGGCGCCGGACAGGCGCTTGGGCGGCATATCGAGGCGACGCGCGGCATTGGCCAGGAAGTTCGCAGCCAGCGTCGCCACGTCGTCCATTCGTTCGCGCAGCGGCGGCAGCCACAGCCGCACCATGTCCAGCCTATGCAGCAGGTCGGCGCGGAAGCGGCCCTGCTCGACCAGCGCCTCCAGGTCCTGGTGGGTGGCGGCGACCACGCGCACATCGACATGGATCAGCTCGCGCCCGCCGACGCGGAAGAACTCGCCTTCGGCCAGCACGCGCAGCAGCCGCGTCTGCAGCGGCAGCGGCATGTCGCCGATCTCGTCCAGGAACAGGGTGCCGCCATGGGCCTGTTCGAAGCGGCCGATATGGCGCTTGCTCGCACCGGTGAAGGCGCCGGCCTCGTGGCCGAACAGTTCGCTCTCCAGCAATTCGGCGGGAATGGCGGCGGTGTTGAGCGCGACGAACGGGCCGCGCGCGCGCGGCGATTCGCGGTGCAGCGCGTTGGCCACCAGTTCCTTGCCGGTGCCGGTCTCGCCGTTGATCAGTACCGACAACGGCGCCTGCGCCAGGCGCCCAATCGCGCGGAACAGCGCGCGCATGGCCGGGGTGTCGCCGATCAGCTGCGGCGCTTCGTTGCCCGGCGCGGCCGCGTGCGCCGTTTCCGCGCGCGGCTCGGGTTCTGGCAGCGCGCGGCGCGCCAGTTCCACCGCGTCGTCCAGGTCGAACGGTTTGGACAGGAATTCATGCGCGCCGCCGCGGAACGCGCCGGCGGTGCTGGCCACGTCGGTGTAGGCCGACATCACGATGACCGGCAGCTGCGGATGCGCGGCCTTGAGCTTTTCCAGCAGGACCAGCCCGTCGTCACCGGGCATGCGCACGTCGGTGAACAGCAGGTCGGGCACCGGCTGCCGCGCCAGGGCATCGAGCGCCGCCGCGGCGCTGTCGAAACCCTCCACGGTGTAGCCGGCATCGCGCAGCGCGGTGGTCAGGACGAAGCGCACCGCGCGGTCGTCGTCCACCACCCAGATCGTGGCCGCAGACGCGGCGGCATCAGGCATCGGCCACCTCCTTTTCCTCGCCGGTGGCCGGCAACGGCAGCAGCAGGGTGAACACGGTATGCCCGGGGCGCGAGCGGAAGCTCAGCGTGCCGCGGTGCTCGCGCGCCACTTGCTGCGCCAGCGCCAGGCCGAGGCCGGTGCCTTCGGCGCGGCCGCTGACCAGCGGCAGGAACAAGTGTTCGGCCAGGTCGTCCGGTACGCCGCGGCCGTCGTCGGCCACTTCCAGGCGCAGCGCCAGCGGCGAGGCATGCTCGGTGACGCGCACGCCATGTTCGACGCGGGTGCGCAGCACGATGCGGGTGGCGCCGGCCTGGATCGCGTTGCGCACCAGGTTGAGCAGCGCCTGGGTCAGGCGGTCGGCGTCGCCGGCGAATTCGGGGATGCTCGGGTCGTAATCGCGCTGCAGCTGCAGGGCCCAGCCGGCCTCGTTCTCGGCCAGGCGCAGCACGCGTTCGAGTGCGGCATGGATGTTGAGCGGCGCGTGCGGCCGCTGCGGCGCCGGCGACAGCAGCTGCTCGAGCAGGGCGTTGAGACGTTCGATCTCGGCGCCGATCAGGTCGATCAGTTCGCTTTCGGCGGCATCGCGGTTGCCCGCGCGGCGCGCCAGCAGCTGCGCCGCTCCTTTCAGCCCGGCCAGCGGATTGCGCAGTTCATGGGCCAGCCCCTTGAGCGCGGCGGCGAACGCGCCGGGCAGCACCTGCGCCGGATCGGGCGCGGCGAACTCGTCCACCGGATGCGCCTCCAGCAGCCAGCCACCGGCGTCCAGCGGCGTCAGCCAGCCCTCGGCGAAACGGGCACGCTCGCCGGGCAACGCCAGCGCCAGCCGCGGCAGGCGCGTGGCATCGGTGCCGTCACGGTGCCCCAGCCTTTCGGCCAGGTCGTCTCCCTGGCTCTCCAGCGAAGCCAGCGGCTGACCCAGCAGGCGCCGCACGCTGACGCCCAGCCAGCGGCAGAACGCTGGATTCGCCCCGGCGATGCGGCCGTCCGCCGCGGCCCACACCAGGGGCGTGGCCATCATGTCGGCAGTGGGCAGGGATCCGGTATCGCGCATTGCACCAATGTAGTGCAAAGCCGGCCGCCCTGCCGACTCCTGCTCAGGCCTCGTAGGCCGATTCGCCATGGCTGCTGATGTCCAGGCCGGTGCGCTCGGCTTCCTCGCTCACGCGCAGGCCGACCAACGCGCGCACTGCCAGCAGGACCAGCGCGGTGATCGCCGCGCTCCACAGCACGGTGAAGCCGACGCTGACCGCCTGCACCCACAGCTGGTGCGCGATATCCAGTCCTGCCCGGGTGCCGCCGAGCGATTGTGCGCTGAACACGCCGGTGAGGATCGCCCCGACGATGCCACCGACGCCATGCACGCCGAACACGTCGGCGGTGTCGTCGACCCGCAGCAGGCGCTTGAGCCCGGTGACACCCCATACGCAGAGCATGCCGGTGACCAAGCCGATCACGATGGCGCCCAGCGGCCCCACCGTGCCGCAGGCCGGGGTCACGCCGACCAGGCCGGCGACCGCGCCCGATGCCGCGCCCAGCGCCGAGGGATGGCCCTTGGTCACCGCTTCCACCAGCGTCCAGCCCAGCACCGCCGCCGCGGTGGCCAGCACGGTGTTGATGAAGGCCAGCGATGCCACGGTATCGGCGGCGGCCGCCGAGCCGGCGTTGAAGCCGAACCAGCCCACCCACAGCAGCATCGCGCCGAGCCAGGTCAAGGGCAGGTTGTGCGGCTTCAAGGCCACGTGGCCGTAGCCCAGGCGCTTGCCGACGAACCATGCCGCCACCAGTCCGGCGACACCGGCATTGATGTGCACCACGGTGCCGCCGGCGAAGTCGATGGCGCCCATTTCGCCCAACCAGCCGCCGCCCCAGACGGTGTGCGCCATCGGCAGATAGCCCAGGGTGAACCACAGCGCCGAGAACAGCAGTACCGCGCGGAAGCGGATGCGCTCGGCGAAGGCGCCGACAATGAGGGCTGTGGTGATGCCGGCGAACGTGGACTGGAAGGCCACGAACAGATAGTCCGGCAGGCCGGCGATGGGCGTGTTGCCCACCGATTCCGGGCCGAAGCCGCGGAGGAAGGCGAACTGCGTGAACGAGCCGAACAGCGCGTTGCCCGCGCTGAACACCACGCTGTAGCCGTAGGCCACCCACAGCAGCAGCACCAGCGAGAACACCACCAGCACCTGGCTGAGCACCGACAGCACGTTCTTGGCGCGCACCAGGCCGCCGTAGAACAGCGCCAGCCCGGGCACCACCATCATCAGCACCAGCAGCGTTGAAGTGAGCATCCAGGCCACGTCGCCACGGTCGAACGCGGGCGCGGCTTCCTGCGCCGATGCAGCCAGGGGAAGCATCGCCAGCGCAAGGCCGGCGGATGCGGATGACAGGCACAGACCACCGACCCGGGCCTTGGGCCCGGTGAAAATTTCCGTTCGCATTGTCGACTCCGGTTGTGGGGGAAGCTGCTGGCGGCCTGCCGTTGCCCGGCGGCAGCCGCCACCGGAGGACGGGGCGTCAGCGGGTTGTCAGAGCGCGTCGGCGCCTGTTTCGCCGGTGCGGATGCGCACCACCTGCTCGAGCGGGGTGACGAAGATCTTGCCGTCGCCGATCTTGCCGGTACCGGCGGCCGCCTGCAGGGTTTCGATCACCGCATCCACGTTGTCGTCGGTGACGGCGGTTTCGATGCGGATCTTGGGAAGGAAATCGACCACGTACTCGGCGCCGCGGTACAACTCGGTGTGGCCCTTCTGCCGGCCGAAGCCCTTGACCTCGGTGACGGTGATGCCGGAAACGCCGGCCGCGCCCAAGGCTTCGCGCACTTCGTCGAGCTTGAACGGGCGGATGATGGCGGAGATCAGTTTCATGCGCGGGTCCCGATGTGGAGGAGACCGGCCGTCGCGGGCCGGCATCGTGTCATCCATCGGCCAGGAAACGGCCGCTGGCGTTGCGCCGGATGCGCTGCGGGCCGGTGACGCGGGGAGGAAGGCTGGCCCGCGCGGCGCGTTTCCGGGTTCTCTTGCCACTGCCTGGGTGTTGCCGGGGTTTGCCGCCGGGTGGCGGCGATGGCGAAAGCGGGAGGGAGGGACTTTGCCATCGCCGCCGTTGCCGGCGGCAAGGGGGTGGGCGGCCGCGCGATGCGGCCGCCTCTCATCAGCTGGCGTAGTACAGCTGGTACTCCAGCGGGTGGGTGGCCGCGCGGAACGCGGTCACTTCCTTCATCTTCAGCGCGATGTAGGCATCGATGAAGTCGTCGCTCATCACGCCGCCGGCCTTGAGGAACTCGCGGTCCTTGTCCAGCGCCTCCAACGCCTGGTCGAGCGAGGAGCAGACCTGCGGGATCAGCTTCTCTTCTTCCGGCGGCAGGTCGTACAGGTCCTTGTCCGAAGGAGCACCGGGGTCGATCTGGTTACGGATGCCGTCCAGGCCGGCCATCATCAGCGCGGTGAAGGTCAGGTAGCCGGACTGGATCGGGTCCGGGAAACGCATCTCGATGCGGCGCGCCTTCGGGTTGGACACCCACGGGATGCGGCACGAGGCCGAGCGGTTGCGCGCCGAGTAGGCCAGCATCACCGGCGCCTCGAAGCCCGGCACCAGGCGCTTGTAGCTGTTGGTGCCGGAATTGGTGAAGGCGTTGATGGCGCGCGCGTGCTTGAAGATGCCGCCGATGTACCACAGCGCCATCTGCGACAGGCCGCCGTAGCCGTCGCCGGAGAACAGGTTCTTGCCCTCCTTGGCCAGCGACTGGTGCACGTGCATGCCGCTGCCGTTGTCGCCGACCAGCGGCTTGGGCATGAAGGTGACGGTCTTGCCGTTGCGGTGCGCCACGTTCTTGATGACGTGCTTCATGCGCTGCAGTTCGTCGGCCTTGGTGACCAGCGTGTTGAACTTGGCGCCGATCTCGCACTGGCCGGCGTTGGCCACTTCGTGGTGGTGCACTTCGACCTCGATGCCGACCTTTTCCAGCACCTTGCACATCTCGGCGCGGATGTCGTGCAGCGAATCGGTCGGCGGCACCGGGAAGTAGCCGCCCTTCACGGTCGGGCGGTAGCCGCTGTTGGTGCCTTCGTAGCTCTTGCCGGTGTTCCAGGCGCCTTCCTCGGAGTTGATCTTGAAGAAGGTGTGGCCCATGTCATTGGCGAACTGGACCGAGTCGAAGATGAAGAATTCCGGCTCCGGGCCGAAGAAGGCCAGGTCGGCGATGCCCGAGGATTTCAGGAAGGCCTCGGCGCGCTTGGCGATGCCGCGCGGGCAGCGGCCGTAGCCCTGCATGGTGGCCGGATCGAGCACGTCGCAGGTCAGCACCAGGGTCGGATCGGCGTAGAACGGATCCAGGTAGGCGCTGTCCGGATCCGGCAGCAGCACCATGTCCGATTCGGCGATGCCCTTCCAGCCGGCGATCGAGCTGCCATCGAACATCTTGCCTTCCTCGAACAACGACGGCTCGACGATGGAGACCGGGAAGGTCACGTGCTGCTCGATGCCGCGCATGTCGACGAAACGCAGATCGATGAACTCGATCTGGTTGTCCTTGATCAGCTTCTCGATATTTTCCAGGGACATCGGGCAAAACCTCGGATGGGAGTGGCGTGCCTTGATCAAAGCAACTCGCATGCCAACTTCCAATGATTCGCAAGCCATTGTTTCCAAAGGAATCCGGTAGATCCACGAGCACCGAATTGCACCAAAAAGGTGCATTTCATGAAGAGACGCACTGTATGGGTGCAGAAAGCTTGATGCTCTATCCTCTGCCGGTCCTCAGCCATCCCACGCCCATGTCCGACCCGATTTCCGCCCTGCTGCTTGGCATTCTCGAAGGCCTCACCGAATTCCTGCCCGTTTCCAGCACCGGCCACCTGCTGATCGCCGAACGCTGGCTCGGCGCCCGCTCGGACTTCTTCAACATCGTCATCCAGGCCGGCGCCATCCTCGCCGTCGCCCTGGTGTTCCGGCAGCGGCTGTGGTCGCTGGGCACCGGCCTGGGCGAACGCGGGAACCGCGACTACGTACTGAAGCTGGGCACCGCTTTCCTGGTGACCGCGGTGGTCGGCCTGCCGGTGCGCCTGGCCGGCTGGCAGCTGCCGGAGACGGTCACGCCGGTGGCCTGGGCACTGGTCATCGGCGGCGTCTGGATGCTGCTGGCCGAGCGCTTCGCCGCACGCCTGCCCGACCGCGACACCGTTACCTGGAGGGTCGCCGTCGGCGTGGGCCTGGCGCAGGTGGTGGCCGGCATATTCCCGGGCACCTCGCGTTCGGCCGCGGCGATCTTCCTGGCCATGCTGCTGGGCCTGAGCCGGCGCTCGGCTGCGGCCGAGTTCGTGTTCCTGGTCGGCATCCCGACCATGTTCGCGGCCAGCGCCTATGCCTTCCTCGAACTGGCCCGCCACGGCCAGCTCGGCCACCAGGACTGGGGCGATGTCGGCATCGCCTTCGCCGCCGCCGTGATCACCGGCTTCGTGGTGGTGAAGTGGCTGCTGGGCTACATCAAGCACCATCGCTTCACGTGGTTCGCGATATACAGGCTGGCGTTGGGCGCCGCGCTGCTGCTGTTCCTGCCTGCTGGAAACTGAATGCGGAAAGCCACCGGCGACCCCGCAGCCGGCTGTCATACGTTTGCATGCCCTCCATCCATGGCGGCCCCCTCCGGCCATCGCTGCCGCGATGTCGAAAAACCGCTCCAGGCGGTTTTTTCCCATCCATCCTTTCCACATGCTTCCCAAGGAGTACGACATGAAGCGCATCCTGCTGCTGGCCCTGCCCATCGCCCTGATGACTGCCTGCAACAACACCCCCTCCACCGCCCAGGGCGACGCCACGCCCGCGGCCGACACCGCGCCGGCCGCTGCGGCCGCGCCGGTCGACGGCAAGCAGCTCGGCGCCAGCCACTGGGTGCTCGACAACGCCACCGACAGCGCCGGCAAGCGCATCGACGCACTGTTCGTGCGCGCCGACAAGCCGGTCACGCTGAATTTCGTTGATGGCCGCCTTTCCGTGGACAACGCCTGCAACCGCATGGGCGGCGGCTACACCCTGGCCGGCAGCGAGATGACCGTCTCGCGCATGGCCTCGACGATGATGGCCTGCACCGACCAGGCGCTGATGGCGCTGGACCAGGCCGTGGGCAGCCGCCTGGAAGGCACGCTGAAGATCGATCAGCTCGACGCCTCCACGCTCAAGCTGACCAGCGCCACCGGCGACGTGCTGAGCTTCCGCGGCGAGCCGACCGCCGAGACCCGCTATGGCGGCCCGGGCGAGACGGTGTTCCTCGAAGTCGATGCACAGACCAAGCCCTGCCCGCACCCGCTGATCCCCGACAAGCAGTGCCTGCAGGTGCGCGAAGTGCACTACGACGACAAGGGCCTGGAACAGGGCAAGCGCGGCGAGTTCAGCAATTTCTACGACGGCATCGAGGGCTATGCCCATGAGGACGGCGTGCGCAATGTGCTGCGGGTCAAGCGCTATGCGGTGAAGAACCCGCCGGCCGACGCGTCCTCGCAGGCCTACGTGCTGGACATGGTGGTCGGTTCGGAAACGGTGAAGAAGTAACCGGCATCGCCACACCTGGAAATGACGAAGGGCGCCTTGCGGCGCCCTTCGTTTTGCTCTGCAGGAGCGCCCTGTAGGAGCGCACTTCAGTGCGCGAGGGGGCTTTCCCGGTAGAGCCTCATCGCGCACTGAAGTGCGCTCCTACGAGTGCTCCTGCGGAGATCAGGCCAGGGCCGGATTGAGCGTGTAGGTGCCATGCACCGTGGCTTCGGCCAGCACGTGGCCGTGCATGGCGCGGTGCGCGTCGGCAGCGGTGAAATCGCCTTCGACCGGCAGGTGTTCCACGTCCAGCGCGAACAGGCGGAAGAAGTAACGGTGCACGCGCTCGTCGTTGAACGGCGGGTACGGACCGTCGTAGCCGCGGTAGAGGCCGGCCATGTCCGGGTTGCCGGCGAACCAGGCGGTGTAGTCGTTCACGCCCTGGCGCGCGCCGGCCGGGCCCACCGGCGGCTGTTTGCCGCGCGCGGTGAAGCCTTCGCTGCAGCTGCCGGCGGCGATCTCGCGCAGCGACGCGGGAATGTCCACCATCACCCAGTGGATGAACTCGCCGCGCGGCTGCTCCAGCGGGATGGTGACGTCGTCGCGGCCGACCAGCTCCGGCACGGTCGGGACATCCGGGTCCACGCAGACCAGCGCGAACGAGCGCGCACCGGCCGGCACATCGCTCCAGGCCAGCTGCGGGTTGCGGTTCGCGGCGAAGCCGCTGGCGTCGCCGGCGGCGTATCCGGCCGGGATCGGCTCGCCGTTGCCAAAACTCTGGCTGCTCAGTTTCATTGCCTTCTCCTGATGGGATGCGCCGGCCCATGGCCGGCGCCTGCCGCGTGGATCGTGTACTCAGGCTTCGGGGTAACCCAGGCGCGCGGCGACCGGGGCCAGGTGCGCGAACTCGGCCGCCAGCACTTGCGCGTACCTGCGCCAGTGGCCGGCGTCGATGGTGGCCGGGCCGAGGCTGCGCACCGGCGGGAAGCGCAGGCCGAAGGCCTGTTCCAGCAGGTTGCCCATCGCTTCCGGATCGTTGACCGCACCGTCGATGCGCAGGATCAGGTGGGTATAGAGATCCTGTTCGTGCAGGTCGGCCACCTGTTCCAGCGCGCGCGCCAGCCAGCGCGCGGCCTCGTCGGCCGAGGTCAATGCCAGCGGCGCCGGCGCGCCCAGCGCCAGCCACTCGACCAGCATGTCGCGCGGATCGCGCACGGCGATCACCAGGCGGCCTTCCGGCAGCTGCGGGCGCAGCGCCCACAGCAGCGCGTTGTCCCACCACAGCAGCCAGTCGATCACGTTGCCGTCGGTTATGCCGCGCGCCGGCAGGGCGTCGCGCCACTGCTGCACGAACTGCGCCGGGCTCAGCGCGTCCTCGGCCAGGCGCTGCAGGGTGTGGAAATTCTGGAAGGCGTCATCCGGCGGGTTCGACCCGAAACGGTCGCCACGCAGCACCTGGCTGCCGGCGGCCATCACCGTTACCACGCGCTCGACGCCCGAGCCCGGCGCACCCCACACGAACAGCGGCCGCAGCGGGTTGTCCTGCGCGATCTCGCCCAGCGCCGGCCATTCGCCCGGCGCCTTGGCCTGCGGCGGCAGCGGCAGGCGCGATGGCGCCAGCTCGCCATGCAGGCGCAGCCAGGTGGCCAGCGCCGCAGCCGGTTCGTCGGCGCGGTCCTGCACCGCACCCAGCCACACGCGCAGTTCCGGATGCGCCGCCTCCGGGGCGCTGTCGATCAGGGCCTGCACATGGGCGATGGCGGCCGCCGGTTCGCGCGCCAGCAGGGCTTCGACGATGCGCTGCTCGCCGCTGACGCGGCCCGGCTCCAGCGCGACGATGCGCCGCGCCATCGCTTCGGCGTCGTCGGCTTCCCCGTTCATGTCGTGCAGGCTCAGGCGCGCTTCCAGCGCCGGCAGATGCTCGGGCATCGCCGCCAGCCAGCGTTCGACCACCTCCACCGCTTCCGGGCTCCCGACCGGCGCCACCGCCAGCCGTGCCAGCCACAGGTCGTGCAGCTGCGGGTGCGCGGCCAGCGCCGCGTCCAGTTCGTTGCGCGCCTCGTCCTCGCGGCCCAGGCGCTGCCAGGCGACCAGCAGCATCTGCAGGGTGGCGCGGTCGCCGGGCAGTTCCACCAGCAGCGGACGCAGATGTTCAAGCGCCTGCAGCGGCTGGCCTGAATCAAGCTCCAGTTCGCCGGCCAGGCGGCGCATGCCCGGGGTGTCGCCTTCCGGCGTGGACAGCACCTGCCGCATCACGTCGGCGGCGCGGTCGGGATGGCCCTGGCGCAAGGCCAGCTGCACCAGCAGGCCCTGCAGCGCGTGGTTGGACGGACTCAGTTCGAGCACGCGGCGGAATGCCTGCTCGGCGAAGGCCAGCAGATCCTTGGCGAGGTAGGCGAAGCCCAGCGCATAGAGCACGCGCGGGTCGTCGGGCAGGCGCTGGCTGGCCGCCGACAGCACCGCCAGCGCGCGGTCGGCATCGCCGCGACGCAGCGCGACCATGCCTTCGATGGCGCCCAGTTCCGCGCTGTCCGGCTCCACGCGCGCGGCCATGCGGCCGAGGCGCTCGGCCTCGTCGATGTCCTCGCGGGCCAGCGCCAGATGCGCCTGCATCACGTAGGCGGAGAATTCGTTGGGATTGAGCGCGGTGGTGCGCTCCAGCGCCTGCCCGGCGTCGTCGAGGCGGCGCTGGGCCAGCAGCAGGCCGGCGTGCTGCAGGTGCAGGGCGGCATCGTCCGGGGCCAACGCCAGCGCCTGTTCGAGGCTGGCCTGCGCGGCGGCGGCATCGCCCTGCTGCTGCAGGGCCAGCGCCAGCCAGCGGTGGGCCTGCGGTTGCTGCGGTTCGGCGCCGACCCATTGCCGGGCCGCGGCTACGGCTTCGTCGGTGGCGTTGCGGCGCAGGGCTTGGATGATCGTGTCTTGCATGGCGGTCCGGCGTAAGCGCAAAAACCCATTGTAGCCGGCGTCCGCGCGCCGCCGCCCTGCAATGGGGCCGGAACGCTCAGGACCCGAGCGGAACCGCGACGGCCTGCGACGCCCGCTCCACGCCCACCGCGGCGGCCAGCCGCTGCGCCACCCAGCGTTCGGAGAAGCCATCGCCGCGCAGGTTCTCGATGAAGCCGCAGTGCCCGCCCCAGCGCGCGATCTCCAATCGCGCATGGGCCGGCAGCCGCCAGTGGCGGAAGGTGGTGAACGGGATCACCGGATCGTCGCGCGCCATCAGGATGTCGGCCGGCACTTCCAGCGCGGACAGGCGCTGCCCGGCGATGGAATAACCGTCGAAATAGTCCTGCAGCGTGGCGAAGGCGGTGTGCCGCTCGACCAGCCAGCCGGTCAGCGCGCGGATGTCCAGCTTCAGCACCGCGTCGTCGCAGTCGGCCAGCTCGGGAAACAGTTCGCGCTTGCGCCGCAGCGAGCCGGTCCACTTGCGGCGGAAATACCAGTCGTACATCGCCGGGCCGCGCTCGATGCTGTCCATGGTCAGCGCCGGGTCCAGCACCGGGCATACCGCCGCAACGTGCCGCAGAGGCACGCGGGCGGCGGGCGCGTGCAGGGCCAGGCGCAGCACGAAGTTGCCGCCCAGCGAATAGCCCGCCGCCACCAGCGGCAGGCCGGGGAAACGGTTCGCCACGTCGCCGGCGGCCTGCACCACCTCGGCGATGCGGCAGGAGTGGAAGATGCCCGGATTGAGGTGATGGGTATTGCCGTGGTCGCGGAAGTTCAGCCGCACCACGTCGAAGCCCTGTTCGAGCATGCGCGCGGCGGTCATGCGCATGTAGCTGGATTCGGCGCTGCCCTCCCAGCCATGCAGCAGCAGCGCCAGGCCGACCGGCGCATTGCCTGGCAGGCGGCTGTGCCAGGCCTGCAGGCGCACGCCATCGCCACCGTCGAGGATCAGTTCGCGGGTGACCGCACCGCTGGACGCCAGCAATCGCTGGCCGTGGCGCAGGCGCACGCCGCTGGACGCCAGCATCGACTGCAGGTGCGGATTGCGCAGCCAACGCGGCGGCTGGTACTGGGCGGCGCTCAACATGGCGCGCATGCTGCGCCCACCCGGCGGGAGAAAACGTGAACCGCCACCATCGGCCGGCAAGCGCTCACGACCGGCCGGCAACGCCGCCCGGCAGCCCCGCGCACGCCGAGCCCGGAGACATTCCGGGCATCGCACGCGGGTTGCAGGACGAACGCCACGGGAACACGTCGTTACGGGCCTTCCATCGCCGCCACGATGCGCGTGCGCGAAGTCTCGGCGATGCGCCGGCGCCCTTCCAGGTCATGGCTGCCGACCGGCTCGAGAAAATGCACCTCGGCGCGCCGCGCCGGCTCGCCCAGCAGGCGCAGGAAATTGCCGAAGAAGCTCTCGCCCGGTGCGAACGCAACCCGGGTCTGGGCGTCGCCGCGCACGCCGTAGCGCAGCGCCACCGGCTGCACCGGCACGCCGGTTTCCACCGCGGCCTGGAAGATGCGCGCGTGGAACGGGCCTACTTCGTGACCGCCACGGGTACGGCCTTCCGGGAACACGGCCACCGGCCGGCCCTCGCGCAGCCGCTTGGCCATTTCCTCCATCACCCCGCCCAGCGACTCGGTGTTGCCGCGCTGGTGGTAGATGGTATGCCCGCGGCTGGCCAGCCAGCCGACCAGCGGCCAGCCGGCGATCTCGCGCTTGGCGACGAAACCGACCATCTTCTGGCTATGGATCATGCTGATGTCGACCCAGCCGACATGGTTGGCGACGAACAGCACCGCCCCCGGCAGCGGCTGGCCGGAGCGGCGCAGGCGGAAACCGAAGATCCACATCAGCCCGCCGGACCACCAGCGCACCACCTTGTGCTCCAGCGGATCGGCGGCCGGGCCAAGGCGGCCGAACGGCGGCGCCATCAGCAGCAGGATCAGCGGCAGGAAGACCGCGACGTGGACCAGCAGCAGGGGCACGCGGTACAGATAGCGAAACGCACGCGCCACGCTGCCCGGGCGGGCGGGACGGGGGGAAGTCATCCGCGCAAGATACCGGATGCGGTCCGGCTTCCGCCAGCGGATGTCCCCCTGACTCTCGCATACTCACCCCGACTCACCTGCAAAGCGGTATAAATCCGCTCACGCCTTCAGGGGAGCGGAAACATGGAGCGGTTATCGCAGTCGCTGGGCGGGGACGTGCTGCCCCTGTTCTCGGCGGCGCTGGAGCAGGTCGACAGCGGCGTGATCCTGTTCGATGCCCAGAACCGCATCGTGCATTTCAACAAGGCCATGGAAGTCCTGTCCGGCTGGCCGTGCGCCGAGGCGGTAGGCCGCAACCTGGGTATCCTGGCGCCTGCGGCCATGCGCGAACGCTACGACAGCGACCTGCATCCGGGTTCGGCCAATCGCGTGCAGGAGCTGGCCAGCCAGCCGCGCGACGTGCAGCTGGTGCGCAAGGACGGGCAGATGCGCTGGATCAGCGTGTCGCTGGCGCAGACTCCCGGCGCAGACGGCCAGCTGCACATGGCCTTCATCCGCGACGTGACCGCGCGACGCCAGCGCCAGGAGCGCGAGCGGCTGCTGTCGCTGGGCTTCGACGAAACCCAGAGCGCGGTGCTGATCACCGACGCGCGCGGCCGGGTCGTGCATCTGAACAAGGGTTTCTGCCGCCTGTTCGGCTTCGATGCCAGCCAGGTCCTGCGCCGCCACGTCGCCGCGCTGCTGGTGCCGGACCGCACGCGGCGCCGCGCGATGCAGGGCTATTCCGCGCGCCTGCTGGCCGGCGAACCGGTGTGCTGCGACGAACGCGTGGCCTGCCGCGACGGCCGCCCGTTGTGGTGCTCGATCAGCATCAACCCGATCTTCGACGACTACGGCACGCTGGCCAACCTGGTCATCGTGCTGATGGACATCACCCACACCAAGGTGCACGAGGTATTGCAGCACCGGATGCTGGACGCGCTGGTGCGCGAGGTGCCCACCAGCGAGGTGATGCAGATGATGTGCCGCGACGTGGAGCAGACCGCGCCGCAGGTGCTGTGCTCGGTGCTGCGGGTGGAGGACGGACGGCTGCGCACGCTGGCCGCGCCCAGCCTGCCCGAAGCCTACACGCGGCAGGTGGATGGCATTCCGGTCGGCCCCGGCGTGGGCAGCTGCGGCACCGCTGCGCATACCGGGCAGACGGTGGTGGCGCGCGATATCGCACTGGATCCGAACTGGCAGGGCATCAGCCACCTGGCGCTGGAGCATGGGCTGGCGGCATGCTGGTCCACGCCGATCAAGGCCAGCGACGGCCGCGTGCTGGGTACCTTCGCCTTCTACTACCGCCGCCCACACGACCCGGACGCCTTCCATCGCCGCCTGGTCGAGGTGATCGTGCATCTGTGCGCGCTGGCGCTGGAACGCGAGGAAGCGCGCAACCGCATCCGCCGGCTGGCCTTCTACGACGACCTCACCGGCCTGCCCAACCGCAACCTGCTGCATGCCCAGACCGACCAGGCGATCGCCGCGGCGGCCGCCGCCGGCCAGGCGCTGGCGGTGCTGTTCATCGACCTGGACCGGTTCAAGCAGATCAACGACTCGTTCGGCCATCCCGGCGGCGACCAGCTGCTGCGCGCGGTCTCGCGCCGCCTGCAGGAAGAGGCCGGCACGGCGGACATCGTGGGCCGCCTGTCCGGCGACGAGTTCGTGATGGTGCTCAGCCCCTGCGATGCGCAGTACGCGGGCGAACGCACCGAGCGCATCCTGCGCCGGCTGTCGTTGCCGCTGCAGCTGGACGATGTGCAGATCCGTCCTTCGGCCAGCGTCGGCATCAGCATGTTCCCGCATGACGGCCACGACACCGAAACCCTGCTGCACCACGCCGACATGGCCATGTACCAGGCCAAGAACAGCGGCCGCAACGGCGCGCGCTTCTATTCCCGCGAAATGGACCACAACGCGCAGGAACGGCTGGCGCTGGAGACGGCGCTGCGCGAGGCGGTCGAACAGCGCCAGCTGCACCTGCACTACCAGCCGCAGGTCGGCATCGGCGACGGCGCCCTGTGCGGCGTGGAGGCGCTGGCGCGCTGGCGGCACCCGCGCCTGGGCGACGTGCCGCCGATGCAGTTCATCCCTCTGGCCGAGGAGTGCGGGCTGATCGGCGACATCGGCCGCTGGGTGCTGGAGGAAGCCTGCGCGCAACTGGCGCGGTGGCGCCGTGCCGGGCTGGAGGTTCCGTCGATGGCGGTGAACCTGTCGCCCACCAACTTCCACGAACTGGAACTGCCGCAGCGGATCGAACAGGTACTGCGACGCGAAGCGCTGGCGCCGGGCGACCTGACCGTGGAGATCACCGAGGACGTGCTGCTGGACACCGATCCGAGCACCCTGCGCACGCTGCACGCGGTACACGCGCTGGGCGTGCGCCTGTCCATGGACGACTTCGGCACCGGCTATTCCAGCCTGAGCTACCTGCGCCTGCTGCCGATCAGCGAACTCAAGCTGGACCGCAGCTTCGTCCGCGGGATCGAGAGCGACGAAGTGGCCAGCGCCCTGACCCGCGCCATCGCCCATATCGGCCAGAGCCTGCGCCTGACGGTGGTCGCCGAGGGCGTGGAAAGCGCGGAACAGCTGCGCCTGCTCGGCGAACAGGGCTACTGCATCGCGCAGGGCTACCACTTCACCCCGGCACTGCCCGCCAGGGAACTGGAAGCGTGGGTACGCGAACACCTGCCGGCCACCATCGCCGCGTCACTCCCCTGACGCGGCGCTAGCGGGTTCCCACGGCAGTATCAGACCGGCACCACCGCCAGCGTCAGGCGCGAGATGCACACCGGCTTGGCGGCCTCGTTCTCGATGCGGATTTCCCACACCTGGGTGGTGCGCCCGACGTGCAGCGCGCGGGCGGTGCCGGTGACCACGCCGGAGCGGGCCGCACGCAGGTGGTTGGCATTGATCTCCAGGCCCACGCAGACCTGGCTGGCGGTATCCACGCACAGGTTGCCGGCACTGCTGCCCAGGGTCTCGGCCAGCACCACCGATGCGCCGCCGTGGAGCAGGCCATAGGGCTGGCGGGTACGTTCGTCCACCGGCATGGTCGCCTGCAGCCAGTCCTCGCCGACGCCGGTGAAGACGATGCCGAGGTGGTCGATTAGGGTGCCCTGGCTGAGGCGGTTGAGTTCGTCCAGTAAAACGGGGGCGCGGAAAACCATGGCGATGACCGATGTGGAATCGGCGCCAGTTTAAGACGCGGCGCGGCTGCCGGGTTCAATCGAACAGACCGTCCTGGGGCGGCGGATAGACCAGGCGGCCATCGACCATGCGCGCGGTGTCGGTCAGCACATGTACCTGTGCGTGGCTGGCGTCGAGGATGTGCAGCACCTCGATGCCGCGCGCGGTGAGCACATCGGCGATCAGGCGGCGGTGGCAGCGCCACCACACCGCTTCGGCGCACATCAGCGCGGTGCGGCGGCGCGCCGCAAGCTCCAGCAACAGTGCCAGGCCTTCGGCAAACCCGGCGCTGTACAGATGATCGGCATAGCCCTGTAAGGCGGCATTGCGCCAGCCGCCGTTGGGCGAGCCCGGCAGCGCGCGACGACGCCCGCCGAGCTGCGGCAGCCAGAGGTAATCGAGGCCCGCGGCCGGCAGGGCCTGCGCCATCGTCCCGCCGGCGAACCACGGGTAGCGCCGCGAGCCGGGAAAGCGGCGTACGTCGGCAACGGCCTCGATGCCGTACCCGGCCAGCAGGGCGAGGAACTTGTCCCAGCTACGGGTGGAGTGGCCGATGGTCCAGACGGTGGTGGCGTCCGCCATGTCAGCCGATCTTCTCCAGCACCGCGCCGCGGTGCAGGGCGATGTGGTCGGTGCGGTCGCTGCGGATCTCGTACTGCGGGTCGTCCTCGCTGCAGCGGTGCATGTGTCCCTTGTACGGCGTGTCGCGGACATGGACCTTGATGACGTGGCCGCTGACGTGGCCGGCCTCGGAATTCCAGCGGACGTGGTCGCCGATCTTGAAGGCATGAGGCATGACCGGTCTCCGTGCGGAAAGAGGGCCGTCATTGCAGCCGATGCGGCGTTCATATCCCGTGTGCATGGGTGCTGCACGGTGACGATCCGGAGTCCGCTCCGGGAACACGGCTCCCCGCCGGGCGAGTCCGGCAGCTACAGGATCGGCACCAGTCCGGCGCCGAATGCGGTCAGCATGCGTACCAGCAGCCATTTCGGGCCGACGTCGACCTCGGGGAAATCGCCCACCGGCACATAGCAGCGGCGGAAATCCGGATCGTGCCGCGACAACGGCAGCGGGCATTCCGGTCCCGGCTGGAACGCATAGTTGGTGGCGTAGCGCCATGGCCAGAGGTCGAGGATGGGCAGGGCCTCGGAGGCCTTGCCCAGGCTGTAGTTCAGGCCCGAGAACACCGGCGCCTTCTCGCGCGGCGCCACCACCCAGGCGTTGTCCGGCTCGATGTCGCGCAGGATGCTCTGCGCCAGATGCTCGGCGAACACCGGGTCGTCGATGATCACCGCGCCCTCGGTGTTGTAGTTCTCGCTGCGCGGATCGAAATTATGGGTACCAACGACACCGATGCGGCGGTCCACCACCAGCGACTTGGCGTGCAGGCCCATGCGCGCGCCGCGCCGCGTCACCGGCAGCGGCCGGTTCGCCGCCTTGCTGCCGAGGAACGAGGGCCGCGTCTCGGTGCGCAGCACCTCGCGCTCGACCTCGCTGCCGTCGGCGCCCGCACGGCGCCCGGAACCGCTGCCGCGCACGTTGCTGCCCGCTGCGCTCGCGCCGATCACGCGGTCTGGCGCGGGCGCATCGTCCAGCGCCGCGGACAGCAGGTTGGCCGGCGCCACCGGCGCGTCCAGCGGGAACGGCTTGTACTCGTAGACATCGAAGCCCAGCACGCGCAGGTTGCGGCGCTTGTACTTGTAGGCCATCGCATAGACGACCGGGTTGTCGGTCGCGGCCAGGCTGTTGGTGGACACCACCACACGCGGCGGCGTCTGCCGCGCGCGCAGGTCCTTGAACAGCTTCTGCGCCGGCTTGGACAGCACCAGGTAGGGTGTCTGCAGCAGCACTTCGGACTGCGCGCCGGAGATCAGCGCGTCCAGCCGCGGTTCGGTCGCCTGCGGCGCCGGGTCGTTGCGATGCTTGCGCGGCAGGTCGGCGACGTAGGCCACCGAGCGCACCGGCAACGCGGTATCGACGAAGGTTTCGGCGATGAAGGCCGCGTCGGCGGCCTCCGCGGCGGCACGCGCCACCCGCTCCGGACGCCGGAACCGCGCCGCCGGCATCGGCGGTACGCCTTGCCTGAGCAGGGTCCGGCCGACATCGTTGAGCCGCTCGGCCGGTACGCTGCGGCGCGCCTCCCAGAAGGCCTGGAAGTTGGCCGCCATCGCGCGCGCCTCGGGGCCGGCGACGACCACGTCGCGGTCGCGGAAGTTGTACTCGCTGTCCCAGTCGTAATAGTCGTCCTGGTAGTTGCGGCCGCCGACCACCCCGATCACGTCGTCCACCACCAGCAGCTTGTTGTGCATGCGCTGGTTGAAGCGGCGGAAGCAGCACAGCACGCTGCCGGCATAGTCGAAATAGTTGAGCTTGGCCTTGCCGAAGGTGGGGTTGTAGACGCGCAGCTCGAAGTTGGCGTGCGCGCCGGACAGCGCGCCGAGCATCTGCAGGTCGGAGATCGCCGAAAGCTGGTCGATCAGCAGCCGCACCTTGACCCCGCGCCGGGCCGCGTCCAGCAGCGCATCGATGATCATGCGCGCGCTGTCGTCGGTATCGAAGATGTAGGTCTGCAGGTCGACGCTGCGGCTGGCGCTGCGGATCAGGTTCAGGCGCGCCACCAGCGACAGCTCGCCCTCGTCCACCAGGGTCGCGTAGTGCCGCGGCGCGCCGGCGGCGGTGGAATCGGCGATGGCCTGCGCGCCCAACGCGCGCAGCGGCGAATCCAGCGCGCAGCGGTCGGCGCGGTCGCAGTCCAGTGCCGGGGTACGCGCAGCCACCGCGATGCCTTCGGCACGGTCGCGCAGTTGCGGCGACAGCGACGCGCAGCCGCCGGCCAGCAGGGCCGAGCCCAGCAACAGGAGACGGAGCAGCAGGCTCACGATTCGGGGGCGCCGATCAGGCGCGTACGCAGTATGAAAGTCACACGGTCACTCAGGGCGATCTGCCAGCTGTCCATGCCGTAACGACCGCGCAGGACGGTACCCCGGCTGACAAGGTCGCAATCATAGCCCGGCCGCGCGCATTCAGGCTCCTCCAGGTGCAGGACCTCGCGCCGGCTGATGCCGCGGATGGTCAAGCGCCCCTGCACATCGCCTCCGCGCTCGGCGATGTCCGGCTCATAGGGATCGGATTCGAACTCGACCAGCGGGTGCCGCTGCGCGTCGAAGAATTCCTCGCCGCGCATCCAGCCGGTGTAGCGCGGCTTGCCGGGAATCTCGACGTACTGGGTGAACATGCGCAGGCGCACCTGGTGCCGGCCGTCGGGCAGCACCGTGATCCAGCCGTCGAAGCGGGGAAACTCGCCCTCGATCTTCTGCCCGAAACGGGTACGTATCTCGAAACCGAAGCGCGAGTGGGTGGTATCGAACTGCAGCGGCTGCGCCGCGGATGCCGCACCCGTCGCCGCCAGCCCTGTCAGCAGCAGTCCACAACGCACCCACCGCATGCGCTCAGCCCCTGTCCACGGCCTTGGGGCAGTGTGCGGCCACGCCTCCGGCGCCGCACACCCGGTTCATGCCGGCCGGCATGCGCCGCACTCGGGCAGGGGCCGCGGGCCGGCGCTCGCGACGGGATACGGCCATGGGCTCAAGGCCACCAGAACGCGGCCAGGCGGGCGATGCCCGGTTCGATGGCCGCCGCCATCGGCAGCGAAAGCACCGCCACCGAGGCGGTGGGCATGCCGCGGTAGTCACCGGACTGGCCGCTGTGCATCAGCGCCACCAGCCGTTCCATGCCCGGGTTGTGGCCAACCAGCAGCAGGCGCTCGACCTCGCGGTGCTCGTCCACCAGCGCGGCGAGGGTGCCGGGCGTGGCGTCGTAGATCCGCTCCTCCAGCCGCTGCTCGACGTAGCCGGTCAGCGACAGCACCGCCTCCAGCGTTTCGCGCGCGCGCCGCGCCGGCGAACACAGCACCCGGTCCGGCACCAGCCGCTGCTCCTGCAGCCAGCGGCCTGCCGCCTCGGCCTCGGCCAGGCCATGCGGGGAAAGCGGACGGTCGATGTCGGCCAGGCCATTGTCGGCCGGCTCGGCGTGGGCATGTCGCAGCAGGATCAGTTCACGCATGAGGGTTCATTAGCTCCGGGTCAGACCTTGTTCAACCATTTCAGAAGCGGCTCCCAGTCCTGCTGGTGTTCGCGGACCTGGGCGGAGTGGTAATCGAACAGGCTGCGGCCCAGGCCGACCATGACCACGTAGCTCTGGCTGTCGCGCAGCTGCGCGACGACCTCGTACGGCCATTGCGCCAGCATCTGCCGCGCCTGCTGCGATGTCTGCGTCCACGGCTTGGTGCGGTTGAGCACCAGGCCCACCGGCAGCGCGCGCGTATGCACGCGCTTGACCTTGGCCAGACTGTTCAGGAAACCGACGATGGCCTCGATGTCCAGCGCCGATGGCAGCACCGGCACCACTACCGCATCGGCCACGTCCAGGAAATGTTCGAGATCGTCCGCATGGGCGCCGGCCGGGGCATCGATGACCACCTGCTCGGTGCCGTCGGGAATGTGCTTTTCCCATGCCTTCCTGCGGTAGACGTCCACCGGCAGCACGGCACTGTCCAGGCCGGCGCGGCGTTGCGCCCAGCGCGTGCTCGACCCCTGCGGGTCGGCGTCGGCGATCACCGTCGCCCTGCCCTGCAGCGCCGCATGCGCGGCCAGATGGGTGGCGATGGTGGTCTTGCCGACACCGCCCTTGGAGCCGGCCACCAGGATCGTCTTCATGCACGCCTCGTTTTGCGCGGGACTGACCGCAGCGTACACCGGCGCGCGACGGCCGCGGTAGTCGGTGCGTGAGGACGGCCGCCGGCAGGAGCGCACTGCGGTGCGCGAGGAGCTTTCCCGGTGGAGTCCCATCGCGCACCAGGGCGCGCTCCTGCGGGCATCGCGCGCTTTGCTATCTTTACGGCCCGTACCGGAGCCGCCATGAGCGAACTGCAGGACCTGACCGCGCTGATCCGCGCCAACACGCCGCTGATCGTCATCGAGACCCCGGACGAGGCGCGGATCGTGGACCTGTTCCGGCAGGCGCTGATGAACGTATGGCGCGCGCTGTACCGCTGGTCGATCACCGAAGGCCTGCGCCGCATCGACATGGACCGCGAGGACGAGGCGGTTGGCCCGCCCGATGCCAGCGCTGCGCTGCGCATGATCCAGGAGGCCGACCAGCGCGGCATCTACCTGCTGCTCGATTTCCACCCCTACCTGGGTTATGCCAGCCACCAGCGCCTGCTGCGCGACATCGTGCAGCGCCGCCACAGCCAGCCGCACGTGCTGGTGCTGGTCGGCACCAAGGTCGAACTGCCGGCCGAACTGGAAGCGCTGGCCACCCGCTTCAACCCGCGCCTGCCCGACGCCAACGCGCTGCTGAAGATGCTGCGCGAGGAAGCGGCCGCCTACGCCGGCGAGAATGGTGGCCGCCGCGTGGAAGTGGACCAGGACGCGGTGCGGCAGATCCTGCGCAACCTGCAGGGCCTGAGCCTGTCCGACGCGCGCCGCATCGGCCGACAGCTGATCTACAGCGACGGCGCGCTGCGTGCCGACGACCTGCCGCAGCTGGCGAAGCTGAAGTTCGAACTGCTCAACCGCAGTGGCCACCTGCACTACGAGTACGACAGCGCGCGCTTCGGCGACGTGGCCGGCGCCGCGCGGCTCAAGCGCTGGATCGAGCAGCGCCGCGCGGTGTTCGTCGCCGGCGACGCGCCACCCGGGCTGGACCCGCCGCGCGGCATGCTGCTGCTCGGCGTGCAGGGCTGCGGCAAGTCGATGCTGGCCAAGGCCACCGCCGCCGGATTCGGCGTGCCGCTGCTGCGCCTGGATTTCGGCATGCTCTACAACAAGTACCACGGCGAGACCGAGAAGAACCTGCGCGATGCGCTGGCCTCGGCCGAGCAGCTGGCGCCGTGCGTGCTGTGGATCGACGAGATCGAGAAGGGCCTGGCCAGCAGCGGCGAGGACGGCGGCGTCTCGCGCCGGGTGCTCGGCTACCTGCTGACCTGGATGGCCGAGCGCAAGGGGCCGGTGTTCATCGTCGCCACCGCCAACCAGGTGCACGAACTGCCGGCCGAACTGCTGCGCAAGGGCCGCTTCGACGAGATTTTCTTCGTCGACCTGCCCACACCCGACACCCGCGTGGAACTGCTGCGCCTGCATCTGGGCAAGCGCGGGCTGGACGTCGGCAGCTTCGCCCTGCCGGCACTGGCGGCGGCGGCCGACGGCTTCTCCGGCGCCGAGATCGAGCAGGCGGTGGTCGCCGGCCTGTACGCGGCGCACGCCGAGCACAGGCCGCTGGACACCGACCTGCTGATGGCCGAGATCCGCAGCACACGGCCGCTGTCGGTGCTGATGGCCGAGCAGGTGCAGGCGCTGCGCGAGTGGGCGCACGGGCGCACGGTGTCGGCGGACTGAGAACGCCAGCCGGCGCGCCGCCGGGCTGGCCCGGCAGCGTGGCAGGCGCGATGGCTCAGGGCCAGGCCGGTGGATTCGCGGCCCAGGCCTGTTGCACTTCGGCCAGGCGCGCGCGCTCTTCGTCCTTCCACAACGGCAGCAGCTGCGGGAAGCGCGCCGGGGTGTTCCATTGCTCCGGCTCGGTGCGGACCGCTGCCGCGTACCACTGCAACGCCTCATCCCTGCGACCCAGCGTCCACAGCGCCAGTGCCAGGGTCGGCGGCGCCCAGCCGGCGTTTCCGCGCGTACCGCCGGCCGCCTGCGCCCACAGCGCCAAGGCACCCTCGGCATCGCCATGGCGATACAGGTCCCAGGCCTGGTTCCAGCGGATGCCGCGCGACTGCAGCGAGTTTTCGGACACCGACGCCAGCGCTTCCTGGTAGAGCTTGGCCGCCAGCTCCCCGCGGCCTTCGGCATAGGCGATGCCTGCCAACTGGACCGTGGCATCCACGCTCTTGCGGCCGCGCTCGCGCAGTTTCATCAACTGGTCGACCAGCCCCGCCTGTTCCGGCGGCAGCGCCTGGATGGGCTTGGCCGCGGTGTCGTCATCGAAGTAGAACTCGGCGATCTTCGGCATCCCCTGTGCCCACGCCGTCGAACAGAACAAGCCGGCCAGCAGCAACAGGCCGCCAGCCACGCCCTTTATCACCTGCATGTTGCAATCCCCATCGTTCAGCATCCAGCAAGGGTCCGATCCTAACCGCTCGGCCCACCGGCCGCGAGTCCGCCCCGCCGGGGCGGCGGCGGGCGCCAAAATCCGCGCTGGTACAATCGCCGGCCGCGTGCGCGCCGCCCTGGCGCGGCAGCGGATGCCAGCCGTTCCTGCAATGGGCCAGCCATGACCAGTACCGCCGAACTCACCTCCCCCGCCTCCGCCAACACGCCGCTGATCGGCGTGCGTGACCGCGATTACACGCTGGAGCACAAGTACACCCGCACCGACGGCCGCATCTACCTGAGCGGCGTGCAGGCGCTGGTAAGGCTGCCGCTGATGCAGCAGCAGCGCGACATGGCGGCCGGGTTGAACACCGGTGGCTTCGTCAGCGGCTATCGCGGTTCGCCGCTGGGCGGCTTCGACCTGGAGCTGTGGCGCGCGCGCAGGCATCTGGAAGCGGCGAAGGTGAAGTTCGTGCCGGGCCTCAACGAGGACCTGGGCGCGACCATGGTGTGGGGCACGCAGCAGGCCAACCTGTTCCCCGGCGCCAACGTCGATGGCGTGTTCGGCATGTGGTACGGCAAAGGCCCGGGCGTAGACCGCTGCGGCGACGTGTTCAAGCACGCCAATGCCGCCGGTACCTCGAAACATGGCGGCGTGCTGGCGCTGGCTGCCGACGACCATGCCTGCCGCAGCTCCACCCTGCCGCACGGCAGCGAGGACGAATTCGTCAGCGCGATGATGCCGGTGCTGAACCCGGCCGGTGTGCAGGACATCCTGGACATGGGCCTGGTCGGCTGGGCGATGAGCCGCTACACCGGCCGCTGGATCGGCTTCAAGACCATCGCCGAGACCGTGGAGTCCTCGGCCTCGGTGGACGTTGACCCGTTCGCGCGCCGCATCGTCCTGCCGGAGGATTTCGAGATGCCGCCGGCAGGCCTCAACATCCGCTGGCCGGACCCGCCGCTGGAGCAGGAAATGCGCCTGCACCGCTACGCGGTGAAGGCCGCGCAGGCCTTCGCCCGCGCCAACGGCGTCGACAAGGTGGTGATGGATTCGCCGCAGGCGCGCCTGGGCATCGTCACCACCGGCAAGAGCTACCTCGACGTGCTGCAGGCGCTGGAGTACCTGGGCCTGGACGAAAAGGCCTGCGCCGGGATCGGCATCCGCGTGTACAAGGTCGGCATGACCTGGCCGCTGGAGCCGCAGGGCATCAGCGCGTTCGCGCGCGGGCTGGAAGACATCGTCGTGGTGGAGGAGAAGAAGGCCTTCATCGAGCGGCAGATGAAGGAATACTTCTACAACTGGCCGGCTGGCTGGGGCGCGCGCCCGTCCATCGTCGGCAAGTACGACGAACAGGGCGAGTGGATCCTGCCCTCCACCGGCGAGCTGACCCCGGCCACGATTGCCGGCGTCATCGGCCGTCGAATTCAACGTTTCTTCAATACGGAATCCATCGAGCAGCGCCTGCGCTGGATGGATGAGAAGGAAGCGGAAATGGCACTGCCGCGCGCACAGTTCCCGCGCGTGCCGCACTACTGCTCCGGCTGCCCGCACAACACCTCGACCAACGTGCCGGAAGGCTCGCGGGCGATGGCCGGCATCGGCTGCCACTACATGGTGACGTGGATGGACCGCGACACCGACACCTTCACCCACATGGGCGGCGAAGGTGTCACCTGGGCCGGGCAGGCGGCGTTCACCGACACCCCGCACGTATTCCAGAATCTCGGCGACGGCACCTATTTCCACAGCGGTTCGCTGGCGATCCGCCAGGCCATCGCCGCCGGCGTCAACATCACCTACAAGATCCTCTACAACGACGCGGTGGCGATGACCGGCGGCCAGCCGGTGGACGGCACGCTCACCGTGCCGCAGATCGCCCAGCAGATGCGCGCCGAGGGCGTGCACACCATCGTGCTGCTGTCCGACGACATCGAGAAGTGGAAGCTGCGCCGCCACGAGTTCCCGCACGAGGTGGAATTCCACGACCGCGCCGAACTGGATGCCGTGCAGAAGCAGCTGCGCACGGTGAAGGGCACCAGCATCCTGATCTACGAACAGACCTGCGCCACCGAGAAGCGCCGCCGCCGCAAGCGCGGCAAACTGGTCGACCCGCCCAAGCGCACCCTGATCAACTCGCTGGTCTGCGAGGGCTGCGGCGACTGTGGCGAGAAGAGCTTCTGCGTGTCGGTGCTGCCCAAGGAGACCGAGTTCGGCCGCAAGCGCGACATCGACCAGTCCAACTGCAACAAGGACTTCTCCTGCACGACGGGCTTCTGCCCGAGCTTCGTCACCGTGCACGGCGGCCAGCTGCGCAAGGGACAGAAGAGCAATGCCGCCAGCCTGCTCGACAACCTGCCCGATCCGGTGTTCCGCAGCGACCTGTCACAGCCCTGGAACATCCTGATCACCGGCGTCGGCGGCACCGGTGTGGTCACCATCGGCGCGCTGCTGGGCATGGCCGGGCACCTGGAAGGCAAGGGCGCCACGGTGCTCGACCAGACCGGCCTGGCGCAGAAGGGCGGCGCGGTCACCACCCACATCCGCATCGCCAACACCCCGGCCGACATCCACGCAGTGCGCATCGCCGCCGGCGAGGCCGACCTGGTGCTGGGCTGCGACATGGTGGTGGTCAACGACTACTGGGCGCTGTCCAAGGTGCGCGGCGAGCGTTCGCAGGTCGTGCTCAACACCTACGAAGCGATGCCGGGCACCTTCACCACCCACCCGGACATGCAGTTCCCGGCCGCCGACATCATCGCCGGGGTGAAGGTGGCGCTGGGCGGGCGCGACCCGATCCTGCTCGATGCCACCCAGCTGGCCACCGCGCTGCTGGGCGATGCCATCGCCTCCAACCTGTTCATCCTCGGCTTCGCCTGGCAGCAGGGCCTGGTGCCGCTGTCGCTGGAAGCACTGATGCGCGCCATCGAACTCAACGGCGCCGCCATCGAGATGAACCAGCGCGCCTTCGCCTGGGGCCGCCGCGCCGCGATCGACCCGCAGGCGGTACAGCAGGCCGCAGGCCTGGTGCGCAACGCGCCCACCGAGGCCGAGCGCACCCCGGGCACGCTGCGCGAACTGCCGCCGGGCGAGTGGGAAGGCAGCGAGGCCGGTGCGCCATCGGCGCCGCGCAACCCGGGCAACGAGCCGGAGGTGCGCGGCCTGCCCTCCAGCGACCCGCAGCCGGGCGACGTCACCTTCGCCACGCTGGACGACGCGCGCCTGTCGCGCTCGCTGGACGAGCTGATCGCCCGCCGCAGCGGCTTCCTCATCGACTACCAGGACGCCGCCTACGCCACCCGCTACCGCCAGCTGGTTGATGCGGTGCGCAAGGCCGAGCAGCGCATCGCCCCGGACAGCACCGCGCTGACCGAGGCGGTGGCGCGCTACTTCTTCAAGCTGATGGCCTACAAGGACGAGTACGAAGTGGCCCGCCTGTACACCAGCGGCGATTTCCTCAAGCGCGTGCAGCAGCAGTTCGAGGGCGACTACCAGGTGCGTTTCCACCTGGCGCCGCCGCTGCTGGCCAGGCGCGACGAACAGGGCCGCCTGCAGAAGAAGGAATACGGCCCGTGGATGTTCAAGGCGTTCGGCCTGCTGGCCAGGCTCAAGGGCCTGCGCGGTGGCCGCTTCGACATCTTCGGCTACACCGAAGAGCGCCGCGGCGAACGCCAGCTGATCGCCGATTACGAAAAGACCCTGCGGGAACTGCTGGGCGCGCTCGACGCCGGCCGGCTGGCGCTGGCGGTGGACATCGCCAGCATCCCGGAACACATCCGCGGCTACGGTCACGTCAAGGAGGCGCACCTGCACGAAGCCAAGGCCCGCGAAGCGGCGCTGCTGGCGACGTGGCGCAACCCGAAGGCGCTGCATATCGTGCAGGCAGGCTGATGTATGTGTTCGCTGACATATCCATGAATGTCAGCGAACACTTGCTTCAGCCAGACTGGGCACCCTCAATGTAAGCGAACACTTACATTTGCCTCAATGTAAGCACTCGCTTACATTGCACCACATGGCCGCCCTCAAGACTCCTGCCGACCTGGGCAATGTGATCCTGCAGCGCCGCAAGGCGCTGGGCTGGGACCAGGCACGCCTGGCCCATGAGGCCGGTGTAAGCCGGCAATGGATCATCGAAATCGAGAAAGGCAAACCCAGGGCGGAACTGCAACTGGTGCTGAGGGCGCTCAATGTTCTCGGCATCGAACTCGATGCCTTCCACCGCGAAGCCCCAAAAGCCTCCGGAGGCCAGACGCTGGACCTTGCTGATGTCGACCATATCGTCGAACACAGCCGAACCGAGCCGGACAATGCATTCGGCTCATGGCTCGATGCCCTGCGCAAGCCTTCCACCGCTCTCTCCGTATTGGAGAAGCGGCAGGAGAAGTACAGCGCACGGTCCAACTCCGCATTTGAAGAACAACAGAGGTTGCCACCCGATCCCAAAGCAACGTCGAGCGGCAGCCGGAAGGGGAAGAAATAGTGGCGCTGACGCTCCTGTTGTCCGGGCGCATCGCCGGACGGCTGGAAGTCGATGGCGACGGCAACCCGAGGCTGCGCTATGCCGATACCTGGCTCGACACCGCTGGCGCCTACCCCGTCTCGCTTAGCCTGCCGCTGACGCAACGGGATTTCCCACCGCAGACGGTCTCCGCCGTTCTGTGGGGATTGCTTCCCGACAACGAGAGCCTGCTGCAGCGCTGGGGTTCGCATTTCCATGTTTCCCCGCGCAATCCCCTGGCCTTGCTCTCCCACGTCGGCGAAGACTGCGCCGGCGCGGTGCAGTTCGTCGGCGATGAACGGCTTGAAAGCATCCTGGCGGGCGCCGGCGACCGGATTGAACCACTGAGCAACGCCGAGCTGGCAGACCGGCTGCGACGCCTTCGCCAGGACGGCGGCATGGCACGCAGGGTGGACGACGTCGGGCAGTTCAGTCTCGCGGGCGCGCAATCCAAGATTGCCCTGTTGAAGCAGGACGACGGCAGCTGGGCCATTCCCGCCGGGCGCATTCCCACCACGCATATCCTGAAACCGCCGGGCGGCGACTACGAGGGCTTCGTCGAGAACGAGATGTTCTGTCTACGGCTGGCACGGGCGCTCGGCCTGCCGGCCGCCACGGCAGAGAAGATCGAGATCGACGGGGAAACCGCCATCTGCATCAGCCGCTACGACCGCGTCCGCATGAACGGCAATCTGGTGCGCGTGCATCAGGAGGATTTCTGCCAGGCCTTGGGCGTGATGCCCCAGATCAAATACCAGAGCCAGGGTGGGCCAGGGCCGGCCGATCTGGCAAAGGTACTGTGGGATCACTCATCGCAGCCACGCAACGACGTGGTGACCTTGTTCCAGGCATTGGCCTTCAACTACCTCATCGGCGGCACGGATGCCCATGCCAAGAACTACTCGCTGCTGTTCGGCGCCGGCAGCAACGTCCGTCTTGCTCCGCTGTACGACATTTCCAGTGCCCTGCCGTACCCGCAGTTGCAGAAACGCAAGATCAAGATGGCGATGAAGGTCGGCAATCATTACCGCTGGTGGGATATCCGCCTGGAAGACTGGCAGGCGACCGCCACCAGCTTGCGGCTGGAACCGGCATGGGCGTTGGATGCGCTTGCCGCCATGTGCCTGCTGCTTCCCGAAGCGGCGCAGCAGGTGCGCAAGCAACTGCAGGACGAAGAAATCGTCAATCCGGTAATCGACCGGTTGCTGCACGAAATCCAGCTGTCCTGCGAACGCTGCCTGGCGAAATTCCAGGCCAGCTGACGGCACGCATACGCCCCGCACTGCGGGGCGCTTCATGCCACGGAAGACTCAACGCCGCGGCGCGAGAATCTTCGTCAACAGATCCGCACGGCCGGCAATGCGGCGCAGGTGCGGGTAGCGCAGGCCATCGCGGTAGTCGATGCGCACGGTACGGAAGCTGTCGGCCTGGCGCACGATCAGTTCGAGCGGCGTGCCGCCCTTGGCGTCGGTCACCGCCTGCTTCAGGCGCCCGCCGGTATAGGCCAGCCCGTTGACCGCCACCACGGTGACGTCCTTGGCCAGGCCGGCCTTGAACGCGGGGCTGTCCCAGCCCACCGACTGCAGCACGCCGTCGCTGCCGACCTTCAGGCCCAGCGAGTACTGCAGGTCGGCCAGGCCGTCGGCCTCGCCGTCGGCGATCACCAGGTTCGGATGCTCATCGAAATACAGCTCCCAGCCGGCCGCCGCCAACCCGTCCGGCGCGCTGCCATCGCGCGCGTCCAGGCGTTGGCCGATGAAGTCGTCCCAGCCGCCGGGCTGCGCCGCTTCCAGCGCCTGCATCACATCAGCGCGGTCGTACAGGCGGATCTCGCCCTGCGCGCCGCCCTGGTGGAAGCGGCGGGCGAAGTCGTCCAGCGCCACCTTGCCCTTGGACAGCGTGCGCAGCCGCGCATCCACGCCCAGCCACAGCAGGGTGCTCTCGTTGTAGAACTCGAAGGCGCGCTGCCAGTCGGCCCAGGCCTGCGGCTTGGAATTGAAGTCGAGAATGCCCTGGTGGACGGTGTCGTGCAGATCGCGCCACTGCCGCCCCGGCTGGGTGGCGTAGTTGGCCTGCAGCTGCGCCAGCATCGCCATCGCGTAATCGTGGTTCCACAGCCCCGAGCGCGCGGCCAGCACCACCGCCCAGTACTGGGTCTGGCCCTCATACATCCACAACTCGTCGTTGTGCATCGGCGCGTTGTAGTGCGGCACCCAGGTCGGGCGCGGGCGCCAGGCCTTGCCGATCCACGCATGGGTGTATTCGTGCGGCAGCAGGTCGTTGTCGGTGTACGGGCGCTCGCCGCGCAGGTAGCCGTCGTGCATGCCGTTCTCGCTGGACTGCGCGTGCTCCAGGCCGATGCCGGTGAACACGTCCGACACCGCCAGCAGGAAGTCGTAGCGCGTGTAGGGGCGCGGCCCGAACACCTTGTCGGCCTCGTGCACCAGCGCGCGGTGCGCATCCAGCACCTTCGGGTCGGCCTGCAGCGCCTGCGGGTTCTCGGCCACCACGTCCAGCCACACCGGCCGCGCCGCCTTGTCGTCGAGGGCGAATCGCCTGAACCAGCGTCCGGCATAGACCGGCGAGTCGATCAACGTCATCAGCGACACCGGCACGTAGTGTTCGGTGGCGCCGCCGCGCTGGGCGACGTCCAGCGCGGTACCGCTCTGCCAGCCCTCGGGCAGGCGCAGCGTCGGCTTCACCTGGATGCCGCGCGCATCGAAGCCGGCCGGGTACAACACCACGCGGTGCCACTGCAGGTCGAGCAGGTTGGGCGTCATCGCCACCCGGCCCTGGTCGGCGGCGGTGGGCGAGAGGTACTGGAACTCGATGTCCAGCGCGTCCACGCCTTCGGGCACCTCCAACCGGAAGGCGTACATGTCGCCCGGATCGCGGGTCCATGGCAGCGGCCGGCCGTCGCCGCGGATCACCAGCCCGGCCATCTGGTTGATCGGCCCGGTCGGCGCATGGTTGCCGGGAATCCACTGCGGGTACCACAGGGTCAACGGACCGGGCGACACCGGGATGCGTTCGCGCACGCGCTGGATGCGGCGGTCGATGTCGCTGGCGTCCACCTCCAGTTCGATCACGCCCGGATAGCGGGCCTGCACCTGCATCGCCGCCTGCCGCGCATCGCCGTCCTGCGCCTGCGCGCAGGCCAGCGGGGCCATGCCCAGCACCATGGCCAACGCTCCCAACAACCAGTTGTGCCCCTGCATCCGTCCACCTGCCCCGCGTTGAAGTTTCCGCATCCTAGCCGGTCCGCGCCGGCATCCGCCGCCAGACCAGGGTGCGATTGTTGGCCGGCATCGCCACGTCCTCGCGCAATTCCAGTCCCTGCGCGCGTGCCAGGGCGTCCACCGCCTCGAAATCGCGGATGCCCGAGCGCGGGTCGCGCGCCTTCAGCCAGCCATCGAAGACGCGGTTGCTCTCGCTGCTGAAACCGCCGCCATGGTTGAACGGCCCGTAGGCGATGAACAGCGCATCCGGCGCCATCAGCGACGGCAGCCCGGCGAACAGCGCCTGCACCTCGTCCCAGCCCATGATGTGCAGGGTATTGGCGGTGAACACCGCATCGAAGCCGGTCACGCCGGCGACCAGCGGCAGCGGCGGCAGGGGCCGCAGTCCGCCACCCACGACCGCCTGCAGTTCCAGCGGCGCCGGCGCGTTGGGCAGCGCGACCTCATCCAGCCATTGGCCGATGCCGGGCAGGTGGTCGCGGTGGTCGCTGGCCTGCCAGCGCAGCCACGGCATCGCCGCGGCGAAGTACACCGCGTGCTGGCCGGTGCCGCTGCCGATCTCCAGCACATTGTGGGTCTCGCCCAAATGGCGCCGCAGCACCGCCAGGATCGGCTCGCGGTTGCGGTCGCAGGACTCGGCATGGGGCTTGGCGGTCATGGCGGCGGGTTCTTCGTGGTCCGCGCGATTGTGCCGCAGGGTGCCGCCGCCCACGCATGACCATGGTCACTTGTGCCCGCACCACGCCGCGGCCGAGATTCGCGGGTCCCGCGCGATGCCCGCATCGCCACGCTCATGGAGTTCCGCATGCAACGCCGCCAGTTCCTCGCGCTTTCCGGCCTCGGCCTCGCCGGCATGATGCTGCCCAATGCCCGCCTGATCGCCGCCGAGGAACTACTGGCGCCGGCCGACGTGGCGCGCAGGAAGGCGCTGGCCGATACCGTGCTGGCGCTGGCCCGGAAGGGCGGCGCCAGCTACTGCGACGTACGCATCGGCCGTTACCTCAACCAGGCCATCGTCACCCGCGAGGACAAGGTCCAGAACGTCACCAACAGCGAGTCGGCCGGCATCGGCATCCGCGTGATCGTCGATGGCGCCTGGGGCTTCGCGGCCAGCAACCAGTCCACCGACCAGGGCGCGGCCGCAGCGGTGGCGCAGGCGCTGGCCATCGCCCGCGCGAACGCGAAGATACAGACCCGGGCGGTGCAGTTGGCGCCCACGCCCGGCGTGGGCGAGGTGCGGTGGCAGACGCCGATCCGCCGCAACGCGATGGCGGTGCCGGTCAAGGACAAGGTGGACCTGCTGCTGTCGATCAATGCCGCAGCACTCAACGCCGGCGCCAGCTTCATCAACTCGCAGCTGTTCCTGGTCAACGAGCAGAAATACTTCGCGTCCAGCGACGGTTCGTGGATCGATCAGGACGTACACCGCATCTGGCTGCCGTTCACCGCCACCTCCATCGACAAGGCCAGCGGCAAGTTCCGCACCCGCAACGGGCTGTCGGCGCCGGCCGGCATGGGCTGGGAATTCCTCGACGGCGACGCCGCCGGCAAGTACCACCTGCCTGGCGGGGTGATCGGCTACGGCCATTCCTACGACCCGGTGGAAGACGCCATCGCCGCCGCGAAGCAGGCGCAGGAAAAGCTCAAGGCGCCGTCGGTAAAGCCGGGCAAGTACGATCTGGTGCTGGACCCGTCCAACCTGTTCCTGACCATCCACGAGAACGTCGGCCACCCGCTGGAGCTGGACCGCGTGCTCGGCTACGAGGCCAACTACGCCGGCACCAGCTTCGCCACGCTGGACAAGCGCGACGCCGGTTTCCGCTGGGGCAGCGACATCGTCAACTTCACCGCCGACAAGACCCAGCCCTACAGCCTGGGCGCGGTGGGCTACGACGACGAGGGCGTGAAGTGCCGGCGCTGGGACCTGGTGAAGGACGGCATCCTGGTCAACTACCAGGCCACCCGCGACGAGGTGCACATCCTCGGCGAGAACGCCTCGCACGGCTGCAGCTACGCCGATTCGTGGAAGAGCGTGCAGTTCCAGCGCATGGCCAACGTGTCGCTGGCGCCGGGCAAGGCGCCGCTGACCCCGGCGCAGATGGTCAAGGACGTGGAGAACGGCATCTACATCCACGGCCGCGGTTCGTATTCCATCGACCAGCAGCGCTACAACGCGCAGTTCGGCGGCCAGCTCTGCTACCAGATCAAAAATGGCGAGATCACCGGCATGGTCGAGGACGCCGCCTACCAGATCCGCACCCCGGAATTCTGGAACGCCTGCTCGGCCATCTGCGACGAGCGCGATTTCCGCCTCGGCGGCTCGTTCTTCGACGGCAAGGGCCAGCCGGGCCAGGTCTCGGCGGTGTCGCACGGCTCGGCGACGACGCGCTTCGACGGGGTGAACATCATCAATACCGCGCGCAGCCTCGGCTGAGCTTCCGTAGGAGCGCACCTTGGTGCGCGATGGGATTTACCGGGAAAGCTTCATCGCGCACCAAGGTGCGCTCCTACGGGTGGTCCGCATACGCCTCAGCGCGTCGTATACCCGCCGTTGACCAGGATGGTCTGCCCGGTCATCCACCAGCCCTCGGACACCAGGAAGCGGATCCACGGCACGATGTCCTCGATGTCGGTCAGGCCGGTGCGCGAGAACGGCGACAGCGCCGCCGCGGTCTTGTGGTAGGCCACCGCATCGGCACCCTCGGCCGGGTAGAAGAACGGCGTGTCCATCGGCCCCGGGCCGATCGCGGTCACCGAGATGCCGCGCTCGCCGAATTCCTTGGCGGCCGCGCGCGTGTAGTGTTCCACCGGCGCCTTGGTACCGGCATAACTGGAATAGAACGGGGTGAACGCGCCCAGCAGCGAGGTCACCAGCGTGCAGACCCGGCCGTTGTCGGCGAGATGGCGGCCGGCTTCGCGGAGGAAGAAGAACGCGGCCTTGTTGTTTACCGCGTCCATCTCGTCGAACTCGGCCTCGCTGATCTCGGCCATCGGCTTCTTCAGCACCTTGCCGACGGTGTTGACCGCGATGTCGATGCGGCCCAGCGCCTGGCGGGCGTCGGCGAACAGCTTCTCCACCGCGCCGGCGCGGGTCAGGTCGGCCTGGAACAGGTGCGCGTTGCTGCCGGCGGCGCGCACCGCGGCCGCGGTCGCCTCGGCCTGGCCGCGGGTGGCGATGCTGTTGTAGTGGATGGCGATGCCGCTGGCGCCGTGGGCGGCAAGATCGTGGGCGAGCAGGCCACCCAGGTTCTTGGCGCCGCCGGCGATGAGGACGGTCTTGCCGTGGATGCGGTGGTCGGTCATGGCGAACTCCTGTGGGGGAACGTCCACAGAGGCTATAGGCTTGGATTTCCGGATAAAGCGGGCCATCCTGACTTCACCTGTCGGATTTTCCGGACAATCTCCATGGACCGCATCGAGCTGTGCCGCATCTTCGTCCGCGTGGTGGACTGCGCCGGCTTCACCCGTGCCGCCGACCAGCTGAACCTGCCGCGCTCCACCGTCTCCGAGGCGGTGCGCACGTTGGAACAACGGCTGGGCACGCGCCTGCTCCACCGCACCACCCGCCAGGTCACCCCGACCCAGGACGGGCTGCTGTTCCACGCCCGCTGCCAGCAGCTGATCGCCGACATGGACGAGGCCGAGCAGTTGTTCCGGCAATCGCCGCATGCGCTGAGCGGCCGCCTGCGGGTGGACGTGCCCGGCCGCATCGGCCGCCTGATCGTGGCGCCGGCGCTGCCGCGCTTCCTCGACGCGCATCCCGGGATCGACATCGAGCTGGGCATGACCGACCGCACCATCGATCTGGTCGAGGACGGCGTGGACTGCGCGCTGCGGGTCGGCCCGCTGCAGGATTCGCGGCTGGTGGCGCGCGGCCTCGGCCAGCTGCCGCTGGTCAATGTGGCCAGCGCCGCTTACCTCGCCGCGCACGGCACGCCCATGCATCCGCGGGAACTGTCTGCGCACTGGGGCGTGCGCTACGCCTCGCCCGGCAACGGCCGGGTCGAACCCTGGGAATGGCGCGAGGAAGGCGTGCTGCACGAGCAGCCGCTGCGCGGGCGCGTCACCGTCAACAACGCCGAGGCCTACATCGCCTGCTGCATCGCCGGCATGGGCCTGATCCAGATCCCGGCCTACGACGTCCGCCGCGAACTGGCCGACGGCATCCTGGTCGAGGTGATGCCCGACCATCGCGCCGATCCATTGCCGATGCACCTGCTGTATCCGCACCGGCGGCATCCGTCGCAGCGGCTGCAGGTGTTCGTGGCATGGCTGCAGGAGGTACTGGGCGAAGCGCTCCGGTAAAGGCGGCGCTCGTTTCTATGTCTAAAGTCACTACCGCCGCCAGCGGCTCCCCGCAAGAATCGAACGGTTCGCGGAGCACCGCGAAGCCATCCTCGTTCGTTGCATCCACGCCGCACCGCGCATCCCGTTCATGGAGAACAGCCTTGCATAGACGTGACTTCCTCGCCCTGACCGGGCTTACCGCCGGCGGCCTGATGGTGCCGTCGTTCTTCGGCAAGGCCATCGCCGCCGAACAACTGCTCAGCGCGATCGACCCGGCACTGAAGAAGCGCCTGGCCGACGATGCGATGAACGCGGCCCGCGCCGCTGGCGCCAGCTACTGCGACGTGCGCATCGGCCGCTACCTGCGCCAGTTCGTGATCACCCGCGAGGACAAGGTGCAGAACGTGGTCAATACCGAATCCACCGGTGCCGGCATCCGCGTGATCGCCAATGGCGCCTGGGGCTTCGCCGCGACCAACGACCTGAGCCCGGCCGGCGTGGTCAAGGCCGCGCAGCAGGCCGCCGCCATCGCCAAGGCCAATGCAAAGGTACAGACCGCGCCGGTGCAGTTCGCCAAGGCGCCTGGCTTCGGCGAAGTCAGCTGGCGCACGCCGATCAAGAAGAACGCGATGGAAGTGCCGATCAAGGACAAGGCCGACCTGCTGCTGGGCGTGAACGCCGCCGCGCTGTCCGCCGGCGCCAGCTTCGTCAACTCGATGCTGTTCCTGGTCAACGAGCAGAAGTACTTCGCCTCCACCGACGGCTCCTACATCGACCAGGACGTGCACCGCATCTGGGCGCCGATGACGGTGACCGCCATCGACAAGGCCAGCGGCAAGTTCCGCACCCGCGACGGGTTGTCCTCGCCGATGGGCCTGGGCTTCGAATACCTGGACGGCGACGCCTCGCAGAAGTTCGTCTCGCCCAACGGCGTGGTCAACTACGGCCTGTCCTACGACATGCGCGAAGACGCCATCGCCGCCGCGAAGCAGGCGCAGGAAAAGCTCAAGGCGCCGTCGGTCAAATCGGGCAAGTACGACCTGGTGCTGGACCCCTCGCACACCTGGCTGACCATCCACGAGTCGGTCGGTCACCCGTTGGAACTGGACCGCGTGCTCGGCTACGAAGCCAACTATGCCGGCACCAGCTTCGCCACCCTGGACAAGCGCGAGCAGCATTTCCAGTACGGCAGCGACAAGGTCAACATCTTCGCCGACAAGGTCCAGCCGGGCAGCCTCGGTGCGGTCGGCTACGACGACGAGGGCGTCAAGACCAAGCGCTGGCCGCTGATCAGCGACGGCAGGCTGGTCGATTACCAGGCCATCCGCGACCAGGCCCACATCCTCGGCAAGACCGAGTCCGACGGCTGCTGCTATGCCGATTCGTGGTCGAGCGTGCAGTTCCAGCGCATGGCCAACGTGTCGATGGCGCCGGGCAAGACCCCGCTGAGCGTGGCCGACATGATCAAGGACGTGGAGAACGGCATCTACATCATCGGCGACGGCTCGTTCTCCATCGACCAGCAGCGCTACAACGCGCAGTTCGGCGGCCAGCTGTTCTACGAGATCAAGGAAGGCAAGATCACCCGCATGCTGGAGGACGTGGCCTACCAGATCCGCACGCCGGAATTCTGGAACGCCTGCAGCGCCGTGGCCGACGAACGCGACTACCGCCTGGGCGGCTCGTTCTTCGACGGCAAGGGCCAGCCGGGCCAGGTCTCGGCGGTGTCGCACGGCTCGTCCACCGCCCGTTTCGACGGCATCAACGTCATCAATACCGCGCGCAGCCTCGGCTGACCGTCCAAGGAGTTCTTGAGCAATGAGCATCTTCACCGAACAGGAAGCCAAGGCCATCCTGGACAAGGTCATCGCGCTGTCCAAGGCCGACGAATGCACCGCCACGCTGGCCGGCTCCATCGACGGCAACATCCGCTTCGCGCTGAACAACGTCTCCACCAGCGGCATGGTCAACAACGCCGAGCTGGCCGTGCAGGTCGCCTTCGGCAAGCGCGTGGGCACCGCCTCGATCAATGAATTCGACGACGCCTCGCTGGAGCGCGTGGTGCGCCGCGCCGAAGACCTGGCCCGGCTGGCGCCGGAAAACCCGGAATTCATGCCCATCATCGGCAAGCAGGAATACCGGTCCAGCCCGACCTTCAGCGCGTCCACCGCCGCCATCGATCCGGAATTCCGTGCCAAGGTCGCCGCCGATTCGATCACGCCGTGCCGCGGCCACGGGCTGATCGCCGCCGGCTTCCTCGAGGACAGCCGCGGCTTCGTCGCCATCGCCAACAGCAAGGGCAACTTCGGCTACCAGCAGAACACCTCGTTCGACTACACCTGCACCGTGCGCACCGAAGACGGCCGCGGGTCGGGCTGGGTCGGGCGCAACCTGAAGGATGCTTCCGACTTCCATGCGGAGCAGGAAATCGAGATCGCCAAGCGCAAGGCGATCGAGTCGGCCGACGCCAAGGCGCTGGAGCCGGGCAAGTACACGGTGATCCTGGAACCGGCCGCCGCCGCCGGCCTCATCAGTTTCATGATGAACTTCTTCGATGCGCGCTCCGCCGACGAAGGCCGCAGCTTCCTGTCCAAGAAGGGCGGCGGCAACAAGCTCGGCGAGCAGGTCTACGACCCGCAGGTGAACATGTTCGCCGACCCGTGGCACCCGGACGCGCCGGTGCTGCCGTGGGATGGCGAAGGCACCCCGCGCGAGCGCATGGCCATCATCGAGAACGGCAAGGTCGCCAACCTCAACTACTCGCGCTACTGGGCGCAGAAGCAGGGCAAGACCGCCAACGCGCGGCCCGGCAACCTGCTGATGAGCGGTGGCAGCAAGTCCATCGCCGAGCTGGTCAAGGGCACGCAGAAAGGCATCCTGCTCACCCGCACCTGGTACATCCGCATGGTCGATCCGCAGACCGTGCTGCTGACCGGCCTGACCCGCGACGGCACGTTCTACATCGAGAACGGCCAGATCAAGCACCCGGTGAAGAACTTCCGCTTCAACGAATCGCCGGTGATCATGCTCAACAACATCGACGAACTGGGCAAGCCGGTGCGCGTGGCCGGCGATGAATCCAGCTACGTGATGATGATTCCGCCGATGAAGCTGCGCGATTTCACCTTCACCTCGCTGTCGGACGCGGTGTAACCCTGTCTTTTCCCTCTCCCTCCGGGAGAAGCTGCCCGAAGGGCGGATGAGGGTCCGGGCACAGCCCCGGCCCTCTCCCCCGGCCCCTCTCTCATCAGGAGAGGGGCTTCAGTGCCCCAGAGATCTCCCCCCGCCTTGTCCCGGTCCCCGCTAACGCGCGCGCAATTCCTCCACCTGCTGCTCGGCGGCGCGGTGGCGGCCGCATTGCCCGGACGGGCGGGCGCACAGGCCAGCCGCTACGACTTCTGGTTCACCCGCCTCAAATACGACTCCGGCGACTGGGACGTGGATGCGCGCATGCCGTCCAACCTGGTCACCTCGCTGATCGACTACACCACGCTGCGCGTCGATCCGAAGGAACACGTCCTCGCCCTGTCCGACCCGAAGATGCTGCGCGCGCCGTTCTGCTACCTGGCCGGGCACAAGCTGGTCGAGTTCAACCCCGACGAACGCCGCAACTTCGAGCGCTACGTGCGCAACGGCGGCTTCGTGCTGGTGGACGACTGCAACCACGACATCGACGGCCTGTTCGCTACCTCGTTCGAGGCACAGATGCGCGCCATCTTCGGCGCCAATGCGCTGAAGAAGCTGCCCAATACCCATGCGCTCTACAACAGTTTCTTCAGGTTTCCCGAAGGCCCGCCGGCCACCACGTTCGAACTGAATGGCTGGGGCGACGACCTGGTGCACGACTACCTGAAAGGCATCGAGATCGACGGCCGCCTGGGCGTGCTCTACAGCAACAAGGACTACGGCTGCGAATGGGACTACGACTGGCGCAACAAACGCTTCCTGGCCGAGGACAACACGAAGTTCGGCGTGAACATCGTGATGTACGCACTGACGCATTGACCCCACTGGTGACCGCATGAACGCCCCCGCCCACGATCTCGATTCCCTTCTGCCCCGCCTGGGCGAACTGCGCGGCGCGCTGGCGCAGGCGGTGGTCGGCCAGCAGGACGTGGTCGAACAACTGCTGATCGGCCTGCTCGCCGGCGGCCACTGCCTGCTCGAAGGCGCGCCCGGCCTCGGCAAGACGCTGCTGGTGCGCTCGCTCGGGCAGGCGCTGGAACTGCAGTTCCGACGCGTGCAGTTCACCCCCGACCTGATGCCCAGCGACATCCTCGGCACCGAGCTGCTGGAGGAAGACCACGGCACCGGCAAGCGCGCGTTCCGCTTCCAGAAGGGCCCGGTGTTCACCAACCTGCTGCTGGCCGATGAGCTCAACCGCACGCCGCCCAAGACCCAGGCCGCGCTGCTGGAGGCGATGCAGGAGCGCACCGTCAGCTATGCCGGCACCACCTATACGCTGCCCGCGCCGTTCTTCGTGCTGGCCACGCAGAACCCGATCGAACAGGCCGGCACCTATCCGTTGCCCGAAGCGCAGCTGGACCGCTTCCTGCTGCACGTGCGCGTGGACTACCCCAGCGAGGCCGAAGAGCGCGACATCCTCGCGCAGACCACCGGCAGCAGCGGTGGCGCCGTGCCGAAGGTGATGGACGCCGAAGCGGTGAAGGCGCTGCAGGCCGCGGTGCGCGACGTGCACGTCGGCGCCGACCTGCTGACCTGGATCACCCGGCTGGTGCGCGCCAGCCGCCCGGGCGATGGGGCGCCGGCCGAGGTGAACAACTGGATCAAGTGGGGCGCCGGTCCGCGCGCCGGGCAATCGCTGGTGCTGGCCTCGAAGGCGCGGGCCCTGCTGCATGGCCGCTTCGCCGCTACCCGCGAGGACGTGCAGGCCCTGGCCGCGCCGGTGATGCGCCACCGCCTGCTGCTGTCCTTCGCCGCCGAGGCCGAGCAGAAGAGTGCCGACGACGTGATCGCCGCGCTGCTGCGCGCGGTGCCGTATCCGGCCTGACCCGCACCCTGCATCCGCCTTGGCCGCCACCGCGCCACCGCTGATTCCCGCCGACGTGCGCAGCCGCCTGCGCGGCCTGCGGCTGCTGCCGCAACGGGCCAGCGGCAGCCGCGGCATCGGCATGCACGCCAGCCGCAGCCGCGGCGCCGGGCTGGAGTTCGCGCAGTACCGCGCCTACGAGCCCGGCGACGAACTGCGCCAGATCGACTGGAAGCTCTACGCGCGCTCGGACCGCTTCTTCGTGCGCGAATCCGAACGCGAAAGCCCGCTCACGATCTGGCTGCTGCTCGATACCACCGCGTCGATGGCACAGGCCGACCAGGCGCGGCGCGACTGGACCCGCCTGCACGCCGCCAGCGCCCTGGCCGCCTGCGTTGCCGAACTGGCACTGCAGCAGGGCGATGCCTTCGGTCTGGTCGCCATCGGCGGCGACGGCGTACGGCTGGTACCGGCCGGCCACGGCCTGCGCCAGCGCGACCGCCTGCACCTGCAACTGCACGACCTGCGCGCGTACGGCCAATGGCCGGCGCAGGAGCGGCTGGCGCCGGTGTGGGAACGCATCGCCGCCAACGACCTGGTGGTGATGATCGGCGACGGCTTCGACGACGCTGCGATCGCATTGGCCGAGCGCCTGGCGAAGGCGGGCCGCGATGTCGTGCATCTGCAGCTGCTGACCGCCGAGGAGCGCGACTTCCCGTTCCGCGACGGCCACCGCTTCCGCGACCCGGAAACCGGCGACGAGCTGCTCGGCGATGGCGCGGCGGTACGCGCCGACTACCTCGCCCGCTTCGCCGAAGCGCGGCGCACGCTGGATGCACGCCTGCAGGCCGCCGGCATCCGCCATGACACCGGCTTCCTCGACGAAGCCATCGACGCACCGCTGCAACGGCTGTCCGCTCGCCACGGGGGCCGCGGCGCATGAGCCTGGTGTGGCTGTTCCCGGCAGGCCTGGCCACGCTGGCGGCGTTGCTGCTGCCCTTGCTGATCCATCTGGCGCGGCGCGACGAACAACAGTTGATCGACTTCGCCGCGCTGCGCTGGCTGTCGGCCAGACCACGGCCGCGCCGGCGCATACGTTTCGACGACTGGCCGCTGCTGCTGGTGCGGCTGCTGCTGCTCGCCCTGCTGGCGGTGCTGCTGGCACGGCCGGCGTTGAACGGCATCGAGGACGACACACCGCGCATCGCCGTCGCGCCCGGTGTGGACCCTGCCGCCGCACGCGCGACTGTCGATGCGGACAAGTCGCAATGGCTGTGGCTGGCACCGGGCTTTCCGGCGTTGGATGCGCCAACCGCTCCTTTGCCCTCGCAACCGCTCGCCAGCCTGCTGCGCGAGCTGGATGCAGCGCTGCCGCCCAAGGCACCGCTCACCGTGGTCGTGCCAACGGCGCTGGATGGGCTGGATGCGCAGCGGCCGCAGCTGTCGCGCGCGGTGCGCTGGCAGGTGATCGAAACCGCATCACCGGCAGCCACTGCCACCCTGCCGGCCGCGCCGCGCCTGCACATTCGTCATGACGAAACCGGCACCGCCACGCTGCCATGGTTGCGTGCGGTCGGTCAGGCATGGAACTCGCCGCCGGATATCGCCGCCGACAACCAACCATTCACCGATGATGCCGGCGTGCGCATCTGGCTCTCGGCCAAACCGGTTCCCGATGCCTTGCAGGCGTGGGCGCGCGATGGCGGCCGGCTGCTGGTCGATGCACGCACGCCGTTGCCCGGCGATACGCAACGCCTGCCGCTGTGGCGCGACGACAGCGGCGTACCGGTGATCGAACAGGTGGATGGCCCCCACGCGCAATGGCTGCGCTGGGCCACGCCCCTGCAACCGGCGGCAATGCCAGCCCTGCTGGATGCCGGCTTCCCGCAGCACCTGCGCGAACTGTTGCAGGCGCCTCCCGCACCGACGCGGGCACCGGCGACGGCGATGCAGCCGGACAGCGGCGCCAGCGCATGGCCGCAGCCGGCGTATGAGCCCGTGCCGTGGCTGGCCGCCGCCATCGCCCTGCTGTTCCTGCTGGAGCGCTGGCTCGCCAGCGCGCGCCGGCGCCGGAGGCAGGCATGAGCACCCAGGCATTGCTGCGTGGTGCGCGGCGCCGGGTGCTGCTGATCGCGCTGGCCGGCGGCGTGCCGCTCGCGCTCGCGCTCGGCCTGCTCACGATGCGCGCCGCCGGTTTCGACGCGGGCAGCGTGGCACTCACGCTCGCCCTGCTCGCCGCCGCCGCTTTCGCCACCTGGCGCGCGCGGCGGCTGGACGCGCGCTGGCTGGTCGCGCGCCTGGACGAAGAGCCACGTTTCGAGGACAGCGCCGACCTGCTGTTCGCCGCACCGGAAGCGCTGAACCCGCTGCAGCAGCGCCAGCGCGCGCGCATCGAGCAGCGCCTGCGCGCGACGCCGCCCGACCTGCGTCCGCATTGGCCATGGCTGCGCCTGTTCGCCTGGGTTGGCGGTGCGCTGTTGATCGCGGCCATCGCCATGCTGTGGCCACTCGCGGCGGGCGTGACTTCGGTGGAGGGCCACGATGGAAGCGCCGCCCCCACCGCTGCGACGACGCCCCCCGCACTGCGCGGCACGCGGCTGGAAGTGACGCCGCCGACCTACACCGGCCAACCTGCCAGCGCCGGCGAAAAGCTCGATGCGCGCGCCCTGCAGGGCAGCCACCTGCGCTGGCAGCTGCGGTTCGCGCCGCAACCGCGGCAGGCGTGGCTGCAGTTCCACGACGGCCGCCGCCTGCCGCTGCAGCGCGAGGGCGACCGCTGGCAGGCCAGCGAGACCCTGCAGCGCTCCGGCCTGTACCGCATCGTCACCGAGCCGGCGCTGGCCGAGGCAGGGCGCGCGTGGCGGCTGGAGGTGGTGCCGGACCGGCCACCGCAGGTGAAGGTCATCGAACCGGCGCAGACACTCACCCAGGCCGCGCCGCATCAGCGCCGCTGGCAGCTGCGCTTCGAAGCCAACGACGATTTCGGTGTCACCGCCAACGCCGCGCTGGAGCTCACCACCGCCAAGGGCAGCGGCGAGAACATCGACTTCCAGCAGCGCCGCATCGAACTGTCCGGCGGCGGCACGGCTACCGCGCGCCGCTTCGCCTACGACGTCGATCTGGCTGCGCTGGGCGTCGGCCCCGGCGACGAAGTGGTTGCGCGCCTCACGGTACGCGACAACCGCGCGCCGCAGCCGCAGGAAGCGCGCAGCCCCAGCCTGATCCTGCGCCTGCCCAGCGAGCAGGACGTGCAGACCAGCGATCTGGAAGGCGCAATCAAGAAGGTGATGCCGGCCTATTTCCGCAGCCAGCGCCAGATCATCATCGACGCCGAGGCATTGCTGAAGCAGCGCAGTGCGCTCGACGCCGACACCTTCATCAAGCGCGCGGACGCCATCGGCGTGGACCAGCGCATCCTGCGCCTGCGCTATGGCCAGTTCCTGGGCGAGGAAGCCGAAGGCGGCGCGAAACCGCCGCCTACCGGAGACGGCCCACCTACCGCCGACGCGGCGGCCAGCGAGCATGCGCACGACGACGGACACGACCACGATCACGCGGGCAGCGGCGATACACCAACCTTCGGCAGCGCCACCGACGTGCTGTCCGAGTACGGCCACACCCACGACCATGCCGAGGCCGCGACCCTGCTCGATCCGCAGACCCGCGCCATCCTCAAGGCCGCGCTCGACCAGATGTGGCAGTCCGAAGGCCACCTGCGCCAGGGCCATCCCGACAAGGCGCTGCCTTACGCCTACAAGGCGCTGGGGTTCATCAAGCAGGTGCAGCAGGCCGAGCGCGTCTACCTGGCAAGGGTCGGCCCCGAACTGCCGCCGATCGACATGGCGCGGCGCATGGGCGGCAAGCGCGATGGGCTTGGCAATCGCAGCCTGCAGCTGGCACCGCGCGAAAGTGGTGACGCCATGCCGGTGAATGCCTGGCGGGCGCTGGCCACGGCGGACGCGGTGGTCGATCTGGACGCACTGTCGCGCTGGCTCGATGCGCATCCGCAGGCCGTTCCCGATCCGCTCGACATCGCCGCCGCCATCGATGAACTGCGCCAGCAACCCGATTGCCGCGCCTGCCGGCAGCGCCTGCGCGACCAGTTGTGGCCGGCGCTGCCGCGCGCGCCGGGACCGCCGCCGCGGCGCGACGCCGCCGACGCCATGGGCCGCCGCTACCTCGACGCATTGACCGCACCGCGGGAGACCGCGCGATGAGCTGGCTGCCCCTCGCCCTCATCGCCCTGGCCGTGCTGCTCGGCAGCCTGCGCCTGTGCCTGGCGCCGCGCCCATCGCTTGCGCGCCTGGGCCTGCGGCTGGCCCTGCAGCTGGCAGCGGCGCTGCTGCTCGGGCTGACCCTGTTCCCGCCGCGGCATGCCGTACCCGCCGATACGCTGCTGATCGCCACCGCCGGCACGACGGCGGCGGACATGGCGGCCATCCCCGCCGCCGTGCGGCTGCGCCTGCCCGAAGCGCCGGTACTGATGGGCGTGGACCGGGTACCGGATCTGGCCACCGCGCTGCGCCAGCATCCGCGCGCGCGCGGACTCATCGTCATCGGCCAGGGCCTGCCGGCGCGCGACCGCGATGCCGCGCTGCCACCGCTGCGCTTCCTGCCCGCGGCCGCACCGCAGGGGCTGGTGGAACTACAGGCGCCGCCGCCGCTCGCCGCGGGCGCGCGTTTCGAGGTCGGCACGCGCGTGCAGGGCCTGCCGCAGGCGCGGGTGGAGCTGCTCGATCCGGCCGGGCATCGCGTCGCCGTCGCCACGCCCGCCGAGGATGGCCGCGTGCGTCTTGCCGCCAGCGCGCGCGATGCCGGCGATGTCGAATTCACCCTGCGCGCGCTCGACGCCGAGGGCAGGGTACTCGACCAGTTACCGGTACCGGTGCGCGTGCAAACGGTACCGGCGCCCGCGCTGCGCCTGCTCGCCGGCGCACCCGGGCCGGAACTGAAGTACCTGCAGCGCTGGGCCGCCGATACCGGCGCGACCCTGCAGACCGGCATCAGCGTCGGCGGCGGCGTGCAGCTGGGCGACGCGCCGCAGGCCATCGACGCGGCCAACCTCGCCAGGCTCGACCTGCTGCTGCTCGACGAACGGCGCCTGGCCGCGCTGTCGTCGGCGCAGCGCGCGGCCATCGCCGCGGCCATGCGCGATGGTCTCGGTGTGCTGGTGCGCATGGGTGGCGTGCTCGACGGCAACGGCCGCCGCATCCTGCGCGAATGGGGGCTGGACGCACGCGGCGACGAGCAGACCGCCACGGTGAAACTGCGCGATGCCGCCAGCGACGGAGGCGACGCGCCGGCGACGCTGGACATCGAACGCTTCGACCTGGCGTTCGCCGACACCGGCGTGGTGCCGCTGCTGCGCGCCGCCGACGGCGCCGCAATCGGCGGCTGGCGAGCCGTGGGCCGTGGACGCATCGGCGTACTGCCGGTCGCCGACAGCTACACCCTGGTGCTCGCCGGCCATGCCGGCGCCCACGCCGAACTGTGGAACCGCGTGCTGGCGACGCTGGCGCGGCCGCTGCCGGCAGCGCCGCTCGCCGCGCTGCCGGCCTGGGCCTGGGCCGGCGAACGCACCGCGCTGTGTGGCCTGCCCGACGGCACGCGGATCGAAGCGCCCGATGGCGGCGGCACCACCCTGGTGGCCGATCCGCACGCGGGCAACTGCAACGGCTGGTGGCCACGGCAGGCCGGCTGGCACCGTGGCGTCGCCAGCGACGCCAGCGCCGGCGTGCGGGTCATCGACCCGGCCGACGCGCGCGCCCTGCATGCACAGGCCACGCGCGAGGCCACTTCAGCCCTGCGCGGCGGCACCGGAATGACCGCAGCATCCGCGCTGCCGATACCCGGCCCGCGCTGGCCGTGGCTGCTGGGCTTCGTGCTGGCGGCGGCGCTGCTGTGGTGGCTGGAACGGCGGCCACGACCATCAGGCACTGCTCATGCGCCGGGCAGTGCGTAGGAAACGGCGGTTCCCGATACCTTCACGTAGCCCCGCTCGCGCAGCCCGGCGATGAGCCGCTGGACCTCGGCACGCGGCAGCTTCTTGCCGAACATGGAATCCAGTGCGCTTTCCAGGGTCTTCACCCGCGTCGGCCGGGTCATGGCCGCAAGCCGCTGCAGGACAAGCTGCAGGCGCGCCTCCTGCTCCGGCGGTGGCGCGGCCGGCGCGAAGCACGGCATCCGCGTAATGGCAGTGGAGCGGCACGCACGTATCCGGTTGTCCTTGAGGTGCCGGATCAGCGGATCGAAGCCGGTGTCGCCGGAGATGACATGGAAGAACCCCCGCGGATCGGCCTCCGCCAGGCGCCCCATGTACCAGGCGATGTGGAAGTCGGCCGCATTCGGGCCGTTGCCGGCGATCTTCACGTACTCGGCATGGCGCCCCATCCGCTGCAGCGCCGCGGCGATCTCGAACGGAATCTTCCCTTGGTTGGCGCCGACGAACACGATCACCCGGAACTCCGGCCGTTCCAGCCGCGCCAGCGATTCCGGCTGCACGTTCTCGTAATCGATCAGCACATAGTTGATGCATGCGGTCGAAGCCGATGCTTCGCCTGCACTTGCCTGCAGATCCATCGCCATCCCTGTTCGCGACCGCCGACAGGTACCGCTTATACGCCTCGATGGACCCTGCTGCCAGGCCGGTGCCTGGAAAAACGGCGCCCGCGCCCGGAGCGGGCGCGGGCGTCGGCACGGCTCAGCGTGCCGGCGCGTTCACTTCGTGCGGCTTGCTGCCCTGCTCGGCGTCCATCCGGTTGCGCTCTTCATGCAGGGCCTGCCCCTGCTCCTTGCTCAGGCCATCGTGCAGGGTGTCGCGCAGGCGGGTCAGCCAGGGGATGCGCTGCCGGTCGGGCAGCTGCCGCACCCACATGCGCAGGTCGTAGCGCTGTTCGGGCGTCATCTGCCAGTACGCGGCGGCCGTGGGCACCGGCGGCACTTCCATCTGCGGCATCAGCATGAAGGACACCGCGCGGCTGATCGCCGCGGGGATGACCGTGCCATGATCCTCGCCGGCGATCTCGTCGAAGCGCGCGTCCACGGGCGTGCGCTCCACCAGTGCCGCTGCCAGGGCGCGGCTGCTGTCCACCTGCGCCCGTTCCTTCTGCAGCAGCGCCAGCTTGGCGACATTCGGCCGCGAATGCGCCAGCGGCGACAGCGCCTGCTCGTATTCGCCCGCGGTGAGCAGCAGCTTGAGCGGCGGCGATCGCGGGGCGCGCGTGGCCAGGGTATCGGCCAGCTGCCGGGCGATGTCGGCGCGGTCGAACCAGATCGACGGGCTTGCCGCGGCGCGTACGGCGAAGGCCTCGGGCTTGCGCAGCATCGAATGCAGTACGAACAGGCCGCCGAAGGAATGCCCGAAAAGCGCCTGCCGCGCCGGGTCGACCGGCGCCAGCGTGGCGATGCGCGGCTTGAGCCGGCCCTCGATGAAATCGAGGAAGGCATCAGCGCCGCCCGAAGCCGCGCTGATGCGCGGGTTGCCGCTGCCCGGCGGCGTCAGGTCCAGGGTGCGCGCGCTGCCGATGTCCACGCCATCAGGATAGCCGATGCCGACCACCACCGTGGCCAGGTCGCGCGGCACGTCGGGGCGGCGCTCCATGGCGCGCACCGTCTCCATCGCGGTGAGGAACAGGGCGTTGCCGTCCAGCACGTAGAACACGCCATAGCCGCCACGCGGCGCCGGCTTGTCCGGCACCGACACGAAGATGCGATAGCTGCGGCCATCGGCAGCAGCCAGGTCGAACTGCTGCGCGCCTTTGACCTGCAACGGCGCCGCGGCCGCTGCGGCGGGCTGGTCCGGTGCGGCCGCCGCCATCGCTGGCGCCAGGGCCAGGCCCAGCGCCAGCACCACGGATACTGCTTTCATCATCGATTCTCTCCCGGCCTGCCCGGCATGGCGCCGGACAGGCCTGCGTTGCTCACCAGCGCTTGTCGAACGACAGCACCAGGCTGCGGCCCATCACCGTCGCGTTGGCTGGATCATAGGGGTCCGGCAGGGTATCGACGGCGGCGGTGGTGCCAGTGTCGAAGAACGGCGGCGCGCTGTTGGTGAGGTTGATGGCGGTGAAGCTCACCCGCGAGTCGCGGAACAGACCACCGATGTCGGACAGGTCGTAGCCCAGGTGGAAGTCGAAGGTCTTCCAGGCCTTGATCTTCACCGGCGCGGTCGCCGCCACCGGCATGCCCTGCGCGTTGGGCAGGAAGCAGCCGGCCACGCACTGGTAGTCATCCACGTAGTTCATCGTCAGCGATGCGTTGAGGTTGCCGTAGTACCACTTCACCCCGTGCATCGAGCGCAGCTTGACCGGACTGGAGCCGTCGGCGGCGCTGTACCGGGCGAGGCGGTCGACATAGCCGGCGCCCGGCGTGGCCTCGATCTCGTAGGACTTGAGCAGGGTGCCGCGGTTGAAGAACTCCAGCGAACCGCCATAACTGGTGTCGAAGCCGTAGTCCAGGTTGAAGTCGAAGCCGTCCATCCTCAGCGAAGCCAGGTTGAGCTGGGTGGCGTTGACGATCATCGCCACGTCCGCCGGTCCCATCACCGGACCGGCGCCGAGCTGACCGAGGTAGCGCGGGTCGTTCTCCATGATCTGGCGCACGCGGTCCACGCCCGGGTTGATTTCCAGGCTGTTGATGTACGGCGTGGTGCCGGTGGTGAACAGGTCGTTGAGGATGCCGCCCAGCTGCCCGGCCTGGATGCGCACGATGCGGTCGTCGACCTTCAGGTTGAAGTAGCTCGCACCGGCACGCAGGCCCGGCGCCCACTCCGGCTTCCAGTCGAAGCCCAGGGTCCAGGTCCTGGCCTCTTCCGGCTTCAGGGTCGGACCGGCGCCGCCGGAGACGACGATCGCGTTGAAGGTGCAGCCGGCCGCGGTATTGGACACGCCGTTGAGCGGGACCACGGTGGTATCGCAGGGCGCGCGGTACAGGTCCGCACGCAGGAACGCGCCGTTGCCGCCGGTGATCGGCTGCACGCCGTCGTAGGCGTAGCGCATCGGCGGGGCATGGAACGAGGTGCCCCAGCTGGCGCGCAGGGTCAGTCCGTCGGTGGGCTTGAAGTCCAGGCCGACCTTCGGATTGAAGGTGGAGAAGTCGCCCATGCCGCGGCTGCGCTCGTAGCGGGCGGCCAGGGACAGGTCCAGCTTCTGCGCGAAGCGCGCGGCGTTGTCCTTGCCGATCAGCGGGAAGGCCAGTTCCGCGAACACCGCGCCGACGTCGCGCTCGGTGGTGCCGAACACTTCGTGCTTGCTGGAGGTGGAGCGCCAGTTGAAGTCCAGCTCGCCACCGATGTTCTCGCGGCGGTAGTCGATGCCCGCCGCCAGCTTGGCGGTGCCGCCGGGCATCGCGAACAGGTCGCCATCGACCTTGAAGCTGGCCTGCGCCAGCCACGAGGCGAAGTCGAGATTCTCATAGCCGATCAGCTGCGACAGCACCTGCTCGGACAGCGGCTCGGTGGTCCACGGATTGAACGCGGCGTAGTTGAGTCCGGCGCAGTAGGCCTGCTGCGCCGGGGTGGCGGTGGCCGGCAGGCCCTGGCTGCACTGGATCGCGGTCGGCGCCTGCACCCTGCCGCCAGCGGGCGTGGGCAGGTAGTCGTAGATGTTGGCGTTGCGCTGCACGTCGGAGTTGCGGAACTGCTCGTCGCGGCTGTAGCTGAGCGTGGCCTCGCCGCGCCAGCTGCCGCCAAGGTCGAAGCCGGCGCCGATGGTCGCGGCGATGCTGTCCACCCCGACCTCGCGCTGCAGCGGGCGGTCGTCGATCAGCACGCCGTAGTTGTTGGCCACGCCCGGGATCAGGTACGGATTGTTCGGGCCAAGGGTGCCGTACAGCGCCTGGTAGCCCTGGTTGTAGGTGCCGCGACGGCGGGTATAGCGCAGGTCGCCATACAGGCCGACGGCGCCGACCTCGTGCTCGAAGCCGACGAAGGCGCTGTGGCGCTGCATCTCCGGCAGGATGTCCACCTTGTCCCAGGCATCGTGGGTGTTGCCGACGCCATCGGTCACCGCGACCAGGCTGCCACCGGAGATGCGCCGGGCCGGAGTGCCCCAGCCGTTGGCGGTGGGCGTATTGAACTGGTTGGCCGCCGCACCGGCACGGGCGCCGGCACGGCGCCAGTTGACGCCGCCGCGGTCGCTGAAGTCGCTGCCGGAGCGGTAGATGCCCAGGTCGGTGGCGGCCAGCGCGTCCTGCCGGTCGTATTCGTAGCCGACGATCATGCCGCCGCCGTTCCAGTGCCTGCCCCAGGTCTGGCCGATCTGGACCTGGCTGTTGCCTCCCTCGGTGGCGTTGCCGAGGCGGACGGTGGTGCGGGCGCCGTCGTCGCTGCGCTTGAGGATGATGTTGACCACGCCGCCGACCGCGTCGGAGCCGTACACCGCCGAAGCGCCGTCGAGCAGGACCTCGATGTGGTCGACCGCATTGCTGGGAATGGTCGAGATGTCGACGAAATCGCCGTACTGGCCGGCGGCGGCGACGCGGCGGCCGTTGACCAGCACCAGCGTGGACAGGGCGCCCAGGCCGCGCAGGTTCACGCCCTGGCCGCCGGTCATGTTGGAGCCGGCGACGCTGCTGTCCGACCCCTGGATGTTGTCGCTCATGCCCACGCCGCCGGCGAAGTTGGCCGGCAGTTCGCGCAGGAAATCGCCCACCGTGGCCTTGCCGCTGGCCTGGATCTGCTCGGCGCCGATCACCATCACGGCGTTGCCCGCCGGTGTCGCGCCGCGGATGTTGGTGCCGGTGACGACCACCGTATCCAGTTGCACCGGCGCCTCCTGCGCCTGCAACGCGCCGGCGATGCACACCGCCAATATCGAAAATCCGCTGGCCAGAACCCGCTGTTGCCCTGCTCGACTGCTCATCATTCCCCCGCAATTCACTGTGGCTGACGGATGGACGCCCGCGCTGCCCGGCATGTCGCCGGCAGTGGCCGTTCCCGGGCCCGGGCCGATGCCCCATCCACGTTCCGAAGGCCGGCGCTGGCGCCGGAGTGCACCCGGATCACAACAAGACCTCGTCAGGGTGTCAATAAAAATTACGATATTTTTTCTTCCATCATGCGATTGATTGGCAACAACGCAGGATGCACCTCGCTAGAAACGTTTAAAAACAATCGCTTATTCTCGTCACGGAAATTTAGCAAAATTCCCGTTGTCGAAATTAATCCGGAGAATGCTGCATCACAGCAGAGGAATTTGATTTTCGAAATTCCCGCCCCACACTGTACGCATGAAGACCACCGCCTCCGCCCCGGCCGCCGCCCGTACCCTGGCCAAACGCGCCTACCAGCGCCTGCGCCGCGACATCGTCCACGGCCAGTGGCCGCCTGGCGGCAAGCTCAAGCTCGAGGCCCTGGTCCAGCATTACGAGATCGGCATGTCGCCGCTGCGCGAGGCGCTGGCGCGACTGGTCGGCGACCAGCTGGTGAAGACCGAGGACCAGCGCGGTTTCTGGGTATCGCCGCTGTCGCTGGAGGAGCTGGACGACATCTCGCGGGTGCGCAACCTGATCGAGACCGAGGCGCTGCGGCTGTCGATCGAGCGGGGCGACGACGCCTGGGAGGCGCGCGTGCGCGAAACCTACGACGCCCTCAATGAGGTCGAGGGCGAAGTGCTGGGCCGCGGCGAAGCCGCTCCGCAGGAGCTGCTCGATGCCTGGGAAGAACGCAACCGCCAGTTCCACTATGCGCTGGTGTCCGCCTGCGATTCGCCATGGCTGATCAAGCTGCAGGAACTGCTCTACCACCAGGCCGAACGCTACCGGCGGGTGTCGTTGAGCGCCTCGCGCGGCAAGCGCTTCGTGCAGGACGAGCACCAGGCGATCTTCGAGGCGACACTGGAACGCAACGCGCTGCGCGCCTGCCGCCTTACCCACGACCACCTGATGCGCACCTATGACGAGGTGCGCAAGACCGTGGCGGCACTGGACGCCGGGCAGAAAGACGCCTCGTGACCGGCGCTGCCGCACGCCGCGGCAAGGCGCCTCCACGCCAGCCCGGCGCGGAGGCGGGATCTCAGCCGGCCGCGCAGATCCGCGGCTGCGCGCGCAGCAGTTCGCGGGTGCGCTCGAAGCCCGCCACCGCCTTGGGATCGAAATCCTTCACGCCCTCGGACACGTACAGGCCGACGATCAGCGCGCCCTGCCTGTCGTAAAAACCGAGGATGCGGGTGAACTTGTCCGCTTCCTTGGTGGGAATCTGCAGCGCCCAGATCTGGTCCACTTCCTGCGGCGTGATATGGCCGTGCACGCCCGCGCCGCCATCGGCGTACATGTCGTACCAGATCGGCGTGGTGGTCGACTGGGTCTGCGGCACCTTGCTGGGGAAGTTCCAGACATGCATGCCGCCGGAGGTGAACACGATGCCGATGCGGGTATCGGCGCCCCAGGCGTCGACCGATTTCCAGACTTCGTCGAACAGCAGGCGGTTGGAGCGCACGCCGTAGGCCTGGGCCGGCTCCAGCGCACTGACCACCCGCGTCTCCTCCATCCGGAACAGGCGCGCCACCGCCGGCGGCGGCGCGCCCGGGCGGGTCTGGGCGTAGTAGTGGCGGATCACCTTGGCATCATCGGCCGAGGCGCAGGTGTCGGCGGCCGCGGCATGGCCGGCCAGGCCGAGCGCCGCCAGCAGCGACGCGTTCAGCAGGATCTTCATCGGTCTTTCTTCCGTCTTCGGGTGGCAATGGAAGCGGGCGGCGGCTCAGTCCAGCTCGACGTCGCCCGCGGTGAGGTAGTCCCACATGCGCTCGAGCAGGCGGCCGTTCCAGGTCGCGCGGACCGCGGACTGCTCCTCGCTCAGGCAGGTCGGCAGGGTGTGCGCAGCGGCGGACAGGCAGTCCAGTTCCACGCGCGCGGCGTCTTCCAGGTACCAGGCCAGCACCACCGCCGCCTGCAGCGACTGCCCGGCGGTCACCGCGCCGTTGCCGCGCATGACGATGGCGCGCGCGTCGCCGAGCTGTTCGGCCAGACGCCGCGCCTGCACGTCCGAGCGCAGCAGCAGCGGGTCGTCCCACAGCGGCGGCTGCGGATGGAAATAAGCGCCGAAACCGTGCCGGGCCAGCGGCGTGCGGCCGAGCACGCTCAGGCTCATCAGCTTCGGCGGCTGGATCCGCGCCACGCCACCGACGTCGGGGCGGCGGCGGTAGATCTCGCGGTGGATGCGCACTTCCGGCAGCACGCCCTCGGGCAGCTCGCCGTCCAGCGGCACCACCGTGCAGCGCTCGCCCGGCCGCACCAGCCCCAGCGGCCGCGACGGCGCCACCAGGAACGAAGTGGCGTCGATACGTGCGCTGCAGTGGCCATAGGCATGCACCAGCCCGGCGCGGCCCAGCGCGCGCGCGGCCACGCGCACGCCGCGCGCCAGCGCCTCCAGCTGCGCGCTCACTTGCGGAACTCCCGGATCTGCGGCTCGGCGCCCCACATGCAGAAGCCGGGCGGTGCGAACTCGAACTGGCGTTCGCGGTACAGCAGCTCGTCGGCGATGCTGCTCACGCCCGAGGAATACTCGTAGACCATGCCGTCGGGCCCTTCGAAGTACAGGAAGCGCGCGCCGGAGGTCGGATGGCGGCCCGGCCCGAACACCACCGGGATGCCATGGCCGCGCAGATGGTGCAGCGAGCGCTGCACGTCGTCGGCGCTGGCCACCTGGTGGTTGATGTGCTGGATGCCGGCGCGGGTGGTGGGGAACAGCGCGATCTTGTGGTGAACCTCGTCGATGCGCAGCAACGGCGCGTCGCCGATGCGGTCGCTGACCCGCGCATTGCACACCGAGGTCCAGAACGCCTCGTCGCGCGCCGCGTCGGTGGTGCACAGCCCGATGTGGCTGAAGCCGGTGATGCCGGCATCGCGCGCGCCGTGGTAGCGGCGCGAGGACATCTGCGGCCGCCACACCAGCTCGATGCGGTTGCCGGTGGGGTCGCGGAAAGCGATGAAGTCGCGCACCTTGCGCTGCTGCGCCTCGCCGGCGGTGCCGCGGTGCACCGGATGCCCCAGCCGCTCGAGCTCGGCACCCGCCGCATCCAGTTCGGCGCGCGTGTCCACCTCGAAGGCGACGACCTGGTCGGCCGGGTCGCCCTCGAAGTAACACAGGGTGTGCTCGCGCTGGTCGGACTTGAAGTACGCCGCGCCATGGACGCGCTCGGCCACTTCCAGGCCGAGGATGGTCGTGGCGTAGCGCATGGCGCCTTCCAGGTCGCGGGTTCCCAGGCGCACGTAGCTCACGTCGCGCAGCTGGATCATGCGCTGGGCACTCCGCGCAGCGCCGGCCGCGGCGATACCGCGTCGGCCGCCAGCTCGGCGATGGTGCAGTCGCTGCCCCAGGCGCAGTGCGAATCGGCGCGCATCGCGAACTGGCGCGGGCGCCGCGGCGATGCGACAGCGATGCGCTCGCCCTCGGCGACGAAGCTGTAGTACACCGCGTCGGGACCGGCGAAGGTGACGAACGCCTGCGCGGATGCGGGGCGGCGGCCGGGGCCGTGCGCGATGGCCTGCGGCAGTCCGCGCAGGCGGTGGTACTGCTGCATCACCTGGTCCAGCCCCTGCACCTCGAACTCGACCGCCAGCACGCCGGCAGCCGCGGCCGGGAACAACGCCAGCCGGTGGTGCGCCGCATCCATGCCCAGGTAGGACGCATCGCCGATCCAGTCGCGGACCTGCAGGCCGAACAGGTCGACCAGCAGCGCCTCGTCGGCGGCCGCGTCGGTGCTGCGCAGCGCCAGCGCCGCCAGCCCGGCCACGCCGCTGTCGCGCGCGGGGAAGAAACGCCAGCCCTGGTTCTGCGGGCGCACCACCAGCTCCAGGCACAGGCCGCCGGGCGTGGTGAACGCAGCCAGCGCGCGCACGTTGCGCCGCGCCGCCAGCGCGGCATCGCGCTGCGCCGGGATGCCGCGCGCCTGCAGCGCCTGCAGCGCGGCCTGCAGCGCCGCTTCGTCGCGCAGTTCCAGGCCCACCGCATGGCGGCGCGGCGACGCGCTGGAATAGACCAGGCTGTACTGGCGCTCGTCGGAACGGAACGCCTGCTCGCCGTTGCCGGCCGGCAGCGCCTGCAGCCCCAGTTCGGTGCCGGCGAAGTGCGTGGCCGCTTCCAGGTCGCGGGTTCCAAGGACGACGTAACGCAGTTGCTCGACGACGATCGACATGACGCGGTACCTCAATGGATGCGGTGGGCCGTGGGGAAGGAACGTTGCGCCGGTACGCCGCCCGGGCTCAGCCCAGGCGGCGGCGCACGATCCGCTCGAATACCGCCGCGGCCACCGGCAGCAGCTGGTCGTCGAACCGGAACGTCGGGTGGTGGCACATGGCGCTGTCCATGCCCAGGAACAGGTAGGCGCCGGGCCACTGTTCCAGCATGTAGGAAAAATCGTCCGAGAACGGATAGGCGCGCATGTCGGTCCTGACGTTGTCCGCGCCCAGCACATCGCCCAGCGCCTGCGCCGCCAGCGCAGCCTGCTCCGGCGCGTTGACGCAGGGCGGGCAGGAGTGCGGGATGCGCAGGTCGATGCTGCAGTCGGAGATCTGCGCATACCCCTCGCACAGCGCGCGCAGGCGCTTGAGTAGTTCCTCGTGCACCTCGCGCGACAGCGAGCGGATGGTGCCGCTGAGCGAGGCGGAGGACGGGATGATGTTGTGGGTGGTGCCGGCCTGCAGGCTGCCCACATTGATCAGCGCCGCTTCCATCGGGTCGATGTGGCGGCCGACGATGGCGCTGATCTCCACCGCCAGGCGCGCGGCGACCTGCAGCGGGTCGTTGGCGCGGTGCGGTGCGGCGGCATGGCCGCCGACACCCTCGATCGCGATCTCGAACACCGCCAGTGACTGCAGCGTGGCACCGGTGCGCACGCTGGCCTGGCCGCCGGGCAGCGCCGGCATGTTGTGGAAGGCATAAACCTCATCGCACGGCCAACGCTCGAACAGGCCGTCTTCGACCATCTTGATGGCGCCGCGCCCGCCCTCCTCGGCCGGCTGGAAGATCAGCACCACGCGGCCGCTGGCCGGCGGATTCGCCACCAGGTGCTCGGCGGTGCCCAGCAGCGCGGCGGTATGGCCGTCGTGGCCGCAGGTGTGGGCCACGCCCGGGCGCTGCGAGCGGTACGGCAGCTCGTTGTGTTCGTCCATGGGCAGGGCGTCCATGTCGGCGCGCAGGCCGATGGACATCCCCGGCTTGCCGGAGTCGATCACCGCCACCACGCCGGTGCCGCCCAGGCCGGTGTGCACGTCCAGCCCGAGGCCGCGCAGCACCTCGGCCACCAGCGCCGAGGTGCGCTCTTCCTCGAAGCCCAGCTCGGGCCAGGCGTGGATGCGCTGGCGCCAGTCGGCCATGCGCGGCGCCAGGGCGAGGACGGAATCAGGAACGGCGGCCATCAGGGTGCATCTCCGGAACGTGGGCGTGGGACCGATCAAAGCAGAGTCGCACCTCGCTTGTCAAATTTAATTTCGATATTTTGCAGACATCTCGAAATTTGTCTGGCATGATCGCCGCTCCAAGCAAATCCAATAAACATTGATGTTTGGCTGAAATACGGCAGATATCCGGCCCCCGAAGCACCACGAGGAAACGGAATAAATTTCGTAATTTATGGATTCGACCACGGAAACCGCATGAACATCACTGCAGCGCAAGCGCCCGCCTCCCCTGTCATCACGCACTACATCGCAGGCCGCCCGGTCACTTCCAGCCGGCCTCCGTTCGCCAATGTCGACCCCGCCACCGGCCAGGTCGTGGGCCATGTCCACGAGGCCGATGCCGGCATCGTCGATCAGGCGGTGCGCGCGGCGCGCGATGCCCTGCATGGCCCCTGGGGCCGGCTCACCGACGGCGAGCGCGCGGCGATCCTGCGCCGGCTGGCCGACGGCATCCGCGCCCGCTTCGACGAGTTCGTCGCCGCCGAAGTGCGCGATACCGGCAAGCCGTACAGCCTGGCCAGCCACCTGGACATCCCGCGCGGGGCGGCCAACTTCGACGTGTTCGCCGACCAGCTGGCGCACGGCGCCACCGAGGCGTTCCGCTCGCCCACGCCCGACGGCGGCACCGCGCTCAACTACGGCCTGCGCACCCCGCGCGGAGTGATCGCGGTGATCTGCCCGTGGAACCTGCCGCTGCTGCTGATGACCTGGAAGGTGGCCCCGGCGCTGGCCTTCGGCAACACCGTGGTGGTCAAGCCGTCGGAGGAAACCCCCAGCACCACCACCCTGCTGGCCGAGGTGATGAACGATGCCGGCGTGCCGCCGGGCGTGTTCAACGTGGTGCACGGCTTCGGCCCGGACAGCGCCGGGCAGTACCTGACCGAACACCCCGGCGTGAACGGCATCACCTTCACCGGCGAAACCCGCACCGGCACGGCGATCATGAAGGCCGCCGCGGTGGGCGTGCGCCCGGTCTCCTTCGAACTGGGCGGCAAGAACGCGGCCGTGGTCTTCGCCGACTGCGACCTGGACGCGGCCATCGCCGGCACCACCCGCTCGGCCTTCCTCAACAGCGGCCAGGTCTGCCTGGGCACCGAGCGCATCTATGTCGAACGACCGATCTTCGACACCTTCGTCGCGCGCCTGAAGCAGGCGGCCGAGGCACTGCGCCCGGGCGACCCGAACGCCGGGGACACCACGTTCGGCCCGCTGATCAGCAAGGCGCACCACGACAAGGTGCTGTCCTACTACGCCCGCGCGCGCAACGAGGGCGCCACCATCGTCACCGGCGGCGGCGTGCCGTCGCTGCCGGCGCCGCTGTCCGGCGGCTGGTGGGTGGAACCGACCATCTGGACCGGCCTGGCGGCCGATTCGGCGGTGCTGACCGAGGAGATCTTCGGGCCGTGCTGCCACATCGCCCCGTTCGACCGCGAGGACGAAGCCATCGCCGCGGCCAACGACAGCCCCTACGGGCTGGCCACCTCGATCTGGACCGGCGATCTGTCGCGCGCCCACCGCGTGGCCGCCGCCATCCAGGTCGGCGTGGCCTGGGTCAACTGCTGGTTCCTGCGCGACCTGCGCACCGCCTTCGGCGGCGCCAAGCAGTCGGGCATCGGCCGCGAAGGCGGCGTCCACGGGCTGGAGTTCTATACGGAGCTGCGCAATGTCTGCATCAAGCTTTGAAGCGCTGGCCGGCACCGCGCCGGTGCGCGAGGCCGCGCGCCTGCTGGGCGAGGCCGCACGCAGTGGAACGGCCTGCGAGCCGGTCGCGCCGCTGCTCGGATCCGGCGGCATCGACGCCGCCTACGCGGTCCAGCACCTGCTCACCGAGCAGGCGCTGGCCGGCGGCCGGCGCCTGTCCGGGCGCAAGATCGGCCTGACCTCCGTTGCCGTGCAGCGGCAGCTGGGCGTGGACCAGCCCGATTACGGCATGCTGTTCGACGACATGGCCTATGGCGACGGCGAGGAGATCCCGCTCGGCCGCCTGATCCAGCCCAAGGTCGAGGCCGAGATCGCCTTCGTGCTCGACCGCGACCTGGACGCCGAGCGGCCGACGCTGGGGCATGTGCTGAGGGCCATCGGCTACGCGCTGCCGGCCATCGAAGTGGTCGACAGCCGCGTGCGCGACTGGAAGATCAGCATCCTCGACACCATCGCCGACAACGCCTCCTCCGGCGTCTACGTGCTCGGCGGGTCGCCGAAGAAGATCGAGTCGCTGGACCTGCGCCTGTGCGGCATGAGCCTGGAACAGCGCGGCGAACCGGTCTCGCTGGGCTGCGGCGCGGCCTGCCTGGGCAATCCGCTCAACGCGGTGGTGTGGCTGGCGCGCACCGCCGCGCGCATCGGCCGGCCGCTGCGCGCCGGCGACACCGTGCTGTCCGGGGCGCTGGGGCCGATGGCCGTGGCTCGCCCGGGCGATGTCTTCGAAGCCCGCATCTCCGGCCTGGGCCGGGTCGCGGCCGCCTTCCGTGGAGAGTGAGCCCATGAGCAAGCACAACGTCGCGGTGATCGGTTCGGGCAACATCGGCACCGACCTGATGATCAAGATCCTGCGCCACGGCCGCCACCTGCAGATGGCGGCGATGGTCGGCGTAGACCCGCAGTCGGACGGCCTGGCGCGCGCGCGCCGGCTCGGCGTGGCCACCACCCACGACGGCATCGAAGGCCTGCGCGCGATGCCGGAGTATGCCGGCATCGACATCGTGTTCGACGCCACCTCGGCCGGCGCCCACGTCGGCCACGACCGCCTGCTGCGCGCCGACGGCAAGCGCGTGATCGACCTGACCCCGGCCGCGGTCGGTCCCTACGTGGTGCCGGCGGTGAACCTGGACCAGCACCTGGCCGCGGGCAACGTCAACATGGTCACCTGCGGCGGCCAGGCCACCATCCCGGTGGTGGCCGCGGTCGCGCGCGTGGTGCCGGTGCGCTACGCCGAGATCGTCGCCTCCATCGCCAGCAAGTCGGCCGGCCCCGGCACCCGCGCCAACATCGACGAATTCACCGAGACCACCTCGCGCGCGCTGGAGACCGTCGGCGGCGCGCAGCGCGGCAAGGCCATCATCGTGCTCAACCCGGCCGAGCCGCCGCTGATCATGCGCGACACCGTGTACTGCCTGACCGAAGGCGGCGACCCGGCCGCGATCGCCGCATCCATCGAGGCCATGGTCGCCACCGTGGCCGGCTACGTGCCCGGCTACCGGCTCAAGCAGCAGGTGCAGTTCGAAGCCGTGGACGCCGCCGCATGCGCGGCCATCCTCGGCCGCGCCGACGCCGCGCCGGGGCTGAAGGTATCGGTGTTCCTCGAAGTCGAAGGCGCCGGCCACTATCTGCCGGCCTATGCCGGCAACCTGGACATCATGACCTCCGCGGCGCTGGCCGCGGCCGAGCGCATGGTCGAGGTTTCCCAGGAAGCCGCCACCGAGGAGGACGCGCGATGAACCGGCTCTACATCCAGGACGTCACCCTGCGCGATGGCATGCACGCCATCCGCCACCAGTACGGACTCGACCATACCCGCGCCATCGCCGGCGCGCTGGACCGTGCCGGCGTGGCCGCCATCGAAGTCGCGCACGGCGACGGCCTGGCCGGCTCCAGCTTCAACTACGGCTTCGGCCGGCATTCGGACCTGGAATGGATCGCCGCGGTGCGCGAGAGCGTGCAGCAGGCGAAGTTGACCACCTTGTTGCTGCCCGGCATCGGCACCGTGCACGACCTGCGCGAGGCGGTGGCCGCCGGCGTGCGCTCGGTGCGCGTGGCCACCCACTGCACCGAGGCCGACGTCGCCCGCCAGCACATCGAGGAGGCGCGCCGGCTGGAGATCGACGTGGCCGGCTTCCTGATGATGAGCCACATGACCTCGCCGGCCGAGCTGGCCGCGCAGGCGCTGAAGATGGAGAGCTACGGCGCGTACTGCGTGTACGTCACCGACTCCGGCGGCGCACTGACCATGGACGCCACCCGCGACCGGGTGCGCGCGCTGCGCGACGCGCTGCGCCCGGACACCCAGATCGGCATCCACGCCCACCACAACCTGTCATTGGGCGTAGCCAACTCCATCGTCGCGGTGGAGAACGGCGTGACCCGCGTGGACGCGTCGCTGGCCGGCATGGGCGCTGGCGCCGGCAACGCGCCGCTGGAGGTGTTCATCGCCGCGGTCGAGCGCATGGGCTGGGAGCACGGCTGCGACCTGTACGCACTGATGGATGCGGCCGACGACCTGGTGCGGCCGCTGCAGGACCGCCCGGTAAGGGTGGACCGCGAAACCCTGAGCCTGGGCTATGCCGGCGTCTATTCCAGCTTCCTGCGCCACGCCGAGAAGGCCGCCGCCGACCACGGCCTGGACGTACGCTCGATCCTGGTCGAGCTGGGGCGCCGGCGCATGGTCGGCGGACAGGAAGACATGATCGTCGACGTCGCGCTGGACCTGCTGGCGCGCAACCGCACTACCGAGGGACAGACCGCATGACCGCCATCGACATCGAGGCGCTGGCCGGGCGCCTGGACGACGCCGCCCGCCACGCCAACGCCACCCCGCAACTGGAGCAGGCCATCAGCCTGGAACAGGCCTATGCGATCCAGCGCCTGAGCATCGAACGCCGGCTGCGCCGCGGCGAGCGCCGCATCGGCATCAAGATGGGCTTCACCAGCCGCGCCAAGATGGTGCAGATGGGCGTATCGGACATGATCTGGGGCCGGCTCACCTCCTCGATGCTGATGGACGACGGCGCCACCGTGCGCCTCGGCGACTACGTGCATCCGCGGGTGGAGCCCGAAGTGGCCTTCCTGGTCGGGCGCCCGCTGGCCGGCGCGGTCACCGCGCCGCAGGCGCTGGCCGCGATCGACGCGGTGGCGCCGGCGCTGGAGATCATCGACTCGCGCTACGAGAACTTCCGCTTCTCGCTGACCGACGTGGTCGCCGACAACAGTTCTTCGTCAGGCTTCGTGGTCGGCCCCTGGCGCAGCCCGGCCACCGACCTGGACAACCTCGGCCTGGTGCTGGATTTCGACGGCCGTCCGCAGGCATTCGGCTCCACCGCAGCGATCCTGGGCCATCCGCTGCGTTCGCTGGTGGCCGCCGCGCGGGTGGTCGCCGAGGCCGGCGAGAGCCTGCAGCCGGGCGACATCGTGCTGGCCGGCGGCGCCACCGCCGCCTGCGCGCTGCGCGCCGGCATCCATGTGTCGCTGGAGGTCGAGTCGCTCGGCCGCTGCGGCTTCCACGTCGAGGGCTGAACCATGCCGATCCTGCACGCACACATCCTGGCCGGCCGCAGCGCCGCGCAGAAGCAGGCCTTCGCCCGCGCGGTCACCGAAGCCGCGACCGTCCACCTGGCGGTTCCGGCCACGGCGGTGCGGGTGCTGATCCACGAGATCCCGGCGGCCGAGTGGTTCACCGCCGGCGAGCCGAAGACGCCGCCCGCCCCCGCCCGCTGAAGCCGACCCGCGCCACGATCACGAGCGATTCCGACCATGTCCCATGCCGCAGCCCCAGCCGTTCCCTCCCCCCCGCCGGCCGCACCGCGCCGGCTCTGGCTCCTGCTGCTGGTGGTACTGGCGGTCACGGCCCTGACCGAATGGATCGGGCCGATCGCGGTACCGGTGTGGTCATCGAAGATCGTGATCCTGCCGATGCTGATGGCGCTGCTGCTGACCACGGCACTGGCGGCCCTGCATGCGCGGATGCCGCAGGCGCTGCGACTGGACGTGCCGCTGCAGCGGCATGCCGGCAAGCTGCTCAACGCCGCGCTGCTGCTGTTCATCGTCAAGCTCGGGCTGATGGCCGGGCATTCGATGCCCCAGCTGCAGAAGGTCGGCTGGGCGCTGGCCTTCCAGGAACTGGGCCACGCCTTCGGCACCATGGTGCTGGCATTGCCGCTGGCGCTGGTACTGGGCATCAAGCGCGAGGCGGTCGGCGCCACCTTCTCGATCGGGCGCGAGAACAGCCTGGTCATCATCGGCCAGAAGTACGGCATGCAGTCGGCCGAAGGCCGCGGCGTGCTCGCCGAGTACATCACCGGCACGGTGCTGGGCGCGGTGTTCATCACCCTGCTGGTGAGCATGATCGCGCCGCTGGGCATCTTCGATCCGCGCTCGCTGGCGATGGGCGCCGGCATGGGCTCGGGCAGCCTGATGGCGGCCGCGCTGGGCGTGATCACCGTCGGCATGGCGCCGGAGATGGTCAAGGAGCTGAACGCCATCGCCGCGGCGGCGAACCTGATCGCCGGTGTGGTCGGGTTCTACTTCGCGGTGTTCGTCACCCTGCCGCTGTGCAACTGGCTGTATGCGCGGCTGGAACCGGTGCTGGGCCGCACCGCGCTGGCGCGGCGCGCGCCGACGGCCGACGACCTGGATCCCGAAGCGGCGATGGCCGAGGAGGACGAGACCCCTTCCTTCGCCGACAGCATGGTGGCGCTGCTGCTGATGGTCGCCGGCATCACCCTCAGCAACTACATGGGCCATGGCGTGCCGTCGCAGCAGACCCTGCCCGGCGTGGCGGTGATGGTGGCGATCGTGCTGGCCGGCATCGCGCTCAAGCGCGTGCTGCGCCGGCTGCCGCTGATGCTGTTCCTGGCGGTGGCGGCGACGCTGGTGACCATCCCCGGCGGCTGGCCGCTGGCCGACGCGCTGGCCACGACCACCGACCGCGTGCAGTTCATGAGCATCACCACCACCGTGCTGGCGCTGGCCGGCTTCTCGGTGGCGCGCAAGCTGCCGATGTTCCGCCGGCTGGGCTGGCGCATCGTCGCGGTGTCGCTGACCGCCACCACCGGCACCTTCATCGGCGCGGCGGCGATCGCCGAGTTCTTCCACTGACGCGGCCGGGGCGAGCGACATGGATCACGACTTGCCGCGCGTTTCCCCGCGCTGGCCGGCGGCGGTGCGCTGGCTGCACTGGCTGGGCCTGCTGCTGGTCGTCGCCTCCGCGGCGATCGGCCTGTTGATGGTGGACATGGAACGCGGCAGCGACCCGCGCCGTCTGTGCTACGGCCTGCACAAATCGCTGGGCGTCACCGCGCTGGCGCTGGCGGCGCTGCGCGTGGCGGTACGCCTGGCCACGCGCGCGCCCGCGCCGCTGGCCGCACCGGCATGGCAGCTGCGCGCCGCGCAGGCCACCCACTTGCTGATGTACGCGCTGCTGCTGGCGCTGCCGCTGTCCGGCTGGCTGCTCAACTCGGTGGCCGGACAGCCGCTGCCGTGGTTCGGTCTGTTCCAGCTACCAGCACTGGCCGCGCGCGACCCGGATCTGCGGCAGCTGCTGGACGCTGCCCATGTGTGGTTGTTCTGGGCGCTGGCCGCGCTGGTCGCGCTGCACCTGGCGGCGGTGCTGCACCACCAGCTACTGCGCCGCGACGGCCTGCTGCGGCGCATGCTGCCGGCCGGACGCGGCTGAGCGCACCGGGAACCGGCATGTCCGTCAGCACGTTCGACCTGTTCAAGATCGGCATCGGCCCGAGTTCCTCGCACACCGTCGGCCCGATGCGCGCGGCCGAGCGCTTCGTCCACCGCTGGCTGCTCGATCCGGGCAGGCTCCAGGACGTGGTGCGCATCCGTGCCGA
>NZ_JBFTMV010000009.1:0-157773 GCF_056397145.1 Stenotrophomonas sp. 05N423
CGAGGAGATCGGCGGCAACTCATCACCGAATACCTCGCGCACCGCACCCAGCTCCGTAATGTCTCCCAACGGCGTCGAGGTGCCGTGCGTGTTGAGGTAATCAACGCGACGATCCAGACCTGACAACGACATCTGCATGCAGCGTACCGCGCCCTCGCCGGAGGGGGCGACCATGTCGGCGCCGTCGGACGTCACGCCGTAGCCGATCAGCTCGGCGTGGATGCGTGCGCCGCGCGCGACGGCGTGGTCGTAGTCTTCCAGCACCAGCATGCCGGCACCGCCGGCGATGACAAAGCCATCGCGGTTGGCGTCGTACGGACGCGAGGCCTGGGCGGGAGTTTCGTTGAAGCCGGTGGACAGTGCGCCCATCGCGTCGAACATCACGCTCATCGACCAGTGCAGGTCCTCGCCGCCGCCGGCGAATACGACGTCCTGTGCGCCATGGCGGATCAGGTCCGCCGCTGCGCCGATGCAGTGCGCCGAGGTGGCGCAGGCCGCGGACAGCGAGTAGCTCAGGCCCTTGATGCTGAAGGCGGTGGCCAGGTTGGCCGACACCGTCGAGCACATCGTGCGCGGCACCATGTACGGGCCGACCTTGCGCACGCCGCGGTTGCGCAGCAGGTCGGCGGCTTCCACCTGCCACTGGCTGGAGCCGCCACCGGAGCCGGCGATCAGGCCGGTGCGGACATCGCTGACCTGGGCTTCATCCAGGCCGGCGTCGGCGATGGCGTCGCGCAGGGCGATGTAGCTGTAGGCCGCCGCGTCGCTCATGAAGCGCTTGAGCTTGCGGTCGATCTGCGCGTCCAGGTCGATGTCGACGCGGCCGCCGACCTGGCTGCGCAGGCCGGCTTCGGCGTGGTCGGGCAGGGCGACGATGCCGGAACGGCCTTCGCGCAGGGCGCTGGAAACGGTGTCCAGATCGTTGCCTAGGCAGGAGTTGATCCCCATGCCGGTGATGACGACGCGACGCATCAGAAGCTCTCGGTGGAAGTGAACAGGCCCACGCGCAGGTCCTTGGCGGTGTAGATCTCGCGGCCGTCGACCAGCATGCGGGCGTCGGCCTGGGCCATGACCAGCTTGCGGTTGATCACGCGGGAGATATCGATTTCGTACTGGACCCGCCTGGCGCTGGGCAGCACCTGACCGGTGAACTTGACCTCGCCGCAGCCCAGCGCGCGGCCGCGGCCTTCGGCACCCAGCCAGGTCAGGAAGAAGCCGGTGAGCTGCCACATCGCGTCCAGGCCCAGGCAGCCGGGCATCACCGGGTCGCCGATAAAGTGGCAGCCGAAGAACCACAGGTCCGGGCGGATATCGAGTTCGGCCCGTACCAGGCCCTTGCCATGCGGACCACCGTCATCGCGGATGTCGGTGATGCGGTCGAACATCAGCATCGGGTCGTTGGGGAGGCGGCCCTTGTTGGGCCCGAACAGCTCGCCGCGGGCGCTGGCCAGCAGCTGTTCGCGCGAGAACGCATTGAGACGGTTCATCGAAGCGGTAATCCGGAGCACGGAAACGTGGGTTAACGTCCGAGCATGCATGATGCGCGGGCTTTCAATCAACAGTTTTAACCGTACGCATCCGTAGTGTTGAAGGGAAAAGCCGGCATGTTCGTCGCAGATCGTACCGGTGCGTATGGGGCTCCGGGCTATGATGACGGCCCTTCGTCCCGCGGTCGACGTTGCTCGCCATGCGCAAGATCATCCACATCGACATGGACGCGTTCTACGCGTCGGTCGAGCAGCGGGACGATCCGGCGTTGCGCGGCAAGCCGGTGGTGGTGGCCTGGCGCGGGAACCGCTCGGTGGTATGCGCGGCGTCCTACGAGGCGCGCAGGTTCGGCGTGCGCTCGGCGATGCCGGCGGTGCGCGCCGAGCGGCTGTGCCCGGATGCCGTGTTCGTGCCGCCGGATTTCGCCCGCTACAAGGCCGTGTCGCGGCAGATCCGCGAAATCTTCCTGCAGCACACGCCACTGGTGGAACCGCTGTCGCTGGACGAGGCCTACCTGGATGTGACCGAGTCGCCGGCCTGCGACGGCATCGCCACCGAGATCGCGCGCACCATCCGCGCGCAGATCCGCGAGACGACCTCGCTCACCGCTTCGGCCGGGATCGCGCCGAACAAGTTCCTGGCCAAGATCGCCTCGGACTGGCGCAAGCCGGACGGCCAGTTCGTGGTGCCGCCTGCGCGGGTGGAACAGTTCCTGACGCCGCTGCCGGTAAGCCGCGTGCCTGGCGTGGGCAAGGTGATGGAAGGCCGCCTGGCGGCGCTGGGCATTGCCACCGTCGGCGACCTGCGCGGCCTGCCGCTGGAGCAGCTGGAGGCGCTGTTCGGCACATTCGGGCAGCGCCTGTACCGGCGGGCGCGCGGCATCGACGAACGCCCGGTCGAGCCGGACCAGCCGGTACAGTCGATTTCCTCCGAGGACACCTTCAGTGAGGACCTGCGGCTGGGCGAGTTCGACGAACTGATCGCCCAACTGGCCGCGAGGACCTGGCGCGCTACCGGGCGCACCGAACGCATCGGCCACACCGTGGTGCTCAAGTTGAAGACCGCGCAGTTCCGCATCCTCACCCGCAGCTTCACGCCCGATGCGCCGCCGGCCTCGGAAGAGGAACTGCGCGACATCGCGCTGGCCCTCTGCCAGCGTGTCCAGCTGCCGGCGGAGACGCGCTACCGGCTGGTGGGCGTGGGCCTGTCCGGCTTCCGCGACCGCGAGGATTCGGCAGTGCAGGGCGATCTGTTCCGCGACGCAGCCACCGACTGACGCGCTTCCGCGCCCGGCTACAATCGTCGGCTTCCTGTCATGGAGTGGATGCGTGGGCATCGCAGCGCTGGTATTCGACCTGGACGGCACGCTGGTGGACAGCGCCGATGACATCGCCGAAGCGGTCAACCGTACGCTGGACGACCTCGCACTACCGCGCGTATCCGAAGCGACGGTACGCAGCTGGATCGGGGAAGGCGTGCGCCGGCTGGTGACCACCGCATTGGCGCATGCCGGCAGCGCGCGCCCGCTGGACGGGGTGATGCCCGCCTTCATGTGCCACTACCGCGACTGTCTGCTGCGCAGCCCGCGCCTGTACGAGGGCGTGGCCGAAGCGCTGCAGCAGCTGCAGGCGCACGGCCTGCCGATGGCGATCTGCACCAACAAGCCATCGGCGCTGGTGCCGCCGCTGCTCGAGCATCTGGGCATCGCCGGGTACTTCGCGCACATCATCGGCGGCGACACGCTGCCGCAGCGCAAGCCGGCCGCCGAGCCGCTGCTGCATGCGGCCCGGCTGCTGGAACAGGCGCCGGCGCATTGCCTGATGGTCGGCGATTCGGCGACTGACCTAGGTGCGGCGAGTGCGGCCGGCATGCCCATCGTGCTGGTGCGTTATGGCTACCCGCGTGATCTCGACCTGGAAGCGGCCGGTGCGCTGGCAGTGATCGACGATCTGCGACAACTGGTCGCATGCGTATGAGTGCAACCGCCTCCTTCATTTGATGATAACGATTCTCGTTTGATGTAAAGTGCGCTGCATCCATGGCGACGCCATCCCGCGCGTCACGCCATCGCTGAAACGTCGCACCTCGAGCCGTCGCCAGAGGTCTATCCCCTGTCGAGAGGCTTTCCATGATCCGTGATCCCCGATCGCGGCTGGCGCTGCGCGCCCAGCCGTTCCCCCGTCATCCGCTTGCCGCCGCGCTGATGCTGTCGCTGTTGGCGATGGGCCCGGCCGTCGCCGACGAAGCGCCGGACGCCACCAACATCGACACCGTGCATGTCACCGCCGAGCAGATCGCGAGGCAGGCGCTGGGCACGTCGGTGATCACTGCGGTGGACCTGGAACGCATGCCGCCGGCCAACGACCTGTCCGAGGTCATCCGCCGCATGCCGGGCATCAATCTCACCGGCAACACGGCCTCCGGCGCCTACGGCAATTTCCGCCAGATCGACATCCGCGGCATGGGCCCGGAGAACACCCTGATCCTGGTCGATGGACGACCGGTCAGCGCGCGCGATTCAGTACGCATGGGCCGCAGCGGCGAGCGCAACAGCCGCGGCGACAGCAACTGGGTGCCGGCCGAGGCGGTGGAACGCATCGAAGTGCTGCGCGGTCCTGCCGCGGCGCGTTACGGCTCCGGCGCGTCCGGTGGCGTGGTCAACATCATCACCAAGCGGCCCACCGGCGACCTGGCCGGCTCGGTCACCCTGTATGGCAGCGTCCCGGAACATGGCGACGAGGGCGGCAGCAAACGCGCCGGCTTCCAGTTGTCCGGTCCGCTGGGCGAGCGTCTCTCGTTCCGGCTGTACGGCAACGCGGGCAAGACCGATGCCGACTCGCTGTACCTCAACAAGGATTTCGCCACTGGCGTAACCCCGCCCGCCGGGCGCGAGGGTGTGCGCAACCGCGACATCAGCGGCCTGCTGCGCTACGACATCAACGACGCGCATGTGCTGGAACTGGATGCCAGTGTCAGCCGCCAGGGCAACCTCTATTCCGGTGAGCGCGGTGTCGCCGGCGACGGCTTCCAGCGCCTGAACGACCTGTACGGCGCTGAGACCAACGTCATGCTGCGGCGCGCGTTCGGGTTGACCCATCGCGGCAGCTACGACTGGGGCACGTCGCGCCTCAGTGCGGCCTACGACCACACCGGCAACACCCGCTTGAACGAAGGTCTGGCCGGCGGCCCGGAAGGGTCGATCAACGAAGGCGCGACCTTCTCCACCTCGGACCTGGCCTCCACCCGCGTCGATGGCGAGATCAACCTGCCGCTGGCCTGGGGCGGCATCGAACAGGTCGCCACGCTCGGCTTCGAGTACCGCGACGTGCGCCTGGACGACCCGTATTCGATGACGCAGAGCCCGGGCAGCGGCGGCGGCATCCCCGGCGTGGGTGAAGGCCGCTTGGGGCGGAGCGACCAGCAGTTCGCCGCGCTCCATGCCGAGGACAACCTGTACCTGGGCGAGCGCTGGACCGTCACCCCGGGCCTGCGCTTCGACCATCACTCGCAGTTCGGCAACAACTGGAGTCCCAGCCTCAACGTGCAGTTCAAGCTCGCCGAAGACTGGGCGCTCAAGGGCGGCATCGCGCGCGCGTTCAAGGCGCCCAACCTGTACCAGGCCAATCCGAACTACCTGTATTACACCCGCGGCAACGGCTGCCCGGTGCTCAGCCCGAACATGGGGTCGGGCTGCTATGTGATGGGCAATGCCGACCTCGACCCGGAAACCAGCGTCAACAAGGAGATCGGCATCGAGTGGGCGCCGGATGGCGGCTGGCACGCGTCGTTGACCTATTTCCACAACGACTACAAGGACAAGATCGTCGCCGGCCAGGAGCGCATCGGCCTGACCAACGATACGAAGGGCCAGGTGTTCCAGTGGAGCAATGCGCCGCGGGCCATCATCCGCGGCATGGAAGGCAATCTGAGGGTGCCGCTGCTGGCGGGAGGCGATGTGCTGTCGTGGAACAGCAACGTCACCTGGATGATCGAGAACAAGGACAGGAACAGTGGTCAGCCGCTGTCGATCATCCCGCGCTATACCGTCAATACCTTCCTGGACTGGCAGCCCGGCGAACGCTGGTCGTTCCTGCTGGCCGGCACTTTCTACGGTCGCCAGGAAGCGGCCACGCAGTCCAGCACCACGGGCGCGCCGTTGCCGCCGGATACGCGCGAGGCCTACGACCTGTGGAGCCTCAGCGGGCAGTACCGGATCACCCCGGATGTGCGGCTGGGTGCGGGCGTGGCCAATCTGTTCGACAAGCGCCTGTTCCGCGAAGGCACCACCAGTACCAGCGCCACCGGTGCGGGCGCGGCGACCTACAACGAACCCGGACGCAGCTTCTGGGTGAACCTGACGGTCGGCTTCTGATGGGGAATACGGTTCGGACAACCGGCTGGACCGCGCGGCTGGCGCCGTTTCTCATCGCGTTGCTGGTCGCTTTGCCGGCAGGGGCACAGCCCGATCCCGGTGCGCGCGTCGGCCAGACCGTGGCTGACGCGCGCCTGCGCGGGTACCGCTTCGAGCGGCTTTCCATCGCCTCGGCCGACGGCCAGCGTCACTACCGCGTGCATCTGGCGGTGCCGACGGGCGCCACGCCGGCGCACGGTTTCCCGGTGGCCTGCATGCTCGACGGCAATGCGGTGCTGATGGCGTTGGAGGCGCCACTGCTGGAGCGGTTGGCAGCCAGTGCGCGTCCGCCGGCGCTGGTCCTCATCGCCCACGACAACGACCTGCGCATCGATGGCCCGGCGCGCACGCTGGACTACACGCCGCGGCGTGGCGAAGGCGGGGGCGAGGAGTTCGATGCGAGCGGCAACGGCCGCCGCAGCGGGGGCGCCGACGCGTTCCTCGCGCTGATCGTCGAACGGATCATGCCGGCGGTGCGGCAGCGCGTCGCCATCGACGAGGGCAGGCGGATGCTGTGGGGCCATTCCTATGGCGGGCTGTTCGCGCTGCACGCGCTCGCCACGCGCCCGGATGCCTTCACTGATTACGTGGCGGTCGATCCGTCGCTGTGGTGGGGCGAAGGTTTCATCGTCGATGAGCTGGAGCGCGCCGCGCCGCGGCATCCTGCCGTGTCGGCACGGCTGTGGTTGATGCGGGGCGCACCGGTGGATTCCCGCAGTGGCGACAAGGCGGGCCCGGGCGGGCGCGGTGCGGGCAATGCCGAGGCCGGCAGGCGGCTGGATGAGGCAGTCGCCGACACGCCCGGCATGGAGGTGCGGTACGTGCCCCTGCCCGGTCTGAGCCATGGGCAGACATTGGGTGCCGCCATCGCGCCGGCGCTCCAGGCGCTGGCGGTCGACGCATCGCCGTAGCGCCGGGCCTGCCCGACGGTGGCTCTGCCAGCGATGCCCACCGGAGCAGGCCCCGCTTCCCCAGGCAGGCCGTTGCCATGCCCTTGGCGCCGGGCTGTTCGAACACCTGTCCGATGGGGCCAATCCCGGCCGGTCCGGTTTGCAGCCAGGCGGGTCCTTCAACCCATGGCGTGCTGTTGCATGCCGGCATCCGCATGAAACACCAACGCCCCGGCATGGTGGCCGGGGCGTTGGTGGATCGCCTGTCGCTGGCTTTTCAGAGCGAGCGGTAGCGCAGGGTCAGCTGGTACTCGCGGCCGGGCTGGTTGTACCAGGCCACGGTTTCATATTCGCGGTCGAACACGTTGGCCGCCTTGGCCTGCAGGCTCCATGCCTCGTTGATGGCGTATTCCACGCGCAGGTCCACCGTGCCGTAGCCGGCCAGGCGCAGGCTGTTGGCGGTGTTGTCGAAACGATGGCCGGTGCCGGTGGCGGTCACGCCCACGCGCAGCGCGCCGAAGCCGCGGTCCACGTCGAGGCGGCCGCTGGTACGGGCGCGGCGCGGCAGCCAGTTGTCGTAGCTGGTCGCGCCGCTGGTGTGGTCGCGCGGATCGGTGAAGCTGGCCTGCGCATTGATGTCGAACCCGGCCAGCGACACGAAGCCGGTCAGCTCCGCGCCGCGGATGCGCGCCTTGGCGATGTTGTACGGCGTGTAGGTGCTGTCCAGCGCGATCAGCTGGTCGATGCGCGTTTCATAGGCGTTGAAGGTCCAGTTCCAGCCCTCGGCGTACTGTGCGATGCCGACGTTGACGCTCTTCGATTCTTCCGGCTTCAACGCCGGATTGCTCGACCACGGGTAGTACAGGTCGTTGAAGGTCGGGGCCTTGAAGCCGGTGCCGGCGCTGGCGGTCAGGCGCAGGCCGTTGCCGAAGGCGAAGCCGTAGCCGAGGCTGCCGGTGGTGTGGTTGCCGAACTGCTCGTTGTCGTCGTTGCGTACGCTGGCCTGCAGCGCATGCGCGCCGAACTGGCCCTGGTATTCGACGAACACGCCGGTGTTGTCGCGGCTGTCGATCGCATAGGCCGTGGTGCTGGTGACCTCGTCCTTCTGCCAGTCGGCGCCGGCGGTCAGCTGCTGGCCTTCGGCAAACAGGAAGTCGCCCTGAACACTGGCGGTGTCGCGGCGCGTGTCGAAGGTGGAGACGAAGCTGCGCTTGCCGGCCTGGACGAAGTAGCTGTCGGCCTGGTCGTTGTTGCGGCCGACCTGGGCGGACAGGCGGAACGCCTCGCTGGGCGTCCACAGCAGTTTGCCGCCATACACCTGCTGGTGGTTGTCGGCCTCGTTGCCGCTGTAGATGCTGCCGTCGTATTCGTTGCGGCTGCTGGCGTCGAGCACGTGGCCTTCCACGCTCAGGGTCTGCGCCAGCGCGTAGCCGCCGCGCACGTTGAGCGAGGTGTTGCGGTAGCCGTCGCGGTCGGGTTCATCGACGTAGCAGCCCTGGAACAGCATGGCCGAGCCATTGCAGGCGTTGATGCCGTCGGTCTCCTGCCAGGCGCCCTGCGCCGAGACCCAGCCACGTTCGCCGCGGTTGCTGAAACCGGCGCTGGCCTGGCGCAGGTTGTGGCTGCCGGCGGTCAGCGCCAGGTTCTGCTGCAGGCCCTTGCCGGCGCTGCGGGTGAAGATCTGGATCACGCCGCCGATCGCCTCCGAGCCATACAGGCTCGAACGCGGTCCGCGCACGATCTCCACGCGCTCGATCTGGTCGATGGGCAGGTCCTGCAGCGCCGGCATGCCGCTGGTGGCGGCGCCGATGCGCACGCCGTCGACCAGCACCAGCACCTGATTGGAGGCGGTGCCGCGCATGAACAGCGAAGTGAGCTTGCCGGTGCCGCCCTGGTTGGCGAAATCCAGGCCGGCGCGGCCGCGCAGCAGGTCCAGCACCGAGCCGGCCTGGCTGCGGTCGATCTGCTCGCGGTCGATCACCTGCACCGGCACCACGCTGTCGGCGATGGAGACCGGCGTGCGGGTGGCGGTGACCACGACATCGTCGAGCTCGGTGGGTGCCTGTTCGGCAGCGGCGACGCCCGGCAGCGCGAGCGCCAGGGCGAGGGAAAGGGTGTGGTACGGCAGTTTCATGGGAACTCCTGGATCCGCGCGCTCCCGCGCGGACGGACGGTGGGGGCTGCCAGGAGAAGGGAGTACGACGGAGCGCGCGCACGGCGTCACTGCCGCCGCCATGCCCTCCGCATCGCAACCAGTCGGCTTCCGGGCCGGTCTCCGGGCTCGCAGGCGAAGCGTGTCGACGCTTCCGTCCAGGCGCCTTCCCGTGCGGTGGATGCACAGTGGCGGTATGCCTGTCCTTGTCCTGCTTACCGTTGCGGGGGCAGCGCCGGAATGGCGCGTGCAGGGGCATCCCTGGCATGCGCGGCACCGGCTTCCCGTTTCAACCGGCCGGAGCAAGTCCGGCCGGTCACCCGAAAGTGCGCGCATTCTATGCCATCGCCCGCTCCGCCGCCCGCTCCGCCCGATGGCGGGCGGGCATCGCCGGATTGGCGCCCGGCACGGCACATCGTGGAAGCGGCCCGCGCCCTACAATGCGCGATTGCAACGCGGTATCGGAACACACGTGACAGAAGCATGGTTCACCCGGCCCTGCCCGGCGCCTTCGCAGGCGCACCGGCAGCACGCCATCGCCCGCCAGCGGCAACTGACCAAGCCGGAGGGCGCGCTGGGACGTCTGGAAACACTCGCCATCGAGCTGGCCGCCCTGCAGGGGCGTGAGCAGCCGCAGGCTGCGCGGGTGCCGGTGCTGGTGTTCGCCGGCGACCATGGCGTCGCCGCACAGGGCGTGTCGGCGTATCCGGCGGAGGTGACGGTGCAGATGCTGCGCAACTTCGCCGCCGGCGGTGCTGCCATCGCCGTGCTGTCGCGCGAACTGGGGTTGCCGCTGCATGTCTGGGATGTGGGCAGCCTGGCCGATAAGCCGGTGGCCGGCGTGACCTGCGACAAACCGCGGCGTGGTACCGACGATTTCAGCACCGGTCCGGCGATGACGCCGGCCGACCTCGATGCGGCCTTCGCCGCCGGCCGGCGCGCGGTGGAAACCGCTTGCGGCGACGGCGCGGACCTGCTGCTGCTTGGCGAGATGGGCATCGGCAACACCACCGCGGCCAGCGTACTGGCGGCGGCGCTCGGGCCATTGCCGCTGGTGGAGCTGGTCGGCGCCGGCACCGGCCTGGATGCGGCGCGCATCGCCCACAAGCAGGCCGTGACCGCACGTGCGCTGGCCCTGCATGGCGACGCGATCGCGGCCGCCACCGATCCCGGTCGTGAAGCCCTGCGCCGCGTCGGCGGGTTGGAGATCGCCGCACTGGCCGCGGCCATGATCGCCGCCGCCCAGCGCGGCGTGCCGGTGCTGGTGGACGGTTTCATCGTTTCGGCCGCGGCGCTGGCCGCGGTGCGCATCAATCCATCGCTGCGGCCATGGCTGCTGTTCTCGCACCGCTCGGCCGAGCGTGGCCATGCGCTCATACTCGGGAGCCTGCAGGCCGAACCGCTGCTGCAGCTGGATCTGCGCCTGGGCGAAGGTTCCGGTGCCGCGCTGGCGCTGCCGCTGCTGCGGCTGGCCTGCGCATTGCACAACGGCATGGCGACCTTCGCCGAAGCTGCTGTCGCCGAGCGGAGCGCCGCGCCATGATCCTGGACCTGATGCGCCATGCCTCCACCGGCCGCCAGGGCCATCTGGATGGCCGCACCGATCCGCCGTTGCTCGACGGCGCGATGGATGCGCTGCTGCGCTGTCATGGCGGCGGCCAGTGGAGCCGGGTGATCGCTTCGCCGCGGCGCCGCGCGCTGGATACCGCCACCGCGCTGGTCGCTGGCCGCGACCTGTTCTGCGAGATCCACCCGGATTGGGCCGAACTGGATTTCGGCGACTGGGACGGTCGCCATTACGACGAGATCCCTGCCGAGCTGCTGGCCGGGCTTTACGACGCACCGCACGCGGTGGTGCCGCCCAATGGCGAGAGCTGGCAGCAGTTCCAGTCGCGCATCGACGCGCAGCTGCAGCGACTGCTTGACGAGGACGAAGACGACGGTGCCGGGCCGGTGCTGGTGGTCAGCCACGCCGGCGTGCTGCGGCTGGCGGTGTCGCGAGCGTGCGGCATGCCACTGGCAGCCTTGTGGGCGATGCGCATCGACTACGGCACCCGCGTGCGCCTGCGCGTGGAGCGTGGCGAGGACGGCCAGTTGTGGGGCGAACTGCTGGAGCTGTGCCAGCCATGAGCGTGCGCCGGCTGATCCTGGCCATCCAGTTCCTGACCCGGCTGCCGACGCCGCAGGTGAAGGATTTCCGCGACGACGACCTGAGCCGCGCGGCGGTGTACTACCCGTTGGTCGGCGCGCTCATCGGCGTGCTGCTGGCTGTGCCGCTGTACCTGATCGCCGATCGTCCCTGGTTGGCCGGCGTGCTCACGCTGCTGCTGTGGGTATGGGCGACCGGTGCATTGCACCTGGACGGGCTGGGCGACGTGGCCGACGCTTTCGGGGCCGCGCACCGCGATCCGCAGCGCTTCCTCGAGGTGCTCAAGGATCCGCATATGGGCGTGTTCGGCGTGGTCACGCTGGTGATGCAGCTGCTGCTCAAGTTCGTGCTGCTGACCGAACTCGCCGCCGGTCCGCTGTGGTTCGGCATCGTACTGGTGCCGGCGTGGGCGCGTTGGGGCACGCTGTGGTGGAGCCGCCTGCTGCCTTCGCTGCATGGCGCGGGCATGGCCGAGCGCTTTTCCTGGCAGCTGAGCCTGCGCTCGATGTGGCTGTGGGCGCTGCTGCTGGCGGCGGTCACCGCTTTCGTCGCCTGGCCGCTGTTGCTCGCGCTGCTGCTGGTGCCGCTGATCGCGGCCTGGTGGCGGCGCCGGCTGGGCGGCATTTCCGGCGATTGCCTCGGCGCCAGCGTCGAGGTCACCGAAAGCCTGCTGCTGCTGGCGCTGGTACTGCTGGGCGGCGTCGCACTGCCCCTGCCGTAGCTGCCGGGCTGGCAGGAGGCCGCTTCAATCCTCGCCGAAGCGGATCTCGCCGGTGTCGTCGCCGCTGTCGTCAGGGGCCATATCGGGTTGCATATGGGTCTCGCGCACCGGCCCGGCCATCTGTCCGGCGCGTGCGGTCGGCAACCCGCCGGCCGCGGTTTCGTACTCGGCGACCAGTTGCTGGCGGCGTGCCTCCGGCACTTCCTGCCAGTGGCAGCCGACCAGCGCGCCCTCCAGCGAATAGAGCAGGTTGAGACTGGGCTTGAAGCCGGCGCGGCGTACCTTGACGAAGGCGCCAACCGCGCCGACGGCGGCCAGGTCCTCGGCGCTGCGCAGCCCCACCTGGCGCAGCCACGCCGCGCTCTTGGGGCCGATGTTGCGCAGTTTCAGTGCGCTCATGCCAGCGCCTCGACAAATACCTGGGCGATGGCTTCCAGCCCCGCCTGGTCGTCGGCATCGAAGCGCGAGGTGACCGGGCTGTCCAGGTCGAACACGCCGACCAGCGCGCCGTCATGGACCAGCGGCACCACCAGTTCCGAACGCGAGGCCGAGTCGCAGGCGATGTGGCCCGGGAAGGCGTCCACGTCTTCCACGCGCTGGGTCTGGCGGGTGCTGGCCGCCGCACCGCACACGCCCTTGTGCAGGGGAATGCGCACGCAGGCCGGCAGGCCCTGGAACGGGCCGACCACCAGCTCGGTGCCGTCGAAGAAATAGAAACCCGCCCAGTTGAGCTGCGGCAGCGCGTGATACACCAGCGCCGAGAGGTTGGCGGCGTTGGCAATGCGGTCGGTTTCGCCATGGACGAGCGCGCGGGCCTGGGCCAGCAGCTGGGCGTACTGTTCCGGCTTGCTGCCGGTGAGCGTGGTGGCACTGAACATGCCCAGAGTCTAACCGCTGCCCGCCGGCGGTGGTTCCGCGTGGCGCTCGCGGGAACGGTTCCTGACGGTCGTCCGTTGCTGGCCGGAAGAGGCGAGGCCAGCGATGGCGGCGATAGAGAAATCGCCGGGAGCGATTCCCGATACTCCCTGGCAATCGCCTGAAGGGGCATCGACAGGATGGCGACGACAAAAAGAAAGACCCGGCAACGGGAGAGAGGTCGTTGCCGGGTCCGGACAGGGCGCGGGGGAGGGGGTTCCGCGCGCTGTTGAGAGGGTGCGTCAGCTGGCCTTGGCGCGTGGGCGCCTGGCGGTACTGCTCTGGAACGGTTGCCCGGCCAGTTCGGCCAGTGCCTGCCCGGTCTTCAGGCCCAGGCCAGCGATTTCCTGCCCGGCCGTCGCCAGCCGCTGCAGGTTTTCCTGCGCCACCTGCAGGCCCTTGGGCAGCAGCGACGGCAGGTCGGCCTGCGGGCCGGGTTGCGCCAGTTCGCCGAGGAAGCCGGCGGTGGCGTTGGCATTGCGTTCGAAAGTGCGCAGCTGCACGCCGAACGCGCTTTCCGCGTTCTCCAGTGCCAGCCGGTTGGCGCGATTGGCCAGTGCCGCGAACTGCCGGGTGTAGCCGCTGATACCGTCGTCGAACCGGGCAGCCATGGCCGTGCTCCGTCATTTGTTGCGACGCAGCATAATGCCGGGTGCGGTAGTGCGGAAGCCCGGCGCCTGCCGCCGCCGGGGAATCGTTCAGGTCAGCTGCCGCGGTAGCGGCAGCCGGAGGTGCAGGTCTCGTGCACGGTCACCGCGCTCAACTGCGGCAACGCCGGCCTGAGCCGGTCCCAGATCCAGATCGCCAGGCGCTCGCTGGTCGGGTTTTCCAGCCCCGGGATGTCGTTGAGGTAGTGATGGTCGAGCTGATCGTAAAGCGGCTGGAAGGCCGCCTTGATGTCGCCGAAATCCATCACCCAGCCGGACTCGGCGCCGGGTTCGCCGCTCACCTCCAGGCGCACGCGGAACGAGTGCCCGTGCAGGCGCGCGCACTTGTGGCCGGTCGGGACGTTGGGCAGCCGGTGGGCGGCCTCGAGGGTGAAATCTTTGAAGATATCCATGCCGCGATTGTAACGGTCAGAGCAGGAAATCCCTTGCGCCGGAAATCGATCCGCTCAGGGGAATGAAGGGGACGCATGCGCTTTCCGCCATATCCGCATGAAGGCAGGTGACGGGCCCACCTGGAGCGTTGGATACGGCTTGTCCTTGTCCTTGTCCTTGTCCGGGGCCGGCCCTCCGCAGGGCTAAGGAAAAGGAAACGGCCGCAATGCGGCCGTTTCCTTTCTCCGGTACCGGGCGTCGGTCAGACCGCGCTGTTCGGCCGTGATGCGTTGCCGCGGCCACGGCCGCCGCGTCGGCGGCGTGCCGCACCGGCCGGCTGGCCTTCGCGGCGCTGGCTGTTGCCTTCGCCACGCGGCGCGCCGGAGGGCGCGCCCGCGCCGCCACGGCGCTGGCTCGGATTGTTGTCGCGGTGGCCGGCAGGGCGGCCACCGTTGCCGCGACGCGGCGGACGTTCGCCGCCCGGCTGCTCGGCCTTGCCGGGGGCGCTGTTGCCCCAGCGGATCGGCGTCTGCGGCTCGAAACCGGCCACGTCTCGGATGTCCATGTCGCGATCGAGCAGGCGCACGATCTGGCGCAGGTACTTGGCGTCTTCCTGCGCCACCAGCGAGACCGCCTGGCCGCTGGCGCCATTGCGGCCGGTGCGGCCGATGCGGTGCACGTAATCCTCGGCCACCATCGGCAGGTCGTAGTTGATGACCTTGGGCAGCTCGTTGATGTCGATGCCGCGGGCGGCGATGTCGGTGGCCACGAGCACGGTGACGCGGCCGGCCTTGAAGTCGCCCAGCGCGCGCAGGCGCTGGCTCTGGCTCTTGTTGCCGTGGATCGCCGCGGTCTTGATGCCGGACTTGTCCAGGAACGTGGCCAGCTTGTCGCTGCCGTGCTTGGTCTTGGCGAAGACCAGGGTCTGCTCGCGCGAATCCTGGGCCAGCAGGTGCAGCAGCAGTTCGCGCTTGCGCCCGGCATCGACCGGGTGCACACGGTGGGCGATGGTCTCGGCCACGGTGTTGCGCGGGGTCACCATCACCTCGCGCGGGTTGCGCATGAATTCCAGCGCCAGCTGCTTGATCGGGTCGGCGAAGGTGGCCGAGAACAGCAGGGTCTGGCGGTTCTGCTTGGGCAGCTTGGCCAGGATGCGCTTGATCGAGGGCAGAAAACCCATGTCGAGCATGCGGTCGGCCTCGTCCAGGATCAGCACCTCGATGCCGGACAGATCGACGCTGCGGCGCTCCAGGTGGTCGATCAGACGGCCCGGGCAGGCCACCAGCAGGTCCACGCCACGGCGCAGGATGTCGAGCTGGTTGCCCATGCCGACGCCGCCGTAGATGCAGGTGCTGGGGATGCGCAGGTACTTGCTGTAGCCGCGCAGGCTGTCATGCACCTGGGTGGCCAGTTCGCGGGTGGGGGTGAGGATCAGCGCGCGCGGCCGGCGCGGGCCGCTGCGCACTTCCTGCGCCGAGGTGGCCAGGTGCTGCAGCAGTGGCAGGCCGAACGCGGCGGTCTTGCCGGTACCGGTCTGCGCGCCGGCCAGCAGGTCGTGGCCTTCCAGCACCAGCGGGATCGCCTGCTGCTGGATCGGGGTGGGGTTTTCGTAGCCCTGCTCGGCGAGCGCGCGCAGCAGGAAGGGCGCAAGGCCCAGATCTTCGAACGACATTGGAAACTCCGTGATGGACGCGCCGGCCAGCAAAGGCTGGCGCTGGCGATCGGCATGACCGACCGGCTCGGAGCGTTCCCGTGTAACCGCGCTGCGAGGTGGGGTGCGACCGGCGCAGGCGCGCAGGCCGGAATGCATGACGAAAGGCGTCGGAGTGGGAGCGGGCGGGCGGATTCCCCGGGAGGATCCTGCGCCGCCGGTAATCCCCGAGGGAAACGGACGGCCGCTGGCAGACCGCGATAGTCTAAGGGATGTTCGGGAGCGGTACAAAAACCCCTGTTCAGGTATGGTCAGGGTGCCAGGGGTTTCCCGGCGCCCTTGGGGAATGGTTCCGTTGCCGGCCCCGGAGGGCGCAACGTGCAGGCCGGGCGGGCGCCCGCCATTGCGCGCATGCCTGATGGCCCGGCGTTCCTTCCGCGGCGCTGGTCGTTGTCAGACTATTCGTTACAATCGAAACTTATTTTCCGACCCTGAACTGGATGCTCCGATGAAGCTTGGTTCCCTGAAGGAAGGTGGCCGCGACGGCACCCTGATCGTGGTCTCGCGCGACCTGACCCGCGCCGTGCGTGCCACCGGCATCGCCGCCACCCTGCAGCAGGCGCTGGAGGACTGGTCCAACGTCGCACCGCGGCTGAACGCGCTGTCCGAATCGCTCAATGGCGGCGATGCCGACGGCGTGTTCGACCTGGACATGCAGGCGCTGGCCGCGCCGCTGCCGCGCGCCTACGAATTCGTCGACGGCAGCGCCTACCTGCCGCACGTGGCGCGGGTGCGCAAGGCGCGCGGCGCCGAGGTACCGGAAACCTTCTACACCGATCCGCTGATGTACCAGGCCACCAGCGCCGGCTTCCATGGCCCGCGCGACGCGGTCAAGGTGATCAGCGAGGACTACGGCATCGACCTGGAAGCCGAGATCGTGGTCGTCACCGACGACGTGCCGATGGCGGCGACGCCGGAGCAGGCCGCTGGCCACATCCAGCTGGTCGGCCTGGTCAACGACGTCAGCCTGCGCAACCTGATCCCGGCCGAACTGGCCAAGGGCTTCGGCTTCCTGCAGTCCAAGCCGCGCTCGGCGCTGAGCCCGGTGTTCGTCACCCCGGACGAGCTGGGCGAAGCCTGGCAGGGCAGCAAGGTGCACCTGCCGCTGGTGACCCACATCAACGGCGAGTGGTTCGGCGCGCCGGAAGCGGGCGTGGACATGCAGTTCGATTTCGCCCAGCTGGTGGCGCATGCGGCCAAGACCCGCCCGCTGTCGGCCGGCGCCATCGTCGGCTCGGGCACCATCGCCAACGAGGACACCTCGCTAGGCGCTTCCTGCTTCGCCGAGCGCCGCACCGTGGAAACGCTGCGCGACGGCAAGCCGTCCACGCCGTTCATGAGCTTTGGCGACGTGGTGCGGATCGAGATGTTCGACCGCGCGGGCAACAGCATCTTCGGCGCCATCGAACAGCGCATCGAGCAGGCTGCGAGGCCCTGAGGACAGTGCGTGCATCCGCCGGTCCGTGGGCACCCGCGCGCGGACCGGCGCGAGGCGTTCCCGGCCGGCGGCGCGATGGACCGACCGGCGGTGCGGGCCACCCCATCGCCGGCGGGTAAGGTGGCCTGCAGGCAACAGGAAACGGACATGCAACCGGCATTGACGCTCTACAGCTACTGGCGCTCCAGCGCCGCCTATCGCGTACGCATCGGCTTGAACCTGAAAGGCCTGGACTACGCCATCGCACCGGTGCACCTGGTGCGCGACGGCGGCCAGCAGCATGCGCCGGCCTACGCCGCGCTCAACCCGCAGGAACTGGTGCCGACGCTGCGCGACGGCGAACAGGTGCTGACCCAGTCGCTGGCGATCCTCGAATACCTGGAAGAAACCCATCCGCAACCGGCCCTGCTGCCGGCCGACGCCGCCGGCCGTGCGCGGGTGCGCGCGCTGGCGCAGCTGGTGGCCTGCGACATCCACCCGCTCAACAACCTGCGCGTGCTGCAGTTCTTCGACCAGGAATGGAACGTGCCGCAGGCCGAGCGCGACGAATGGATCCTGCACTGGATGCGCACCGGCTTTTCCGCGATGGAAACCGCGCTGGCGGGCTCGACGCAGACCGGCCGCTTCTGCCATGGCGATGCGCCGGGGCTGGCCGACTGCTGCCTGGTGCCGCAGCTGTACAACGCGCGCCGCTTCCACCTGGACATGGAGGCTTTCCCGACCCTGCGCCGGATCGAGGCCGCCTGCCTGGCGCTGCCTGCGTTCGACGCCGCGCGGCCGGAGAACCAGCCGGACGCCGCCTGATCGCATCGCGGAAGGACAGCAACAACGACAAAGCCCCGCCGAAGCGGGGCTTTGCGATGCGCCATCGAAGGCGTGATCCGCTCAGAACCCGTGGGTGATGGACGACGGCGCCGCCGCCGCGGAGAAATCCGCGTAGGGGTCGTGTTCGCCGCTGGCGCCTTCGGACAGCCGGAACTTGAGCGCCAGCCCGTCGCGCGAATCGGCCGCGCGCAACGCTTCTTCCTGCTCGATCAGCCCGTCCTTGGCCAGCCGGAACAGGCACTGGTCGAAGCTGTGCATGCCTTCCTCCAGCGACTGCTCCATGGCCTGCTTGATCTCGTGCACCTGCCCGCGGCGCAGCAGGTCGCGGATCATCGGCGTGTTGATCAGGACTTCGGTCGCTGGCCGACGGCGGCCGTCGGTGCCCTTGACCAGGCGCTGGCTGACCACCGCGCGCAGGTTCAGCGACAGGTTCATCAGCACGTTGCGGTGCGCACTCTCGGGGAAGAAGTTGAGGATGCGCTCGATGGTCTGGTCGGCATTGTTGGAGTGCAGGGTGGCCAGGCACAGGTGGCCGGTTTCGGCAAAGGCAATCGCCGCTTCCATCGTCTCGGCGTCGAGGATCTCGCCGATCAGGATCACGTCCGGCGCCTCGCGCATCGCGTTCTTCAGCGCGTTGTGGAAGGCATGGGTGTCCAGCCCGACCTCGCGCTGGTTGACGATGGACTGCTTGTGCCGGTGCAGGAACTCGATCGGGTCCTCGATGGTGAGGATGTGCCCGGTGGTGGTGGCGTTGCGGTGGTCGATCATCGACGCTAGGGAAGTGGACTTGCCCGAGCCGGTGGAGCCGACCACCAGCACCAGGCCGCGCGGGGTCATGATCACGTCCTTGAGCACGTCCGGAAGCTTCAGCTCCTCGATCGAGGGAATCCGGTTCTTGATCGCGCGGATCACCATGCCCACTTCGCCGCGCTGCTTGAACACGTTCACGCGGAATCGGCCCACGTCGGCCAGCGCGATGGCCATGTTCAGCTCCAGGTCGCGCTCGAACTGCGGTACCTGGCCCTCGTCCATCAGCGAGTAGGCGATCTTCTTGACCATGCCCGGCGGCAGGCCGGTATTGCCCAAGGGATAGAGCTTGCCCTCGATCTTGATGTGGACAGGCGCTCCCGTGGTCAGGAACATGTCCGAAGCGTTCTTTTCGGTCATCAGCTTCAGGAAATAGCCGATATCCATGGATGCGATTCCCCGGGCAATGGCCGCCCACCGTTGCAAGCACACGGCGGCCTTGACGACAATGGCCGCGCTCAACACTTTCGCGACGGCTCCCCAATGAAACCTAGCTTCGCACACTTGCGACACCTCCTGTATGTGACCGCGTGCGCATCTGCGCTCTGTGCCAGCGCGATGGCGCAGGATCCGGCCGCGGCCGACCTGCTTGCCGCGCAACAGGCGGTGGAACGCGCCGACCGCGCCGACGCCGACCAGTACGCGCCGGACACCATGGCCTTGGCCCGGCAGCAGCTCGAACAGGCCCAGCGCGCGGCCGGCGACCGCCGCGAGCGCAAGCAGGCGCCGTTGCTCGCGCAGCGCGCCACGGTCGACGCCGACCTGGCCCGCGCGCAGAGCGAGGAAGCCGTGGCGCTGGCCACGCTGGCCCAGCGCAAGGCCGAGGTGGAACGCCTGCAACGCCAGCTGGCGACCGGGGAGGGACACTGATGGGTATCCGCACTCTGCTCGTGGCCGGCCTGCTGGCCATGCCGATGCTGGCGTCCGCCGCCGCCGAAGACCCGGCGGTGGCGATGTTGAACCAGCGCCTGATCGCGCTGCAGGCCGACACGCGTACCACCGACCTGGCGGCGCTTGAACGGCTGCAGGCGCAACAGGCGATCGGCGTGCTGGCCAAGGCCAAGCGCAAGGAGCTGGACCAGGCGCGCTACCTGGCCGAGCGCCGGGTGACGATCGCCGAGACCAGCGCACGTGCCGAAGCCGCCCGCCGCGAGGTCGACCAGCTCGAACGCACGCGCAGCGAACTACTGGTCGAGGCCAGCCGCCGCGAAGCCGCGCGCGCGCGTCAGGAGGCCGAGCGCCTGCGCGTGCAGGCGCAGATCCAGGCCGAGGAGACCGAACGCATGCGCCAGGCCGCCGAGGCCGAGACGCTGGCCAGGCAGGATGCCGAGGCGGCGTTGACCAGCGTGGCGGGCAAGCAGGCGGCGCGGGTGAACTCGGCCCAGCAGAATGCGGCCAAGCTGGCCCGCGAAGAGGCCGAGCTGGTCTCCGGACAGAAGCTGCCGGCCTCGAAGTTCGACAACCGCGGCGAGATATTCACCCTCGCCGGCGACGCTTTCGCGGCGGGCCAGGCGACCCCGTCCAGTGCCGCGCGCGACCAGCTCAAGGCATTGGCCGAGTACCTGAACATCGGCAGGAAGGGGCGGGTGACCATCGAGGGCTACGACAGCGCCAACGGCGTCGGCCAGCGCCGCGCGCAGGCGTTGAAGGATGCGCTGGTGGCGGCTGGCGTCGGCGCCAACCGCATCCAGGTCAGCGGCAAGAAAGCCGCCGCCACGCGCGCGCGTTCGGCCGAGGTGATCGTCGCGCCGTGATGCGTGCCGACACCCATGGAGTGGGGCGTTGTCCCGCTCCGGCACTACCGGTTGTGTTCCTCTGACGGGGGCCATCTGGTACCGCACGGGCGTGCCGAGAAGGCAGGACGTGCGGCCGTTCCTGAACCTTTTCAGGCTCTCTCTGCTCCCCTTGCCGGAACCTTTTTTCAGGCGTAGGGTCAATCGTCCGGGCGACATTCTCGTCGTCCGGACAGCGGAGGACCGGGCCAGTGCAACCGTGGCGCGAACCAGTACCAGACAGCTTCCGGGGAATGGACCGGAAGGCGGCTGAAGGTTCGGCCGTGCCCCGCCCGGATCTCCATCCCGAAACGCCCCGTGCCGCAAGGCCGGGGCGTTCGTGTTTCCGCATGTAGGAGGTAGTCATGTTCGAAGGGCAGCCGCAGAGTGAGATCGACGCGTTGATCAAGGTCAACCCCGAGTTCAAGCAGCTCTATCAGCAGCACCAGAAGCTGAACAAGAAATGCATGGATGCGGAACTGGGAGTACTCCCCATCGACGATGTGACCCTGGGGCAGATGAAACGCGAAAAGCTGCTGGCCAAGCAGAAACTGCTGCGGATCTATGAAGACCGGCTCAACTGAACCTTCCCCACGCTGAGTCTTTCCGTCGCGGGCAATGGCGGCCTCCTCGTCGGTCGCCATTGCCCGCGTCACTTGCGCAGAGGCGGGATGGCGATGGCGCAAGAACCAATCGTCGCCTGACTTTCAGGCATATCCATCGGATAATCGGGCTCCGGCCGCCGCGCGGCGCGATTCCAAGCATATCGATGGCAATCCACTCCTCCGTACTCGAACTCATCGGGCGCACGCCGATCGTCAAGGCCCAGCGCCTGGATGCCGGCGTCTGCGAGCTCTATCTCAAGCTCGAAAGCGCCAACCCGGGCGGCTCGATCAAGGACCGCATCGGTCTGTCGATGATCGAGGCGGCGGAGAAGCGTGGCGACCTCACGCCCGGCGCGACGCTGGTGGAAGGCACCGCCGGCAACACCGGCCTGGGCCTGGCGCTGGTCGCCCAGCAGAAGGGCTACAAGCTGATCCTGGTGGTTCCGGACAAGATGAGCCGGGAGAAGATCTTCAACCTCAAGGCGATGGGTGCCGAGGTCGTGCTGACCCGTTCGGACGTGGCCAAGGGCCATCCCGAGTACTACCAGGACCTGGCCAGGGCCATTGCTGAGCGCACCCCGGGCGCCTATTTCATCAACCAGTTCGGCAACCCGGACAACCCGGCCGCGCATGAGTTCGGCACCGGCCCGGAGATCATCGAGCAGATGGGCGGCGAACTCGACGCCATCGTGTTCGGCTGCGGCAGTTCCGGCACCATGACCGGCCTGTCGCGCGCTTTCGCCAGGCTGTCGCCGAAGACCGAGCTGGTGCTGGCCGATCCGGTCGGTTCGATCCTGGCCGAATACATCAACGATGGCACGCTCAACGAGAAGTCGGGCTCGTGGCTGGTGGAAGGCATCGGCGAGGATTTCCTGCCGTCCATCTCCGATTTCAGCCGGGTCAAGAAGGCCTACGCCATCACCGATGCGGAAAGCTTCCATACCGCGCGCGAACTGCTGGGCAAGGAGGGCATCCTCGGCGGTTCCTCCACCGGTACGCTGTTGGCCGCCGCGCTGAAGTACTGCCGCGAGCAGACCGTACCGAAGAAGGTGCTGGTGCTGGTGCCGGATACCGGCAACAAATACCTGTCGAAGATGTACAACGACTACTGGATGCTGGACAACGGCTTCCTCGAGCGCCCGCAGTACGGCGACCTGCGCGACCTGATCCTGCGCCCGTACAGCCAGCGCGACACCGTGGTGGTCGGCCCGAACGACCTGCTGACCACGGCCTACCAGCGCATGAAGCTGTACGACGTGTCGCAGCTGCCGGTGATGGACGGCAACCGCCTGGTTGGCATCATCGACGAGAGCGACGTGCTGCTGCACGTCTATGGCGACGAGGCGCGCTTCCGCGACCCGGTGGCCATCGCCATGGTCAGCAAGCTCGACCGCCTGGACGTGAAGTCGCCGATCGAGGCGCTGCTGCCGGTATTCGACCGCGGCCAGGTCGCCATCATCATGGACGGCGGCGACTTCCTGGGCCTGATCACCCGCATCGACCTGCTGAATTACCTGCGGCGGCGGGTGCAGTGATCGCGGGCACCGGAACGGCTGGTTCAGGTCGGGCCGGTAGAATTCCACTCCTTTAAGCCGGAAAGCACCATGACGGACCAGCATCCACGCAGCCAGCACGGCGAGCGCAGCCTGTCGCTTACCACCCTGGCCATCCATGGCGGCCAGTCGCCGGACCCGAGCACCGGCGCGGTGATGCCACCGATCTACGCGACGTCGACCTATGCGCAGTCCAGTCCCGGCGTACACCAGGGCTTCGAGTATTCGCGTACCCACAATCCCACCCGCTTCGCCTATGAGCGTTGCGTGGCAGCGCTGGAAGGCGGCAGCCGCGGCTTCGCGTTCGCCTCCGGCATGGCCGCGACCTCGACGGTGATCGAGCTGCTCGATGCCGGCAGCCACGTGGTGGCGATGGACGACATCTACGGCGGCAGCTTCCGCCTGTTCGAGCGCGTGCGCCGCCGTACCGCCGGGCTGGATTTCAGTTTCGTGGACCTGACCGATCCGGCCGCGTTCGAAACGGCGATCACGCCGAAGACGAAGATGGTGTGGATCGAAACGCCCACCAACCCGATGCTGAAGATCGTGGACATCGCCGCGGTCGCCGCCATCGCACGGCGCCATGGCCTGATCGTGGTGGTGGACAACACCTTCGCTTCGCCGATGCTGCAGCGCCCGCTGCAACTGGGCGCGGACATCGTCGTGCACTCGGCCACCAAGTACCTCAACGGCCATTCGGACATGGTCGGCGGCATGGTCGTCGTCGGCGACAACGCCGAACTGGCCGAACAGATGGCCTTCCTGCAGAACTCGGTGGGTGGCGTACAGGGTCCGTTCGACAGCTTCCTGGCCCTGCGTGGCCTGAAGACGCTGCCACTGCGCATGAAGGCGCATTGCGCCAACGCACTGGAACTGTCGCATTGGCTGGAGACGCATCCAGCCATTGAAAAGGTGATCTACCCCGGCTTGCCGTCGCATCCGCAGCATGAACTCGCGACCCGGCAGATGGGCGGCTACGGCGGCATCGTTTCCATCGTCCTCAAGGGCGGCTTCGAGGACGCCAGGCGCTTCTGCGAACGCACGGAACTGTTCACCCTGGCCGAATCGCTCGGCGGCGTGGAAAGCCTGGTCAACCATCCGGCAGTGATGACCCACGCCTCGATTCCGCCAGTCCGCCGCCAGCAGCTGGGCATCAGCGATGCGCTGGTACGGTTGAGCGTTGGGGTGGAGGAGGTTGGGGACCTGCGCAGGGATCTGGAGCATGCGCTGCATGCCTGAGCTCAACGGGCGTCGCATTCTGGTAACAGGAGCGTCCGGCTTCGCGGGCAGGCATCTGATGGCTTCTGCTGCCTTCGCCGGCGTTGAGTTCGCGACCCTGCAATGTGTGGACATAAGAGATCGATCTGCGCTTGATGCGCAGGTCGCCTCGATCAAGCCTGATCACGTTATCCACCTGGCAGCGCAGAGCTTCGTGCCCCGATCCTTCGAGGATCCCGCCGGAACTCTCGAGGTCAATCTGATGGGAACCCTGAACCTGCTGCAGTCATTGGACAAGGTTGGTTTCTCCGGGCGCTTTCTCTATGTCAGTTCCGGTGACGTGTATGGAGCGGTGCGTGAATCCCAGCTGCCGGTGAAGGAGGAGCTGGTTCCGGCGCCAAGAAATCCCTATTCGGTTTCCAAGCTGGCGGCGGAGCAGTTGTGCCTGCAGTGGCATCGATCCAACAGGCTGGATGTGGTGATTGCCCGCCCCTTCAACCATGTTGGGCCCGGCCAAGGCAATGCATTCGTCGTGCCGGCGCTCGCTGCCCAGGTGGTGGCGATCTCGCGTGGGGAAGCCGTCCCCGCTATCAGCGCCGGGGACATCGATGTGACAAGGGATTTCACCGATGTCCGGGATATCGTTTCCGGCTATGCCAGCCTGCTTGCCTCCGGCACCTCTGGAGCGATCTACCAGCTCTGCAGTGGAGTCGAGCGCAGCGTTCGCGGGATCCTGGAGCAGCTCCTGGCACTCAGAGGAGTGGCGGCGAAAATAGAGCAGGATCCTTTGAAGTTCCGCCCGGCGGAACAGCGTCGGATGGTGGCGGACAACAGTCTGGTGTCGAGGGATACCGGCTGGCTTCCCACGATCCGATGGGAGACGACGTTGGAAGACATTATTGAAGAAATGGAGAGTAGGACGTGAGCATCCGTGGAAATTCGGCCCTCATTACGGGAATCACCGGGCAGGACGGTGCCTACTTGGCGAAGCTGCTGCTGGAAAAAGGGTATTCGGTCAGCGGGCTGCTCGCGCGCCGAAGTACCGATACGCTATGGCGTCTCCGCGAGTTGGGGATCGTTGATGATGTGAAGTTCATCGACGGTGACCTGGCTGATCTGTCGTCGCTTATCCGCGCGATGCAGTCGTCGAATGCGCAGGAGGTGTACAACCTTGGTGCGCAGAGCTTCGTTGGTACCTCCTGGCAGCAGCCGCTGCTTACTTCAGACGTGGATGGCCTTGGGGCGCTGAGAGTTCTCGAGGCCATCAGGCTGGTAAACCCGGAGGCGCGGTTCTACCAGGCATCCACGAGCGAGATGTTCGGGCTGATCCAGGCGGAGCGACAGGATGAACTGACTCCTTTCTATCCACGCAGCCCTTATGGAGTCGCGAAGCTGATGGCGCATTGGGCGACTGTCAATTACCGCGAAAGCCATGGGATGCATGCGTCAAGCGGCATTCTTTTCAACCATGAATCCCCGCTGCGCGGCATCGAGTTCGTTACCCGCAAGGTGACTCACGCCGTAGCGTCCATCAAATTGGGCCGGCAGAAGGAGCTCAGGCTCGGCAACATCGACGCGAAGCGTGACTGGGGGTTTGCCGGGGACTACGTGGAAGCGATGTGGATGATGTTGCAGCAGGACGTGCCCGATGATTACGTGGTGGCCACGGGCATCACCTCGACCGTAAGGGAAATGTGCGAGATCGCCTTTGCCCATGTTGGATTGCGCATGGAGGATCATCTGGTCATTGATGAGAAATTCATGCGGCCAGCCGAAGTGGATGTTCTGCTCGGAAATCCAGCGAAAGCCCGGGACAGGCTGGGCTGGAAGGCGACTACTTCGTTGCAGCAGCTCATCGAAATGATGGTTGAAGCGGATCTGCGGCGCATCACGGATGGCCGCTGCTGACAGCGGGTTCGTGCTCAAGCAAGCAGAGCCGCCCTGATGCGGTTCCCTTTTGACGTGGGGCGACGGACCTTCATGCGTAGAACCAGCGAGTGGCTGATCGGAGCTCCGTGATCAGCCTTTCTGCCTTTCCTGGTGGAGCCTCGGGTGCATTCCCCGGCAGCGCTTTGCCGGGGACAAGACCTGCAAAGCCGGAGGTCAAGGACAGCATCCTCGACCAGGCCTGAGCATTGACTGGAACGCTCTGCCTAGAGCGCCCGCATCCTGCGGCCATTCCGCATCTCATCGCGGATTTCCTGGATGCGTCTTCTGTAATTCATGCCCACAGTACGATAGCTGACGCGTGAGCGGACGGTACGGGAGGCTTGTTTTCCAAGTTCACGTGCGAGGTCCCTGTCCAGATACAGTTCGGACATGAACCTGGCGGCCTGCTCCACGTCCGCCTCTGCCCATACCTGGCCTGCCGCGAATGGATACTCCCCGTCCTTGACAGGTACGAGCGAGAAACTGGTGAGCAAGGCCGACTGGGCATCCATGAAATCAAGATTCCCGGAGTATCCGGTACAGATCAGCGGCTTTCCAAGGTACATCGCTTCGGCCAGGCCGCGTCCATAGCCTTCGGAACGATGAAGCGAAACAAAACTGTCGCAGCAGCGGACCAGGTTCTTGATCTCGTTGTCGCTGATCGTCCTGTTGATGAACGTCACCCGGCCGCGAAGGGGGCTCAAGGTCTCCTGCAGCCGCTCGAATGCAGCAGGGTCCGCTTCTGCTCCGTTCGTTTTGACAACCAGATGCGAGTTGGCGGTAGGCAGCGCCTGGCAATGCTGAAGAAAGGCGCTTACCACTGCCTCCGGATTTTTCCGGGCCGCGAATGAACGGAAATCGAAGAAGAACAGAAAGGTGAATGCGTTCTCCGGAATGCCGAAATACCGGCGGGAGAGCATCGACGAGAGTGTCACTTCACATGCGACCGGAAGGTGCCTGGTAATCGCTCTGGTATGGCCATCGATGGAGTCGAAAATGAACTGCGAAGGGCACCACACCTCATCAAATCTATCCAGGGATCCGATCCACGGCTCCGGGAAGTGCGATAGCTCCCAGTTCGGATAAAGAATGTTGTAGGAATCCGCGGGCAGTTGAAGGAGCGACAGCGCGGTGTCGACTTCATCTGCGTTGAGGTGAAATACGTTGATCCGTCCGAGCTTGTCGGTAAGGGCCCGGCCGAATTCCTGTTCGGCGTCATGTTCCGGCTTGAAATGGCCGAATACATCAAGCAGGAGCGGCGCGAGTGCGACAGAGCGGAACGCACGATACGAGCAGCGCAGGCTCTCGCCGCAGCCAATTGGTGCGAAAGGATGTCCAATCAGGACGATGTCGGATCCGTTGCTCATATTGCTCATCCGGGGAAGGAAGTCTTGCGCTCGACCAGATGCTCCGCTTCCAGCGCGTTGAGGTGTGCCTGCAGGAAGGAATGGCCGAAGCGCCTGTCCGGTTCCAGGTACGCACCTTCGGCCCATTCGTTCCATGCATTGATGAACACGATCTGCTCATCGCCGCTGTACTGCTGACGGGTACGTTTGACGGATGCCTCAAGCCATGCCTGGAATGCTCCAGGGCTGGAGTGCTCGAAGCTGTAGCTGTTGTTCTGCCTGCGTGCGGTATTGTCCCAGCCGGGCATGACCCCCATGAACCGCTTGTAGGCTGGGAGCTCGCGGGTCGCGTAGCGCACGGCCAGATCGCGGTAATCCGCGACGGCGCCGACGAAGTTCTTGTTGACGACTTCTCCCGACGGCGGACGGGGCTCGGCCATGCCTTGCGGGGGGAACTCAACGGCCGCATCACATCCGAGATCCTCGGGATGGATGCCGGCACTCGCCAACTCGAACGATTCGACCTGTGCCAGATATATCTCGCCGATGCCATTCTCGCGGCAATACTTTCGCCACAGTGAAGACGTGCGGGCGAAATCAGGGAAAAGCGTCACGCGATACACAAGCAGGAGCGGCTTGCCGTTGATGCGGATGTAGTTCGGGCTGCGGAAGTAGCGTGCGAGATCCTCGATGACTGCGAGATCATCCTCATCTGAGTGTTGCTGGGCCATCAGGACGTCCTGTTCCTGCCCATCCCAGCGACGGGTCCAGTTCTCATTGGCCCAGCACAGGCAGAAGGGGAAGTCGGGCTTGCCCGATGCAAGCATCTGTTCTATTGGCCGTTCCAGGAGCCTGTGGCCGGCGAACCAGTAGTAGTAGAAACAGAAGCCACCTATTCCGTAGCGGCGTGCCAGCTCAGCCTGTTTGCTCATTACCTCCGGGAGGCGAAGGTCGTAGTAGCCAAGATCGGCCGGAATACGGGGTTGGTCGTGGCCCACGTAGTTCGGGCGCGCCTTGGTGACGTTCGTCCATTCGGTGAAGCCCTCGCCCCACCAGAGATCGTTCTCCGGGACGGGGTGGAACTGCGGCAGATAGAACGCGATGGTGCGTACCTGCTGCATGGCATCCAGTTCTTCCCGCCACTTCTCGGTGAAAATACCAAGGTTGCGGGTTATGCAGCTGAGCTTGTAGTCGCTGGGCAGCGAGTCGGAGGTGACGCTCAGGTGATGGACTATTTCCGCCGATGCACAGAACACGATCCGCTTGCCGCGCTTGCGCAGTTGCATGCAGAGATCGGAATCCTCGCAATAGGCGGGTGCCAGCCGGTCGTCAAAGCCGCCAATGGCGAGGAAGTCGGCCCGCCTCACCAGCAGGCAGGCGCCAGAGCAATAGTCCACATCGCGGTCATACGAATAGGCAGCCTTGTCGGGCAGGCTGTTCAGCCCGATCATCTCGGTAGTTCCATCGCGATGAAGGCGTGTTCCCGCATCCTGCAGCCAACCGCTGGGGTAGATGATCCTGGGGCCGACCGCTCCAATCTGGATATCGGAGTTCAGGCAGGTCCATAGTGCTTTGAGCCAGCCCGGCTTTACCTGCACGTCATTGTTGAGGAAAAGCACGGCCTTGCCATTGGCCTGCCCGCCGGCTCGGTTGCAGTTCCTCAGGAAGCCAAGATTCTCCTCCTGCCGGACAAAGCGGATGCCGGCGACGCGCGATACGGCAAGAGCGGACGCTTCGGTTGATGCATCGTCCGCAACGATGATCTCCATTGTCGGGCCTGCCGGATCATGGGAATCTGCAATCGACGCAAGGCATTCGAGCGTGCGGGCGGCATGGTTGTACGCCGGAATCACGATGCTCACATCGGGCGAATCTCCGGTCGTGGGCAGTCTCAGTTGATCTGCGATCTTTTCCAGATCCCGGGTGCTGAAGTCCAGCATCCCGACGGCAGCCGGTGGCTGTTCTTCATGCGAGTGGAGTGTTTCCGCGATCCTGCGCTTGACGTCCCCGTAGTCCCGCCATTCCGCCACGCCGTCCGCCGTGTATAGAGCCGGCAGGAGGCCCATTGCATCCGATGATTCGAAGTAGGCAGCAGGCGAATACGCGTGGACTTCCGCCGCGTGGGTCGCGATATGGGCCCTCCAGCGCCTGTATGCATTGGTCCTTGAGAAAAGCAACGGGAAATTTCCGAACAACGCAGTCTTTATGGAGAGCTTGCTGTGCATGGAAATAGGCAGCTTGCGATATATCTTCCGGGCAGCGTTGGTCGAGCTTGTGACGGCCGCATGAAGTATTCCGCGGGCAAATGCCTTCGTGGATCTAAGCGGTCGGGTGAGGCGCCAGCTGGCTGAGTTCCTTATCAGGTCGAGATCCGCGATGAGGTGATCGACGGCATTGCGCTCGCCCTGCAGCTGCTGCTGCAGGGAAATCGTTGCAGCGTTTGCCGTATGCAGCAACGAAGATGTCTCCGCGAAGCGATCGTTCTGTTCAGCCAGGCGGCTATTGCATGCGGAAAGCTCCGCAACGCGGGCTTCAACTTCATTCTCCATCTCCTCGAGCCTGTGCCGGAGAGCTCCATGCTCCTGCTGCGCGGACTCGAGGATGGCCTTCTGCCGGGCCAGCGTTTCCAGGAGCTCTGCTGGCATGCGTGCCTTCGCGCCGTGCAACATCGAGGTGACATCCGGGGCGGATACCAGTACATATGCCTCGTATTGGTCAAGCGTAAGCGGCCTGGCCAGCTTGCCTCGAACCTCGCTCTCGAACGCGGCATCGAAGTCGAGATAGTCGAGGATATGGGATGCCGTGACGATCAGGCCGAGCTGCCGCAAACATGCACGGAAAAGCGTCGGCACGTGCAGCAGCGCGATATCCGCCGGTTCCGCTACACATGTGATCGATGCCAGGCTCACATTGAATGCCCTGAACATCAGGTAGCCAAGGCTTATGGGATGGAGAAGCTCCCACTCCTGGTCGAAGAAAATCCATCTGCCGTCGGCAGCTCTGATCAGGTTTCTTGGCACGGCGTCGATCAGGCTGCCCGGGAGTTCGTCGTGCAGCGAGATCCTGTCGGCCATGCCGGGACCGGTGGAATGCCGTTGCAGCGCTTCGAGCCATGAGCGCAGCCAGCCCGCTACGTCGTCCGCAGTCCAGCCATGCCGGCTGAGTACCAGATCAAGTTCATCCACCCAGTGCCTGCCGAGTACATATGGCTCAGTCCGTGACGCATGGGAAAGCAGGGTGGAGTGCTTCGCCGGCGCATCCTCGAGCAGCGGCCGCCTGCAAACTTCGATCGATCCGGATTTTTCCTGGATGGTCGTCGAGGTGGCATAGCGCGGACTCCGTTCGGCAGCATAGTGATGCGCCAGGACCCCTGGAGAGAACTGAGCGAAGCAGGGAGAGCCGCTGGTTGCCTGTGCGAGCACCAGGAACGAATTGGATAGATCCGCGAGCAGGCCATTGCGTTGCGCTACCGAGAAAGCCTGGTTTGTTGAAAACAGCAGCGGATGATCGAGCTGGCGATCGCTGCGCGTGGCCTGGCCCGCGAGCGTGGCGCTATCAAAGCGTTCGTTTCCATCCCAGCCGGCAGGGAGAATCAGATTGCTGGGAAGCTTGTAGTCGGGAAATGGCAATGCGAACTCGCAGGAAGCGAAGCCCGCAGCCCGGATGTGATTGGACAGTTCGCGGCGGCCGAATGTCACCACGCCGTTGGGCGCGTAGTGGTCCTGGATGCCCTCCATCGCGCGCCCGAGGTGGTCCTCGTGCATTCCGGCGAAGTATTTCAATCCCAGTTGATTCTCTATCGCGACCACAAGCACGCCGTCTTCGCTCAACAGCGATCTTGCTTTGCGCAACGTGCTCGCAATGCCATCACCTTCCGATGAGTACTTGCGGGCATACTCAAGCACGCCGATCAGCGTCACGACGTCGAAACGTTGTCCTTCCGGAAGCTCATCGAACCTGCAGTTGACGATGGTGACGTTATCCAGGTCACGACAGCGGCTCGCGGCGATTGCAGCCCGTCGTTGGCTGCCTTCCACGGAGAGGAGTTCACACCCCTGTTCCCCCAGGTATCTGCTGATGGCGCCACACCCGGCGCCGATCTCCAGGATCCTGCGGTTTTTGAGGATCTGATGCAGTGGGCGCATCAGATTGGCGCGGATGGGGCTCAAATGATAGATGGATGCCCAGTCGGTCTGATGGAGAGCCAACTCCTCCGAGAAAAGAGAAACGTCACTGCTGGCCGCAATGATGTCCGCGATCCTGGTCTCGACTTCATCACCATCGGTATAGTCGAACGTGGCCTCCGGCCCGCACGACCATACCCTCGAGTCATCGCTCCTGCGAAACCCGTTCCGGTGCAGAAGTTCGGAGTAGCTGTTGCTGGTAGTCAAGACCGTAGTTCCTTGATGCTGAATGTCATTGGTAGCTTGTTGAAGCCAAAGCATTCATCGTCCATGACGGTGAAGTGTATGGAGTCATAGCGTCTGTCATGAGGGACGAGCTCATCGCCGTTCCTGCTGGCCAGGCCGACCGATATGAAATAGTCGCCGGGGCCGAGATTGCAGTCAAAACGTATGTCCACTTCTATCTCCGCTCCTTCCTCCACCGATGCGGGCAGGCCGGTAAACTGGACCAGCTCCGAATTTGTTCCAAAAACAGTGACGCCGTCCTTCGATTTGATCGTCAGGCCCATGATCGGGCGGCTGATGTCGCGCTGGAACGATATTCCGAACAGCAGTTGCAACGGGGTTCCCGCCGCAATGATCTGTGCAGCCTCCATGCCGTTATCGAGGAGTCTGAAATCCGCTATGCAGGCGGCTCCGTCACCCCATCGGAATTCATAGGGATTGTAATGTGGCTGGCTGGCATAGCCGTTGCCGTGGGTTCCCAGCGGGACTTCGTCGCTGCCGGTGGGCAGTGGGCTCTCGGGTTGAGGCGCGAGTTGTTTCGATGGCGCCTGCGCCGGAAGTTTGCCGAACAGCAGGTCCAGGTAGGTATGGACGACATCCTTGGGCTGGCCGCGTTGCTGCAGCCGTCCTCCCTCGATCAGGATGGCGTCATCACAGTGACTGACGATCTGCTCGGTCGAGTGGGATACGAACAGGATGGAGGTTCCTGTTTCCTTCAATGCCTCCAGCCTGGCAAAGCACTTGGATTGGAACTTCGCATCTCCGACGGCAAGCGCCTCGTCGACGATGAGTATCTCGGGATCTACCTGGGCCTGAACGGCGAACGCAAGGCGGACCATCATGCCCGATGAGTAGGTCTTGACCGGCCGATTCACGAAGTGCCCGATATCGGCGAATGCGAGGATGGAGTCCATCCGCTCGTCGATCTCTCCCGGAGAAAGTCCAAGAATCGCGGCATTCAGTCTGGCATTCTCGATGCCGTTGAACTCGGGATTGAAGCCCGATCCGAGCTCCAGCAGCGCGGCGATTCTGCCGCTTACATCCACCGTGCCTTGGCTGGGGGACAGCGTGCCCGCGATTATCTGCAGCAACGTCGACTTGCCGGCGCCGTTGCGCCCAACAATGCCCGTCGTATGGCCCCGCATGACTTCGAAGCTTATATCGCTGAGCGCGACGAACTCCTGGACGGCTTCCTGATCGGTCGCAATTTCCGGAAGCCCCATCTTCCTGAGGACATTGTTCGCGCGGAGGCCGAGTGCATGGGTGAGGCGCTTCGCTGGATTCGAATATGCGCGGAACACCTTGCTTACGTGATCGACGCGCAGTGCGACCTCAGAGGACATCGGCGAATCCTTTGCGGGTGAACTGGAACCAGGCGAATCCGAGGTAGCAGGCGAGCGCCGCGATTCCTGTGAATGCCAGAAGCTGCGGCCAATCCGGCTGCAGGCCGAGGATTAGTATTCTCCGGGTCTGCTCGACGAGAAACGTCAATGGATTCAGGTAAAAGAACGGACGGAACTTTTCCGGGATTGCGGTTATCGGGTAGAAGATGGGGGAAAGAAACATCGTCACCATCAGCAGATGTGCGATCAGCTGGCTGATGTCACGGATGAAAACGCCAAGCGACGATATGAACCACGTCGCGCCGAGGGTGAGCAGGATGAGCGGGATTGCGACGGCAGGGAACAGAAGGGCCGTCGCCGGCGGCGGTCCCTTGGTCGCTGTGAACACTATCAGCAGCAATGCCAGGCCGATCATGAGCTGGAACAATCCGCTGATCACCGTTACCGGTGCGGATATTTCCAGGGGAAATACGATCTTCTTGACGAGATTGGGGTTGCCGGTGATCAGGTGAGGTGCGCGGGACAGGGTCTCGGAGATGAAGCCGAAAATTATCATCCCCGTAAACAGCATCAGCGCGAAGTCCAGCGGGTGGTCCAGTCCGCCGCCCCAGCGCATGCGGAAGATTTCGCTGAATACGAACGTATAGATGGCAAGCATCAGCAGCGGGTTGATCAGCGACCAAAGGACCCCGAGCACCGACCCCCTATATTTGCTCTGCACCTCGCGCTTGGCCAGTGCACGGATCGTGGCGCGGTGGCGCCAGATCGATGCAGAGAGCGCAACGGGAGAAATCGATGAGGTTGAGCTGGGTCCTAGAGGGGGCATCAATCACTGTCCTTGGCTGGCGTGGCTGGCATAAGTATCGATGGGCCTTGTATCGGCGCCTTGAACCGATGAATTATAAGGCTTGTAGAGAACGGCTTGCGGGTCGTGCGGAGGAGGTGTGATGCCGGTTGCAGATGAACCCACGCGAGGCTTCGACGGCATGTCGTCGCTGGAGCAGGTGATGGATGCTTTGTCTCCCATGGCGGCCATGCTGGAAAGACGCTCACTCGATGAGGGAGGGGTGTTCGGCTATTGCCGAGGCTGCGGCGTATGGGGTTGGTTTGCCCAGCCGACTGACGTGGAGGGCTGGGCGAACCTATCAGAAGGCATGCTGTGCGGCTGCGGCCTGAACGGAAGGATGCGGGGCGTACTCGCGGTCGTTGACGATGTGCTGGCGCGTGGACGCGTCGCCGCGGAAGCCGCGGTGTTCGAACGGCTCACGCCCATGTTCGAGCCCCTGCTCCGAAGGGTGCCGGGCATGACGGGAAGTGAATTCCTGGGGGCGCGCTACCGATCCGGGGATCTTGTGGATTGCGGTGGGCTGCTGGTGCGCCACGAGAGCATGGATGATGCATCGTATGTGAACGATGCGCTGGGTCTGGTGATGCACTTCGATGTACTCGAGCATGTGCCGGACCCGATGGCCGCACTGCGGGAGTGCCATCGCATTCTTGCGCCTGGCGGCTGGCTGGTCTTTTCCACGCCTTTCTATGAGGAGCTGGCTACGTCCATCAGGCGTGCGCGCATAAGCGAAGGCGTGCTGGTGCATGACCTGCCCGCTGCCTATCATGGCAACCCGGTTGACGAAGGTGGTGCCCTGGTCTTCACCCAGTTTGGCCGGGATCTGTTTGATATGTTGACGGAGGCGGGCTTCTGCAAGGTGGAAGCCCAGCTTGCGTTCAACCCCGTCGAGGGCGTCTTCTCGAATGGGTGTCCTTATCCGGACGGGCACGCGTGGCCCGTAGTCTTCGTGGCAGCGAAGCCGATGCTTTCGGCCTGATGCATCGGGATGGCTTTCCGGTTTTTCAATTTTCGAGTTGCTGAGGAGTGGTCGATGGAAGGGTTGTGGCTGGATGAAGTCGATGCGATCGCTCAGTTGGAGCGGCGGGCAGGAGGGGATAGGCAGTTGGAGGCCATCGGCTCGAGCATGATCAACGATGGTTTCGTGGTGCTCCCCGGGGCGATAGCCGGCTCGGAATGCGATGCCGTTGTCCAGGATTATCAGCGCTTCATCGATGGTCTGGGCGCCGAGGTGGAGAAGCACAAGGATCCATCGGGGCGGTTGCTGCGGGTCGTCAACTTCCACCTGACTTCAGCGTCGGCGGCAAATGTCGGATCGAATTCCCGGCTGATGGAGATTCTCGATTTCCTGTTTGGTGATGAGGCTTCGATCTATTCCTCGTTGTACTTCGAGTATGGAAGCCAGCAGCCCATACATCGTGATTCTCCCTTCTTCGAAACTTTCCCGCGCAATCTTTTCTTTGGCATGTGGGTTGCGCTTGAGGATATCTCGATGGATGCGGGCCCGCTCATGTATGTTCCCGGCGGGCATCGCTTTGAATGCGATCCGCACGGCATCTACGACGCGGTGGCGGCGCGCATGCCTGGGGCGCCGCGCGAAGCGCTGATCAGTGAGTCGCTGGAGCAGTACTACGGTGACGTGATCAGGACGGCTTCCGGCTTTGATGCGCCGACGCGAACGTCATTGAAAAAAGGTGACGTGGCGATCTGGCATCCGCAGTTGCCCCATGGAGGCAGTCCTGCGGTGAATCCTGACCTGACCAGGCGGAGCATGGTTTTCCACTGTGCGCCATCTTCGCGCCAGGTATATCAGCAGGACGTATTCTTCGCGCATCGCGGGCAAGCTCCGGCACCACGTTACGGTTTCACCCGGGTCAATGGGAGGAATGTCGCGCTCTCGGGTGGCACGACATTCCAGCATTGATATGTTCGATGTGAATCGCCTGTCCATGCAGAGAGTCGGCATGAAAATTCTTTTTTCCTTGGCTTTGGTTTTTCTTGTTGCCGCCTGCAGTCGTCCTGAGCGGGCGGCTTCCGGCCGGCAGGCCGATGTCGCTGCTGAGAAGGGGGTCCTGGTCGCCGAGTCCCCAATGGCGGTTGCCCCGGTTCTTTCCGGGGCATGCAACATTGAAACGGTGGATGGTGCCGTTGTGCAGGACATGAATCCCGTCGTGACCAAGGGCAGGGTCTTCCCGATCGGTGGATGGCTTATTGACGAGGTTGATGGCGTAGCGCCCTCCGAAATAGGAGTCCGGATTGCTTCGCAGTCGGGCGACGGGCGTGTTTGGCAGCAGAAAATCGTGCCCGCCCTCGATCGCCCGGATGTGCGGCAGGCTCACGGTGGAGCTGCGGATGCGCTGAAGTCGGGCTTCTCCAGCGAGATCGACGCTTCGGCCCTCGAAGGTGGCACCTACCGTTTGGTGCTTTCCTACGTACGTGGCGGGCAGAATGTCGTATGTGACAACGGGCGGGCCGTGATCCTGAAGTGACTGGTCCCGACATCTTCCGTGGCGCCGGGAATGTCCGGCTTCCAGATATCCTCTTTTCTTACCTTTGGAATTTCCTATGAGGCATTTCTGGGAGCGTGCGTACGCCACGCAGGTGCCAAAGGCGCTTCTGGTTGCGATGTTTGTTGCATTTGTTGTCCTGGTCGGCAGGGTTGTTTCCACCGAATCACCGGTGATGGCCAGTGATGAATATGCCTACTTCATGGGGGCGAAATACGCGGCTGAAGGGCAGGAGCTGTATCGCTATGACCCTGCGATGCAGCCCGTCGACAACAAGGCCTACCGGCTTCTTTTCGATGCATGGGCGCTGGTTTCAGTCGAGCATGTGGCTCTCGTGGGGCGTTTGTTCAATTCCCTGGTGTTCGTGCTGTCGTCCCTGCTGGTGTTTTTCCTGGGGTGCAGTGCTTTCGACAGGAAAACCGCCGCCATTTCGTCGATAGTCTATCTGGCATTCCCGTTCTCCTTCTATTCAACGATTCTCCTCCCCGAGGTTGAGTTCCAGGCGCTCGTCTATGCCGGCGTGCTCCTTGCCCTGTGGGCATCGAGCCGGCGGTCGGCCTGGATGGTTCTGCTGCCGGCTCTGGTGTCGGCAGCTGCATATTTCGTAAAGCCTCATGCGGTGGCCTTGGTGGTCGGCACCGCGGCATTCTTTGCGGTGAGCGATCTGATAGGCAGGATCGACGGCAGGTGGGCGGGGATGAAGTCCGGCCTGCTCCGTGCCGCGCTTTATATTTTTTCAACCGGCGTATTTGTCCATGTCGTGCGCCTGCTTTCCGGCGAAGCGGGTGGCGGCGGGGTTGTCTCCAGTTTCTACGCGTATTATCTGCAGCGGTTGTCCTCGCCCGCGTATCTGCTTGGTAATGCCTGGTCGATGCTCGATTATATTGCCGGGCATGCATGGGTGCTGATGGTGATGTTCGCTCCGGGCTGCCTGTTGATCGCTGGCGAATGTTGGAAGGCGGCAAGGCCCCGGCCTGCAAGTCGCGCCGAAACTGCACTCCCGGATGAGGCTCTTCAGCGGAGGCGGTTCGCGGTTCTTCTCGCGCTGCTCTGCATTGCTTTCCTGGCGATGATTGGTGCGTTCACCAACGCGGCATCGCAGGTAAGCGAGTTCGAGAGGTACCGCCTCCACGGCCGCTATCTGGAACCGTTGTTGCCCCTGCTGCTGTTGTTCTCGGTATGGGCCGTGTATGTCTCGCGAAGGCTGAAGGTGATGAGCGGGGCCTTGTTGGTTTCGGTGCTCATGTTCAGCTTCTATCTGCGTTTCCAGTACCACATTTATCCATGGGACTATCCCGATATATTTGTTTTCTTTACGTCTGCTTTGCAGCACTGGTCGCTTCCGGGGATGAACGATTGGCTGATGTGGCTGGTCGTGCTTGCAGCCTTCATCTTCTTCATCTGTGGACTCGTGGACAGGTTCGCGGCGAAGGCCTATCTCTTCTATCTTGTGCTTCTGATGGTTGGGAGCCACGTCCAGATGGCCAATTGGCTGCGACAAGTCTCAAGGGATAATCAGGCGATGATCGAGGCCGGCGATATGCTGCGGGAATGTCTGGTCGGCGCCCAGCCGGGAAGCGGCCTGATCCTTGTCGACGATCGGTATGGAAAATCTTCGTTCTTTCTCATGCAGTTCGCCGGTCTGCAGCATGTCCGTAGCATCGAGAAGGCAGCGGATTTCTCAGGTGAGCTGCCGCCGGGTGTCAGGTGGATCATTGCTCCTTCCGACGTGCATGTTGATCGAGAGGCATTGGGAAGATTGGAGTTTGGACCGCAGAGCTTGTATCGCTTCGATCAGGTCGGGGCCTGTCAATGACAAGAAGGAGAGTCTTTTGTCATCGTATGGAACGATACTGGCTGGAAATCGCGGCTCTTTGTGTTCGTGCTGGCAGCGTGAACGGCAATGAAGGTGGGCAGCTTCGCCATGAATTCGATTGAATCCAATGACGTAATCGCGGTTGTCATTCCCTGTTACAAAGTGCGCAGGCATGTGCTGCAGGTGATCGGCGCGATTGACGACAAGGTAAGCCGGATCTATTGCGTCGACGATGCCTGCCCGGATGGGAGCGGTGATCTGGTCGAACAGGAATGCCGGGATCCGCGGGTGACGGTGCTGCGACACGCCGTCAACCAAGGGGTAGGTGGCGCGATGCTTACCGGATATCAGCGGGCAGCAGCGGACGGAGCCACGATCGTCGTGAAGCTGGATGGCGACGGGCAGATGGACCCGGCGTTGCTGCATCAGTTCGTACTTCCCATCCTGATGGGGGAGGCTGATTACACGAAAGGGAACAGGTTCTGGGATCTCGGCGAGATCCGGCAGATGCCATGGCTCCGCAGGGTGGGAAACCTTGGGTTGTCCTTCATGTCAAAGGCATCGACGGGATATTGGGATGTATTCGACCCAACCAATGGGTACACCGCCATCCATTCGAGAATAATAGAAAGACTTCCCGTCAGTTCGATCAGCAGGCGCTATTTCTTTGAAACCGACATGCTGTTTCGGTTGAATACGATGCGGGCAGTGGTGGTGGATATCCCGATGGATGCAAGGTATGCCGATGAGGAAAGCAACCTCAGGATATCCCAGGTCGTCGGCGAGTTTTCACTGAAGCACTTGAAGAATTTCTTGAAGAGAATCGTATACCGATATTATCTGCGAGACCTTTCGGTCGCGTCCCTCGAGCTTATGGCTGCGATCGTGCTGCTGACCGGGGGGCTTGTTCACGGCGGCGTGCATTGGTGGATTGCCGCGCGTTCAGGGGTGCCCGCATCCACAGGTACCGTCGTTCTGCCCGCATTGGCCATCATCAGTGGGCTTCAGTTTCTTCTGGCCTTCCTTGGATATGACATCCAGGCTGTGCCGAAGCGCCCCATTCATCGATCGCTTTCGAGAAAGGGCTAGCGTTTCCTGGCCTTCATATGCCGGGCGCCGTTCGTGGCTCGGCGGGCTTTATGTGCATCCACTCCGACGGCACCGCCACTCGCCGTCCTGACGGGCAGGTGCGAGTAGTCTGGTGTACTCGATGCCGTGGATACCCGTATACGGTTCTCGCCTCATGGGTCGACCATCCTGCTGGACGATCAGGCTTTGCCGCCCGTAGAGGTAAGGGCCGGGCATACGAAGGATGCGATGGCGCCTGCGATGACAGGAAGCCCCGAAAGCTGGTTCGCACGGATAGGGGCGCCGTGTCCGGCGCCCCTATCCGGCGGTGTCAGAGCGCGGCTTCCAGCTCAGGCAGGATGGCGAACAGGTCGCCCACCAAGCCGATATCCGCAACCTCGAAGATCGGCGCGTCGCCGTCCTTGTTGATGGCCACGATGGTGCCGGCGTCCTTGATGCCGGTCAGGTGCTGGATGGCGCCGGAAATGCCGACGGCGACGTACAGTTCCGGGGCGATGATCTTGCCGGTCTGGCCGACCTGCATGTCGCTGGGCACATAGCCGGCATCGACAGCGGCGCGCGAGGCGCCGACGGCGGCGCCGAGCTTGTCGGCCAGCTGGTAGATCACCTTGAAGTTCTCTTCCGAACCGACGCCACGGCCACCGGAGACCACGCGCCTGGCGCTCTGCAGGTCCGGGCGGTCGCTCTTGCCGGCGGCCAGGCCGACGAAGCGGGTGTGCGAGGGCAGGGCGGCGTCGACGCCGATGGCCTCGACCGGGGCGTTGTTGCCTTTGGCCGCTTCCGGCCACGAGGCGGCGCGCACGGTGGCGACGACCACCTGGTCGGCCGGCACTTCGACGGTGATGATGGCGTTGCCGGCGTAGATCGGGCGCTTGAAGGTGTGCGGGCCATCCACGGTCATCAGGTCGGACACCTGGTTCACGCCCAGCAGCGCGGCCACGGCCGGCATCAGGTCCTTGCCGGTGGTGGTGGACGGGCCGAACACGTGGCTGTAGCCGGCGGCGGCCTTGGCGATCTGCGGGGCCTGGACCTGCGCCAGGGCGTGTCCGTTGGCCGGGTTGGCGACAGTCAGCACCTTGCCGACGCCGGCGATCTGCGCGGCCTGCGCGGCGACGGCGGCCGGGTCGGCAGCCAGTACGAGAACGTCGATATCGCCGCCGACGGCGGCAGCGGCCGAGACGGTCTTGGCGACGGCGCTGTTGAGCTTGCCGTCCAGGTGTTCGGCGATGACGAGAATCTTGGCCATTACAGCAACCCCTTCTGCTTGAGTGCGGCCACCAGTTCGGCGGCGTCCTTGACCATCACGCCCTTGCTGCGCTTTGCCGGCGCGGCGTAGTGGGTGGTCTTGAACGTATCGGCGGCTTCGACGCCCAGGTCGGCCAGCTGCAGGGTCTCCAGGGGCTTGGCCTTGGCCTTCATGATGTCCGGCAGCTTGATGAAGCGCGGCTCGTTCAGGCGCAGGTCGGTAGTGATCACCGCCGGCAGGTCGACTTCCAGCGTTTCCAGGCCGGCGTCGACTTCACGCGTGACCGTGGCCTTGCCGTTTGCGATCTCGACCTTGGAGGCGAAGGTGGCCTGCGGGCGCGCCCACAGCGTGGCCAGCATCTGGCCGGTCTGGTTGGCGTCGTCGTCGATGGCCTGCTTGCCGAGGATCACCAGGTCCGGCTGCTCCTTCTCCACCAGCTTGAGCAGGGTGCGGGCCGCGGTCAGCGGCTGGATGGCCTGGTCGGTGACCACGTGGATGGCGCGGTTGGCGCCCATGGCCAGGCCGTTGCGCAGGTGTGCCTGGGCGTCGGCCGGGGCGATGGTGGCGACCACGACCTCGGTGGCGATGCCCTTGTCGCGCAGGCGGAGGGCTTCTTCCAGCGCGATTTCGTCGAACGGGTTCGGCGAGAGCTTGACGCCGTCAGTGACCACGCCGGAACCATCCGGCTTGACCTGAATGCGGACGTTGTAGTCCACCACGCGCTTGTACGCGACGAGGATTTTCATGTGCTGCGGGATCCTTCGGTTGCAGGGGGCCGGCGCCAATGCCGGACGGAGGAAAGTCCCGATTCTAGCGGGTGGGGGATTCCCATGCGAACGCGTATGGATACCTGCTCAGGCCCCGCAGGCCAGTGGCCCTGCCGCGGCCTGTTTCTGCCTGCCTTTGCCGCGCGTTTCAGTGGTGTCAAGGCAGCGAAGGTGGGGCAGCCTGTATCCTTTGCCGCCTGGAGCAAGCTTCGGATCGTGGAGATCCGGGCGTATGGACGTATCAGGAGACAGATAGTGCCCACCTGGCTAGTAACCGGCGGTGCCGGCTTCATCGGCGGCAACTTCGTGCTGGAGGCGGTCGCCCGCGGCATCAAGGTCGTCAACCTCGATGCCCTGACCTACGCAGGCAACCTGCGCACGCTGGCGAGTCTGGAAGGCAATCCGGACCATGTGTTCGTGCAGGGCGACATCGGCGATCGTGCCCTGGTCGAGCGCCTGCTGGCCGAACACCAGCCCGACGCGGTGCTGAATTTCGCCGCCGAGAGCCACGTGGACCGCTCGATCGACGGCCCGGGCGCCTTCATCCAGACCAACGTGGTCGGTACCCTCGGCCTGCTCGAAGCGGTGCGCGATTACTGGAAGGCGCTGCCGGCCGGGAAGGGCGAGGCCTTCCGCTTCCTGCATGTCTCCACCGACGAGGTCTACGGCACGCTGGGCGAGACCGGCAAGTTCACCGAAACCACGCCGTATGCGCCGAATTCGCCGTACTCGGCCTCCAAGGCCGCCTCGGACCACCTCGTGCGCGCGTTCCACCACACCTACGGGCTGCCGGTGCTGACCACCAATTGTTCCAACAATTACGGTCCGTACCATTTCCCGGAGAAACTCATCCCGCTGGTGATCGCCAAGGCGCTGGCCGGCGAGCCGCTGCCGGTGTACGGCGATGGCAAACAGGTCCGCGACTGGCTGTTCGTCACCGACCACTGCGAGGCGATCCGTACCGTGCTGGCCAAGGGCAGGGTCGGCGAGACCTATAACGTCGGCGGCAATTCGGAAAAGCAGAACATCGAAGTGGTGCAGGCGATCTGCGCGCTGCTGGACCAGCGCCGTCCACGCGAAGATGGTCAGCCGCGCAGCAGCCAGATCACCTACGTCACCGACCGCCCCGGCCATGACCGCCGCTATGCGATCGATGCCTCCAAGCTGAAGAACGACCTGGGCTGGGAACCGGCCTACACCTTCGAGCAGGGCATCACCTTCACCGTCGACTGGTACCTGGACAACCAGGCATGGGTCAACGGCGTGCTGGATGGCAGCTATCGCCTGCAGCGCATCGGCACCGCCGCCTGATCCTCGGAGACGACATGACCCAACGCAAAGGCATCATCCTCGCCGGCGGTTCCGGCACGCGCCTGTATCCGATCACCAAGGGCGTCAGCAAGCAGCTGCTGCCGGTGTACGACAAGCCAATGATCTATTACCCGCTCAGCGTGCTGATGATGGCCGGCATCCGCGAGGTGCTGATCATCAACACGCCGCATGAGCAGGCCCTGTTCCAGGCGTTGCTGGGCGACGGTTCGCAGTGGGGCATGGACATCCAGTACGCGGTCCAGCCCAGCCCGGACGGCCTGGCCCAGGCCTATCTGATCGGCCGCGACTTCGTCGCCGGCAAGCCCAGCTGCCTGGTGCTGGGCGACAACATCTTCCACGGCCATGGCCTGCGCGACACGCTCAAGCGTGCCGATGCCCGCGACGCGGGCGCGACCGTGTTCGGTTACTGGGTCAACGACCCGGAGCGCTACGGCGTGGCCGAATTCGACCAGGAAGGCAAGGTCGTGGGGCTGGTCGAGAAGCCGGAGAACCCGCGCTCCAACTACGCGGTCACCGGGCTGTATTTCTACGACGGCAATGCCAGCGACCACGCCGCCGGGCTCAAGCCATCGCCGCGCGGCGAGCTGGAGATCACCGACCTGAACAAGTGCTACCTGGATGCCGGTGCGTTGTATCTGGAGCAGCTGGGGCGTGGCTATGCCTGGCTCGATACCGGCACCCACCAGTCGCTGCTGGAGGCATCCAACTTCATCGAGACCATCCAGACCCGACAGGGCCTGCAGGTCTGCTGCCCGGAAGAAATCGCCTACGGGCAGGGCTGGATCGGCGCCGGTGAACTGGAAGCGCTGGCCGCACCGCTGCTCAAGAACGGCTACGGCCAGTACCTGCAGAAACTGCTGCAGCGCGGAGTGGTGCCATGAAGGTGATCGCGACCTCGCTGCCGGGCTGCGCAGTGATCGAGCCGGCGGTGTTCGGCGACGCGCGCGGCATGTTCTTCGAGACCTGGAACGCCGAGCGGTTCGCCGAACATGGACTGCCGACGCAGTTCGTGCAGAGCAACGTCTCCACCTCGGTCAAGGGCGTGCTGCGCGGCCTGCATTACCAGTGGCCGCGGCCGCAGGGCAAGCTGGTCAGCGTGCTGGAAGGCGAGGTATATGACGTGGCGGTGGACATCCGCCGCGGCTCGCCGACTTTCGGCCACTGGGAAGCCGTGCTGCTCAGCGCGGAGAACCACCGCCAGTTCTGGATCCCGGAAGGTTTCGCGCATGGCTTCGCGGTGCTGTCCGAGCGCGCGGTGTTCAGCTATCTGTGCACTGACGTCTACGTGAAGGAGGCCGACGCCGGCGTGCGCTGGAACGATGCCGACATCGCCGTCGACTGGCCGATCAGCGCGCCCACGCTCTCGGCCAAGGACGATAACGCGCCGTTCCTCAAGGACATCGCAGAGGATCGCCTGCCGGTGTACGCGCCATGACGCTGCTGGTGTTCGGTGGCAACGGCCAGGTGGGCCGGGAGCTGCTGCGCGCGCTGGCGCCGCTGGGCACGGTGGTGGCTACCACCCGCAGCGGTGCGTTGCCCGACGGCAGCGCCTGCGAAGTGGCCGATTTCGACCAGCCCGACAGCCTGCCGGCGTTGCTGGACCGTCTGCAGCCTACGGTGGTGGTCAACGCCGCGGCGTACACCGCGGTGGACCGCGCCGAGCAGGAGCCGGAAGCGGCGTTCCGCGCCAATGCGCAGGCGCCGGGCGTGATCGCGCGCTGGTGCGCCGCCCATGGCGTGCCGCTGGTGCATTACTCCACCGACTACGTCTTCGACGGGCAGGGCAATGCGCCCTACCGCGAGGACGAGCCGACCGCGCCACTGGGGGTGTATGGCACCAGCAAGCGCGATGGCGAGGAGGCGGTGCGTGCGGCGGGTGGGCGCCACCTGATCTTCCGCACTGCATGGGTGTATGCCTCGCATGGCGGCAATTTCCTGCGCACCATGCTGCGCGTGGGTGCCGAGCGCGAGCAGTTGCGCGTGGTCGCCGACCAGATCGGCACGCCGACACCGGCGACGCTGATCGCCGACGTCACCGCGCAGGCGCTGCGGCATCCGGGCGGCCTGTCCGGCACCTGGCATCTGACCGCTTCGGGGCAGACCAGCTGGCATGGTTTCGCCGAGGAAATCTTCAGGCAGGCGGATGCGATGGGAATGATCGGGTACATGCCGGAGGTGCTGCCGATCACCACGGCCCAGTATCCGACGCCGGCGCGACGCCCTGCGTATTCATGCTTGGACACCTCTGCGTTGGTGGCGGACTTTGATCTTGAACTGCCTGATTGGCGCGAAGGCGTAGGGCGGGTGCTGCGCGAATTGGCGCAGCACCGGCGGGAGGATCGACGGTAGCCGGTTGGTCTCCATCTTCCGGGCGCCATCGGAGGGCGGGATCTGCGCGCGGATGCCTCCATCGAGGGCATGGCTCCGGCTTGGGTTTTGCGGATACCATGTCGCCCGGCTTACCTTCGAGTGAGTGCGGGGTTGCGGGCGTCGATGCGCCGCACCCCCTAGACCTCCGGTATCGCATCGCCTTCTGGATAGTCCAAGCATGAATCCGTCGATTGACACGCATCCCCTGCCGCCTTCCGCTGCAGCAGGTATTGCAGGGCGGCGGCTGGGCGAGATTCTGGTAGAGCGCCGGTTGGTTTCCAGCAACGATGTGGGCAAGGCGCTGGCTTTCCAGGAGCAATACGGTGGGCGCATCGGCAGCGTTCTGGTCCGGCTTGGCGCCCTTTCGGAAGAATCATTGCTGCCGGTGCTTTCCGAACAACTGGGCATGCCGCTGATCCACGCTTCGGAATGGCCCATGGAAGCGGAGGCCATCCGCAGCCTCCTGAGCGCATCGCCGTATGCGCTCGGCTGGTGGCTGGACAATGGCGTGGTGGCGTGGGAATCACCAGGCGGCGATGGGATTCTGGTCGCTGGTGTCGACCCACTGGAGCCGGTGGTCAACGAAGCCTTGCTGCGCGCGTTCCCCGACCGCCCCTGGCAATGGCGGCTGCTTCAGTCGCAGGAGCTTGCCCGGCTGCTGGAGCTGGCCAATGCGGGAGGAGGCGGTTCCGATCCGTCATGGGACGATGATGTCAATCATCTGCGTGAACTGGCTGAAGAAGCTCCGGTCATCGAACTGGTGAACAACATGCTTGCGCAGGCGATGGACTTGCGTGCCTCGGACGTCCATATCGAGCCTGAGGAGGCCCAGTTCCATGTGCGCATGCGCATCGATGGCATCCTCCATTCGCGAATGACCCTGCCCGCCAGCCGTTATCCGGCAGTGGCCTCGCGCGTGAAATTGATTTCCGGCATGGATATCGCCGAACGTCGCCTGCCGCAGGATGGACGCCTGAGCATCCGTGTCAGCGGCAAGGAAGTGGATATCCGCGCTTCGGCCGTTCCGGCCGTGCATGGCGAATCGATCGTGATGCGCCTGCTGCCAAAGGAGCGGGAGGATCTGAACCTGGAGCGACTCGGTTTTTCCCCCCAGGACCTGAAGCTGTTCCGTGCATGGGCGCGCGAACCCCACGGCGTCATCCTCGTTACCGGTCCGACAGGGTCGGGCAAATCGACGACGCTGTACGGAACGCTGGAAGAACTGAACCAGACCGACCGCAAGATCATCACGGTCGAGGACCCCGTCGAGTACGAGGTCAAGGGTGTCACGCAGATTCAGTGCAACGCCGAAATTGGCTACACGTTCGCTCGTGCGTTGCGAGCCATCCTGCGCCAGGATCCGGACGTCATCATGATTGGCGAAATCCGCGATCTGGAAACGGCGGGTATCGCTGTCCAGTCGGCTCTCACCGGTCACCTGGTGTTGTCCACGCTGCATACCAACGATGCGGTAAGCGCCTTCACCCGCTTGACGGACATGGGGGTCGAGCCGTTCCTTGTCGCGACCAGCGTACGCGCCGTGCAGGCGCAGCGGCTTGTGCGCAAGCTCTGCACGCAATGCAGCGAACCTGCCGAAGCGCCACCGGCAATCGAAGCGCTGGTCGCCGATATGGTGGAAGGTCATTCCCCTGCCAACTGGCGCCAGCCGAAGGGGTGTCCGCGCTGCCAGGGCAGTGGTTACCGCGGCCGGGTGGGCATCTATGAGCTGGTGGACGTCACTCCCGCGATGCAGGAGCTGATCGTCGCCCGCGCGCCCGCTGAACGCATGCGTGCGCTTGCGGATGCCCAGGGCGGGCGTGGTCTCCGCGAGGATGGTCTGCTCAAGGCGCGTGCGGGGCTGACCAGCATCGACGAGGTCGTACGCGTGACTGGGGGAATCAGTCTCGATGAATGAGAGTGCAGGCTTCCGTTACGAAGCATTCGACCGCGCCGGCAAGCGTGCGACCGGCAATGTGGAAGCGGCCAGCGAGGCAGAGGCATCGCGCCTGCTGGCCGCGCAAGGACTGACGGTATCGGCCCTGTCTCCGGTCCGTCCCGCGTGGCGTGGATTCAAGCGCGGCAAGGCTTCCACGCGCGAACTGCAGTTGATGCTGCACGAATTCACGACCTTGCTCGAGGCCGGTGTCCGGCTGGTGACTGCGTTGTCTTCCCTGGCCCATTCCAGCCACCACGCTTCTCTCGTCGCCGCTTTTGCCGAGATGGAGCGCATGGTGCGGCGTGGCGAGAGCTTCAGCATGGCCTTGCGCGCCTCCGTATTGCCCGTGCCGGAGTACTTCCACCAACTGGTTCAGGCCGGTGAAGCCACCGGCCGGCTGGCCGAGTCATTGCGCAGCGGCGTCGAACAGTTCGAATACGATCAGCGCGTCCGCCAGGAAATGACCGGGGCGCTGATCTATCCCCTGGTGCTGGTAGGGTCGGGTATCGCGGCGGTGGGCATCATCTTCATGTGGGTGGTGCCGCGCTTTGGAGGTCTGCTTACCCAGCATGGAGACAGCATGCCCGCGCTTTCGCGCTGGGTGATCAGTACCGGCGTCTGGCTCAGCTCGCATGCATGGCTGGTGCTGGGCGTGGTGTTGGTCCTGGCCGTGGCCCTGCGCGCCGTGTTCAAGCTGCCCGGATTCACCGCAGGCTTGATTGAACGCGCCGCGCGCTTGCCGGTATTGGGAGAGTGGTTGATAGAGGCCGAGGTGGGGCGTTGGGCCAGTACGCTGGCGGCCCTGCTCGCTGGCAAGGTGGAGCTGATCCGTGCCCTCAACCTGGCGGCGGCATCGGTCAAGATGGGCTTCCTGCGCGACCGCCTGGGCGCTGTCGCCAAATCGGTCAAGGCGGGCAAGTCAATTGCCGTCTCATTGCGCGAACACCGGGCCTTGAACGACACCGGCTACGATCTTGTCGCCGTTGGCGAAGCCAGTGGCGAGCTGCCCAAGCTGCTCACGGCGCTCGGCAAGTTGTATGAGACAATCGGCCGCGACCGCATGAAGCGCACGCTGCAACTGGTCGAGCCCCTGGCCATCATCTTGATCGGCATCGTGGTCGGCACGATCATGACCGCCATCATCTTGGCCATCACCAGCGTCAACGACGTGCGCCTGTAAGTCATTCCGGAGTATCACATGCGTTCCCATCGAATCGAATCGGGCTTCACCCTGCTGGAAATGCTGGTGGTTCTGGTGATCATTGGATTGATCGCCAGCCTTGTCGGTCCGCGCCTGTTCAGCCGCGTGGACAGTTCGAAGGTCCAGGTGGCCGAAACGCAGACGCGCCTTCTGCGCGGCGCGGTTGAAACCTTCCGGCTCGAGGTGGGGCGTATCCCGACAGAGAGCGAAGGCCTTGCCGTACTTTACGTTGCTCCTGCCGACGAGCGCGCCAAGGCCCGATGGCGCGGTCCGTACCTGGACGAGCAGGTTCCGTCCGATCCTTGGGGTAATCCGTACCAGTATGCAATTCCCGGGCGCGATGGCCTGCCGTTCGCGGTGTATTCGTTCGGCGCCGATGGCAAGGCCGGGGGCGAGGGCAATGATGCGGATGTCGGGTTCCTGCCGGGCAAGTGATGTCGGCCATCGCCGGGTGATCGCACAGCGCGGCTTCACCCTGCTCGAGTTGCTGATCGTGCTGGCATTGACTTCCATGGTCGTGGCACTCGTGGCGCCGCGTCTTTCGCAGACGGTGGCGGCGATCAGCCGCAGCGGCGATCGCGCCGAGGTGGCGCGCCAACTCGAGGAACTGCCGATGCACGCGCGCAGGCAAGCTGCGGCCATTGCCGTACAGGAGCATGCCGATCTGTCCACGTTGCTGGATCTGCCGGAAGGTTGGAGCGTGGTCGCCCTGACCCCGTTGCGGGTAAGAGAAAACGGAATCTGCGACGCCGCTGATGTGCAGGTGCGTACCGAAGGTCTTGTCGAGAGCTGGCATCTGCAGATGCCGGACTGTGCTGTCGGCGATGCGCGCTGAGCGGCAGAGCGGGTTTTCCCTGCTTGAGGCGATCGTCGCATTGGCGATCCTGGCATCGGTCGGCATGGCATTGTTTGCCGCAATGAATCAATCCCTGAGCATGGTGGCCAAGGCGGAGAAGGTGCGCGAGCGCGAATCGGCCTTGCGCAACGCCGTGGCATGGATCCAGATCGTCAATCCAGCCTTGCAGCCGCGGGGGGAGCATGAGCTGGGCGACCTGCTGCTGCGCTGGACTTCCGAGCCGGTGGAGCAGCCTCGCGATGCCACGACCGGGCATGCCCAGGCAGGCTTGTATCGCGTCGGTCTCTACAGGATGCGGCTGGAGCTTGACCGGGAGGGGCAGCCGCTGGCGGAAATCGAGCTGCGCCGCGTCGGCTATGAACAAGTGCGCGAGCCCGGGGTGCTATGAAGAAGACGAGTCTGCGCGGCCAGTCCGGCTTCACATTGCTGGAGGCAATAGTGACCTTGGTGATTGTCTCCATGTTGATGGCGGTGCTGATGCAGGCGCTATCGCAGTCGCTGGGCCTGAGGACGCGTTTGTTGAGGTTGTATGGTGAGTCGCGGCAGATGTTGCTGCAGGAAGCATGGTTCAGGGAGAACGTCGCTACCGCCCAACCTCCGGTCATGGGGGTGGGTGACGCCTTCGATGGCACTGCCGACAGCGTGTCCTTCATCAGTGCCGCGCCGTTGATGACTGGCGGCAGCGGGCGGGTGCGCTGGTGGCTTGCCCCGGACGAAACGGGGGGCGTTTCTCTGAACTATTCCGACTCGACAGTGAAGCAGGTCGTCATCGTCAAGGGACCACTGCGCGATGCGGGCTTTTCCTATGGGTCTCCGGATGATGAGTGGCGGGAGCAATGGCATGGCCAAGCACCCGAACTGGCGAGTTCGCTCGATGCGCAGCCGGCTTCCCCGGAAACGGTTCCTCCCCCCATCCTGCCGCGTCTGCTTCGCTTTCAGGCCGTGACTGCGCAGGGGCGTCATCTGGACTGGGTGGTTCATCTACCCTCGGATCTGAGGCCGGTAGACCAGAACAACAGTTTCAGGGAGTTGATAGGTGGGCAGTAGCCATCGACAAGCTGGATTCGTGCTGGCGGTGACGCTTTGGCTGCTGGCGGGTATTGCCGTTGCGGTGGGATTGATGTCGCTGTGGGCGCGCATGCAGGTAGAACAGGCGCATGTCGACAGCGAGCGCCTCGACGACGAAGTGGCTGCTCTGGAAACTCGGGATACTCTGCTGTACGTCGCCTCTACGCGCGAGTTCACTCTGGCCGGGCTGCCTTTGAAGCCGCTGGCCGAAGATGAGCTTGCGGTCAGGCGGCTGGATGAGTTGGGCGGTACCGTCATTGATCCGGTGGGCGGGGAGCTGCGGCTCGACGGCACGCTTTACAGGGGGCGGGGCAGCGCCATTTTTGATGTCCAGGACGAGTCGGGCCTGTTCTCGCTACGGGCGATGCCCAGCGGCAGTATCGAGCGTTTGCTCCATGCCAATGGAGTCGAGGCGGAAAAGATCCCCCGCTTGCGCGATACCCTGCTCGACTATATCGACGACGACGACCTGAATCGCTTGAATGGCGCCGAGCGGCGTGATTACGAGCGCCTCGGCCGGGCCCCGCCTCCGAACCGACCGCTGCTGTTGCCTGGTGAGCTGGCCAACGTCCTGTCGTGGGATGAACTGCCTCCGCTCCGCCTCGCGGTCATCACCTCACAGGTGACGGTCAATTACGCAGGGTCCGTCAATCTCAATACCGTCCCTGCGGCGTTGTTGCCGGCCTGGGTGCCGAACTGTCCGCAAGCCTGTGACGCCGTGCTTGCACGCCGGGCAGAGCGTCCCTTGGTGCGTGCCTCGGAGGTGGAGGCGTTGGCGGGTGCCCTGCTGCCGGGCGACGCCAGCGTGGACTACCGGTTCGTGCCCTCCGACGTGATGCGGCTGGATGTATGGGGGCGCACAGGGCCAGGTCAGCGGTATCATATAAGATTGACGCCCCTTGCCGATCGGCGAGGGCCTTGGACAATTCTGGCCGCTTACCCGGTCCCACGCCCAGCCGATGACCACACTGCAAAAACGACCGACGGCGCTATTTTTGCCGAGCCGTAGCCTTGTCCGGGATGGCGGGGCAGCACCTACGCCCGGCGGCCTGCTGGGCGGGCGTGAATGGGTTGTTCCGCGTGGGGAATGCCAGTACCGGCAACACGACTTCTCGCAATTGCCGGCGCGTCGCCGACGTGCCGCCGCGCGCCTCGCGGTACCTCGCTTCGAGCCTGCACCCGGCGCCAAGGTGCATATCGCCTGGCAGGAGGGCATCGCGCACTATTGGATATGGATGCCTGGCGACGAAGGCAACGACCAGGTCGATTATCGGCGCTGGCTGCCGGAAAGCCGTCTGTATGCCCCGCCGCTGGATTCGGGTGCGCGTCTGCTGCGTGTATCGCAGGGCGTGGAAGGGCAGATCTGGCATGAAGGACGGCTGCAGGCCAGCCAGTGGTGGCCCAAGCCGCCGGATCTCCAAGTCTGGCAACGATTCCTGCGTGCCGGTGGACTTGGCTTGATTGATGTGATCGCCGTCCCCGAGCCGCAGCACGTGAACTGGTCTGACACGCCGTGGGGCGGGTCCGAAAGCAGGTTTTCCTTCGATGCGGTACTGGCCGAACGCCTGGCATGGTGGAGCATCGCTTTTGTTCTCCTGTTCGCGGCGGGCTGGCAGCTGACGGCTCTGCTGCGCTGGAACGCCGCCGTCGAAAGCGGAACATTGCGCCTGGAGCAGGCTCGGAAGAAGGCGGGGCCATTGTTGGATGCCCGTGAGCGGGCCGAAAGCGCGGCGGGCCAGATTGAAGGCATGCTGGATCTGAGGCAGACGGCCAGCAGTGATTACCGCCTGATGCTGGATGTGTTCTCGCTGTTGCCCGAGGGCACGCAGATCACGAGTTGGAGCCGCGAGCCGGGAAAACTACGATTGACGGTGACTTCGTCCGAGACCGACCCGCGTAAATTCATTCTTCCCTTCATCCAGGCGGCTTGGCTGCCTGACGTGACCGCGACCCCCACAGGCAAGGGGGGCATGCTGCTTGAGTTCGAGTTGGCCGGTACCGTAAACGGCGAGGTGAAGGAATGAGCCGCGAACAGTGGGACAAGCTTCGCGGGCAGTGGCTCAAAGTGCGTGAGCAATGGCAGGGCAATGTTCGCCTGAGGGTGGCGGGGATGGTCATCGTGGTCTTTGCCGGCCTGCATGTGCTCAGTGCTCTGGATGGTGGCCGGGCCAAGGCCGCTGCCCAGTACGAGGCCGATCTGCAACTGCGCGAACGCATGGAACTGGTGGCGGCGCAGCCCGAATGGACGGAGCGTGCCGACCAGGCGGAGGCGGAGCTGGATGCCCTTCGACGGCAGATGATGCAGGTAGGCAGTGCCGGGCAAGCGCAGGCGGAAGCCCGCGCATGGCTCACCGAACTGGCTGGAACGGCGGGCCTGGATGGGCCGACAATCAAGGTGGAGAGCGTCCTGGATGTTCCGGGTCATGCGGAACTGCAGCAGGTACTCGCCCGGCTTGACGGGAAATTGCCTGAGTTCGGCCAGGCCGTTCTGTTGCGCGGTCTCTCCCGTGGCTTGCCGTGGGTGCAGGTCGAGCGGCTGGAACTGGGCGAACAAACCAAGTCCTCGCGGGTCAACATGGTTGTGCGCTTCTACTACAAGCGTGGCGGCGGCGATGCGCCGGCAACCGCGCAGCAGGGGGAGGGGCAATGACCGGCGTCTGGAAAATTCCGCTGGTAGGCCTGGTTGCGCTGGGGCTGGGAGCAGGCGCATCGATCCTGTTCGGCGCGGCGCCGCCATCGGTTTCGGCAAGTCCGCCTGCGCCGCTTGACTGGCAGGTGCCGGAACTCCCCATGCTCGACTTCGCCGCACTTGACGCCAAATGGGAGGGGAGCCCGCCTTGGCCGGCCCCGCCTCCGCCGCCGGCTGCGGCCGAGCAGGCCAAGGCCGACGAGCCGCCGCCGCCGATGCCTGTGGGCATCGCCAGGGGCAGGCGTGCCTTCGAAGCGCTTTTCAGCGTGCAGGGTGCGGGCGAATTGCGCGTTCCTCCAGGTGGTCGGCTGCCCGATGGCGGCCGCGTGCTGAAGGTTTCGCGCCTGGGTGTCGAATGGATCGATGGCAAGGGGGAGCGTCACGAGCACGAGATGTTCAATGCCTACCGCGTCCAGGAGGATGTGCCGGCGGGTGGAACTCCCCGTGCCGGTGCCCGGTCTGATGCTGCCAAGCCCTCGCGGAGGACGCGTTGATGCATTTCCAGCCGCGCCCGTGCGCCCCCGCGATTCGCGCAAACCAACATATGTCTGAGCCAGTGACACACTTGCAGAACCCTTCCCGGCCCCGCTCGGGCCATGCCAGCCGATTCGCTGTTTTCTTGGCCACCCTGCTGGTGTCGCTGCTGGCCGCTGGCTGCGCCACCCGGCCGCCGCAGTTGCCCACTCCATTACGGGGGCCCAAGACCGAGGCCAGCGCCGGCGAGGTGCTCAACCAGGAGCGTACCGCCGAACAGTCACGGCCGCGTATCGAGGCAGGACCGAAACCCGCAGGGCCGGTGCGCGAAGTGCAGCGGGCCGATCCGGGTTTGAGCCGCATTCCGCCGATGCAGCGCACCGAGCCGGTATCGCTGGTGCTCGATGGCGTGGCGATGGACAGCTTCATCAACATCGTTTACGGCATGGAACTGGGGCTGCCCGTCCAGATCGATCAATCCCTGCGTCGCCGTCCGGAGCTGCTGAGCCTCAGTCTGGCGGCGCCCATGCCGCCGGAGCAGGCATTCCGTGTTGCCGAGGAGGTCCTGCGCAGCTACGGCGTGCGGATCGAAGAGCTGGGCGGCGTTCTGCGCTTCATGCCGGCCGAGCAGCGCGCCGCCGAACAGGCGCAGATGCTGGTGACGCGCTCGTTGCCGGAAGTGCCGGCGGGGCAGCGGTCGGTGTTCGTGGCCATGCCTTTGCAGTTCCGGCGTCCCAGTTCGGTCATTCCGCAGGCGAAGGAATTGGTGGGGGGGAACACCGTTGCTTTCACTCCGCTGGTGGAAACCAATGCCGTACTGCTCAGTGGCCCGGGAACCTCCGTGCGCGCTGCCATGCAGGCCATCAACGCCCTCGACCAGTCTGTGTTGCGCGACAAGTACTCCATGCGCGTCAACCCGCTGCACATGCCGGCCGACCTGTTGGCCAAGGAGCTCAGTGACGTCCTGACGGCGCAGGGCATGGCCATCCGCCTGGGGCCGGGAGAGCCGGGTGCGGTGAACTTCGTGCCGATCAATTCGGCCAATGCGCTCGTTGTGTTCGCCAACAGCCAGGAAGCGCTGGACGCGATCAGCGAATGGGTGCTGAAGCTGGACCAGCCCAACGAGAATAGTGGCGGCGGCGGAATGTATGTCTATGCCGCGCGGCATACCACGGTTGAAACCATGCTGCCGGTCCTGCAGGCGTTGGCCGGCGGGGGCACGGTCAGCGCCGCCGCTCCGGCAGCCGCGCCTGCGGCCCCGGGGGCTGCAGCCCAGCCCGCTGCCGCGAGGCCGCGGGCGGGCGGTGTGGCGGCAGTCAACGGCTTCGGCGGGCAGCTGGCCGCCGATACCGTGCGCAACCTCATCGTGTTCCAGGGGGATGCACAGAGCTGGCGCGCGTTGCAAGGCGTCCTGGCGCGGTTGGACCAGCCGGCGCGCCAGGTATTGATCGAAGTGACCGTGGCCGAGGTCACGCTTACCGATGAGCTCAGCCATGGCGTCGAATGGGCGCTGCGGAACGTCTCGGCAGGGGGAATGTCCGGGCCGCTGACGGCCCTGGCGGGGATGTCGGCATCCACTGGCGGGCTGCGCTGGGCTGCGTTGTCGTCGTCGGGCCAGACCCGGGCCACACTCAACCTGTTCGCCAAGGACAGTCGCGTCACCATCCTCTCCACGCCGCGGATCATGGTGAAAAGCGGTGAGAGCGCCAGCATCGATGTCGGCACCGAAGTGCCCATCATCACCAGCCAGGCAACGGCGTCGGATCTGGGCAACAACGGCTCCATCCTGCAGTCAATCCAGTACCGCAAGACCGGTACGCTGCTGGATATCGAGGCGGTCGTGCACTCCGGTCAGCGCGTGGACCTGAAGGTCTCGCAGGAAGTCAGCGAGGCCACGACCACCGACACCAGCGATATCTCGTCGCCCAGCATCCTCAGCCGCAAGCTGCAGACCAGCCTCAGCCTGGCGGACGGTCAGAGCACGCTGCTCGGTGGGCTGATTTCCAGCACGCACAGCGATGCCAAGACCAAGGTGCCGCTGCTCGGGGATATTCCCTTGATCGGACGGGCGTTCCAGAACCGCAGCAAGACCGGCAATCGTACCGAACTGCTGCTGCTCATCACTCCTTATGTGCTGGAAGACGCCACACAGGTGGACGATATCAGTCGTGCCGTCCGTGATCGTTTCGGCCGTAACGAGCGCCAGTGGCCGGGCAAGCCCGATCCGGGCCGTCGGGAAGAAGCGCCGGAAAGCGACGCCATGCCTCCCCAGTCCCCCCATTCCAGCGACACCGTCACCCCGGTGAAAGGCGCACCGGCGACGGAGACTCCCGCAAACGAGGCTCCCGCGGCGACGCAGGTGCCGGTGAAGGAGACTACGGACGAAGGTGGCGGCATGTGAGTGGGGCCGTACACTGCGGCTCGCCATTCCGGATTCACATAACCAGATGTGGTTCCATCCGATCGGCATCGGGTGTAGCCGGTCCGGCGTCTGGGTACGCTGCCGCCGCAGTCCCCCGTCCGCTGGAATGCCGCGGCTCGCGGCGCAAGAGGAAAAGTCCCTGATTTTAGGGGCGCGGACACCTGCCTTCAGCGGGCATCCAGCATCGTTGACACTCTTTGAACGATGCCCGTATGATGCCTCGGCATCTGGGGGCTGCGCTTGGATTTGCATGCGCAGGTGTACCAAAGGCATAGGGGACAGGGGCTTCATGCAGCTGTGGACCTGCCAATGGTTACGTATCGGCGCCGATACGCATCTGCGAACGGCGAGTGGTGCCCATGGTGTTGAAAAGCGTCAAATGATTGACAAACCCTAAGCTTAGGAGCTGAGTAAATGAAGTTCATCAACAAGAAGGTCCTGGCCGTCGCCGTTCTCGGCGCACTGGCTTCCGGCAATGCGCTGGCCGCCGCTGAAATCCAGACCAACAACACCGTGTTCGCCAAGGAAATCGCTCTGCCGGCCACCCTGACCGTGCCGACCGAATGGAAGCTTGGCTACAACTTCAACGCCGGCGAAGTGCGCTACGCCTGCATCAAGCTGGACGGCGCCACCCCGGTGGCCGGCACCGTTACCCCGGTCGTTCTGGATGACACCACTGCCAATGGCGGTGCGACTTCCACCGATCTCACCGTGGGTTCGGTCAACACCAACGGCAACGTCGCTTTCTTCACCCTGACCGCCGACGCTGGTCTGGCCGCTCCGACCGCTGGTGAAGTGGTCAATCTGGCTGGCCTGCAGTTCCAGGTCACCAACTACAGCGACACCGTCACCGGCACCGTTGGCCTGTACGACAACCCGGCTGCTGCCGGCGCTTGCGGCAGCAACCAGCTGATCCCGGGCACCGGCGATACCGAAAAGCTGATCTCGTTCAAGAAGAGCTACGCTTTCACCATCGACCCGAACAAGGCCGTTTCCACCGTTGCTGTTGATCCGTCCTACACCACCTTTGCGGCGGCCACTGGCGTCGTTGCTGCTGGCGTCGGTCCGGCCAAGCTGGTTGGTGGTACCGAGCTGGCTCTGGTGCCGGGCGGCATCCTGAAGGCTGATGGTACGCCGATCGCGCTGGCGGACATCTTCCCGACCGCCGCGGACCTGGCCATCGACGGTAACTTCTCCTCCGACTGGCTGGCTGCGACCACCTTCAACGCGACCGCACCGACGGCTGTTGCCACTGGCGAAGATTCGGCGACCTGGGCGATCGATCCGCTGGCTGAGCTGACCGGCACCGAGACCTTCGAAGTGACCGCCGACGGCGTTGGCGAGATCCCGGCTGGTATCTACACCGCGCACCTCACCGTGACCCCGAATGCCGGTTACGACCTCGGCGCGGGCGAGAACGAAGAAGTCACCCTGGCTCCGGAAATCGACGAGACTCTGGTTGCCGGCGACAACAGCGTGACCAACACCGCCGCGACTGCTGGTCAGATCGAGCAGGACGGCGTGAAGCTGATGACCCCGCTGGTGCAGCTGGCTGGTGGCAACTGGCTGGCCCGTCTGGCCATCAGCAACACCGGTACCAAGGACCGTACCTTCACCCTGAAGGTGCAGGGCTTCGACAGCGAAGGTGACAGCAGCACCGTCGCCGTCAATGGCACGAACAGCTTCGTCGTCAAGGCCGGCACCACCTACGTGTTCGACAACCTGGCCAACAACCTGACCTTCAACGGTCGCGCTCGTGGCACCGTCACCGCCATCGTCAATGCGCCGTCGGAAGAGATCAAGGGCGTTTACCAGCTGGTCAACACCGCTGCCAACACCATCAGCAACATCAACATGATCAACCCGAGCAACGCCACCGCGGGCGGCCACTAATCGCCCCTGTAGTTCGGTAGCAGTACCTGGAAAGGCCCGCTTCGGCGGGCCTTTCCTTTTACCGGAACCCAGTGGCGTGGAAGAGCGCCGGCATGTCTCCAGGCTACTGAAGAATGGCAGGCAGCAAGGTGTCGTCTACCTATACGTAGGTAAACGCGGCAGAATCGCTCTCTTGTTCTGGTGGGGGCGAAAGATGGGCGTTGAGCGCGAGGTGCTCGATGGCGGCCGCACGCGCAATGCGGCGCGGCTGGAAGTGTTGGACGGGCTGCGTGGGCTGGCAGTGCTGGTGGTGCTGGCTTCGCATTTCTCTGCCGCTGGATTGTTGCCGCGTCCGGCCCTGCATGGGGTTGGCAAGAGTGGCGTCTATCTGTTCTTCGTGCTGAGCGCCTATCTGCTGGCGCGCAATCTGTTGCGGCAGCCTCCGGGAGCGCTGCGGCAGGCACGGACGTGGCTGGACTACGCGCTGCGTCGCGTGCTGCGCATCTGGCCGCTGTATCTGGTGGTGCTGGGTGCGAGTTGGCTGGCGGTGCGCGCCGGCCATCCGGTGTTGTACGACATCGACACCCAAGCATTGTGGGGGCACCTGACCCTGCGTGAAGGGCGGAGCGTGCTCTGGAGCATCCCGGTGGAATTCACCTTCTATCTGTGGCTGCCGCTGCTGGTGTTGGCGCTGGCGGGCATGGCGCGCTGGCGCTGGCCGGCTTGGGTGCAGACAGGGCTGTTCGTGCTGGCGCTGATCGCGATGACATGGCGTTGGCCGCCTGCCGAGTCTGTCGAGAACGGAGTGCAGCTCGGACCGTATCTGGCGGTATTCCTTTGCGGTGCATTCGCCGCACGAGTGGACGAGTGGGCTGCGGCGCGGCCGTCGCCGTCGTGGTGGGGAACGGCCGGACTGCTGGCCATGGCGCTGTGGTGCGTGGCGATTCCCGTCATCTGGTGCCGCTTGCGCGGCATGCCTTTCGAGGCGACGGTGACGCGCACCTGGTATCTGTTCTTTGGCCTGTCGTGGGCGACGCTGCTGCTTGCGACCCTGCACGGGCCGGGTTGGCTGCGGCGGGCGTTCGCCTGGCGGGGCCTGCGCTGGGTAGGGCTGGTCAGTTTCAGCCTGTACCTATGGCATATGCCGGTAATGGAGGCGCTGCTGCGGGCGGGTGTGGTCGAGCACCTGTCGTGGGCTGCGGTGCTGGTTGTGCTCGCCGTCGCGCTTGCGGTGGCGGGGCTTTCCTGGCGACTGTTCGAGCGGCCGTTGCAGGGTATCCGCGTTCGCCGGAAGCGGTAGAGACCGGCCAAGGGCCGGCCTCCCGGGGGCGATTGAACATGCCGGATGGCTGTGCTCGTTCTCCCGGTTGCATCCGCGGCCGGGATGCCGCTCCGGTGCGTACCCTGGCAGCTCAGCTGCGCCCGTAGGTGTCCTCGAAACGCACGATGTCGTCCTCGCCGAGGTAGCTGCCGGACTGAACTTCGATCAGTTCCAGCGGCAGCTTCCCGGGGTTGCGCAGCCGATGCGTCACGCCCAGCGGGATGTAGGTGCTCTGGTTCTCGCTGAGCAGCAGCACCTCGTCGCCGCGGGTCACCTCGGCGGTGCCGCTGACCACGACCCAGTGCTCGGCGCGGTGGTGGTGCATCTGCAGGCTAAGCGTGCCTCCGGGCTTGACCGTGATGCGCTTGACCTGGAAGCGCTCGCCGTTGTCGATGGAGTCGTAGGCCCCCCATGGGCGATAGACCTTGCGGTGCCAGGCGGCCTCGCTGCGGCCTTCGGCCTTCAGTCGTGCGACCACATCCTTGACCTCCTGCATGCGATCGGCCCTGCCTACCAGAACCGCGTCATCGGTCTCGACCACGATGACATCGTCCAGCCCCACCAGCGCCACCAGCCGTTCGCTGTAGGCGTAGGTGTTGCGGCAGTCGATGGCGATCACGTCGCCATGGTGGGCATTGCCGTCGCCATCCTGGGGTGAGACATCGCGCAGCGCGGTCCACGAGCCGACATCGTTCCAGCCGGCGTCCAGTGCCACCACCACTGCATCGGCCGTCTTTTCCATCACCGCGTAATCGATCGAGTCGGACGGCACCGCCGCGAATGCGTCGGCATCGAGCCGGGTGAAATCAGCATCGCGGCGCGCGCCTTCCCAGGCGGTGCGACTGCGTTCGAGCATGGCCGGGTTGAAGCGGGCCAGTTCGTCGAGGTAGCGCGAAGCACGGAACAGGAACATGCCGCTGTTCCACAGGTACTGGCCACTGGCGACATATCCGGTGGCCGTGGCGAGGTCCGGCTTCTCGACGAAGCGCTCGACCGCACGCGCGCCCTCGCCGGGTACGGCCTTGATATAGCCGTAGCCGGTTTCAGGGCCGGTCGGGACGATGCCGAAAGTCACCAGCTTGCCTGAGCCTGCCGCCACCGCAGCCTGGCGCACGGCGGCGTGGAAGGCGGCCTCGTCGGCGATCACGTGGTCCGATGGCAGTACCAGCAGCAGCGGGTCATCGCCATTGCGCATGGCTTCAAGCGCGGCCACGGCGATCGCCGGTGCAGTATTGCGCCCCATCGGTTCGAGGATGATCGCCTGCGGTTCCACGCCGACCTGCTGCAACTGCTCGGCGGCAACGAAGCGGTGTGCCTCGTTGGCGATCACCAGCGGGCCGCGCGCGGCGACGGCCGCGACACGATGCCAGGTCGCCTGCAGCATGGTATGCGTGCCGGTCAGCGGCAGGAACTGCTTGGGATACGTCTCGCGCGAGAGCGGCCACAGGCGGGTGCCGGAGCCGCCGGACAGGATGACGGGAGTGATGTCGCTCATGATGGGTCTCAGGCCGAAAGCAGGGTGGAGATTTCGTCGGTGCGCGCCTGCAGCAAGGCTGCGTCGCCGCGCGTTTCGACATTGAGCCGCAGCAGCGGCTCGGTGTTGGAGCTGCGCAGGTTGAAGCGCCAGTCGCCGAAATCGGCGCTGATGCCATCGGTGTGGTCCAGCGCAGGCGAGTGCGCGGCGAAGTGCTGCATCACCCGCTCGACTGCGGTCCTGGCGTCGGCCACCTTGAAGTTGATCTCGCCGCTGCACGGATAGGCGGCCATGCGATCCTCGACCAGTTCGGCCAGCGACAGGCCGCTGGTCGAAACCAACTGTGCGATCAGCAGCCACGGGATCATGCCCGAGTCGGCATAGGCGAACTCGCGGAAATAGTGGTGGGCGCTCATCTCGCCGCCGTAGATCGCGTTCTCCGCGCGCATCTTCTCCTTGATGAAGGCGTGCCCGCTCTTGCACAGCACGGGCACGCCACCGGCCGCTTCCACCATTTCCACCGTGTTCCACACCAGGCGCGGGTCGTGCACGACCTTGCCGCCGGGATTGCGTGCCAGGATCGCCTTGGCGAGCAGGCCCACCAGGTAGTAACCCTCGATGAAGCGGCCGTCATGGTCGAAGAAGAAGCAGCGGTCGAAGTCGCCGTCCCAGGCGATGCCGAAATCGGCGCCATGCGCGCGCACCGCGTCGGCGGTGGCAGCGCGGTTTTCCGGCAGCAGCGGATTGGGGATGCCGTTGGGGAAGCTGCCATCGGGCTCGTGGCAGATGCGCACGAATTCCAGCGGCAGGTGCGGGGCGAGCAGATCGACGATGGCGCCCGCGCCACCGTTGCCGGCGTTGACCACCAGCTTCAGCGGCCGCAGCGCGGCCACGTCCACGTAGGACAGCACGTGCGCGATGTAGGCGCCCTTGTCGTGCCGTTCGACCTGCCCGGCGCGTGGCGCCTGCATCGGCGCGGCATCGGCGGCGACCGCATCGGAGATGGCGAACAGGCCGGTATCCGAACTGATCGGCCGCGCCTGTTCCTTGACCAGCTTCATGCCGTTGTAGTCCATCGGATTGTGGCTGGCGGTGACCATCACCCCGCCGGCCGCGCCCAGGTGGTCGGTCTGGAAATAGACTTCCTCGGTGCCGCACAGGCCGATGTCGATCACCTCGCGGCCCTCGCCGCGCAGTCCGGCGGCCAGTGCGTCCTGCAGGCTCGTGCTGGTCAGGCGTACGTCGTGGCCCAGCACCACGGGGCCGTCGCCGAGCCGGTCGGACAGGGCCTTGCCTATCTTTCGCGCGAGGTCCTCGTTGAGCTCCTCGGGCACGCGGCCGCGGATGTCGTAGGCCTTGAACGCGGGTAATGGCATGCGGGCAACCTGTCGATGCATGGAAAGATGCCCAGTTTAGTCGCTCGACGGTGAGTGGACCGTTCGCGGCTGGACGAAGGTCCAAGAGGGCAGGCGATGGACTGGGGCTAGAATGCGGCCATCCTTTGACTGTGGGCGTGATGCGATGAGCGATCCTTCAACCCTGGGCGGGCGGCGCGGCAAGGTGGTCGCCAGTGCGGCCCTGGCCCTGGACGGCGTTGTCGCCGATGGGCAGACCCTGGCGGTCGGCGGCTTCGGCCTGTGCGGCATTCCCGAAGCGCTGATCGCGGCTCTGCGCGATTCCGGCGTGACCGGCCTGACCGTGATCTCCAACAACGCCGGCGTCGATGGCTTCGGCCTGGGCCAGCTGCTGGCGACCCGACAGATCCGCAAGATGATTTCCTCCTATGTGGGCGAGAACAAGGAGTTCGAGCGGCAGTTCCTGGCCGGCGAACTGGAGCTGGAGTTCAACCCGCAGGGCACCCTGGCCGAGCGCCTGCGCGCCGGCGGCGCCGGCATCCCGGCGTTCTTCACCGCCACCGGCTACGGCACCGTGGTGGCCGAGGGCAAGGAAACCCGCGAATTCGACGGCAAGCATTATGTGATGGAGACCGCACTGAAGGCCGACGTCTCGCTGGTCAAGGCGTGGAAGGCCGATGAGGCCGGCAACCTGGTGTTCCGCAAGACCGCGCGCAACTTCAATCCGGCCTGCGCCATGGCCGGCAAGGTCTGCGTGGTGGAAGTTGAGGAAATCGTGCCGGTCGGTGCGATCGACCCGGACCAGGTGCACCTGCCGGGCATCTACGTGGACCGCATCGTGTTGAACGCGACGCCGGAAAAACGCATCGAACAACGCACCATCCGCGTGGAGGGCAACTGAAATGGCATGGACCCGTGACGAGATGGCGCAGCGCGCCGCGCGCGAACTGACCGATGGCGCCTACGTGAACCTGGGCATCGGCCTGCCGACGCTGGTGGCCAACCACATCCCCGAAGGCGTGGACGTGTGGCTGCAGTCGGAGAACGGCCTGCTCGGCATCGGCCCGTTCCCGACCGAAGCCGAGCTTGATGCCGACCTGATCAACGCCGGCAAGCAGACCGTGACCGCACGCGCCGGCGCCAGCTACTTCGGCAGCCACGATTCGTTCGCGATGATCCGCGGCGGCCACATCAACCTCGCCATCCTCGGCGCCATGCAGGTCACCGACAAGGGCGACCTGGCCAACTGGATGGTGCCGGGCAAGATGGTCAAGGGCATGGGCGGGGCGATGGACCTGGTGGCCGGCGTGCAGCGCGTGGTTGTGCTGATGGAGCACACCGCCAAGAACGGCGAGCACAAGATCCTGCCCGAATGCACCCTGCCGCTGACCGGTGTCGGCGTGGTCAGCCGCATCATCACCGACCTGGCGGTGTTCGACGTCACCGATGCCGGCCTGAAGCTGGTGGAAGCGGCGCCGGGCGTGGAGATGGAAGAGCTGAAGATCAAGACCGGCGTGCCGTTCAGCTGAGAGCGGCCATCCGGGTATCCAGAGGGACAGGGCCCGGCACCATGTTGCCTGGGACCCATGAGGTGGCACCTGGTTGGCTGAAGAGAGAGTCGGCCGCCAGGTGCCGCGCTTCGCATGGGATGTTCCTGGATCCGGTCCGGCCGATGAAGGTGGCCTTACAATCCGCGTCCCTAACGAATGACGACATGTCGATGCCCGCAAAGCCCATGTCCCCCGCTGGAAAGCTGTTCGCTGCCGCCGCCCTGATCGAGGGCGCGACCTGGGCCGGGCTGCTGGTCGGCATGCTGCTCAAGTACGGCACGCAGACGACCGAGCTGGGGGTGTGGCTGTTCGGGCGCCTGCATGGGCTGGCGTTCCTGTTCTACGTGGTGGCCAGCGTGTACGCCGGCGTGCGCCAGCGTTGGCCGTTGTGGGCGCTGTTGCTGGCCCTGCTGGCGGCGGTGCCACCGCTGGTCACCGTGCCGCTGGAAGTGTGGTTCCGCCGCCGCGGCCTGCTGTCGCCCGCGCGCTGAGCCGGGCGCCGCGATGCGGCGGCCATGTACCGATTGGCTGATGGCTATGATGATGGGGCTGGCGGGCCGGGCACGACCGGGAAATCCGGCATGGTGGACATGGTCGATCCGCTCCCATCCGGCGCGTTCGCAGCCTGTTTAGGTTCGATCTTCTAGCTTTGGCGCCTGTCAGCCTCTCGGAGAGCCCCGTGCACCACGGAAGCCCTGTTCCCGCCGTTCCCGTCCGCCTGTCGGCGGCGGCGCTTCCTTCCCGCCAGGCGCGTCCCGGTGCGCGGTGGGTGCCATGACCGATACGCCCAGCGCCGTGCGCGATGCAGGCGTCGCCGTGCTGCCGGCGGAAAGTCCGCTGCCCATGCCCGTGCAGTCGCTGCGGCAGGGGCACCTGCAGGGGCGGCGGCAGGACACGTCGCCGCCGAACATCGTGCTGCGCCGGTTGTACGTGTTCGGCACTACGGCGGCGATGACGGCGGTGGCCACCTGGATGATGGCGCAGGTCCTGGCCAATGGTGGCATCAACGTGCTCGAAGCCTGCCTGCTGGTGCTGTTCGTGCTGCTGTTCGCGTGGATCGCGTTCTCCTTCGTCAGCAGCCTGGCCGGTCTGCAGGCGCTGCTGCGCGGGCGGCGCAAGCTGGGCATCCACCCGGACGCGCCATTGCCGGAGCTGCACAGCCGCACCGCGCTGCTGATGCCTACCTACAACGAGGACCCGCGGCGGATGATGGCCGGGCTGCAGGCCATCTACGAATCGGTGGCGGCCACCGGCCAGCTCGACCGTTTCGATTTCTTCGTGCTCAGCGATACCACGCGCGAGGCCATCGGCCGCGCCGAGGAACAGGTGTTCGCGCGGCTGGTCGAGGCCACCGGCGGCCACGGCCGGCTGTTCTACCGGCGCCGCGCCGACAACGCCGGGCGCAAGGCCGGCAACATCGCCGACTGGGTGCGCCGTTTCGGCGGCGCTTATCCGCAGATGCTGATCCTGGACGCGGACAGCCTGATGACCGGCGAGGTGATCGTGCGCCTGGCCTCGGCGATGGAAAAACATCCCGGCGTCGGCCTGATCCAGTCGCTGCCGGCGGTGGTCGGCGGGCGCACGGCGTTCGCGCGCATGCAGCAGTTCGGCGGCCGCGTCTATGGCCCGGTGATGGCCTACGGCGTGGCCTGGTGGCATGGCGCCGAGAGCAACTACTGGGGCCACAACGCGGTGATCCGTACCCGCGCCTTCGCCGAGCAGGCCGGCCTGCCGGAACTGCCGGGGCGCAAGCCGTTCGGCGGGCACGTGCTCAGCCATGATTTCGTCGAGGCCGCGCTGATGCGCCGCGGTGGCTGGGCCGCGCACATGGTGCCCTACCTGCACGGCAGCTACGAGGAAGGCCCGCCGACGCTGACCGACCTGCTGATCCGCGACCGCCGTTGGTGCCAGGGCAACCTGCAGCACTCCAAGGTCGTCACCGCCGCCGGCCTGCACTGGATCAGCCGCGTGCACATGCTGGTCGGCATCGGCCATTACTTCACCGCACCGATGTGGGCGATGCTGATGCTGATCGGCATGGCCATCCCGCTGGTCCGCGGCGGCATCGACCTGGCCGAGGAACTGCACCTGCGCCTGTCGCCGGTGCATTACTGGCGTGGCCTGGACGAGCAGGGCGTGCTGTGGGTATTCGTCGTGACCATGGGCGTGCTGCTGGCGCCCAAGGCGATGGGCTACGTGGCCATGCTGAGCATGCGCAGCGAGCGGCGGGGCAGTGGCGGCGCCCTGCGCGCGCTGCTCAGCGTGCTGCTGGAAACGGTGCTGGCCGCGTTGATGGCGCCGGTAGTGATGTACGTGCAGTCGCGCGGCGTGGCCGAAGTGCTGGCCGGCAAGGACTCGGGCTGGGACGCGCAGCAGCGCGACGATGGTCGTGTCTCGTGGATCGCCTTGCTGCGCAGCTATGGCGGGCTGAGCGTGTTCGGCCTGGCGATGGGGGCGATGGCCTATGCGGTATCGCCGTCGCTGGCGGCATGGATGGCACCGGTGGTGATCGGCATGGCGCTGTCGGTGCCAGTGGTGGGCCTCACCTCTTCGCGCAAGATCGGCGACTGGCTGCGGCGGCATCGCCTGCTGTCCATTCCCGAGGAGAGTGCGCCGCCGCCGGTGCTGGTGCGGGCGGCCGAACTGCGCGCTGCGGCGATGCAGGCGCCGCTTTCCGTGGAGTAGCAGGGCGGGTCTCTATTCTGCTGACGGCCGGGGCGTCGGGTTTCGTGGCTGTAGAACGGGTCGGATGTGAAACGGGTCGAGGGGAAGGTGCCTGGCCTTCGCCGTTGCCGTTGCTGTTGATCGTGCTTTTGCTTCTGCGCTTTTGATTTCAGGGTCCCCTTCCGCAGCGACGGAGCCGACGGACAAGACCCCGCAGGGGCGACGTGCATGGATGCACGTCGTTTTTCAACGAGACAGGGATGTCTCGTCGAAAAATCCCGGCGGCGGAGTGGACCCGGAGTGCCGAAGGCACGGAGGGCGCGGAGGCAGGGGCGTGCTTTCTCTTGGTTACTTCTCTTTGCACGAGCAAAGAGAAGTAACTCGCTCCTGCGAAGCAGGGGCGAAAGCTCTGCTTTCAAGCTTTCGCTGTCATGCTTTGCCCCTGCCTTTGCCCTTTATCGCCTTGGCACAAACATCCAGGGGAAGCCAGAGCAAGGGCAGAAACAGGATCAAAGGCTTTCGCTCCCCTTCGGGGCGCGAGCCACCTTTCTTTGCTCGTGCAAAGAAACGTGGCCCAAAGAAAGCACGTCCTGCCTCCGCGCCCGACGCGCTGCGCGCGCCGGGTCCACTCCGCCAGCGGGATTTTTCTACGCGACATCCCTGTCGCGTAGAAAAACGGCGTGCATCCATGCACGCCGCCCTTCGGGTTCTTCCCGCTGGCTCCGTCGCTGCGGAAGGGGACGCTGAAGGCAAAAGCCAAGGCAGCAGCAGAATCACGAGCAACAGCAACAGCAACAGCAACAGCAACAGCAACAGCAACAGCAAATGACCGGCATCGGTGTGGTCCCGCCCGCAGGCATAATGCGCCCCGGTCCCTTGGAGTCGCATGCAATGCTGGAAACAGTGGAACAGGAAACCGGCGCGGCGCCGGAATGGTCGGTGATCTGGCTGCACGGGCTGGGCGCCGATGGCCATGACTTCGCGCCGATCGTGCCGGAGCTGGTGCGGCCGCACTGGCCGGCGATCCGCTTCGTGTTCCCGCATGCGCCCAAGCGTCCGGTCAGCATCAACAACGGCATGCCGATGCGCGCCTGGTACGACATCGTCAGCCTGGATTTCCGCAGCCGCGCCGACGCCACCGGCGTGGCCGGGTCGGTGGCGCAGGTGGAGGAGCTGATCGCGCGCGAACAGGCGCGCGGCATCCCGCGCGAACGCATCCTGCTGGCCGGGTTCTCGCAGGGGGGCGCCATCACCCTGTCCGCCGGTCTGCGGCAGGCGCAGCCGCTGGCCGGGCTGGTCGCGCTGTCCACCTATCTGCCGGAGGTGGATGCGGCCGCCGCGCAGCTGGCGGAAGGTGCCACTGCGCAGCCGGTGTTCATGGCCCACGGCAGCGGCGATCCGGTGATTCCGGTACAGATTGCCGAGCACAGCATGCAGGTGCTCAAGCAGATGGGCTTCGGCGTGGAATGGCATCGCTACCCGATGGCGCACCAGGTCTGCGCCGAGGAAATCCTGGCCCTTGGCGACTGGCTGCAGGCGCGGTTCGCGCAGGGCTGAGGCCATGAGCCGCCCCAGGGAACGGCCAGTAGCTGCCGGTCCGTGCCGGGGTTGGCTACCATGCGTCATCCGGGGAGGACCACAGGGCAGGGAATGGCGATGAAAGTGCTCATTGCCGATGACGAGCCGCTGGCGCGCGAGCGCCTGCGCATGCTGTTGTCCGTCCACGGCGACGTGGCGGTAGTGGCCGAGTCCGGCGACGGCCAGGCGACACTGGATGCCTGCGCGCGCTCGCAGCCGGACGTGGTGCTGCTGGACATCGCCATGCCCGGCATCGACGGGCTGGACGTGGCGCGCCACCTGGCGCAACTCGAACCGCGCCCGGCGGTGGTGTTCTGCACCGCCTACGATTCGCATGCGCTGTCAGCGTTCGAGGCTGCCGCCATCGACTACCTGATGAAGCCCGTGCGCGGCGAGCGGCTGGCGGCCGCACTGGAACGGGCCCGCACCTTCCTCGCCGGACGGATCGGCACGACGGCCCCCGCCGCGGCCGGGCGCCGCGTGCTGTGCGCGCGCCTGCGCGGCAACCTGCGGCTGATCCCGCTGGAGGATGTGTTCTACCTGCAGGCCGAGGAAAAGTACGTGGTGGTTCATCACGTGCACGGTGAGGACCTGATCGAGGAGTCGCTGCGCTCGCTGGAGGAAGAGTTCGGCGCGCGCTTCGTGCGCATCCACCGCAACTGCCTGGTTTCCCGGGAACGCCTGCAGGAACTGCGGCGGACCGCGGCCGGGCAGGTGCAGGCGGTGCTGCGCGGCGTGGCGCAGCCGCTGGAGGTCAGCCGCCGCTGCGTGGCGGCGTTGAAGGCGGAACTGGCCCGCACGTGAGCACTGCGCCGATAATGGCGCCATGAACATGCTGCGCATCGCCACCCGCAAGAGCCCGCTCGCCCTGTGGCAGAGCGAACACGTCGCCGCCCGCCTGCGCCAGGCGCACCCGGGCCTGTCGGTCGAACTGGTGCCGATGAGCACGCGCGGCGACGAGGTACTGGACCGCTCGCTGGCCGCCATCGGCGGCAAGGGCCTGTTCCTCAAGGAGCTGGAACTGGCGATGCTGCGCGGCGACGCCGACTGCGCGGTGCATTCGCTCAAGGACGTGCCGATGGAACTGGACGCGCCGTTCGCGCTGCCGGCGATCCTGGAGCGCGCCGATCCGGCCGATGCCTTCGTCTCCAACCGCTATGCCACGCTGGACGCGCTGCCGCATGGCGCCGTCGTCGGCACCTCCTCGCTGCGCCGCCAGGCCCAGCTGCGCGCGCTGCGCCCGGACCTGCAGTCGCGCGACCTGCGCGGCAACGTCAACACCCGCCTGGCCAAGCTCGATGCCGGCGACTACGACGCCATCATCCTGGCCTGCGCCGGGCTGGAGCGCCTGGAACTGGGCGGACGCATCCGCGACCGCCTGCGCGCCCCGCAATGGCTGCCGGCACCGGCGCAGGCGGCCGTGGCGGTGGAATGCCGTGCCGATGCCACCGACGTGATCGCGTTGCTGGCGGTGCTGGACGATGTGGGCACGCGCGCCTGCGTGGAAGCCGAGCGGGCGATGAACCGCGCGCTGGACGGCAGCTGCCACGTGCCGGTGGCCGGGCTGGCGCAGTGGCGCGGCGATGACCTGTGGCTGCAGGGGCTGGTCGGCGGCGTCGCCGACGGGCGCAGCGTCCGCGCCGAGGCACAGGGGCCCGGCCGCGATCCGGAGACGCTGGGCCGCGCGGTGGCGCGGCAGCTGCTGGATGCCGGTGCCGGCGAACTGTTGCGGTAAGCAGTCCCGGAAACGGCGCAGGAGCGCACCGGGGGGCGCTCCTGCGGGTATCGCGTCGGGAAAACGGCTTACTTGAAGCTGTAGACCACGTTCATCGTGGTCAGCGTATCGGTCTTGCGCTTGTCCTCGGCCACGTCGCTGTTGTAGCGGGCCTGCCAGCCGGCCTTCAGCGCGAAGTGGCTGTTCATCGCCACTGAAACGCCGAAATCGTTCTGCGCGAAGGTGTTGTACGAGCCCGACTCGACCAGCAGGGTGTTGACCAGGTCGGTGTTCTCGGTGAGGCCGAACTTCAGGTCGAACAGGCCGCGGCCGATCAGGCCGGTGCGGTTCTCGTCGGTCTCGGAATTGTGCGAGCGGCGCACACCCGGGCCGATCTGGGTATCCAGGACCAGGCGCTGCCCATCGATCAGACGGGTGCCGTAGCCCAGACCGAAGCTGCCCTGGCGGTCGTAGGTGGCGAAATCGTCGCTTTCATAGCGCACCGTGGCGGTCAGCTGGCGGTGCTCGCCCAGCTGCAGGGCGCTGCCGGCGCTGGCGGTATAGCGGTTGGCGGTAGTCTGGCGCTTGCGGTAGGTGCTGCCGTCGTCGGCGGTCTGCTTGTACTCGGCGCTCGAGCGCAGGCCGAACAGGTCCATGCTGTGCACCCAGTCGTCGTCGGTGTAGCGCAGCTTCAGGCGGCCGTTGAAGCTCTCGGTGGTGCTGTTGCCGTGGGCCGAGGCGAAGCCGAGTTCGCCACCGCTGCCGCTCCAGGGCGAGGTCATCGCGGCAGGGTCGGAGGCATCGTCCGCCCACGCCATAGGGGCGCACAACAGCAACGGCAGGAACAGGGAAACACGCAGGGACATCGGGAGATCTCCGGGAGAAGTCAGAACGGGAACCGTTTTCATGATACCGGATGGTCCCGCCCCGCCAGCCGCCCCCTCCGGGCCGCTTCGCCCCCGGTTAAGCCTGGCGGTGCGCCTGCCGCGCGCCATTCAGCGCCGAGTCGGACATAATCGGGCCATGGACCGCTACGAACGCATCAACGCACTGCATCGCCTGCTCAAGTCCGCCCGCTACCCGATCACGGTGGCGCGCCTGCAGGAAGAACTGGGCTGTTCACGTGCCACGGTCTACCGCGACCTGGCCTTCCTGCGCGACGCCCTGATGGCGCCGGTGGAGGGCGACGGCGAGGCCGGCTTCCGCTACCAAAGCGGGGAGAACGACCGCTTCGAGCTGCCCGGGCTGTGGCTCAGCTCGGAGGAACTGCATGCGCTGCTGGCCTCGCAACACCTGCTGGCGCGTACCGGCGGCGGCGTGCTGTCCTCGGTGCTGGCGCCGCTGCAGCAGCGCATCGAAAGCCTGCTGGCGGCCCAGGCCGGCGCCTCGTCGTGGCCGGTGGAGCGGGTGCGGGTGATCCCGCACCGCGGCCGCAAGCTCGACGAGGCCAGCTTCCGTACCGTGGCCTCGGGCGTGCTCGAGCGCAGGCAGCTGTCCTTCGACTACCGCGCGCGCTCGACCGACGAAATCACCCGGCGCACGGTCTCGCCGCAGCGCATCACCCATTACCGCGACAACTGGTACCTGGATGCCTGGGACCATGGCCGCGAGGCGCTGCGCAGCTTCGCGGTGGACCGCATCCACAAGGCGCGGGTGATCGACCAGGTCGCGCGCGACATTCCCGACAGCGAGCTGGACGAGCAGCTGGGTGCCGGCTACGGCATCTTCTCCGGCGCACCCAAGGGCTGGGCGACCATCGTGTTCAGCGCCAAGGCCGCGCGCTGGGTGGCTGACGAGCACTGGCACTCGAAGCAGCAGGGCCGCTTCCTGGCCGACGGCCGCTACGAGTTGAAGGTGCCGTACAGCGTCTCGCGCGAACTGCTGATGGATGTGCTGCATTACGGCTCGGATGCGGAGATCGTCGAACCGCAGTCGCTGCGCGAGCAGGCCAAGGCGCTGCTGTCGCTGGCGCTGAGCAACTACGACTGACGCTGCCCGCGCCGCAAAGCCGGCCGGCTTGACCCAGGTCATGGGTCGGCGGCGGCGCCCCCGCCAGAATCGGTGGCCCCGATGGCACCGAGCCGCTGCATGGCCTTCCACGATCTGCGCGGGTTCCTTCAGCACCTGGGCGCACGCGGCCAGCTGCGCAAACTCGACGTGCCGGTGGACCCGGAGCTGGAAAGCACGGCGCTGTGCCTGCGTGCGCTGCAGGCGCAGGGGCCGGCGCTGCTGATGCCGGCCGGTGACTCGGCGCATCCGCTGCTGGGCAACCTGTTCGGCCACCGCCACCGCATCGAGCTGGCGCTGGCCGGGCGGCCATTGGCGTCGCTGCGCGAACTCGGCGAGCTGCTGGCTGCGGTCAAGGAGCCGCGCTGGCCGGGCAACCTGCGCCAGGCGCTCGCACAGTGGCCGGAACTGGCGCAGCTGGCGCATGTGGCGCCGCGTCGGGTGGACGAGGCCGCGTTCAACGAAGAGGTGCGCAGCGGCGAGGACGTCGATCTTGGCGTGCTGCCGGTGCAGCGTTGCTGGCCGGAGGACGCCGGCCGGCTGATCACCTTCGGCCTGGTCGTCACCCGCGGCACGCGCCAGCAGCGGCAGAACGTGGCGATCTACCGGCAGCAGGTGATCGGCCGCAACCGGGTGATCATGCGCTGGCTGCCGCACCGCGGCGGCGCGCTGGATTTCGCCGACTGGCAGGCCGCACACCCCGGCCGGCCGTTCCCGGTGCTGGTGGCGATCGGCGCCGATCCGGCGACCCTGCTGGCCGCCGTTGCGCCGTTGCCCGACACGCTGTCCGAATACGAATTCGCCGGCCTGCTGCGCGCCTCGCGCACCCGCGTCTGGCGCAGCAGCCTGACCGGCCTGGACGCGCCGGCCGGCGCGGAGATCCTGCTGGAAGGTTTCATCCAGCCGGGCGACACCGCGCTGGAAGGTCCGTTCGGCGACCACACCGGCTACTACAACGCGCAGGGCACCTTTCCTGTGCTCACCATCGAGCGCATGCGCCTGCGCGCCGGTGCGATCTACCACGGCAGCTACATGGGGCGTGCGCCGCACGACGAACCCTCGGTGCTGTCGATGGCGCTGAACGACGTGTTCGTGCCGATCCTGCGCAAGGTGTTCCCCGAGATCGTGGATTTCTACCTGCCGCCGGAAGCGTGCTCGTACCGCGTCGCGGTGGTGAGCATCCACAAGCAGTACCCCGGCCATGCGCGCCGGATCATGATGGGTGTCTGGTCCTACCTGCGCCAGTTCACCTACACCAAGTTCGTGATCGTCACCGACGAGGACATCGACGTGCGCGACTGGTCGCAGGTGATCTGGGCGATCTCCACGCGGGTGGACCCGGCGCGCGACAGCATGCTGGTGGAGAACACCCCGATCGACTACCTGGATTTCTCCAGTCCGACGCCGAACCTCGGATCCAAGCTCGGGCTGGATGCCACCCACAAATGGCCCGCGGAAACCAGCCGCACCTGGAGCCGGCCGATCCGGCTCGACCCGGAAGTGGAGCGGCGCGTGGATGCGCTGTGGCGCACGGCGATGGCGGACTGATCAGTCCGCCGCGGCATTCCACGCAGGATCGTCGAACAGCTGCGGATAGCGCGCCAGCGCCGAGCGCATGTCTGCGATCTCCTGCACCGGCACCTGTTGCGATGTACGCACCGCTTCGGCACCGGCCAGGAACTGCGCCAGCAGGCCGTGCAGCGCCACGTCGGCATCGGGTTCCAGCCTGCAGTTGGCGAAGATGTCGTTGACCGAGGTGTCGATCAGCGTCACGGTGCTGCTGGCCTGGGCGATGCCCATGTGGCCGTGCTCGTAGTGTTCCAGCGCCTGCACCGCGACGCGGATGCCGCGCATGCCCTCGCGCAGCGGCGCATCGGTGGCCCAGCGCTGCGCGGGTGCAGGCGTCGCGGCGGCTGGCGCATGTGCGTGCGCCGCATGCGCTTCATGCGCCGACTGCGCGGCGGCAGGCTGCGCGGAAAGCGCGCCGGCAAGGATGAGCGTGGAGGCGGAAAACAGGATCGTGCGTCGCATCGTTTTCTCCGGGGCGATGGGCGGATGCCCACCTGCGGCGCAGCATCACACGCGCCCGGCATGGCGCCCATGATCCACGTCAACGCCGTACGCGGATGCAGCTTGACCCATGTCAAGGACGCGTGCGGCCGCCGGCGGGATCATGCCGGCTCGATCGGGCAGGAGTCACCGCATGCAACTGGTATGTCCCGCCGGCAACCTGCCGGCCCTGCAGGCAGCGGTGGATGCAGGAGCCAACGCGGTCTATGCCGGTTTCCGCGACCAGACCAACGCACGCGCCTTCCCCGGCCTGAATTTCTCCGACGACGAACTGCGCGCCGGCATCCGCTACGCGCACGCGAACAACGCCAGGGTCTACCTGGCACTGAACACCTATCCCGACAGCGCGCGCCTGAAGGACTGGCACGCCGCCGTGGACAAGGCTGCGGCACTGGGTGCCGACGCCATCATCGCCGCCGAGATGGCGGTGCTGGATTATGCCGCGCGTACCCATCCGCAGTTGCCGCGCCACCTTTCCGTGCAGGGCTCGGCGACCACCGTGCCGGCCCTGCGCTATGCGTACGAGCGCTTCGGAATCAGCCGCGCGGTGCTGCCGCGGGTGCTGTCGCTGCAGCAGGTGGAGCGATTGTGCGAGAAATCGCCGGTGGCGCTGGAAGTGTTCGCCTTCGGCAGCCTGTGCATCATGGTGGAAGGCCGCTGCCAGCTCTCCAGCTACGTCACCGGCGCCTCGCCCAACCGGCACGGCGTGTGCTCGCCGGCCAAGTTCGTGCGCTGGGACGAACAGGACGACGGCAGCCGCAGCGTACGCCTCAACGACGTGCTGATCGACGAGTTCAGGCCCGAAGAACCGGCGGGCTACCCGACCGTCTGCAAGGGCCGCTTCGAGGTCGGCAACGAGGTCTTCCACGCGCTGGAGGAGCCCACCAGCCTCAATACGATGGAGCTGTTGCCGCGATTGAAGCAGATCGGCGTGGCCGCGCTGAAGATCGAGGGTCGCCAGCGCGGCGTGGCCTACGTCGGTTCGGTCACGCGCACCTGGCGCAGGGCGATCGACCAGGTCATGGCCGACGAAGCGCGCTGGCAGCTCCGGCCGGAATGGCAGGCTGAGCTGTCGCGCCACGCCGAAGGCCACCAGACCACGCTGGGCCCGTACCACCGCGCCTGGCATTGAAGGAACGCCGATGAAACTCAGCCTGGGTCCGCTGCAATACTTCTGGCCGCGCGAACGCATGCTCGCGTTCTACCGCGAGGCGATCCACTGGCCGGTCGACATCGTCTACCTCGGCGAAACCGTGTGCAGCAAGCGCCGCGAACTGCGCACCGCGGACTGGCTGGCGCTGGCCGAGGAGCTGGCCGCATCCGGCAAGCAGATCGTGCTGTCCACGCTGGCGCTGATCGAGGCCGAATCCGAACTCAGCGTGCTCGACCGGCAGGTGTCGCACGGCGGCTTCTGGATCGAGGCCAACGATCTGTCCGCGGTGCAGCTGTGCCGCGAGAAGGGCCGTCCGTTCGTGGGCGGACCCTCGCTCAACGTCTACAACCACCGCGCGCTGGCGATGTTGGCCGAGGACGGCCTGCGCCGCTGGGTGCCGGGCGTGGAGCAGGGCCGCGCGCTGATCGGCGAACTGGCCGATGCCTGCATCGCCGGGGGCGGCACGATGCCGGAGCTGGAAGTGACGGCGTGGGGGCGCCTGCCGCTGTCGTACTCGGCGCGCTGTTTCACCGCCCGCGCGCTGGACGTGCCCAAGGACCAGTGCGGCTTCCGCTGCATCGAACATCCCGATGGCATACCGCTGGCCACCCGCGAAGGACGCCCATTCCTGCGCATCAACGGTATCTCGGTACAGGGTGAGGAAATCACCGACCTTGGCCCGGAGCTGCCGGAACTACGCGCGCTGGGCGTGGACATCCTCCGCCTGTACCCGCAGGCCGCGGGCATGGAGGCGGTGGTGCGGCATTTCGATGCCGCATGCGCCAGCGTGGTGGCGCCTGCCCGCATCGGCCAGCGCAATGGCTACTGGCATGGCGAACCGGGCATGCGCATGACTGCGTGAGCCCGGGCATCCCGCCCGAGGGGCGGGATGCGCTTGCGCTCAATGCCGCCGCGCATGGGCCTCGCGCGCGGCCTGCAGCAGCTGGCTGCCGCGCTGCAGGGCGATCCGCTGCGCCAGCGGTATCGCTTCCCAGGGCATGCGGTCGAGCAGGTTGCGCAACAGCAGGCCCAGTTCGGTGTCGCCGGTCAGTTCCAGCCGGCGCTGGAAGAACAGGGTATCGGCGTCCTCCTGGCGGCTGGCCAGCAGCGACAGGTCGGTGGCGCTGCCGCGGATCGTGGCTTCCGCATCGCCATCGGCCACGCGCAGGCGGCCATTGGCCAGCTCGATCACCCAGCGCAGGCCGAGGTCGCGCACGTCGATGCCGATCCGTCGGCCCTCGATGGCCTCCAGACTGCGCAGCACCTCCGGCGCGGAGACGGCGCGTTCGAGTACGCGCGGAACCACCCGGGCATGCACGGATGCCGGTATCCGCGACAGCAGCGGGCGCCAGTAGCGTGGTGGCGGCAGCCAGCGCAGCAGGCGGGCAGCGAGAGCGGATGGGGAGGGAATGGACATGGCGATGCCTCCGGGAGCGGGCGGGGAAGCGGCTGGTGCGAGCTGGCGGTGGTGGGCCTGGGCGATCAGGGTCTGCATCACCGGCACCACGCTCTCGCCCTCCAGGCCGCGAAGGCGCGCACGCCGTCGCGCGCGCTCGAGCACGGCGCGCTCGCGTTCTGGATCCAGCCGGCACAGGCCGGCGTGCGCCTTGGCGCGGCCGGCGATGGCCGCCAGCCGCTGGCGACCGGCGAACAGTTCCACCACGCCGTCGTCGACCCGGTCGATCGCATGGCGCGCGCAGGCCAGTACCAGGCGGTCGAACCAGGCATTCATGGTTGCCGGCCCGGTCGAGGACCGGGTGTCGCGATGGAGTCGATGCGCATGGTGGTGTCCTGCTGGAGACCGCCATGCTAGGGCGCCGCCGGTGGGCGGGGATTGATGCAGGTCAAGCCCGCCCTGTTCCGCGGGGCGGGGCGACGGTCACTTCTGGTTGGGAACCTCGAAGCCCAGCCTGCCGACCTGCTCCGGGTGCTGCGGCACGCGCTTGAGCTTGTCGGTATTGACCTCGTAGCGGTCGCGCAGGCGCAGCGCCAGTTGCCGGTACAGCGTGGCGTCCATGTCCGGCTCGCGGGCGAAGATCCACGCCATCTCGCGGCCCGGGTAGCCGATCAGCGCCCAGGAATAGTCCGGCGCCACTTCCAGGATGCGCGAGTGGGTCGGCACCACCTTGTAGAACCAGGTGCGCCAGCGGCGGTTGCCGCTGTCCTCGTCCACGCGCGCGCGCAGGTCGATCTCCTCTTCCGGTGCATTGAAGCCGTCGCGGTACTGGTAGCGGATGGATACGCGGTCGCCGCCGCGCAGGCTGTAGGTGTTGACGCTGGCGACGTGGCCGCGCTCGACGAAATTCGGCACCCGTCCGATCACGTACCAGCGCCCCATGAAGCGTTGCAGGTCGATCGGGCCTTCGGCGACGCCCTTGGCTTCGGCGGCTGCCGGTGCGGCGTCCTGCGCGAGGGCCGGCGCCAGCGGCAGGGTCAGGCTCAGCAACAAAGCGGACAGGAACGCAGGGATGGGTCGCATTGCGGGGTGGAGCGCCTTGGTGGGTGACGCCAGCATGTTCGATGGGCGGCGAGGGATGCGTCAATGCCCGGTCGCAACCTCTGAGATGGGCAGGCGCCAGCATGCGCCTGAACCCGTTACCGGAGCGTGTCATGGCCGAGTCGTCCCGTCGCAATACCGTCGAACATCCCGATCCGCGCGTGCTGCGCTGCGTCAGGCAGGCCGCGCTTGCCGGGCTGGCCCTGGTGCTGGTGTGGCCGGCCATGCGCGGCAGCAGCGTCTGGATCGGCTGGCTGCCGCTGTGGCTGCTGGGCATGCCGCTGAGCGCATGGTGGGCGCTGTACCGGTTCCGTCTGCCGGCGGCCTGGCGCACGCGGCCACGGGCGGTTGGCAACCGGCAACGGCCGCAGGCCCGGCGCCTGCAGCGTCCGCGCCGCGGTACGGCGGTGCGGGCGGCCTGACCTTCGACAGGGGAAGGCGGCACCGGCGCTGTGCTAGCGTTCGCGGCTTATGACCGCATGGAGCCATCATGTCCCGATTCACTTCCGCCTGCCTCGCCGCGGGCCTGATTTCCGCAAGCCTGTCCGGAGCCGTCATGGCCGCCGATGACGGCCAGGACAAGTACGCCTGGCTGGAAGACGTCACCGGCGACAAACCGCTGGCCTGGGTGAAGGAGCAGAACGCCAAGGCCGAGGCCCGGCTGGCGCAGAGCCCGCAGTTCAAGCAGATGGAAGCCGGCATCCGGCAGGTGCTGGATTCGGACGCCAAGATCCCCGGCGTCGAGAAAATCGGCGACTACTACTACAACTTCTGGAAGGACAAGCAGCACGAGCGCGGCGTCTGGCGCCGCACCACGCTGGTGGAGTACCGCAAGGCCGAGCCGCTGTGGGAAACCGTGCTGGACCTGGACGCGCTGAACAAGGCCGAGGGCGAGAACTGGGTGTGGCACGGCGCCAACTGCCTGCGCCCGGAATACACCCGCTGCCTGATCGCGCTGTCGCGCGGCGGCGCCGACGCCGACGTCACCCGCGAATTCGACATCTCGAAGAAGGACTGGATCAAGGACGGCTTCTTCCGTCCGGAGGCCAAGGGCGGCCTGGGCTGGATCGACCAGGACAACGTGTTCGTCTACACCGATTTCGGCGACGGCACGATGACCACCTCCGGCTATCCGCGCGTGGTCAAGCGCTGGAAGCGCGGCACGCCGATGTCGGCGGCCACCCCGGTGTATGAAGGCACGCCGGAGGACATGTACATCGCGGCGATGCATGACGACACGCCGGGCTTCGAGCACGACTTCGTCAGCCGCACCATCGCCTTCTACAACAATGAACTGTTCCTGATCGGTGCAGATGGCGCGTTGACGAAAATCGACGCACCGAACTCGGCCGAGAAGGGCGTGCGCCGCGAGTGGCTGACCCTGGAGCTGCGCGAGCCGTGGACCGTGGGCGGCAAGACCTATGCCGCCGGCTCGCTGCTGGCGACGAAGTTCGACGACTTCATGGCCGGCAAGCGCGAGTTCGACGTGCTGTTCGCGCCGACCGACACCACCTCGCTGGCCGGTGCGGTGTGGACGAAGAACCATGTCGTGCTGAACGTGCTGGACGACGTGAAGAACCGCCTGCAGGTGCTGACGCGCGGTGCTGATGGCTGGATCCGCAGCGACTTCACCGGCGCCCCGGCGTTCGGCACCATCGGTGTCGGTGCGGTGGATCCGGACGAAAGCGATGCGGTGTGGATGACCGTCACCGACTACCTGACCCCGACCACGCTGGCCCTGGCGCAGATCGGCCAGCAGCCGGAAGTGCTCAAGACCATGCCGGCGTTCTTCGACGCCAGCGGCAAGGTGATCGAGCAGCACTTCGCCACCAGCAAGGACGGCACCCGCGTGCCGTACTTCGTGGTGCACGGCAAGGACATGAAGCTGGACGGTTCCAATCCGACCCTGCTGTACGGCTACGGCGGCTTCGAGATCTCGCTGACCCCGTCCTACTCCGGTGGCATGGGCCGCGCGTGGCTGGACAAGGGCGGCGTGTATGTCGTGGCCAACATCCGTGGCGGCGGCGAGTACGGCCCGCGCTGGCACCAGGCGGCGCTGAAGCAGAACCGCCACAAGGCCTATGAGGACATGGCGGCGGTGGCGCAGGATCTGGTCAGCCGCAGGATCACCACGGCCAGGCACCTGGGCGTGCAGGGCGGCAGCAACGGCGGCCTGCTGACCGGCAACATGCTCACCCAGTATCCGGAACTGTTCGGTGCGGTGGTGGTGCAGGTGCCGTTGCTGGACATGAAGCGCTACAGCCACCTGCTGGCCGGTGCCTCGTGGATGGCCGAGTACGGCAACCCGGACACCAGTGACTGGGAGTTCATCAGGACCTTCTCGCCGTACCACCTGTTCGATGCGAAGAAGACCTACCCGCCGGTGCTGTTCACCACCTCCACCCGCGATGATCGCGTGCATCCGGGTCATGCCCGCAAGATGGCGGCCAAGATGATCGACGCCGGCAAGGACGTGACCTACTACGAGAACATCGAAGGTGGCCACGGCGGTGCGGCGAACAATGCGCAGGCCGCGCACATGTCTGCGCTGGCGTACAGCTTCCTGTGGGAGCAGCTCAGCAGGAAGTGATAGCAGCAGAATGCAAACGACAACGCCGCCGCAAGGCGGCGTTGTTGTTTGGAGGGAGAAAATCTCCTCACTCCTAAAAAACTGCAGGCACTACCAGGATGTATCTGGAGGAAAGCCCCCTGAGTCAGGGGGCGCGCCGAAGGCGCAGGGTGTGGCAAGCGAAAGACGGGGCCCGCGGTCTGCAGCGCAGACCGTGGGGCGACAGCGCGAAGCGATGGCGTGTCCCCCTGAGTCAGGGGGCGCGCCGAAGGCGCAGGRTGTGGCAAGCGAAAGACGGGGCCCGCGGTYTGCAGCGCAAGTCGTGGGGCGTCAGCGCGAAGCGATGACGTGTCTCCAGCTCTCCAGCCCACGCCCGATCCGCGCCACCGCTTCCTGCAGCCGCGCCACGTCCTGCGTATAGGCGATGCGTACATGCTGGTGGGCGCGGTGGTGGCCGAAGTCCAGTCCCGGCGTGAACGCCACGTGCTCAGTCTCCAGGAAGTGCGCGCAGAAGGCCTGCGCGTCGTCGGTGAACGCGCTCACGTCGCAGTACAGGTAGAACGCGCCCTGCGGCTCCACGTCGATGCGGAAGCCGAGCCCGCGCAGCGCCGGCAGCAGGTAGTCGCGGCGCTGGCGGAACTGTTCGCGGCGCTGTTCGAAGATGGCGATGGTTTCCGGCTCGAAACAGGCCAGCGCCGCGTGTTGGGCCATCGACGGTGCGCTGATGTACAGGTTCTGCGCCAGCTTCTCCAGCTCGGGCACCGCCGCCGGGGGCGCGACCAGCCAGCCCAGGCGCCAGCCGGTCATGCCGAAGTACTTGGAGAAGCTGTTCAGCACGAAGGCGTCGTCGTCCACCTCCAGCACGCTGGGCGCGTCGAAGCCGTAGGTCAGGCCGTGGTAGATCTCGTCCACCACCAGATGCCCGCCGCGCGCCTTCAATGCGTTCGACAGCGCGGCCAGTTGCGCGGCATCGAGCGTGGTGCCGGTGGGATTGGCGGGCGAAGCGACCAGCGCGCCGACGCTGTCGGCGTTCCAATGCCGGTCGATCAGCCCAGGGGTGAGCTGGTAACCGCTGTCCGGGCCGACCGGCACCAGCTGCGCGGCGCCTTCCACCAGCCGCAGGAAATGGCGGTTGCAGGGATAGCCGGGATCGGCCAGCAACCAATGCCGGCCGGGATCGACCAGCAGGCTGGACGCCAGCAGCAGCGCGCCCGAGCCGCCGGGCGTGACCAGGATGCGGTCGGGGTCGATGTCGCGCCGGTAGCGGCTGCGGTAGAAGCCGGCGATGGCCTCGCGCAGCGCCGGCAGTCCGCGCGCGGCGGTGTAGCGGGTGTGGCCAGCGGCCAGCGCGGCCTGGCCGGCGCGCACGATGGGCGCGGCGGTGGTGAAATCGGGCTCACCGATCTCCAGGTGGATCACGTCGAAGCCGGCCTGTTCCAGTGCGTTGGCGCGCGCCAGCAGCGACATGACGTGGAACGGGGCGATCTCGTGGCTGCGCCGGCTGTAACCGGACGGCGTGGGGGCGGGGGCGTTCATCGGCGACATCATAGGCCGCCGGCTGGAGCCGGGTGGCCTCCGCTCCCATGGCACACTGTCGGCCATCTCCCGGGCGGTTGCCTGTCCGTCCATGGAGCCCGCGCCATGAAACCCGCCCTTTGCCTGTTGGTCGCAAGCCTGATGATGAATACCGCCGTCGCCTCCACGCTCGTTCCGCCCGATGCCGAAAAGCGTCCCCACACGATCAAGGCGCCGTTCGGCGCGGTCCGCGAGGACGCGTACTACTGGCTGCGCGACGACGAGCGCAAGGACCCGGCGATGCTGGCCTATCTCACCGCCGAGAACGCCTATGCCGACGCGCTGATGGCGCCGCTCAAGCCGCTGGAGGACACGCTCTACGCCGAGATCGTCGGCCGCATCAAGCAGGACGACGCCAGTGTGCCGTACCGCGAGCGCGGCTACTGGTATTACACCCGCTACGAGACCGGCAAGGACTACCCGGTCCACGCGCGCCGCAAGGGCGACATGCAGGCGCCGGAAGAAGTGCTGCTGGACCTGAACGCCATGGCCGAGGGCAAGGGCTATTTCGCCGTCGACGACATGGAAGTGAGCCAGGACAACCGCCTGCTGGCCTGGGCCGAGGACGATGTCGGCCGCCGCCAGTACGTGATCCGCTTCAAGGACCTGGTCACCGGCCAACTGCTGCCGGACGTGGTCGAAGGCGTATCGCCGAACGTGGTGTGGGCCGACGACAACCGCACCCTGTTCTATGTCGAGAACGACCCGGAGACCCTGCTCACCGTGCGGGTGAAGAAGCACGTGCTGGGCACGCCGGCCAGCAGCGATGCGCTGGTCTACGAGGAAGACGACGACAGCTTCTACATGGGCGTGGGCCGCACCCGCGACGACCGCTACATCACCATCGGCGTGGACAGCACGGTGTCCTCGGAACTGCGCTATGCGCCGGCCGCCGACCCGGCGGTGTTCACCGTGCTGGCGCCGCGCGCGCGCGACGTGGAATACGACGCCGACCATTTCGACGGTCGCTGGGTGATCCGCACCAATGCCGATGGTGCGAAGAACTTCAAGCTGGTCACCGCGGCGGAAGGCGCCACCACGCGCGCGCAGTGGCAGGACTGGGTGAAGCACGATCCGCAGGTGCTGGTGGAAGGCTTCGAGCTGTTCGACGGCTACACCGCCATCGCCGAACGTGCCGAGGCGCTGGAGCGCGTGCGCCTGCTGTTCGCCGACGGCCACAGCGAACTGGTCAAGGCCGACGAGCCGGCGTACTCGATGGGCCTGTCGGTCAACGCCGAGCCGGACACCGACTGGCTGCGCTACAGCTATACCTCGCTGACCACGCCGGCCACCACCTACGAGTTGAACGTGAAGACCGGCGAGCGCCGCCAGCTCAAGCAGCAGCCGGTGATCGGCTACGACCCGTCGCTGTACCAGACCGAACGCGTGTGGGTGGATGCGCGCGATGGCGCCAGGGTGCCGGTATCGCTGGTCTACAAGAAGGGTTTCAGGAAGGACGGCAGTGCCGCGCTGTACCAGTACGCCTACGGCAGCTACGGCATGTCGATGGATCCGGGCTTCAACCAGAGCGTGGTCAGCCTGCTCGATCGCGGCATGGTCTATGCCATCGCCCACATCCGCGGCGGCGAGGAAATGGGCCGCAGCTGGTACGAGGACGGCAAGCTGCTGCACAAGCAGAACACCTTCAACGACTTCGTCGACGTCACCCGCGCGCTGGTGGCGCAGGGCTGGGCGGCGAAGGACCGCGTGGCCGCGTCCGGCGGCAGCGCCGGCGGCCTGCTGATGGGCGCGGTCGCCAACCAGGCGCCGGACGACTACCGGGTGATGGTGGCGCAGGTGCCGTTCGTGGACGTGGTCACCACCATGCTCGACGCCAGCATTCCGCTGACCACCAACGAATACGACGAGTGGGGCAACCCGGAGCAGAAGCGCTACTACGATTACATGCTCGGCTATTCGCCCTACGACAACGTGCGTGCGCAGGCCTATCCGGCGCTGTTCGTCGGCACCGGCCTGTGGGATTCGCAGGTGCAGTACTGGGAGCCGGCCAAGTGGGTGGCGCGCCTGCGCGACGTCAATACCGGCAAGCATCCCATCCTGTTCCGCACCAACATGGAAGCCGGCCATGGCGGCAAGTCCGGCCGCTTCCAGCGCTACCACGAGCTGGCCGAGTCCTATGCGTTCGTGCTGTCGCAGCTGGACGTGGCGCACTGACGGCGCCGCTCATGCCGGAATCTTCCACGCCCCCCGAGCGACGCCGGGTACGCCTGCGCTGGGCCTGGTGGCTGCTGGCCTATGCCAGCCTCGGCGTGGGCATCGTCGGCATCTTCGTGCCGGGACTGCCGACCACGGTGTTCGTGCTGATCGCGGCCTGGGCGGCCTCGCGCGGCTCCGAGCGCCTGCACCGCTGGCTGCTGACCCATCCGCGCTTCGGCAAGGCCATTGCCGACTGGCAGGCGCATGGCGCGGTCAGCCGCAAGGGCAAGTGGATGGCCACCGCGACCATGCTGGTCTGCGCGTTGATCATGCTGTGGTGCGTGCCGCTGGCCTGGGTGAAGTGGTTCTCGATCGGCAGCATGGCCTGCGTCTGCGCCTGGCTGTGGACGCGCCCGCTGCCGCCGACGGAATGACTGAATGGACACGCCTGGTGGTGCGGCGGCGCGGCAGCGTTGACGTACGAGTGGATATACTCGGGCCATGAACAAGACGTCCCGCCTTCCGATGCTCGTTGCAGCCGCATGCGCGCTGCTGGTCCTCACCGCCTGCGGCAACAAGGGACCGCTGGTGATGCCGCAGAAGCCGGTGCCGGTGGAAGAGCAGGAAGTGAAACCGGCCGAGGCGCCGCCCGCCGATCATTCCCAGGCTGACAGCCAGGCGCAGGACACGAAGGCCGACGGCCACGACCATGAATAGGCCGGCGACGCCGCGCCTGCGTTTCACCAAGATGCATGGCGCCGGCAACGATTTCGTGGTGCTGGACCTGCGCGACGGCACGCCGCCGCCCGACGCCGGCCTGGCCGCGCGCATCGCCGACCGCCACCGTGGCGTCGGCTGCGACCAGATCCTGACCATCGAGCCGCCGCGCGGCGCCGGCTCGGTCGCCTCGTACCGCATCTGGAATTCCGACGGCTCCACCTCGCAGCAGTGCGGCAACGGCGCGCGCTGCGTGGCGGCATGGCTGGTGCGCGACGGTGCGGCGCAGGGCGATGAATTCCCGATCGACAGCCCGCTACGCACGCATACGGTGCGCCGGCTGGATGAAGACCACTACGCAGTGGCGATGGGCCTGCCCGAATTCGAGCCGGCGCGGATTCCGTTGATCGGCTTCCCGCGCGCGCGCGAGGAATACGCGGTGCCGCTGCAGGGCGAGAACGTGCGCTTCGGCGCGGTATCGATGGGCAACCCGCATGCGGTGCTGGAAGTCGGCCTTATCGACGCGGCACCGGTGGAGCGGATCGGGCCGCTGCTGCAGCAGCATGCCTCGTTCCCGGAATCGGTGAACGTCGGCTTCGCCCAGGTGCTGGACAGCGGTCATGCGCGCCTGCGCGTGTTCGAGCGCGGCGTCGGCGAAACCCTGGCCTGCGGCAGCGGCGCCTGTGCTGCGGCGGTGGTGCTGATGCAGCGCGGCCGGCTGGCGCGCGACGCGGTGGTGTCGCTGCCCGGCGGCGACCTGCGCATCCAGTGGCCGGCCGACGACGCGCAGATCGTGATGTCCGGCCCGGCGGCCTTCGTATTCGATGGAGAGTGGATGGGATGAACGACACCCTGGAGAAAATCGGCGCCCATGAAGTCGCGGCTTGGCTGCGGCGCCATCCCGGCTTCCTCAAGCAGTTCCCCGACCTGGCGCTGACCCTGGTGGTGCCGCGCGACGACGGCCCGACCGCATCGCTGGCCAGCTACCAGCTGGAAGTGCTGCGCGACAAGAACCGCGAGCTGTCGCGGCGGTTGGCCGACCTGGGCGCCAACGCGCAGGTCAATGAGCGTCTGGCGGTACGCACCCACCAGCTGACCCTGGCGCTGATGCGCCAGACCAGCGCGGCCGACACGCTGCGCGCGATGGCCGCCTCGCTGGAAGAGGATTTCGCCGGCGACCTGGTGCGCATCGTCAGCCTGCAGCCGGTGCCGGAGCTGGAACAGGCACCGTGGCTGCAGATCATCGCTTCCGGCGATGCGCGGCTGGCGCCGTTCCACGACTGCCTGCAGGATGGCGAACCGATCTGCGGCCGCCTGCAGCCGGAGAAGAACGACGTGCTGTACGGCGAGCGTGTCGGCGAGGTGCTGTCCACCGCGCTGCTGCCGCTGCCGGGCGTCGGCCTGATCGCGGTCGGCAGCCACGATCCGAACCGCTTCTATCCCGGCATGGGTACGCTGTTCCTGCGCATGATGGGCGAGTCGCTAGTGGTGGCGCTGCAGCGCTTCCGCGCCGGCTGAGGCGGTTGCGGCGATGGATGCCGTCGAAGCATTCCTCTCCTACCTGCAGGTCGAGCGGCGCATGTCGGCGCATACGCTCGATGCCTACCGGCGCGATCTCACCGCGCTGGCGCAGTGGTGCGACGCACAGGGCGCCGGCGAGCCGCGCGCGCTGCTTGCCGACCAGCTCCGCGAGTTCATCGCCGCCGGGCACAGGCGCGGCCTGTCGCCGCGCAGCCTGCAGCGGCGCCTGTCGGCGATCCGCAGCTTCTATGCCTGGCTGCTGAAGAATGGCGCGATCGACAGCAGCCCCGCGGCCGGGCTGCGTGCGCCGAAGGCGCCGCGCAAGTTGCCGCAGGTGCTCGACGCCGACGAAGCGGTGCAGCTGGTCGAGCTGCCGACCGACGCGCCGCTGGGCCTGCGCGACCGCGCGCTGCTGGAGCTGTTCTATTCTTCCGGCCTGCGCCTGAGCGAACTGTGCGCGCTGCGCTGGCGCGACCTTGATCTGGCCAGCGCGATGGTGCTGGTGCACGGCAAGGGCAACCGCGAGCGCACCGTGCCGGTCGGTTCGCACGCCATGGCGGCGCTGCAGGCCTGGCGCAGGGACAGCGGCGGCGGTGCCGACAAACCGGTGTTCCCGGGGCGCGGCGGCGGCGCGATCAGCCAGCGCGCGGTGCAGATCCGCATCCGGCAGCTGGCGCAGCGGCAGGGGCTGTTCAAGCACGTGCATCCGCACATGCTGCGGCACAGCTTCGCCAGCCATATCCTGGAATCTTCCGGTGACCTGCGCGGTGTGCAGGAACTGCTCGGCCATGCCGACATCGCCACCACCCAGATCTACACGCATCTGGATTTCCAGCACCTGGCCAAGGTCTACGACGCCGCGCACCCGCGCGCGAAGCGGCGCAGCCCGGCCGAGCCGGACTGAGCGCCGGCGTTTCCGCAGGCACGGGACGGAATGCGATGTCCGGATACGGCCGGCAGGCGCGCCATGCCGGCGGCATGCTGCATGCCTGTTCCGCCTCCATCGCCTCGACATGGCCGACTTTCTGCTTTCCGGCATCGATCCCGCACCGCTGCAACCCCTGTTCGATCTCGACGCCGCCGGACTGGCCGAACATGGTGCGGTGCGCCGCATCGCCGACAGCGCGCGCGGCTTCCCGTGCCGCATCAGCCTGCGCAATGCCGCCGTCGGCGAGGAGCTGCTGCTGTTGCCCTACTGGCACCAGCCGGCGGCTTCGCCGTACCGCGCCTGCGGGCCGGTCTTCATCCGCCGCGACGCGTTGCCGGCGCGGCTGACGGTCAACGAGGTGCCGCCCTATGTCGTGCAGCGGCTGGTTTCCCTGCGCGCCTACGACCACGACGACTGCATCGTGGCTGCCGAGGTGATGGAAGGCGGACAGGCCAGTGTCTGGCTGCACTCGCAGCTGGACGATCCGTGCGTTGCCTACGTGCACCTGCACAGCGCCCGTCATGGCTGCTATCTCTGCCGGGCCGACCGGGCGGAATGATGCGTGCAGGTGGCCGCTCCTGGCCGGTATGGGCGGCAGGGATCAGCCGGTGAAGTAGAACATCCCCTTGGCCAGCAGCACGATGCCGAGCATGTGGCAGAACACGCTGATGTGGATGCGCTGGAAGCGGCGGGCGATGCGCTCGCCATGGCCGCGCGTGAGTACCGCCACGATGAAATGGCCGAGCACGCTCAGCGCCAGTGTGATCTTGAGCGTCAGCATCAGCGCGAAGCTGCTGGCCAGCGGCTGCGCCAGCGCCGCGCGGTAATGCCAGGCCATGCCCAGGCCGCTGGCGTACAGCACCGCCAGCACCCACGGCATCAGCCGGCGCGCGCGCTGGGCGACGGCCGATTCGACGCGGCGCTTCGTTCCACCCGGTACGCGCTCCAGCGCGCTGCCGAGTATCAGCACTTCAAAGAACACCGCACCGACGAACATCAGCGCGGCGAACAGGTGGGCGATGAGCAGCAGCGGGTAGGGAAACACGGGGTTCCTCGCGTGGCTGGGCCACGCCGCCATGATCGGCCCGCCGGCCGGCCCGCTGTTTGACCTGAATCAAGCCGCCGCGGCTTCGCCGGGGATGCTTGAACCGCCCGGCGCTGCCCCCATTGTTGCCGGGACACCCCGGAGGCCCCAATGGATCCCAGCCAGAACCCGAATGTTTTCCATGCCACCACCATCTGCTGCGTCCGCCGCGGCGAGCACGTGGCGATCGCCGGCGACGGCCAGGTCACGCTGGGCCACACGGTGATGAAAGGCAACGCGCGCAAGGTGCGCCGGCTCGGCCGCGACGGCCAGGTGCTGGCCGGTTTCGCCGGCGCGGCGGCCGATGCCTTCACCCTGTTCGAACTGTTCGAGGCCAAGCTCGAGAAGCACGGCCAGCTGACCCGCGCGGCGGTGGAACTGGCCAAGGACTGGCGCACCGACCGCCGCTACGGAAAGCTCGAAGCGCTGCTGGCGGTGGCCGACAGGGAGACCTCGCTGATCATCAGCGGCACGGGCGACGTGATCGAGCCGGAGGACGGCATCATCGCGATCGGTTCCGGCGGTTCCTACGCGCTGAGTGCGGCGCGTGCGCTGCTCAAGCACACCGATCTGGATGCGCGTGGCGTGGCCACCGAGGCGATCAACATCGCCGGTGGCATCTGCATCTACACCAACACCAACGTGGTGGTTGAAGAGCTCTGAGCCCTTCGACCAACGATTGCGAGTACTCCATGAACCACAAGATCGAAGTTTCCTCCGCCACCATGACCCCGCGCGAGATCGTGCAGGAGCTGGACCGGCACATCGTCGGCCAGCACGATGCCAAGCGCGCGGTCGCCATCGCCCTGCGCAACCGCTGGCGGCGCATGCAGCTGGTGCCTGAGCTGCGCAACGAGGTGATGCCCAAGAACATCCTGATGATCGGTCCGACCGGCGTCGGCAAGACCGAGATCGCGCGCCGCCTGGCCACGCTGGCCAACGCGCCGTTCGTGAAGGTCGAGGCCACGCGCTTCACCGAGGTCGGCTACGTCGGCAAAGACGTGGAGCAGATCGTCCGCGACCTGGCCGATACCGCGGTCAAGCTGTACCGCGAGCAGGCCAAGGTGCGCGTGCGCACCCAGGCCGAGGAAAAGGCCGAGGACCGCATCCTCGACGCGCTGCTGCCGCGCCGCAGCGTCGGCATCGGGTTCGACCCGGAGGCCGCGCGCAACGAACCGTCGGCGCAGGACAACGAAACCCGTATCAAGTTCCGGCGCATGCTGCGCAACGGCGAGCTGGACGAGCGCGAGATCGAACTGGAAGTGGCGGCCAACGTCAGCATGGACATCATGACCCCGCCGGGCATGGAGGAAATGGGCCAGCAGCTGCGCTCGATGTTCGCCAACCTGGGCAACGGCAAGTCGAACAAGCGCACGCTGACCATCAAGGCCGCGCGCCCGCTGCTGGTGGAAGAGGAAGCCGGCAAGCTGGTCAACGAGGACGATATCCGCAGCGCCGCCATCGAGGCCTGCGAGCAGCACGGCATCGTGTTCATCGACGAGATCGACAAGGTCGCCAAGCGCGGCGATTCGAACTCGTCTGGCGGCGATGTCTCGCGCGAAGGCGTGCAGCGCGACCTGCTGCCGCTGGTGGAAGGCTCCAACGTGTCCACCAAGTACGGCACGGTCAAGACCGACCACATCCTGTTCATCGCCTCCGGCGCGTTCCACCTGGCCAAGCCCAGCGACCTGATCCCGGAACTGCAGGGCCGCTTCCCGATCCGCGTGGAGCTGGGCGCGCTCAGCAAGAACGACTTCGTGCGCATCCTCACCGAACCGAAGGCGGCGCTGACCAAGCAGTACGAGGCGCTGCTGGCCACCGAGGGCGTCAAGGTGAGCTTCACCGCCGATGCCATCGAGCGCCTGGCCGAGATCGCCTTCCAGGTCAACGAGCGCCAGGAGAACATCGGCGCCCGCCGCCTGCACACGGTGCTGGAGCGGCTGCTGGATACGCTCAGCTACGAGGCGCCGGACCGCGACGGGGAGACCCTCGCCATCGACACCGCCTATGTGGACAGTCACCTGGGCGAGCTGGTGCAGGACCCGGACCTGAGCCGCTACATCCTGTAACCCGCAGCGCTGTTTTCCGTAGGAGCGCTGCAGTCGCGATGGGACTTTCTTCGCTGAAGCCCTTCGCGACTGAAGCCGCTGCTACGGTGTTTTTGATTCCGTCACTTCCACTGGTTCTGCGGAACAGATCGGCCCCAGCTTCGCCGCTTCGCGCGCGGGCGCGGCGAAATCGATCGAGGCCAGCTGGCCGTCGTCGGCGACGCTGTACCAGGCCACGCCGTTGGCGAACATCGCCACGGTGATGCCGCCGAAGCCGGACATGAACGGCGTCCACGCCGGGCGCTCGCAGCCGAGTTCGGCCTGCAGGTCGCGCGCCCAGAAACCGTGCTGGTAGCGGAAGCGTTCGAGCGTGGCGACCTGCAGGCCGCGATGCGCGGGATCGCGCTGCATCGCCGCCTCGAACAGCGCGGGAGCGAACACGTCGCGGCCGTCGATGCGGCCCTGCCACTCGCCGAGGAAGCGCGCCAGCCTGGCGACATCGTCGCCCAGCAGGGTCAGTCCCCAGCCGAAGAACGGTTGCCGCGCCTCGTCGTGGCTGCGGCGGGTGGCGCGCGCGGTGGGGCTCAGGCCGAGCGGGCCGAACACGTCGGCCCACAGCACGTCGTCGAACACGTCGTCGCGTTCGCGGCCGGGCAGGCGGCGCAGCGCGTCCTGCATGACCGTGCCGAGCAGGTAGGTGTCGGAGGTGTGGTAGACCCAGCGCGTGCCGGGCGGGTCATGGCGCGGATAGGCCTCGCAGGCGAAGGCCAGCCGTGGCGCATGGGTATCGGGGGCGAAGAAATCGCGCACGCGCGCGTCGTCCTCGTCGGCCATGTAGGCCGGCGAGTCGTACTGGCCAGTGGCCATGTCCAGCAGATCCAGGAAGGTCACGCCCTGCCAGCGCCGGTCCAGGCAGCCGCTGGCGCGCGCATGCGCGGCGACCGGCTGGGCGGCGATGCCGGGATGAAGGCGTTCCAGCCGCATCAGCGCCAGCCCGGCCACCGCCGATTTGGCGACCGAGTACGACGGCAGCAGCAGCGCGTCGCAATAGGGATACGCGCCGTGGCGGGTGTCGCAATCGCCACGATAGTGGATGCCGTTCACCACCACACCATGGGTACTGCGCGCGCGTGGTGCGCCAATGGCGAATCCGTCGGGATCGATGCCGGGATGCTCCTGCGCCAGCGACGACAGCGGCCGCACCGGCAGGCGCGCGGCGACTTCGCGCCTGTGCCCGGCAATCAGCGCATCGCGCGCGGCGACCGGTCCGGGCAGGTAGCCGGCGTCCAGCATTCCCCACATGTCCAGCTGCAGGTAGTGGCAGGTTTCGCTGCTTACCTGCATGGCCGCGTGCGATACCGCGCCGTCGCTGCGGAACAACACCATCAATACGCCGTTGTGGGTGCAGTTTGCGTTGCGCTGCACCAGCGCGAACGGGATCGCGGCGCGGCTGTAGCCGCCGTCGCCGGGTTCGTCCCAGACCCGACCCGGTTCGACCGCGAATTCCCACCATGGGTGGTTGCCCGGCTGCGGGCCGCGCCTGGCTGGGATCAGCGTGTCGCCGTCCTGGACGAAAGACAGTTCGAAATCCTGCGGCAGCGTGCGCGCCTGCGCGATGTCGCCGCGGCCAAGGAAATCGTCCAGCGCGAGCAGGGTGCGGGTGGCCGCTTGCCCGCGCAGGCGCAGGCGGCCTTCGAAATGCTGCGTGGCCGGCTGGGCGTCGGGTGTTGGCGCGTAGGCGGCCAGATCGACGGGCTGGCGGTAGCTGCCCGACAGCAGGGCATCGCGATCGAGCAGGTCGCGCGCGCCGGTGCTGCCGGCGGCGAGCAGCGCCAGCAGGCCTGCGAACGCGCGCGCCACGGCCATCAGATGCCCCCGAGGCAGACGTACTTCAGCTCCGTGTAATCGTGCAGGCCGTGCCGTGAGCCTTCGCGGCCGACGCCGGACTGCTTGATGCCACCGAATGGCGCGACTTCGGTGGAGATCAGCCCGGTGTTGATGCCGACGATGCCGCATTCCAGCGCCTCGGCGACGCGGAAGGCGCGGGCGAGGTCGTGGGTATAGAAGTAGCCGGCCAGTCCGGCTTCGGTGTCGTTGGCGAGCGCGATGGCCTGCTGTTCGCTGCCGAAGCGGAACAGGGGCGCGACCGGACCGAAGGTTTCCTCCTGGGCGATGCGCATGCCGGCGGTCACGTCCAGCAGCACGGTCGGCTCGTAGAAGGTGCCGCCCAGCGCATGCGGTTTACCGCCCAGCGCCACGCGCGCGCCCCTGGCCTGCGCGTCGGCGACGTGTTCCTGCACCTTTTCCAGCGCCTTGCCGTCGATCAGCGGGCCCTGGTCGGTCGCACCAGCGAGGCCATCGCCGACGCGCAGCTTCTTCACCGCCTCGCACAGCTTGTCGGCGAAGGTGTCGTAGACGGCCTCGTGCACGAACAGCCGGTTGGCGCAGACGCAGGTCTGCCCGGTGTTGCGGAACTTGCTGGCGATGGCGCCTTCCACCGCGGCGTCGAGGTCGGCGTCGTCGAACACGATGAACGGCGCGTTGCCGCCCAGTTCCAGTGAGACCCGCTTCATGCCTTCGGCGCACTGCGCCATCAGTTTCTTGCCGACGCCGGTGGAGCCGGTGAAGCTGAGCTTGCGCACCTGCGGGTTGCCGGTCATCTCGGTGCCGATGGCGGCCGCGTCGCAGCCGGTGACGATGTTGAGCACACCCGCAGGCAGCCCGGCGCGCTCGGCCAGCACCGCCAGCGCCAGCGCCGAGTACGGTGTCTGCAATGCCGGCTTGCACACCACGGTGCAGCCGGCGGCCAGCGCCGGACCGAGCTTGCGGCCGAGCATGGCCGACGGGAAGTTCCACGGGGTGATCGCCGCGACCACGCCCAGCGGCTGGCGCAGCACCATGATCCGCTTGTCGGCGGCATGGCCGGGGATGGTCTCGCCGTACATGCGCTTGGCCTCCTCGCCGAACCACTCGATGAAGCTGGCCGAGTACGCCACTTCGCCCCTGGCCTCGGCCAATGGCTTGCCCTGTTCGGCGGTCATCAGGATGGCGAGGTCATCCTGATGGTCCATCATCAGCTGGTAGAGCCGGCGCAGCACCTGCGCGCGTTCCTTCGCGGTCTTCTTCGACCAGGCGGGGAAGGCAGCGTGCGCGGCGGCGATGGCGCGGCGGGTCTCGGCCGCGCCCATGTCCGGTACGGTGCCGAGCACGGCGCCGGTGGCGGGGTTGGCGACCTCGCAGGTGGCGCCACTGTCGGCGGCCTGCCATTGCCCGTCGATCGGGCAGTGCGTGCGCAGCAGGCCGGGATCGGCCAGCGGAAGCGGTGAGGCGGTGGCATTCATGCGTGGGTTTCCAGGGTGTCGATGCGCCGCGCGGCGGCCAGCGTCGCCACACCGGACAGCGCCAGCGCAACGATCGCCACCGCGATCAGCAGGTTGAAGTCGTCATGGGCCAGCAGTCCCCCGGCCAGCATCGGGCCGGAGGCCAGCCCCAGCTTGGAGACGAAGCCGCCGAGCGTGGCCAGCCGGCCGGAACCGTCCAGCCGCGAGAGCATGCCGAACAGGTAGGGCACCACGAACGACCAGGTGATGGCGGTGCCGACGTTGGCGATGAAGTACACCGGCGCGGCCGCGCTCCAGAAGAACCCGGCGGTGCCGGCCAGGGTGAGCAGCAGCGCCACCAGCAGCGGCCGCAGGCGGCCGAAGCGCGTGCCCATGACGATCACCAGCCCGGCGCCGGCCGCGCCGATCCAGGTCGCCCAGCCCAGCGCCTGGCCAATGAAGTCGCGGTGCAGCTGCACGTGTTCGCCGAGGCGGATGATGAAGGCCGACAGCGCCATGTTGCCGCCCTGGAACAGGAACAATGCCAGCAGCGTGAACAAGGCGGTGGTGCGCGCCGATGCGGACAGGCGGGTGCCCGCGCTTGCCTGCGTCGATTGCGCCGGGTCCAGCCGCGGGAGCGCCGCCAGCGCCACCAGTGCGCAGGCGGTCAACGCGGCCAGCGACAGGAACAGGATGCGCGCGCCGTACTCGGGCACCAGCGTCGGCAGGAACATTACTCCCAGTCCGCCGAGGCCGAACTGCACCAGCAGCAGCATGCCGAAGGCGCGGTCAGGCGAGCGGGTGCGGGCGATGACCGAATAGGCCACGCCCACCGCCATGCCGCCGACGAAACCGTGCAGCGCGCGCAGCGCGGTGAGCACGGCGGGGTCGCGCACCGGGGTGGAGCCAAGGTCAAGCAGCAGCAACAGCGACAGCAGCGCGAACAGCGCCGGCCGCCAGGCGATGCGCCGTACCAGCAGCACCGCGGCGAAGCTGCCGGCGCTGGCGCCGTAGATGTTGGCGGCGCCGACCGTGCCGGCCTGCGGGTTGCTGAAGCCCAGCGCGGTGACCAGGCCATCGACGATGGCGGCCATGATGTTGACGTAGAAGAAACCGGCAGTGGCAACCAGCGCCAGCAGGGCGTACAGCCACAGCCGGTCGCTGGCCGCGGCGGGGACGGCGTCGCGTGGCGCGGTGTTCATGCCGCCGATCCCGCGCAGGCCGCAGCCGGCGCGTCGTCGATGCGTACGCCGGCGTTCTCGAAATGTCGGCGCAGCGATGCCAGTTCGTGTTCGTAGCGTCGCCACAGGCCGACCGAGGAGCGGTAGATCGGCTGCCGCACCTGCGCCGCGCTGGCAGTCAGGGTCGGCTGCGGATTGCGCTCGAAATGCAGGCAGGCTTCGTCCCAGGCCAGCCCGGTGTGCGCGAGCAGGTGCTGGCTCACCGCTTCCTGGTCATCGACCAGCGCTTCGTAGTCGATCTCGAGGAAACGGTCCGGCGGCAGCAGCGCACGCCAGTGCGCCATCAGCGCGTCGTAGCCCAGCCAGTAGCGCGCCAGGTCTTCCAGGTCGTAGGAGAACGGGTAGGCCATGCGGAACAGCGTCTTGTACATGGCATAGCAGGCGTCCATGGGATTGCGCCGCAGGTGCACGATGCGCGCCTGCGGCAGCGCGGCGGCGACCAGCGCCAGGTACAGGAAGTTGCCGGGCGTCTTGTCGATCACCCGTGCCGGCGCGCCGGCTGGCAGCGTGGACGAGTAGTCGCGGCCTAGCGCGGCGAAATCGGCCTGCGCCGAGCGTCGCACCAGTTCGGCCTTGCTGGCGGCCGGACTGGCGGCGCGCACCACCGCCTGGGCCAGATCGGCGCTTTCGCCGCGGCTGACCACCGCCGGGTGCGCGCCGAGGATGCGGTCCACCAGCGTGGTGCCGCTGCGCGGCAGGCCGACGACGAACAGCGGGCGCGCGTCGTCGTGGCCGGCGTGTGTTTGTGCGAAGAAACCGGTGTCGAAGGTAGCGGCGATCAGCTGCATCGTTTCCAGATCGTCCTCGACCCGGTACTGCATGCGTTGCCGGCGTGCATCGGCGCCACGCCGGAGTGCGGCGAAGGCGGCGGCGTGTTCGCCGAGGTCTTCCTGCTCCTTGGACAGCGCGTAGTTCAACGCGATCTGCGCTTCGTCGTTGGCGGTCACCTGCGCCAGCCGTCCTTCGATCTGCGCCACATGGTTGCGCTGCGGCGCCTGCCTGCGCAGCGTGGCGCGGTTGTACCAGGCGTCGGCGTCCTGCGGCGCCAGTTCGATCACCCGGTCCAGCGTCGCCTCCGCCTCGTCCAGCCGCCCCAGCGCGGTCAGCGCGGTGGCGTGGTTGTAGAGGCTGGGCGGATCGTCCGGCTGCAGGGTGCGCGCCTGCGCATAGCACTGCTCGGCCTCGTGGTGCAGGCCGAGCAGGGTGTAGCGCAGTCCCAGTTCCTGCAGCAGCGCCGGTTGCCCGGCGGCGTCGCCGGACAGGGCGCGCATCGCGGCGATGCAGGCCTCGCGCTGGCCCGAACGGTGGTGCTGGTCGATCCGCCGCAGGGCATCGGCGGCGGTCGAAGGAGCAGTCGGGTGCGCGCTGGGCATGTCAGAAACGGTAGCTGAAACTGACGCCGACGGTGCGCGGCAACGCCACCAGCGCCTTGGAACCGTTGCCGTAGTAGCCCTCGGCTGGCGCGGTGCCCATGTACTGCTCGGTGTAGACGCCGCTGATGCCCTGCTCGTTGGTCAGGTTCTTCAGCCACAGCGTGGTGTCCCAGTTGCCCTGGCTCCAGGTCGCCGAGGCGTTGAAGATCGGGAAGCCATCGAGCGTGCGCCGGTACTTGGGGTTGAGGCTGAGCGCGTTCTGCGATTCGGACTGGTAGTAGGCGTCCGCGCGCAGAGTCAGCAGGCCGCCGCCGATGGGAATGCCGTAGTTGCCGGCGGCGTTGTAGCGGTGCTTCGGAACGCCGGGCAGTACGTCGCCCTTGTGTCCGTAGAGGTAGCTGCCATCCACGGCCATGGCGTCGGCTTCCAGCTGCGCCTTGGTCCAGGTGTAGCCGAGGTTGTAGCCGAAACCGGTGCCGATGCCGCCGGCCAGTTCCAGCTCGACACCGCGGGTGCTGGCCTTGGGCGCGTTCTGCACCGCGAAGAAGCCCCAGTTGGTTGTCGAGCTGTTGACCTGCGGGTCCTTCCAGTCGACGTAGAACAGGTTGGCGTTGTAGGTGTGGCGGCCGACGCGGCCCTTCACGCCCAGCTCGTGGTTGCGCACGGTGTCGGAGCGGTAGGTGGTCCAGGCCCGGCTCTCGGCGAAGTTGCCGGTGGTCGGCGTGCCGTTGGTGCCGCCGCGCCGATAGCCTTCGGAGACCGTGGCGTAGAGCTGGTTGTCGGCGTCGAAGGACCAGGACAGGTTGCCCTTGAACAGGGTGCGGGTGTCGCGCTCGCTGCCGTGCGACTGCGAGCTGTCCACGATCGACGCCCAGTTGCTGGTGGTCTGCGCCACCGCGGTGTCGGCGTCGTGGCGGAAATGGCGGAAGCCGCCGGTGAACTGCAGGCGTTCGCTGGCGTGCCAGGTCAGTTCGCCGTACAGCGCGGTTTCCTTGAAGCGCTCGTCCTGGCGGTAGTCGAAGTCCACGTCGCCGATCACCGCCGCCTTCGCGCCGGGGAAGGCCGCGTCCCACCAGCGCTTGAAGCCGCGCAGGTAGCTGACCTGCGTGGCGAAGCGCTTCTGGTCCTGGTAGTAGGCGCCGAGCACGTAGTCGAAGGCGCCGCCGGTCTGCGAAGTCAGTCGCAGTTCCTGGGTGAAGGCCTTCTCGCCGTAGCCGCGTACCGCCGAAGCCATCGGCCGCGGGTAGTTGTAGTAGAAGCCGAGCCAGCCGTTCTGCGCGTAGAAGCCGGTGTTCTCGCTGGTGATGTCGCCTTCGTGGTTGTAGTGCGAGGTGCTGGAGGTCAGGGTGGCGAAGCCGAGGTCGATGTTGGCTTCCAGGCTGGTCAGGTTGACGTGACGCGCGGCTGGCTCCAGCTGCACCGAGCCGACTTCCAGGTCGCGGTAGGGCACGCCCCAGCCGTCCTTGCCCAGGCTGGTGGCGCGGCGGCCGCCGAAGCGGTCGGCCTGCGCCATGTAGCTCAGGGTCAGGTCGAAGCGGTCGCTGGGCTTGAACAGCAGCGAGGCGCGGCCGTAGTTCTGGCGTACGAAATCGGCGTCGCGGCGGTTCTCGTATTCGGCGGTATCGGCAAGTACGCCGTCCGGTGCGGTCGGCAGGCCGTTGCTGTCGAGCTTGTAGACGTTGCGGTAGTCGGTGGCGCCGGGGAAATCGTTGCGGGTGACGTTCAGGCGCATCGCGACGGTGTCCGACAGCGGCACATTGACCATCGCCGAGCCGGCGTGGCCGATGCCGCTGGAGCCGTCGACGCTGGAGGCGCTGTAGCTCACGCGCGCATCGAAGCCGCCCAGGTCCGGCTGGCGCAGCAGGAAGCGCACCGCGCCGCCCAGCGCGCCCGAGCCGTACAGCGTGCCCTGCGGGCCGCGCAGCACTTCCACCCGGTCGATGTCCGAGAGCAGGAAATTGGCGAACAGCGGGGTCTTGTCCACGTAGGTCGCCACGGTGGACATCGCCGACACGGCGTAGTCGCCCAATGCGGAGCTGTCCACGTTGAGGCCGCGGATGCGGATGCCGCTGACCACGCTGGAGTTGCGCGCGCCGCGGTCCACCACCGCCACGCCGGCCACGCCGCGCATCAGCTCGGCGGTGTCGAGGATGTTCTGCTGCTCGATGGCTTCGCCGGACACGGCGCTGATGTTGTACGGCACCGCGACGATGTCCTGCTCGCGGCCCTGCGCGGTGACGACGATGCGGTCCAGGTCGGTCGCCTGCTCTCCCGCCCTGGCGCCGGCCTGCTGGGCGAAGGCCGGGGCGTGCGCGAGCAGGCCGGCGAAGATCGCGGCGGCCAGCGGCCGGACGCGCGGTGGACGACGGGTGCTGCGTGCGTGTTCGTGGTTCATTTTCTCGGCCTCCCCGGCAAAAGAAAGAATCGTGGAACGTGGCGGAAGTGCAAGGCGGTCAGTCGTGGCCGGGCAGCCGCAGCGGCCCGAGCGCATCGAGTGCGGCCGACGGCGCGCGCGCGGCGCCATAGGCGGGAAATGCCAGCCGATGGTCGCGGAAGCTCTTCAGCGGCTGCCCCAGCCCCTGCCAGCCGTGCTCGCGGCAGTGCTGCAGGTGGGCGAAGTCCACTTCGAAGGCGATCACCTCGCGGCCACTGCCGGCCTGGTGCAGCACTTCGCCGCCCGGGCCGCAGACCACCGAGCGGCCCACGCCCAGCTCGCCGGCGACGTTGATGTCCACGAAGTAGCACTGGTTGGTGGCGGCGCTGGCGCGGGCGATGGCGATCTCCACCTCGCGGTCGATGGTGTTGGTCATGGTCGGGTGCAGGATCACCTCCGCGCCCAGCGTCACCAGCGAGCGCGTGGTTTCCGGGAACCACATGTCGTAGCAGATCGACACGCCGAAGCGGCCGGCGCCGGGCACGTCGAACACCACGAACCCGTCACCGGAGGCGATGCCGCGCTCGTAGGGCTCGAACGGATACAGCTTGCGGTGGCGCGCGACCACGCGGCCCTGCGGGTCGATCACTGGCGTGGTGTTGAACACCGCCTCGCCGTGCTGTTCGTACAGCGAACCGGGCACCAGCCACAGCCCATGCTCGCGCGCCAGGTTGCTGAAGAACTGCTCGGCGTCGCCGGGCAGCGGTTGCGCGAAGCAGGGGTTGGCGCCATAGCCGCACAGTTCGCCGAGCAGCACCATGCGTACCCAGGGAAAGCGCCGTGCGACCGCGCCGACCTCGGCGGCGATGCGCGGCAGGTTGTCGCCCGGCGCCATGGCCAGTTGCAACCCGGCGATGCCGAACGTGCCGCGGTGGCTGCCGGTATGTGCTGATGCCTGCAAGGTGGTTCCCCGTTGGTATGGCCGACGCTTCGACGGTAGGGGCTGCAGGCGGGCGCGCTTAGAGCCAGTCCGGGGAAATCGATGGGGTCAGTCGCGGGGGCGCGGGCGGCCCGGGCGTGTCAGCACCGCGGTGTCGGCGAGCAGGCCGTCCTCGCCGTACAGGCGCAGCTGGTCGCCATCGAGCACCAGCGCGTAGCCGGCGGCTTCGCCGTAGGCCCATTGCCGCCACTGCCGGTACCAGCGGTCGTCCTCGATCCACCAGTGGCCGTTGTCGCAGTCCTCGCCGGCGTAGCCGGCGGTGCCGGCCAGGGTGCCGTCGGCGCGGATCTCCAGCGTGCACGGCTCGCCGTAGACGGTGTTGTAGAGCCAGTGCGCGCCGTTCATGGCACGGCGCAGCGCCTTGCCGCGCAGCGGCGGCAGGTCGTCCTCGATGCGCCGCGTGGCCGGGGCCAGGTCGCCGCGCACCAGCCGCGACAGGGTGCGCACGCCTTCGCGGATCTGCGCCGCGGCGATGCCGGTCACACCCATGCGCAGGACCTGGCGGCCGTCGCCCAGCTGCAGCGGTTCCACCAGCACGCCGATGCCGGCCGCATGCCGCGCCAGCTCGCGCGCGTCGGTGCCAGCCGGCACGCTGACGTCATAGGCGCTGGCGCCGGGCGTGGTGTCGATGGCGACGAATTCGTGCAGGTAGTGGTTCAGCGCGTCGCGCAGGGCGATGCGGCGCTCTGCCAGGCGTCGCCCGGCGCGCACCAGCGCGGCCGAGTAATGGCCCATGCCGATGAAGTAGGCCCAACTGCGCTGCACGAGCCAGGGCAGGGTGGTGCCGCGGTTGCGCCGCAGCTGGCGCGCGCGCTCGATGAAGGCATTGGTCGCCACCAGCACCGCCGGCGGCTCGCCGCAGGCCACCACCGGCGACAGGCTGGCGATGTGGATCACCCGTCCGTCCTGGTCGAAGGCGCGCAGCGCCGGCGCCACGCGCTCTGCGCCGGGTACGTCGGGCGGCACGTCGTGTTCGATCAGCACCGCGTCGGCGGCGGCCAGCGCGTCGAGCAGCTGTCGCGGCCGCGGCGAGCCGGCGGCGAACGCGCGGCGGCCGCTGCCGACCACCACCGCGCCGGGCGGCAGCGGCTGGCGCAGCGCCGGGTCCAGCGTGGAGATGTCGGCATGGCGTTCGCGCATGCGCCGCTCGAACTCGGGGTCGGCCGGCTGCTCCAGCACCACCGGGGTGCCGCGCCGTACCAGCAGTTCGCCGGCCAGCTGCAGCGCATGGCGGCAGGACAGCGCCATCAGCAGTTCGTCGGCGCCGGCCTGGATGCCGCGCATCGGCAGTACCTTGCCGCGGATTTCCTCGGTGAGCGCCGGGTCGTCGCCATCGCCGGCGTCCTGGTTCCACTGCTGCAGCTCATGGCGCGAACCGGCCAGCCGCAATGCCTCGCGCCATTCGACCACTGGCGTGAGTTCGGCATCGACGCGGCCGTCGATGAAGGGAAACGGGTAGCGGTGCCAGTGCTGCGGACAGCGGAAGCCATTGTCCTCGGCGACGGCCGGCAGGCGCGTGGCCAGCGCCGAGGTCGGTTCGCCGCCGCGCTGGCGGGTGCCGATGCGGCCGGCGGCGACGTCCGGGGCGATGAAAATGCCGCTGCGCGGACGGCTGACCAGGTGGCCTTCGGCCAGCAGCGCGTCGTAGGTGAGGCTGACGGTGTTGCGCGACACGCCGATGCGCGCGGCCAGGTGGCGCGAGGACGGCAGCCGCTGGTCCGGGCGCAGCACGCCGCAATGGATGGCATCGACCAGCTTCTGCCGCAGTTGCAGTTGCAGGCTCAACGGCGCGGCCGGGTCCAGGGCCAGGTTGAGCAGATCGAGACTGCGTGTTTCGGATTTCATCTGCGGCATGCTCCGGAGGCCGCTGCCGGTCATCGGGCGGGGCGGGCGGGTTTCACCGAGGGTAGCCGCGCCGCCGCCATGGATGCGAGCCCGGCCATGGCGGCGGCCGGTTCGCGGATCACGCCTGCGGCTGCAGCGCCTGCTCCAGCAGGTCCAGGCCTTCGTCCAGCACCGCCTCGGGAATGGTCAGCGGGAACAGCAGGCGGATGGCCTCGCCGCGGCTGCCGCAACCCAGCAGCACCAACCCCAGCGCGTGCGCGCGGCGCAGCACCGCCTGGGCGGCGGCCGGATCGGGTTCGTCGCCTCCCTGCGTGGCGAGCAGGTCGAAAGCAATCATCGCGCCGCGGCCACGCACGTTGCCGATCGGGCGCAGGTCCGCGCGCGCGGCGAAGCCCTGCAGGCGTTCGAGGGTGCGTGCGCCGATGGCGCGGGCGCGCTCGGCCAGCCGCTCCTCGGCGATCACGTCCAGTACCGCCAGCGCGGCGGCGCAGGCCACCGGCGAGCCGGCGTAGGTACCGCCCAGCCCACCCGGGTCGACCGCATCCATCACGTCGGCGCGGCCGATCACCCCGGACAGCGGAAAGCCGCCGGCCAGCGACTTGGCGACGGTGATCAGGTCGGGTTTCACCCCGGAATGCTCGATGCCGAACAGGCGCCCGGTACGGGCGAAGCCGGTCTGCACCTCGTCGGCGATCAGCACGATGCCGTGGAGGTCGGCGATCCCGCGCAGCGCCTGCAGCAGCTCGGTCGGCGCGGCGTGGAACCCGCCTTCGCCCTGCACCGGCTCGATGATGATCGCGGCTACCTCGTCGGCGGCGACGTCGGCGCGGAACAGTTGTTCCAGCGCCTGCAGGCTGTCGGCCACGCCAATGCCGTGGTGTTCGACCGGGAACGGCAGGTGGTACACCTCGCCCGGCAGCGGGCCGAAGCCGCGCTTGTACGGCGCGGTCTTGCCGGTCAGCGCCATCGCCATGAAGCTGCGGCCGTGGAAGCCGCCGGCGAACGCCACCACGGCGCGGCGGCCGGTGGCGGCACGGGCGATCTTGATCGCGTTCTCCACCGCCTCGGCGCCGGTGGACAGCAGCAGGGTCTTGGCCGGGCCGGCGATGGGGGCGATGGCGTTCAGGCGCTCGGCCAGCGCGATGTAGGACTCGTAGGCCGACACCTGGAACGCGGTATGGGTGAACCGCTCCAGCTGCGCCTGCACCGCGGCCATGATCCGCGGATGGCGGTGGCCGGTGTTGGTGACGGCGATGCCGGCGGCGAAGTCGATGTAGCGCCGGCCTTCCACGTCCCACAGTTCCGCGTTCTCCGCGCGCGCGGCGAAGACGCCCATGGCCGAGCCTATGCCGCGCGGCACGCTGGCCGCACGGCGCTGCAGTAGATCCGAATTCGTCGTCATGTCTTCCTCCTGGTGGCCGCAGCGTGCGGCGGCGCACAGGAGGCGCATAGCGCCAGTTGCATGGGAGGGGTGGGGCCAGTGGCAGCCGCGCTGCTGGCGCATCGAGCGGCGGAAGGGGGGCGAGTCGCATCGGCCCGGGACGATGGTGCGGCGTGCTGGCCGTTCCGCCGGATCAGGCGTCCCAGCCAGCGCTGTCGGCTTCTTCCGGGAACACGCCCGGCTGGAAGACTTCATCGCGGGCATAGGCCTGCAGCACCACGTCCATCACCATCAGGCCATCGCGCTCGAGGTCGTATTCCTCCGGCTGCGCCATGGCGTTGTACAGCGCGCCGGTCAGGCTGATGTGCAGCATGCGGCTGGCGGTGGCGGCATCGACGCCGGGGCGGAGCTGCCCCAGTTCGCGCGCCCGCTCCAGCGCGCGGGTGACCATGTCCAGTTCTTCCTGCGAGTTCTGGCGCTGCATGGCCTGGATGCTCTGGCTCTCGCTGGACTGTTCGCAGCGCAGCAGGATCTCCATCAGGCTGCGCTGGCGCGGGTCGCCGGCCAGTTCCGCCAGCGAGACGCGGATGACGGTGCGCAGGTCCTGGATCGGCGTCTGCCGCTGCGGCGCATAGGTGCGCTGCAGGCGCTGCACGAACGGCATGCGGTCGCGCTCGATCATCGCTTCCAGCACTTCGGTCTTGTTCTTGAAGTGCCAGTACACCGCGCCGCGGGTATAGCCGGCGCGCGCGGCGATCATCGCCAGCGTGGTGCCGACCACGCCGTGTTCGTGGAAACAGGCGACCGCCGCGTCGAGGATGCCCTCGCGGGTTGCCTGTGCGTCTTCTTTGCTCTTGCGCGCCATCGCACCGCTGTTGTGCACAGCTCATGTGAAACACGTCTGAATTCTAGCAATTTACAAACAGACATGCATGTATGTATCCTTCCGCGCTCTTTTTCCGTCATCCGATCGCGGTAATGTGCGCGGGTTTCCCCCGTGCGCCGCCGCTGGCCGCCCGCTTCCTTCCGGACGCGGAACCGGCCGGGTCGCATGGCTTCTCCCCCTCAGCGAGTCTTCCTGCCATGAGCCGATCGATTCTCCGCCCTGTCCTCCTGTCACTGCTGGTCGCCGGCGCCCTGGCCGCCTGTGGGGGACAGCCGCCGCAGCAGGCCGGCGGCCCCGGGCAGGTCACCGTGGTCACCCTGAAGGCCGAGCCGGTCACCCTGACCCGCGAACTGGCCGGTCGCGCCACCGGCTACCAGGTGGCCGAGGTGCGCCCGCAGGTCAACGGCATCGTGGCCAAGCGCCTGTTCACCGAAGGCAGCCTGGTCAAGCAGGGCCAGCCGCTGTACCAGCTCGACGATGCCGCCTACCGCGCCCAGGCCAACAACGCCCGCGCGCAGCTGGCCCGCGCCGAGGCCAGCGCCAGCGCCGCGCGCCTGGCCGCGCGCCGCAGCAGCGAACTGGTCAAGAGCCGGGTCATCAGTGTGCAGGACGACGAGAACACGCAGGCCGCGTGGAAGCAGGCCGAGGCCGACGTCGGCGCCGCCCGCGCCGCGCTGGACGCGGCCAACGTGACCCTGGGCTACGCCCGCATCACCGCGCCGATCAGCGGCCAGATCGGCAAGTCCAGCGTCACCCAGGGCGCGCTGGTCAGCGCCGGCCAGGCCGAAGCGCTGGCCACGATCAACCAGCTCGACCCGATCTACATCGACGTCAGCCAGTCCTCGGCCGAGCTGCTGCAGCTGCGCCGCGAACTGGCCGCCGGCCGCCTGCAGGGCGCGTCCGAACTGCCGGTGGACATCGTGCTGGAGGACGGCAGCACCTTCGCCCACAAGGGCACGCTGGAGTTCTCCGAGGTCAGCGTCGACCCGGGCACCGGCAGCTACGGCCTGCGCGTGCGCGTGGAGAACCCCGACCAGGTGCTGATGCCGGGCATGTTCGTGCGCGCGGTGCTGGGCAGCGGCGTGCGCCAGGATGCGCTGCTGGTGCCGATGCAGGGCATCGCCCGCGATCCCCGGGGCAACACCAGCGCGATGGTGGTCGACGGCGAAGGCAAGGTCGCGCTGCGCCAGGTCACCGTCAGCCGCGCCATCGGCGACAAGTGGCTGGTCGAGGACGGCCTGAAGGCCGGCGACAAGGTCATCGTCGAGGGCCTGCAGAAGATCGGCCCAGGCATGCCGGTGCAGGCCACCGAGAAGGGGGCCGACGCCGCCAAGCCCGCCGCCGCTCCGGCGGCACCGGCCGCAAAGCAGTAAGCGGAGAACCACATGGCTCGCTTCTTTATCGACCGGCCCATCTTCGCGTGGGTCATCGCCATCATCATCATGCTCGCCGGCGCGCTGGCGATGCTCAAGCTGCCGATCTCGATGTACCCGGAGGTCGCGCCGCCCGCGGTATCGATCTCGGCCAACTATCCGGGCGCTTCGGCCAAGGTGGTCGAGGACTCGGTGACGCAGATCATCGAGCAGAACATGAAGGGCCTGGACGGGCTGATCTACTTCTCGTCCAACAGCTCCTCCAACGGCCAGGCCAGCATCACCCTGACCTTCGAGAGCGGCACCAACCCGGATATCGCCCAGGTGCAGGTGCAGAACAAGCTGCAGTTGGCCATGCCGCTGCTGCCGCAGGAAGTGCAGCGCCAGGGCATCAACGTCGCCAAGTCCAGCTCGGGCTTCCTCAACGTCGTCGGCTTCGTGTCCGAGGACGGCAGCATGGACGAGCACGACATCTCCGACTACGTCGGCTCCAACGTCCTGGACCCGCTCAGCCGCGTGCCGGGCGTGGGCTCGATCCAGGTGTTCGGCGGCAAGTACGCCATGCGCATCTGGCTGGACCCGAACAAGCTGCAGACCTACCGCGTCTCGGTGGACGAGGTGACCGCGGCGGTGCGCGCGCAGAACGCGCAGGTGGCCGTGGGCCAGCTGGGCGGCGCGCCGGCGGTGAAGGGCCAGCAGCTCAACGCCACCATCAACGCGCAGGACCGCCTGCAGACCCCGCAGCAGTTCCGCGACATCGTGCTGCGCACCGAGGCCGACGGCTCGACGCTGAAGCTGGGTGACATCGCACGCGTGGAACTGGGCGCGGAAACCTACGACTTCGTGACCCGCTACAACGGCAAGCCCGCTTCGGGCCTGGCCGTCACCCTGGCCACCGGCGCCAACGCGCTGGATACCTCCGAGGGCGTGCGCAGGACCCTGGACGAACTGGCGGCCAACTTCCCGCGCGGCCTGAAGGCAGTGATCCCGTACGACACCACGCCGTTCGTGAAGGTGTCGATCAAGGGCGTGGTCAAGACCCTGCTCGAGGCGATCGTGCTGGTGTTCCTGGTGATGTACCTGTTCCTGCAGAACTTCCGCGCCACGCTGATCCCGACGATCGCGGTGCCGGTGGTGCTGCTGGGCACGTTCGGCATCCTCGCCGCGCTGGGCTTCTCGATCAACATGCTGACCATGTTCGCCATGGTGCTGGCGATCGGCCTGCTGGTGGACGACGCCATCGTGGTGGTGGAGAACGTCGAGCGCATCATGTCCGAGGAAGGACTGTCGCCGCTGGAAGCCACGCGCAAGTCGATGGGCCAGATCACCGGCGCGCTGGTCGGCATCGGCCTGGTGCTGTCGGCGGTGTTCGTGCCGATGGCGTTCATGAGCGGCTCCACCGGCGTGATCTACCGCCAGTTCTCGGCGACCATCGTCTCGGCGATGGCGCTGTCGGTGCTGGTGGCGATCGTGCTGACCCCGGCGCTGTGCGCGACCATGCTCAAGCCGCTGAAGAAGGGCGAGCACCACGTTGCCCACCGCGGCCTGGCCGGACGTTTCTTCAATGGCTTCAACAACGGCTTTGATCGCACCAGCGGCAGCTACCAGCGCGGCGTGCGCGGCATCCTGGCCCGGCCGTGGCGGTTCATGGCGGTGTTCCTGGTGCTGGCGGTCGCGATGGGCCTGCTGTTCGTGCGCCTGCCCAGTTCGTTCCTGCCCAACGAGGACCAGGGCATCCTGATGGCGCTGGTGCAGGCGCCGGTGGGCGCCACCCAGGAGCGCACGCTGGAGTCGATCTACAAGCTGGAAGACCACTTCCTGCAGAACGAGAAGGACGCCGTGGAATCGGTGTTCTCGGTGCAGGGCTTCAGCTTCTCCGGCATGGGCCAGAACTCGGGCATGGCCTTCGTCAAGCTCAAGGACTGGAAGGACCGCGGTGCCAAGGATGGAGTGGGGCCGATCACCGGCCGCGCGATGGCCGCGCTGGGGCAGATCAAGGACGCCTTCATCTTCGCCTTCCCGCCGCCGGCGATGCCGGAACTGGGTACCGCCTCGGGTTACACCTTCTTCCTGAAGGACAACACCGGGCAGGGCCACGATGCGCTCGTCAACGCGCGCAACCAGCTGCTGGGCATGGCGGGCAAGAGCGGCAAGCTGGCCAACGTCCGCCCCAATGGCCTGGACGACACCCCGCAGCTGCGCCTGGACATCGACGTGGCCAAGGCCGGCGCGCACGGACTGTCGCTGGACGCGATCAACAGCACCCTGGCCACCGCGTGGGGTTCGAGCTACGTCGACGACTTCATCGACCGTGGCCGGGTCAAGCGCGTCTACATGCAGGCCGACGATGGCTTCCGCATGAATCCGGAAGACTTCAACCTGTGGACGGTGAAGAACAGCGCCGGGCAGATGGTGCCGTTCTCGGCCTTCGCCAGCCAGCGCTGGGACTACGGTTCGCCGCGCCTGGAACGCTACAACGGCGTCTCCGCGCTGGAGATCCAGGGCGAGGCCGCGCCGGGCGTGGCCTCGGGCGATGCGATGCGGGAAGTGGAAAAGCTGGCCAGCCAGCTGCCGCCGGGCTTCAGCATCGAGTGGACCGCGGTGTCCTACCAGGAACGCGAGGCCGGTTCGCAGACGCCGCTGCTGTACACGCTGTCGCTGCTGATCGTGTTCCTGTGCCTGGCCGCGCTGTACGAAAGCTGGAGCGTGCCCACCGCGGTGCTGATGGTGGCGCCGCTGGGCATCCTCGGCGCGGTGCTGGCCAATACCTTCCGCGGCATGGAGCGCGATGTCTACTTCCAGGTGGCGATGCTGACCACGGTGGGCCTGACCTCGAAGAACGCGATCCTGATCGTCGAGTTCGCCAAGGAGAACCTGGAGAAGGGCGCGGGCGTGATCGAGGCGACGATGCACGCGGTGCGCGACCGCCTGCGGCCGATCGTGATGACCTCGCTGGCGTTCGGCCTGGGCGTGCTGCCGCTGGCCATCGCCTCGGGCGCCGGTTCGGGCGCGCAGCGCGCCATCGGTACCGGCGTGCTGGGCGGCATGATCGCCGGCACCCTGCTGGGCCTGTTCTTCATCCCGCTGTTCTTCGTGGTGGTGCAGCGCCTGTTCAACCGCCGGCGCCTTGCCGGGAACGGGGAATCGCCGCGGGCGTGATGACCGGCATGGGGCCGGCAATGCGCCGGTTCCCTCTCGCTGAAACGACAACGCCGGGGCATGCCCCGGCGTTGTCGTTTCCATGGCCTGGCTGGTCAGTCGTGATGGACGGCCGCATCCAGCAGCTGCGCTTCCTCCACCGCGCCCAACCGCTGCGCGAAGGCGGCCATGCGGTTGCACAGTTCGGCGCGGTGCTCGGGGAATTCGTCGGCCAGTTCGTTCTGGATCTGCTGATAGGCATCCCAGAACGCGGCGGAGCGGTGGTGGCGGGCATAGTAGGCGCGCAGCCGTTCGCCGGCCTGGCGCAGCGATTGCCGATGGCGTCCATGTACGGGCGGAAGATGCATCGCGTCACCTCGATGGCAGTGCCCCCCTGCACGACCGAGCATAGCCCGGATCGATGACAGGCAGGTGGCGGGCGCGCGATTGCGGCCAGTCGAGTGTGCGTTGCGTCACGCCCTGCGCCCCCGTCGAAAGTGAGGGTCCATGGCGCCGCGATGCTTATTCGCCGATGTCCTCGTTCCAGACCTCGGGGTTCGCTGCGATGTAGCTGCTCATCATCTCGATGCAGCCGGCATCGTTCAGGTCGATGACCTTGACCCCGTTCTCGCGCAGCCAGTCGATGCCGCCGCCGAAGGTCACCGATTCGCCGACCACCACGGTGCCGATGTTGAACTGGCGCACCAGCCCGGAGCAGTACCAGCACGGCGCCAGGGTGGTGACCATGAGGGTGTCGCGGTAGCCGCGCTGGCGGCCGGCCTTGCGGAAGGCGTCGGTTTCGCCGTGGATCGACGGGTCGCCTTCCTGCACGCGGCGGTTGTGGCCGCAGCCGAGCAGGCGGCCATCGTTGTGGTACAGCGCCGCGCCGATCGGGATGCCGCCCTCGGCCAGGCCCTGGCGGGCCTCGGCGATGGCGGTGTCGAGCAGGGCGCGGTAGTCGGGCGTGGCGATCATCGGGCGGGCATCCGTCGGGTGGCCGGCCATGATAGCGGCCCGTCCCCGGGCGCCGGCGCGCCGCTGGCGCGGGAGTGCGATAATCGGGCGTATGAGCGAATCCCCCTACAAGAGCGGCACCACCCACTTCGGCTTCCGCGACGTGCCGGCCAAGGACAAGCAGAAGCTTGTCGGCCAGGTGTTCACGTCGGTGGCCGACAACTACGACCTGATGAACGACCTGATGAGCCTGGGCATCCATCGGTTGTGGAAGCGCTACTTCGTTGCCACCGCGCAGGTGAAGCCGGGCGACCGCGTGCTCGACCTGGCCGGCGGCACCGGCGACATCGCCGTGCTGCTCAAGGAGCGCATCGGCGATGAAGGCAGCGTGGTGCTGGGCGACATCAACGCCGGCATGCTGTCGGTGGGCCGCGACCGCCTGACCAACCGCGGCCAGGTGTCGGGGTTCGAGTGGGTGCAGCTCAACGCCGAGGCGCTGCCGTTCCCGGACCAGAGCTTCGACCTGGTGACCATTTCCTTCGGCCTGCGCAACGTCACCGACAAGGACGCCGCGCTGCGCGAGATGTACCGCGTGCTCAAGGTCGGCGGCCAGGCGCGCGTGCTGGAGTTCTCCGAGGTCACCGCCGACTGGTTCAAGCCGATCTACGATTTCCACTCGTTCAAGGTGCTGCCGAAGCTGGGCAGGCTGTTCGCGCGCGGCGACGGCGACAGCTACCAGTACCTGGCCGAGAGCATCCGCAAGCATCCGCCGCAGGAAGAACTCAAGGCGATGATGGGCGAGGCCGGCTTCGCCCGCTGCCACTACAAGAACCTCAGCGCCGGCATCGTTGCCATCCATTCCGGCTACAAGATCTAGGCGAAGGGCGTGGGGCGGCGGCCGCCGGCTCCCACTGTCTTTCTCGCTCCCACGTTCCTTTCCACCGTTTTCCGCCGCAAAGGTAATCCCATGCGTTCACCCTTCCTGATGCTGCCCCTGGCCGTCGCGCTCGTCGCCGGCTGCGCCAAGGACCCCGCCGCTCCCGTTGCCGATCCCGTCGCCGAGAAGCCCGCCGCCGCCGTGAACACCGTCAGCCGCAGCCACGATGAAAGCTCCTACGCCGAGCCGGACAAGGTCGTCATCAAGGACCTGGCGCTGGACCTGAAGGTCGATTTCGACCAGAAGCAGATCGGCGGCACCGCCACCTACGCGCTGGAGTGGAAGGACAAGAGTGCGAAGCAGTTGGTGCTGGACACCCGCGAACTGACCATCGCCAAGGTCGAGGCGATGGCCGCCGACGGCGCCGCCACGCCGCTGCAGTTCGAGCTGGCGCCGGTGGACAAGGTGTTCGGCAGCAAGCTGACCATCCAGGCGCCGGAGCAGCCGGCCAGCGTGCGCATCACCTACCACACCGCGCCGACCGCCTCCGGCCTGCAGTGGCTGGATCCGGCCATGACCGAGGGCAAGAAGCTGCCCTTCATGTTCAGCCAGTCGCAGGCCATCCACGCCCGTTCGTGGGTGCCGCTGCAGGACACCCCGAGCGTGCGCTTCACCTACAGCGCGCACGTCACCAGCCGCCCGGACGTGATGGTGCTGATGAGCGCCGACAACGACCCGAAGGCCGCGCGCGACGGCGACTACACGTTCAAGATGCCGCAGCCGATCCCGTCCTACCTGCTGGCGATCGCCGCCGGCGACCTGGTGTTCGAGCCGATCTCGCCGCGTTCGGGCGTGTGGGCCGAGCCGGCCATGGTCAACAAGGCCGCCAAGGAGTTCGAGGACACCGAGAAGATGATCGGCGCCGCCGAAAAGCTGTACGGCGAGTACCGTTGGGGCCGCTACGACATGCTGGTGCTGCCGCCGTCGTTCCCGTTCGGCGGCATGGAGAATCCGCGCCTGACCTTCGCCACTCCGACCGTGATCGTCGGCGACAAGTCGCTGGTCTCGCTGGTCGCCCATGAGCTGGCGCACAGCTGGTCGGGCAACCTGGTGACCAACGCCAGCTGGAAGGACATCTGGCTCAACGAAGGTTTCACCACCTACGTGCAGGCGCGCATCACCGAGGCGCTGTACGGCCAGGAAGCGGCCGAGATGGAGCGCGAGATCGATCAGACCGACCTGCTCAACGAAGTGAAGGACATGAGCCCGGCCGACCAGGCGCTGGCGCTGCCGCCGCTGACCGAGCGCGACCCGGACGACGCGCTGAGCCAGGTGGCCTACGTCAAGGGCGCGTGGTTCCTGCAGTTCCTGGAGCAGCGGTTCGGCCGCGAGGTGTTCGATCCGTTCCTGCGCGGCTGGTTCGACGACCACGCCTTCCAGAGCGCCAACACCGACCAGTTCGTCGAATACCTGAAGAAGAACCTGCTGCCGAAGAACCCGACCGCGGTGACCGAGGCCGAACTGCACGCATGGCTGGACGAGCCGGGCATTCCGTCGTTCGCGCCGAAGGCGCGTTCGCGCAGCTTCGCCGTGGTCGATACCGCGCGCATCGCCTGGCTGGGCAGCGAGCAGTTGCCGAGCAACCAGGTGACCGGCCAGTGGACCACCCAGGAATGGGTGCGCTTCATCGACGGCCTCGGCAAGACCGTGCCGGTGGCCAAGCTCGAGCAGCTGGACAAGGCCTACCACTTCACCGGTACGGCGAATGGCGAGATCGCCATGCGCTGGTATCCGCTGGCCATCCGCAGCGGCTATGCCCAGGCCCAGCCGGCTGCCGGCGAGTTCATCCAGAAGGTCGGCCGCCGCAAGCTGATCCTGCCGATCTACACCGAGCTGCTGAAGACGCCGGAAGGCCTGGCCTTCGCCAAGGATGTGTTCGCCAGGGCCAAGCCGGGCTATCACCCGATCACCACCGCCTCGGTGGAAGCGATGATCGCCAAGGCTGAAGCGACGCCGCAGCAGGACGCGACGCCGAAGCAGTAATCGGCTGAATCGCGCTTCAATGCAGACGGCGGGCTTCGGCTCGCCGTTTGTTTTTCCATCCCGGCGACGGCAAGGGCTCTGCAGCCCGGGCAAGTGTGGCGTACCGGGAACAGGCAGATTGGGCAGGGCAGGTGGCTGGCATGGAGTGGCAACACGGGCGCTTTGCGATGGCGAGCCAACGCGCTGCGCCTGCCCGGGTCATGCATGCCGGAGTCCAACTCCGATCACGGCACTTCAGTCGCCAGCCTTTCCCGCAGCGACCGGCAGACCCTTCAATACCGATTTATCGATCTTCGCCGCCACGCCAACGCTGCGGCCAGCAAGATTGACCACGTTGTACTGCGCTGCCACCCCCAGTACCTGGGTGGCCTGCGACATATCCAGGCCATGGGACTGGCGCAGCCACTGCAGCATCCCTGATGTCGCCAGGCGCAGCGCATCGTCGCTGGAGCCGGCCTGTCCCAGGGTCATGATCTGGGTGGGTGATTCAACGCGTGGCGTGGCGATGGACTGCTTCTTGATCAGTTCTACTTTCAGCACCACGTCCAGTGATGTTTCCAGCGCCCATTGGCTGGTCTCGCCATCGCCCTGCAGCGCATGGCCGTCGCCTGCGTACAGCAAGGCACCGGGCTGCTGCACCTCCAGGTAAACCGTATTGCCCTGGACAACGGCGTTGAAATCCATGTTGCCGCCGAAGTCGCTGGTGTCGCCGGTGGAGAAGGGCGGATAGCCAAAGCCGGGTGCAACGGCGAGGCCGCCGAGCATCGGTTTGACCGGGATCTCGAAGTTCTTCAATGCGCCGCTCGCGCCTTGCGGGCGTGCCATGCCGCGTATGCGATCCAACTGCCAGCGGACCGGATTGCCCAGCGTCGCGGTCTCGGTGGCGATGCGCGGCGTCTTCAGGCGGCCGACGATGCCATCGAGGCTGTCGGCGTAGTCGCGGTTGAGTTTGAGCGAGCTGATGGTGATCGCCAGCGTATCGCCGGGTTCGGCGCCAGCGACGAAGAACGGCCCCACCTGCGGGTTGCCGAACAAGGCGCGGGTGATGCCGTTCTCGTCGACGCCACCGGAATCCAGGGTTTTGGTCTGCACCGAATCGCCGGGCCAGATCACCAGTACCGGAGCGCGATCGGCACTGAAGGTGTTGGAATAATCGGTGGGCGTGAAGTCATGCAGGCGTGGTGCAGCGTCCGGTCGCGCCGGCACCCGCCACGCACTGAAGGCATGTGCCACGCGCGCGCTGCGGTTGTTGGTATCGGGCTCGTCGCTGCGGCCCTGCATGTGGTCGCCATCGATGCGGCCATCGTAGTGATAGACCTGCCCGTCACTGCCGGTTGCGGTGAACTTCAGCTGCGCGCCGTTCACGCTGCCGGTGATCGGGTCACCGCCCAGTGTTCCGCGGACACGCGTGCCTTGCACGTCCAGATCCAGGGTCTGCCGGGCGGTGTTGCCCCATAGATCGGTGGCGAGGATCCATTGGTCGGCGGCGAAGGAGGTGAACGGGAATGCGGACAACAACAGCGATGACAATTTCAGGGAAGTGCGCACGTTGCGTATGTCTGCGAAGGGCCTGGCGGGCGTGTTCGCGGAGTGTACGAACGACGATCTTGCCATCGCAGTGTCAAACGTAACGACACCTGTAGTCAGCTCGGTCGCCGTATAGCCGATCGATGATTCCTGCGGCGGGCTGCCGGAGCCGGCAACTGATGCCGGCCCTGCGCTGCATTCAGGGAGTAGCGGGTGCGCGCAGCGCCAGGAACATGTCCACGCAGTCGTGCATCACCCGCTGCTGCGCGACGGTGTCCAGTGGTGCGGCGCCCATCGCGATCTGCGGCCAGAACGCGAAGGCCTTGACCATGCCCTGCAGCTGATGGGCGGCTTCGGCCGGGGCGATATCGTCGCGCAGGCGGCCATCGGCCTGTGCCGCGCGGATCCAGGTGGTCAGGCCCTCTTCCTTTTCGGCCAGTCTGTCCATCATCACCCGCGCACGCTCCGGGGCATGCACCAGTTCGGCCATGGCCACCCGCGACAAGTCGATGAAGCTGGCGTCGCTGAGCAGGCGCAGCTTCTGCGCGATGAAGCCCAGCAGCTGCTCACGCAGCGGCCGGGCCGGGTCGTAGCCGGGTGCGTCCAGTGATTGGCTGGCCTCCCATAGCTGCCAGAGGATGGCGGCGAACAGTTCGTCCTTGCTGCTGAAATGGTTGTAGACCGTGCGCTTGGAGACTTCGGCGGTGGCGGCGATGCGGTCCATGCTGGTGCCGGCGAAGCCGAACTCGCGGAACTCGGCGACCGCCGCGCGGAGGATGGCCTCGCGCTTGCGGTCGGTCAGTCGGGTGGGACGGCCGGATGCGTTCATGGAGTTATTTTACACCGTTCAGTTTACTTTTCTGGAAATGGAAGTAGACTCGCCGGTGTACTTTCCAGGGCAAGCCCCGATGAAGCGTCGCCTGCCCCGCATCCTTCTCCTCCTGACGGTATTGATCGCCATGTCCATCGGACTGCTGACCTGCGGGGCCCATCCGGCCGCCGCCTATGACCAGTCGCCGCAATACGGCGAGGGGCGTTTCCACAACCCCGATGCCGCGGCCCAGGTGTCGCTGGGCTTTTCGGGCACGGTCCGCGCGCTGTGGCGGTTCCTGTTCGACAAGCCGGCCGATGCCAGTCCGGTGGCGCCGATCCCGGTGCAGCGGCTGACCCGGCAGATGCTGCTGGAGGCGCCGGACGACAGCCTGTGGCGTCTCGGCCATTCGACCATGCTGCTCAAGCTGGACGGCCATTTCTGGCTGACCGACCCGGTGTTTTCCGAGCGCGCCTCGCCAATATCGTTCATGGGCCCCAGGCGTTTCCATGCGCCGCCGCTGTCCATCGATGAACTGCCGGAGATCACCGGCGTGATCATTTCCCATGACCATTACGATCATCTCGACCATGCCGCGGTGCTGGCGCTGGCGCCGAAGGTGCGGCACTTCGTGACCGCGCTGGGCGTGGGCGACCGCCTGGCCGCCTGGGGTGTGCCGGCGGCGAAGATCGAGCAGTTGGACTGGTGGCAGGAAACGCGGGTGGAAGGCCTGAGGATCGTCGCCACCCCGGCACAGCACTTCTCCGGGCGCGGCCTGTCCGATGGCAACCGCACGCTGTGGGCGTCATGGGTGCTCGATACCGGCCGCACGCGGATCTTTTTCAGCGGCGACAGTGGTTACTTCGATGGCTTTGCCCGCATCGGCGAACGCCATGGTCCCTTCGACCTGGCGATGGTCGAGACCGGCGCTTACGACGCCGGCTGGCCCGGCGTGCACATGCAGCCGGAACAGAGCCTGCAGGCCCACCTGGACGTGCGCGGCAAGGTGATGATGCCGATCCACAACGGCACCTTCGATCTGGCCCTGCATCCATGGACCGAACCGTTCGAGCGGATCGTCGCGCTGGCGCGGCAGCGCGACGTGGCGCTGACCACGCCGCGGATGGGCGAACGCCTGGACCTGCGCGCGCCGTCGCCAGCGACGCCGTGGTGGCGCGAAGGGCAACCCGCGGCACCGTGAAGAAGCGGGCGGCTGCGGGAATGACGGATCGCCACGCGGATGTTTAAAGTGGATGCCGTCGCGCGGCATCGCCGCGCCCCGTCCATGCGGAGTTGCCCGATGAAACCGTTGATCCTTGGCGCCTTGTGCGTCGTCGCCCTGGCCGCCTGCGGCAATCCGGAGGCCGAGCGCCAGCAGCGCGAGGCCGCCGCCGCGCAGGAGCGCGCCAGGCGCGAGGCCGATGCCGAGGGCATCGCCAGGCTCTACGACGCGGCGGTGACCGCCACCGAATGGGAGAAGGCGCGCGTCCATGGCGCCGCGCTGCTCGACCAGTTCCCCGAGTCGGACGCCGCCCGGCGCATCGAACCCGGCTTCGCCGAAGTGAAGGAAAAGGCCGAGGCCGCGCGCGAGCTGCGCCGCATGCAGGGCCTGTGGAGCTACAACCAGGTGACGGTCGGCAGCAAGGGCGTGCAGCGCTCGGCGATGATCCAGGGCAAGGAGCGGGTCGATGTCGACGGCAGCGGCCCGAAGGTGGTGCAGCTGGTGTTCCGCGACCATCCCGAATGGAAGCGACACGCCTACCTGGTGCTGCAGGCCGGCGATTTCGCCAAGGCCTGCTATGGCAGCTGCCAGGTCACGGTGACGGTGGACGACCAGGCGCCGCGGCGGATGGCCGCCTACCGCCCGGACACCGACGAGGCCATCGCCATGTTCATCACCGACAACCGCGGCCTGTGGCGGCTGGCGCGCAAGGCCAGGACGATCCGCATCGAGTTCCCGGTGAAGGCCGGCGGCACCCGCACCGCGGTGTTCGAGACCGGCGGCCTGGACGGCAGCCAGATGCCCGCGGGCTGGGATTGACCCTGGTGGCGATGGGCGGCGGCTCCGTGCAGCCGCGCCGCGGTACGTCCCGCGCGGCCTGGCTGTGTGCGCTGGTTGCCCTGTTTTCGTGGCCGCTGCCGCCAGCGGCCGCATGCGGCAGCCTGCCCGCGGACATGCACCGCCGGCGCGTGGCCGAGGACCTGCAACGGCAACAGGCCCTGACCGCCGCACTGGCCGCCAAGGCCGATGGCATCGTGATCGCCGACGTCCTGGCGGTGGCGCCGGATGGCGCGCGGGTGCGCGTGCGCGAGCAGATCAAGGGGGCAGGGGAGGCGGAACGGCAGGTCGCTCCGACGAACCGGCTCGACGCCCTCGGCTGCCTGCCCTCGGCGGATTTTGGAAACGTCGCGCTGCAGCCCGGAGAGCACTACCTGTTCTACCTGGCCGGCGGCACGGTATTGCGTGCCGGCAACCTGCGGCGCGGGCCGGAGGAACTCACCATGGAGCAGGAGCTGGTGCAGGTACGCGCGTCGATGGCGGCGCCGGTGACGACGGAGGTGCGGTGATGGACCTGGCGATCGTGCTCGTGGTCAGCCTGTTGGCCATCGCCCTGCACGTGGTGCTGTACCTGGTGTTCCGGCGCTGGATGGACCGCGACCTGGCGCTGTCCCTGGCCGGCGACGACGCGGACAAGCAGCGCTACATGCTCGACTGCCTGCAGCGGGCCAGGGCCGAAGGCGTCCGCAAACGAGAGCTGCAGGCCTGGCTGGAGCGCGAGGCGGTGCGTTACGGCCCGCAGGGATGACCCGTAGCTGCGGCGCTTGCCCCGTATGGAGCGCTTTACCGGTATGGCCCCGTGCCGGGCAAGCCCGGCGCCTACGGAGCTTTCAACGAAAAACGGCGCCTTCCGGCGCCGTTTCCGCAGGTGGCCGGGCCCGTGCGATCAGAGCGCGTAGCCGAACTGCTGCTTGAACTGCTCGTTGAACTCGTCGAAGTCGAAGCGCTGGTTCTGCGTGCCCGGGTGTTCCACCTTCAGCGCGCCCATCAGGTTGCCCATGCGGCCGATGGTCAGCCAGTCGTAGCCCTTCTGGATGCCGTAGATCAGGCCGGCGCGGAACGCGTCGCCGCAGCCGGTCGGATCGACCACGCGGCGCTCGTGCGCCGGCGGGATGTCATAGCTCTTTTCCGGCGTGTGGATCACCGCGCCCTTCGGGCCGCGGGTGGTGATGTAGGCCTTCACCCGGTTGACGATTTCCTTCTCGTTCCAGCCGGTGCGTTCCTGCAGCAGGTTGGACTCGTAGTCATTGACCACCACGTAGTCGGCCTGCTCGATGAAGGTACGCAGTTCCGGGCCGTTGAACAGCGGCATGGCCTGGCCCGGGTCGAAGATGAATGGAACGCCCATCTCCTTGAATTCGATGGCGTTCTGGATCATGCCCTCACGGCCGTCCGGGCCGACCAGGCCCAGGGTCACGCCCGGCACGTCCTTCACGTGGTTCTCGTAGGACCGCATCATCGCGCCCGGGTGGAAGGCGGTGATCTGGTTGTTGTCGTGGTCGGTAGTGATGAACGCCTGCGGGGTGAACAGCTCGTCGATCACGCGCACGCGGCTCAGGTCGATGCCCAGCGCGTCGAAGTGCTCGCGGTACGGGCCGAAGTCCGAGCCCACCGTGCCCATCGGGATCGGTGCGCCGCCCAGCAGGTGCAGGTTGTAGGCGATGTTGCCGGCGCAGCCGCCGAACTCGCGGCGCATGCGCGGCACCAGGAAGGACACGTTCAGGATGTGCACCTTGTCCGGCAGGATGTGGTTCTTGAACTGGTCCGGGAACACCATGATGGTGTCGAAGGCAAGGGAACCACAGATCAGAGCGGACATCGCGGACAGGCCTATACGGGTAAAGGGAAACCGCCACCATGCGGGCGCAGGCGGGGCGGCGCGGACGCGCGCCAAAGTGCATAAGGGTACCGGCTGCGGCGGCGCGCGACCAGAACGACGTATCGCCGCCGGTGCTCCGCCACGCCTCTCAAACCCGTTGCGGGCAAGGATTTTCCTTGCCCGTGCCGGGGTGGGTTGATAGGCTAGCCAACCCCCGATTTCTGCCCATTTTTTCGCCAACCGGCGTGGGCGGACGCCCTCAGGATCACTCCCCAGATGTTCAAGAAACTCCGCGGCATGTTCTCCAACGACCTGTCCATCGACCTGGGCACGGCCAACACTCTGATCTATGTGCGTGGGCAGGGGATCGTGCTGAACGAACCGTCGGTCGTGGCCGTGCGCCAGGACCGCGCCATCGGCGGTACCCGCTCGGTCGCCGCGGTCGGCGCCGAGGCCAAGCAGATGCTCGGCCGTACCCCGGGCCACATCACCACCATCCGCCCGATGAAGGACGGCGTCATCGCCGACTTCACCTACACCGAGGCGATGCTCAAGCACTTCATCAAGAAGGTGCACAAGTCGCGCGTGCTGCGCCCGAGCCCGCGCGTGCTGGTCTGCGTGCCGGCCGGCTCGACCCAGGTCGAGCGCCGCGCCATCAAGGAGTCGGCCGAGGAAGCCGGCGCCCGCGACGTGTTCCTGATCGAGGAGCCGATGGCCGCGGCGATCGGCGCCGGCATGCCGGTCACCGAGGCGCGCGGCTCGATGGTCATCGACATCGGCGGCGGCACCACCGAGGTGGCGGTGATCTCGCTCAACGGCATCGTCTACTCGGCCTCGGTGCGCATCGGCGGCGACCGTTTCGACGAGTCGATCACCAATTACGTGCGCCGCAACCACGGCATGCTGATCGGCGAAGCCACCGCCGAGCGCATCAAGGTCGAGCTGGGCTGCGCCTACCCGCAGGCGGAAGTGATCGAGATGGAAATCTCCGGCCGCAACCTCGCCGAGGGCGTGCCGAAGATGATCAAGATCAGTTCCAACGAGGTGCTCGAAGCCCTGCACGAGCCGCTGTCGGGGATTGTTTCGGCGGTGAAGCTGGCGCTGGAGCAGACCCCGCCGGAACTGTGCGCCGACGTCGCCGAGCGCGGCATCGTGCTGACCGGCGGCGGCGCCCTGCTGCGCGACCTGGACCGTCTGATCTCCGAGGAAACCGGCCTGCACGTGCAGGTGGCCGACGATCCGCTGACCTGCGTGGCCCGCGGTGGCGGCCGTGCGCTGGAGCTGGTGGACATGCACGGCAACGAGTTCTTTGCGCCGGAATAAGTCGCACCGGCTCCGTACCGCGCCCGCGCCTCTGCGGCGTGGTGCCCGTGGCGCGCAGGCGCCGGGCATCGCACCGCCGGGGCGTCGTCGCATCCTTCCTCCGTATTTCTCCTGCCGAAGTCCGTCGTGCCGCCCTATGCCGGTCCACCCGTAGCCTCCCGCCAGGGCGACGCCAGCAGCACGCTGCGGCTGTTGGCCTATCTGGCATTGGCGATCACCCTGATCGTGCTGGACGACCAGGGCGGCTGGCTGTCGCGCCTGCGTACGCAGGCCGGTCTGGCGGTGCAGCCGGTGTGGGCGCTGGCCGGCCTGCCCGGGCGCGTGGGCGCCTCGGTGCGCGACAACGCCGCCAGCCATAACCAGCTGGTCGCCGAGAACCGCGAACTGCGCAACCAGCTGCTGCTCGCCAACGCGCGCCTGACCCGCCTGCAGACCGCCGCACTGGACAACGCCCAGCTGCGCGAGCTGCTGAACGTGGCCGAGCGCAGCGGCCTGGACGTGCAGCTGGCGCCGATCCTGGACATCGACCTGGACCCGGTGAAGCAGCGCCTGGTGCTGGACGCCGGCAGCCGCGAAGGCGTGCACATCGGCCAGGCGGTGATCGACGCCGGTGGCCTGATGGGGCAGGTGATCGCGGTGACCCCGTTGCATTCGACCGTGCTGCTGCTGACCGACCCGGACCACGCGGTGCCGGTAACGGTGGCGCGCAACGGCGTGCGCCTGATCGCCTATGGCCGTGGCGACCGGCTGGAACTGCGCGACATCCCGCTCAGCGCCGGCGTGGAAGTGGGCGACGAGATCGTCACCTCCGGGCTGGGCGGGCGTTTCCCGGCCGGCTTCCCGGTGGGAAAGATCCTGGAACTGCGGCCGGACGACACCCACGCCTTCCTGGTCGGCGAGCTGGCGCCGGCGGCCAAGCTGGACCGCGGCCGCGACGTGCTGCTGCTGCGCTCGGTGCCCGCGATTCCGCGCATGCCGGTGACCAGCGGCCTGGAGCCACCGGCCGGCGGCGACACCGCACCCGGTCCGCGTCCGGCGCCGAACAACCCGGCGCCCAGGGCCGTCGCGCCCACCGCGCCGACGGATACCCCGGCGGCGCCCGCACCGGCCGCAAACCCGCCACCCGCCACCGATGCGCCGGCGCCTCCGGCAGGAGACCGCCGATGAGCCGCCTGCGCAGCCGTGGCTGGGTATTGCCGGCCAGCCTCGCGCTGGCCCTGCTGCTGGGCCTGGTGCCGTTGCCGGAACTGCTGCAGCCGATCCGCCCATACTGGCTGGCGCTGGTGCTGGGCTACTGGGTGATCGAGACCCCCGAGCGGGTCGGGCTGGGTTTTGCCTTCTGCATCGGCCTGCTGGCCGACCTGCTGTACGGCGGCATCCTCGGCGAGCAGGCGCTGCGGCTGGTGGTGTTCGCCTTCATCCTGCAGCGCTTCCGCGCCCGTATCCGCTTCTTCCCGCTGTCGCAGCAGGCGCTGGCGATCGGCGGCCTGCTGCTCAACGACCGCATCATCAGCGCCGCCGTGCACCTGTTCACCGCCGAGCCGCTGCTGCCGTGGAGCTACTGGTGGGCGCCGCTGCCGGGCATGCTGCTGTGGCTGCCGATCTATGTGCTGCTCGACGCCGCGCGGCTGGGCAAGCGCGGGCACTGAGCCATGTACGGGCGGCGCCAGCACAAGAACCCGCAGGCCGAGGTCGAGCAGTTCCGGCGTCGTGCGGCGATCGGTTTCCTCGGCGTGCTGCTCGGGCTTGGCGTGCTGGGCGGCTGGTACTTCAAGCTGCAGGTGCTGGACCACGATGTCTACGTCACCCGCTCGGAGGCCAACCGCATCAAGGCGCGGCCGGTGGTGCCCGGGCGCGGGCTGATCTACGACCGCAAGGGCCGCCTGCTGGCCGAGAACGTGCCGGCGTTCCGCCTGGACGTGACCCCCAACAAGGTCGAGGACATGGCCGCCACGCTGGACGGGCTGCGGGTGATCTTCTCGCTGGGCGACGAGGACATCGAGCGCTTCAACCAGTCGCGCAAGGCGCGGCGCAGCTTCATCCCGGTGACGCTGAAGCTGCGCGTCAGCGACGAGGAGATGGCGCGCTTCGCGGTGGACCGCTGGCGCTACCCGGGCGTTGAGCTGGAGCCCTATCTGACCCGTCGTTACCCATATGGCGATCTGCTCGCGCACGTCATCGGCTACGTCGGCCGGGTCGACGACAAGGACCTGCAGGAACTGGGCGAGGGCAATGCGGCGCTGACCCATATCGGCAAGTCCGGGCTGGAGCGGTATTACGAGAACCAGCTGCGCGGCAGGATTGGCTACGAGCGCGTCGAGACCAATGTGCAGGGGCGGGCGATCCGCACCCTTGGACGGGTGCCGGCGCAGTCGGGTACGGACCTGCGCCTGTCCATCGACGTCGACCTGCAGCAGGCGATGGTGACCGCGTTCGGCGAGCAGGAAGGTTCGGCGGTGGCGATCGACCCGCGCACCGGCGAGATCCTGGCCATGGTCAGCCTGCCGTCCTACGACCCGAACCTGTTCGTCAACGGCATTTCCCACGCCGACTTCAAGCGGCTCAACGAGAACCCCTCGCGGCCGCAGTTCAACCGGCTGGTGCTCGGTGGCGTCGCCCCGGGTTCCACGGTCAAGCCGTTCCTCGGCCTGGCCGGGCTGGACAGCGGCCTGCGCCGGCCCGAGGACAAGATCCTCTCGCGCGGCATGTTCTACCTGCCGGGCGTGAGCCGCGGCTGGGGCGACGCCAATCGCGGCGGCCATGGCTGGACCGACCTGCGCAAGTCGATCTCGCAGTCGGTGAACACCTACTACTACCAGCTCGGCACCGACATGGGCGTGGAGCGCTACGACCAGTACATGGGCGGCCGCTACGGCTTCGGCCAGCCCACCGGCATCGACCTGGCCGGCGAGATCGGCGGCATCCTGCCGTCGCCGGCGGCCAAGGCCCGGCTGCGCAAGGAGCGCTGGTATCCCGGCGACATGGTCAACGCCAGCATCGGCCAGGGCCTGTGGAAGGTGACCCCGCTGCAGCTGGTGCGCGGCGTCGGCGGCCTGGCGTCCGGGCAGCTTCGCACGCCGCACCTGGTGGTCGAGCAGAAGGTGGCCTTCGACCACGACTGGGCGCCGCTGCCGCAGCCCGCGTCCAGGCCGATCAGCCCCAACCCCTCGAATCTGCAGGCGGTGCGCGAAGGCATGATGGGCACCATGCAGCCGGGCGGCAGCGGTTGGCGCGTGGCCGCTGGCGCCGCGTACCGGATGGCCGGCAAGACCGGTACCGCGCAGGTGGTCAGCCGCAAGGGCACCGCCGCGATGGACCCCAGGAGCCTGCCGATGCACCTGCGCCACCGTGCGCTGTTCATCGGTTTCGCTCCGGCCGAGGACCCGCAGATCGCCATTGCGGTCGCGGTCGAAGGCGGCGGCTATGGCGGTTCGGCGGCGGCGCCGATCGCACGCAAGGTGTTCGATGCCTGGTTGCTGGGCGTGATGCCCGATGCCCAGGAGGGAGCGGGTGCGGCCGGCGCCGTTGAAGGTGCCGCCAGCACCGCCGCCCCGGCGGTCGGCACCGTGCCGGCGGCGACCGGTACGGGCGAAGCGCCGCCGACACCCGCGCCGTCCCCGGTGCCGCCGGCATCGGTGCCGGAACCGGCGCAGGAGGAGCGGCGATGAGTGATTTCCTGCGCTGGCTGCTGGAAATGGCGCAGCGGCTCACCCGCGGCCTGGACTGGCCGCTGCTGCTCGCGCTGTGCGCGCTGATGGGCATGGGGCTGGCGGTGCTGGACAGCGCCGGCGGCAGTGGCCTGGTGATGGCCCAGGGTGCGCGCTTCGCGGTGGGCCTGCTGGCGATGTGGGCGATCGCGCGGGTGCCGGTGCTGCGCATCCGCGCCTGGACGCCGCTGATCTACGCGTTGTCGATGCTGCCGTTGCTGGCGGTGTTCGTGCTCGGTACCGGCAAGTACGGGCGGCAGTGGCTGGACCTGAAGCTGTTCTACCTGCAGCCGGCCGAACTGCTCAAGGTGAGCATGCCTATGATGGTCGCCTGGTACCTGCACCGCATGCCGCTGCCGCCGCGGATACCGGTGGTGCTGGTGGCCGGTGTGATCATCGGCGTGCCGACCGCGCTGGTGATGCTGCAGCCGGATTTCGGCACCGCGATGCTGATCGCCGCCAGCGGCGCCTTCGTGCTGCTGCTGGCGGGTTTGCCGTGGTGGTGGGTGGGCCTGGGCGTGGGCGGTGTCGCGGCGGCCGCGCCCGTCGCCTGGTTCTGGTTCCTGATGCCCTACCAGAAAGACCGCATCATGATGTTCCTCGACCCCGAGAGCGACGCGCTGGGAGCGGGCTGGAACATCATCCAGTCCAAGATCGCCATCGGTTCGGGTGGCCTGGCCGGCAAGGGCTGGGGGCTGGGCTCGCAGTCGCACCTGAACTTCATTCCCGAGCAGACCACCGACTTCGCCTTCTCGGTACTGAGCGAGGAGTTCGGCTGGATCGGCGTGGCGACCGTGCTTGCGCTCTATCTGTTCGTGGTCGGGCGCTGCCTGTGGATCGCGGTGCAGTCGCGCGATGGGTATTCGCGGCTGGTCGCAGGCGCCACCGGCCTGTCGTTCTTCGTCTACGCGCTGGTCAACGGCGGCATGATCTCCGGCCTGCTGCCGGTGGTGGGCGTGCCGATGCCGCTGATCAGCTACGGCGGCACCGCCGCGGTATCGCTGCTGGCCGGATTCGGCCTGGTGATGGCGGCGCGCAGCTACAACCCAGTGCACGGCGGCCACGGCTGACGCAGCCGCGCGACAGATTCGCGAAAGTGGCCGGCGTCAGGATGTCCCGGCACCGTCGCGGACGGTGCGCGCGCATGTATCGCCGCCCCTGATGCCCGCGCGCGGTGCATCCGGGGCGCAGGAGCGTACATGCCGATCTTCCCGTGGATGGGGCGCAGTTGCCGCGAGGCCGTCCGTACCCTCGACCTTCCGTTGCTGTGTGTCCTGTTGGCGGTGATGGCGGCCGGGCTGGCCGTGCTGCACAGCGTGGGCGGGCCGGTGCGCAGCCAGGCGATGCACTTCGCCGCCGGGCTGGGCGCGATGTGGCTGCTGTCGCGGGTGAGCATGCCGCGGCTGCGCGCGTGGACGCCATGGTTGTACGCCGTATCGATGCTGCCGCTGCTGGCGGTCTACGTGATCGGTACCGGCAAATACGGCCGGCGCTGGCTCAACCTCGGCCTGTTCTACCTGCAGCCCTCGGAACTGCTCAAGCTGGGTGTGCCGTTGATGATCGCCTGGTATCTGCACCGGCAGCCGTTGCCGCCGTCGCCGCGCACGGTGGCGGTGTCGGCATTGCTGATTGGGGTGCCAGCCGTGTTGATCCTGCTGCAGCCCAACCTGGGGACCGCGACCCTGGTCACCGCCAGCGGCGTGTTCGCGCTGCTGCTGGCCGGACTGCACTGGGGCTGGGTCGGCGCCGGCCTGGGCGCCTTGGCGGTGGCCGCGCCGATGGCGTGGTTCGGGCTGCTGCGCCAGTACCAGAAGGACCGCGTGCTGACCTTCCTCGACCCGGCGGCGGATGCGCTGGGTACTGGCTGGAACATCCTGCAGTCGCGCATCGCCATCGGCTCGGGTGGCTGGCAGGGGCGTGGCTGGGGGCAGGGCACCCAGGCTTCGCTGGATTTCCTGCCCGAGTACACCACCGATTTCGCTTTTTCCGTACTGGCCGAGGAATTCGGCTGGTTGGGTGTGCTGGTCCTGCTGCTGGCCTACCTGTTCCTGGTCGGGCGCTGCCTGTGGATCGCCGCACAGGCGCGCGATGCCCATGCGCGATTGCTGGCGGGCAGCCTGGGGCTGGCGTTCTTCGTCTACGTGATGGTCAACGGCGGCATGATTTCCGGCCTGCTGCCGGTGGTGGGCGTGCCCATGCCGTTGATCAGCTATGGCGGCACCGCCGCGGTGTCGGTACTGGCGGGCTTCGGGCTGGTGATGGCGGTACGCGCCCATCGCCCGGTCCATGCCGGCTGAAAATGCGACCTTGGTCCGGGTCGGGTTGATCAGGATCAAACACGGCGTTTAACAAAAGCCTCACAATAGCGCCCGCCACAGGACGCATCGCGCCGTGGCGGCCGGCTTGCAATCATGCTGGACGGCAAGGCCGGGATCCGCTGGCCGGGCGTGGGGAGACGCCCGGCCAGCGCCGGAATCCGGTCCGGGCACCGGCCGCACCCACTGGGATGGGGGGTGTGGCCGGTGCCCAGATTTTTCATGGGGATCCTTCCCCGCTTGTGGTGCCACGGTGTGTGATGCCTGCCACTGTCGTCTGCCGGATCGTGCGCTGTGTCGCGGCCCCTGCTGCCTATGTCTTCGTGCAGGCGATGTCGGATTCTTCCGTCATGCCTACAGGCGTTGCCTGACATAGGGCGAGGGAGCTTTCCGACAATCTGCGCATTCAGTTTTTCAGGTGGCCGCAACGATGGGCGGGCTTGCCCTGCGGGACGAGCCCAGATACTTCAATCTCGTTGCGATTCATGGTGTTAGTGATGGAAATTCATCCATGACCTGTTAACCTCGCCCGATGATTCGACGCGTCCTGGTCTGCTGTCTCACCCTGGGCATGGTCGCCTGCGCGACCCAGCCACAGGCCCCTGCTCCCGCTCCGCAACCGGCGGAGAAACCGATCGGCACGGGCGGTGCGCCGGCCGAAGCCGCGCCGGAGCGCAAGTCCGACCTGCCGCCGGTGGACCTGACCCCGGTACCGTTCGAGACCGCGCGCGCCAACTTCGTGCGCGATACCGCCGCCCGCTACAAACTGGATCCGGCCTCCATCGAATCGGTGCTGGCGCAGGCGCAGATCCGCGAACCGATCATCGCCGCCATGTCGCGGCCGGCCGAGCGGGTCAAGCCGTGGAACGAATACCGGCCGATGTTCATCAGCCAGGCGCGCATCGACGGCGGCAGGAAGTTCCTGGCCGCGCACCGCGACGCGCTGCAGCGCGTGCAGGACCGTACCGGCGTGCCGGCCGAGGTGATCGTGGCGATCATCGGCGTGGAGACCAGCTACGGCGCCAACGCCGGCAACCACCGCGTGCTCGACGCGCTGTACACGCTGGCGTTCAAGTACCCGCGCAGCGGCGACCCGGAAAAACTCGAGCGCGAAGTGCGTCGCGAGCTGTTCTTCCGCGACGAACTGGCCAAGCTGTTCGAACTGGCCGCGCTGGAGAAGCTGGACATCACCGCGCTCAAGGGCAGCTATGCCGGTGCGATGGGCATGGGCCAGTTCATGCCGTCCAGCTATCTGGACTACGCCGTGGACGGAGACGGTGATGGCCGCCGTGATCTGTTCAACAGCTTTGATGACGTGTTCGCCTCCATCGCCAACTACTTCGTGAAGAAGGGCGGCTGGGTACGCGGCGGCACGGTCGCGGTGCCGGCCACGCTCGACGCCGGCCGCGAGGAACTCAATCCCGTCGACTGGACGCCGAATCTGGGCATCGACGCTCTGGCGGCGCGCGGTTACCACCCGGTCGTGCCGGTGCGCGCGGCCGGAGCCACCGCCACGCCGATCACGCTGGAAGGCAGCGACGGCAAGCAGTACTGGCTGGGCTTCCAGAACTACTACGCGATCACCCGCTACAACCTTTCCAAGATGTATGCGATGGCCGTGTTCCAGCTGTCCCAGGCCATCGCCGGACGGGAGCTGCCGCCGGCATGAACATCAAGTGGCTGGTCCCTGCGTTGATCGTGCTCGGGCTGGCCGCCTGCAGCAGCGCGCCATCGAGGTCGAAGTCCGCCGGCCATGGCCACGGCCACGGCCAGCCGGCCGGCAGCGTGGTGCAGGGCCGTGGCGGGCGCCCGCCGCATTGCCCGGAAGGGTCGCCCTACGCCAAGGCGCAGGAAGATCCCACCACGCGCGGCAACTACAGTGCCGGCGGCCTGTACCGGCCGGGGGTCAAGGACACCACGCCCGACCATGTGCCTGACGTGGCCTGCATTCCCGAGCCGGTGGTCAGCAACGAGCCGCGTTCGGCCATCGGCAACAAGTCGCCGTACGTGGTGCTGGGCAAGGAATACCGGGTGATGGACCGGGTCGACGAGTACGTCGAGCAGGGCACCGCGTCCTATTACGGCGCCAAGTTCCATGGCCGGCTGACCTCCAACCGCGAGGTCTACGACATGTACCAGTTCACTGCCGCGCACAAGACGCTGCCGCTGCCCAGCTTCGCCCGCGTCACCAACCTGGACAACGGCGAGTCGGTGATCGTGCGGGTCAACGACCGCGGTCCGTTCCACGATGGCCGCGTGATCGACCTGAGCTACGCCGCCGCGGTACGGCTGGGCATCACCCAGCGCGGTACCGGCCGGGTGGAAGTGCGCGGACTGGCGCCGGGCAGCGACAACCTGCTGGCCTCGAACGAAGCGCGCCGCCCGGCCCGCGGCCGCGCGCCGGCCCCGGCGGTGACCACCGCCATCGCCGCCGCGCCGCCGCCCAGCCGCATGGACCAGCTGGTCGAAACACTGCCGGCTACGCCCGCCGCCGCGCCGCGTCCGGTTGAAGTCGGCACCGCAGGCCCGGCGCCGCAGGCGGTGGCCGTGCAGGCCTTGCCCGCCTCCACCGGCACGGCACCATCGACGCTGGCCAGCGCCGTCGCATCGGTGGCGGCAACGCCGGCGCCCGACGCCGCGGCGCGCGCGCTGGGGGCGATCCTGCTGCAGGTCGCCAGTTTCTCCAGCCGCGACAATGCCGCCCGTGCGCTGGGCCAGCTGAGCGCGGCCGGGATCGCCGGCGCCACGCTCAGCGATGTCGTCAGCGGCGGACGCACGCTGTGGCGCCTGCGCGTGCCCGCTGACGACGTGGCCAAGGCGGCGGAACTTGCCGGCCGCATCGCCGGTCTGGGATTCGGCAGGCCGCAGATCGTCCGCGATTGAACGCGATGCCGGCGGGCGCGCGCCGGCGATGCCGGTGCGATGGCGCTTCCACGCCCTACAATGACCGCCAGTTTTCCATTCCTTGTCCCGACAGGAACCGCTTTCCGATGAAATTCCGTTTTGCCGCCGCCGCCATGGCCACCACCTTCGCCATCGGCCTGGCCTCCGCCCAGACGCCTATCCCGGCACCGGCCCCCGCTGCCGCACCCGCCCAGGTGGCGATCCCGCCAGCGCCGGCGCCGTCCACGTCCAGCGCGTGGGTACTGATGGACTACGCCTCCGGGCAGGTGCTGGCCGGCGAGAACATCCACATGCCGCTGCCGCCGGCCAGCATCACCAAGGTGATGACCTCCTACGTGCTGGCCGCCGAAACCAGGAACGGCAAGATCAAGCCCGACGACCAGGTGATGATGAGCGAGCGCGCCTGGCGCGAGGGCGGCGCCGGTACCGACGGCAGCTACAGCGGGTTCCCGGTCAACCAGACCGCGCGCCTGGAAGACATGGAAAAGGGCATGGCGATCCAGTCGGGCAACGACGCCGCCATCGCCCTGGCCGAGCACGCCGCCGGCAGCCAGGAAGTGTTCGCCGAGCTGATGAACAGCTATGCCGCCAAGCTCGGCATGAAGGACTCGCATTTCGTCAACGCGCACGGCCTGAACGCCGACGGCCACCAGTCCAGCGCCTACGACCTGGCGCTGCTGGGCCGCGCCTTCGTGCGCGATTACCCGGAAACCTATGCCTACAACAAGATCAAGGAATTCACCGTAGGCAACATCACCCAGCCCAACCGCAACCTGCTGCTGTGGCGCGACCCGAGCGTGGACGGCATCAAGACCGGCCACACCTCGGCGGCCGGCTACTGCCTGCTGAGCTCGGCCCAGCGCGGCGACCAGCGCCTGATCGCGGTGCTGATGGGCGGTGCCTCGGAGAAGCAGCGCGCCGACGACAGCCTGGCGCTGCTGAACTGGGGCTTCCGTTTCTTCGAGACGCACCGCCTTTACGAGACCGGCAAGGCCGTGACCACGCAGCATGTGTGGAAGGGTGCCGCCGACGAAGTGCAGCTGGGCGTGGCGCAGCCGCTGCTGGTCAGCGTGCCGCGCGGCCGTTATGCGGAGCTCAAGCCCAGCATGGACGTGCCCAAGCAGCTGATCGCACCGATCGCCGCGGGCCAGCAGGTCGGCACGGTCAAGGTGGCGCTGGACGGCAAGATCATTGCCGAGGCGCCGCTGGTGGCGGTGCAGGCAGTGGAGGAGGGCGGCTTCTTCAAGCGCCTGTGGGACGCCTTCATGATGTGGTGGAAGTCCTGACCGGACGCATGAAAAAGCCGGCGCAAGCCGGCTTTTTCGTATGCGCCGCGCTTACAGCGTGCGGCTGATGGTGAAGCTGCCGAACACCGGCCGCTCCTTCTGTCCCTCGAACTCGCGGCTGCGGTGGTAGCGGGCCAGCGCGAACTTCCACTTGCCGCGCATCAGCGCCACGCCATAGCCGATGTCGCCGACGAGCGCGCGCTCGTCCACATGGTGGCTGCCGCGGAAGGTGTTGCCGTCCAGGGTGATGTCGCGCAGTACCCAGCGCGCATCGGCGGTCGCGAACAGATGTCCGGACCAGCCGGACAGGCGGCCGCCGCGGGTCGGCGCGGTGTTCTCGCCGGCCGGGCGCATCGGTGAACTGCCGAAGTCGTCCGGCAGCTGCCAGCCGAAGCGGACTTCGCCGCCGCCGTTTCCGTAGGTCGCCAGATTGCCGATGGCGCCGCCCCAATGGCTGATGGCGTCCCAGCCCCAGCCCGCCGCGTTGTTCGCCGGCCAGCGCCGCATCCGTTCCTGCAGCAGGCGGAACACCGGCTCGTCGTGCAGTTGGTTCTTCCAGCCCATGAACTTTTCGTCGTGCAGCACGCCGTGCACGGCGTCCTGCACCTGTTTCCCCTGCGCGGACGGGCCGACCACGCCCACCGCCAGCTGGGTGGTGAGCAGGCGGTCGCCGGTGCGCGCGTTGTAGCCGAAGTTGACCAGCAGCACGCCGGCGTAGGGGCGGTCGTCCTCGATCAGGTCGGCCCGGGTGCTGTCGTTCGGCGTGAACAGCCCCTGGCCGATGCTGAAGATCATGTTCTGCTGGTCGAATCCGCCCGGGTGCAGCCGTTCCAGGTGGCGGTTGATCCAGCGCGCCGGCGCCGGCAGGCAGGGGTCGTCGGTGTAGTCGGCCAGATTGGGCGAGACGAAGGTCAGCAGCGCGCCGTTGGTATAGCCCTGGTCCTGGTGGGCGCCGCCGAACAGGTCGTTGTCCACGCGGAAATTGACCGCGGGCGGATGGTCGCGCAGGGCGCTTCCGCTGCAGGTGTCCGGCTGCCTGGTCGCGGCGTGCGTGGGGTTGCAGGCGAGCGCCAATGCCAGCGCCAGGGGCAGCCAGGGGCGGATGTCCATCCACTAGGGTCCGGGTCGTGGGGGTGCGCGCAGCTTACCGGCGGGGCCCGTGCGGGCGCAGCGCGGACCGGCGGATCACATCGTTGCAGCATCATGGGCGACGCCGGAAACCGTGACGGATGCAGGTTGGAAACGGTCATGACCCTGCGGTAGCATCGCCGCCGACCACTCCGCGCTTGCCAGACTGGCTGCCTGCAAGGACCAGAACCCTGTCGCCGGGTTTTCAGACCAAAGGAACGCGCCCCCGAGCGGCGCAGGTTAATGGGGAATACAAATCTATGCGTAATGTCTTTTCGCCGTTGATGGCGGCCGCGCTGACCGTCGGCGTCGCCGCGGTCGTTTCCAGCCAGCCGGCGCAGGCCGCGTTCAAGAACACCGGTACCCAGGCGCAGGAACAGCGCAAGCAGGCCGCCGCCCAGATCCCGGTGTGCCAGCGCCCGATCGGCACCATCTCGGTGATCGAGCCGGAAGACGCCACCAACTGGTGGACCGGCCAGCAGCTGCCGGCGCCGTCGCGGCTGATCAAGGTATTCGTCAACCGCTCGCGCTGCTTCACCCTGGTGGACCGCGGCGCCGGCATGGCGGCCGGCCAGTTCGAGCGTGAGCTGGCCGCCAGCGGCGACCTGCGCGGCCGTTCCAACGTCGGCAAGGGCCAGATCAAGGCGGCCGACTACGTGATGATCCCGGACCTGGTCTCGCAGAACAGCGATGCCGGCGGCAGCGCCATCGGTGGCCTGCTGGGTGGTCTGATCGGCGGCAAGGCCGGCGCGATCGTCGGTGGCCTGAACTTCCGCAGCAAGACTGCCGACGTGGTGCTGACCGTGACCGACGTGCGCTCCTCCGAGCAGGTCGCGATCTCCGAAGGCTCGGCGCGCAAGAGCGACGTCGGCTTCGGCGCCAGCGGCGGCCTGTTCGGCGGCAGCGGCTTCGGCGCCGCCGGCGTCGGCGGCTATGCCAATACCGAGATCGGCCAGGTCATCACCATGGCCTACCTGCAGGCCTATACCGACATCGTCGCCCAGCTCGGCGGCCTGCCGGAGAATGCTTCGGCGGCCAACGCCCAGCAGGCGGTGACGGTGACCCGCGCCGGTCGCCTGCTGGCCAACGCCAAGGGCACCGGCGCGCCGGTGCGTTCGCTGGATCCGGGCATGATGCTGTACCCGACCGGCAACAAGGAAGGCGTGATGTGGGAAGTCGAGGATGAACTGGGCAACAAGGGCTGGGTGTCCTCCACCCTGCTGGAACTGTCCAAGTAAGCGCCCTGTACCGGCCTCGGCCGGTACGCCCCGGCCGCTGGCCGGCACCGGGCGCGACAACGCAGCTTTCCACGGAAGGGCCGCCCGCAGCGGCCCTTCCGTCATTCCGGACCTTGGGTTTGCCGGCCCCCGCCCCGATAATGGCGGGCATGGAAATCAAGTCCGACAATCCCGAACACGGCTTCCAGTTTCCCGGCACCTTCGAGTTGAGCGCCATGGGCGCGGCTAACATCGGGCTGGAGAGCGAACTGCCGCGGCTGCTGCAGCAGGCTGGCGTGGATGTGCTCGACGAGCGCATCAGCTGGAAGCATTCGTCCAACGGCAAGTACGTATCCGTGCGTATCGCCTTCAAGGCCGACAACCGCGAACAGTACGACGCCGCGCACGAAGCCCTGCGCAACCATCCGGAAGTGAAGTGGACGCTGTAGGCGCCTGCCCGGCCGACGCCGTGCGCGGCAAGGCCCGCCCGGCGATGCTGCGCGACCTCGGCCGCCAGGCCTACGAGCCGGTCTGGCATGCGATGCAGCGCTTCACCGATGCCCGCGACGACGCCACCACCGACGAGGTGTGGGTGGTCGAGCACGATCCGGTGTTCACCCTGGGCCAGGCTGGCAAGGACGAACATGTGCTGGCGCCGGGCGACATCCCCGTGCTGCACGTGGACCGCGGCGGCCAGGTGACCTACCACGGCCCCGGCCAGATCGTGGTCTACCCGCTGCTGGAACTGCGCCGGCTCGGCATCGGCGTGCGCGACTACGTGTGCCGCATCGAGCAGGCCATCATCGACACGCTGGACGAGTGGAACATCGTCGCCGAGCGCCTGGAGGGCGCGCCGGGCGTCTATGTCGGCGGCGCCAAGATCGCCGCGCTCGGCATCCGCGTGCGCCGCGGCTGCACCTTCCATGGGCTGGCCTTCAACGTCGGCCTCGACCTTGAGCCGTTCCACCGCATCAATCCCTGCGGTTATGCCGGGATGCAGGTGACCTCGGTGCTAGACTTGGGCGGTCCTTCGGGCATCGAGGCGGTCAAGCCGGTGCTGCTGTCCCACCTGGCCCGGCAGTTCGGCCTGGACCTGCGCGACGATCCCGGATTGCCCGACCTGACCATGCGGCCCTGACGCCGCCGGAACGCCATGACTGAATCCACCAGCCGCTCCATTCCCCTGCAGGTACTGCAGGGCGACACCCCGTCCGCGCCGCTGCAGGCCGGCGCCAAACAGCTCGGTGGCGACAAGATCAACCGCTCGCCGGTGCAGTTCGCCGACGCGCCGGTGCTGCGCAAGCCGTCGTGGATCCGCGTGCGCATCCCCTCCGGCAATGCCGTGCAGCAGCTCAAGGCCAAGCTGCGCGAGAACCGCCTGGTGACGGTCTGCGAGGAAGCCAGCTGCCCGAACATCCACGAATGCTTCGGCCATGGCACCGCGACGTTCATGATCCTGGGCGAGGTCTGCACCCGCCGCTGCTCGTTCTGCGACGTCGCCCACGGCCGGCCCAGGCCGCCGGACGCCGCCGAACCGCTGCACCTGGCGCAGACGGTCAAGGACATGGGACTGAAGTACGTGGTGGTCACCAGCGTCGACCGCGACGACCTGCGCGACGGCGGTGCCGGCCATTTCGTCGACTGCATCAGCGCCATCCGCGAGTTCAGTCCCGGCACCAAGATCGAAATCCTGACCCCGGATTTCCGCGGCAAGGGCCGCATGGAACGCGCGCTGGAAATCCTCGCGGTCAGCCCGCCGGACGTGTTCAACCACAACATCGAGACCGTGCCGGACCTGTACCGCAACGTGCGTCCGGGCGCGGACTACCAGTGGTCGCTGACCCTGCTGAAGAACTTCAAAGCGCAGCACCCGACGATCCCGACCAAGAGCGGCATCATGCTCGGCCTCGGCGAAACCCTGGAGCAGGTGCAGGCCACCCTGCGCGACCTGCGCGCGCACGATGTGGAAATGGTCACCATCGGCCAGTACCTGCAGCCCACGCCGCACCACCACCCGGTGCTGCGCTACTGGACGCCCGAGGAATACAAGGCGCTGGAGGACTACGGCTACGAACTGGGCTTCCACCACGTGGCCTCGGGCCCGATGGTGCGCTCGTCCTATCACGCCGACCGGCAGGCCGCCGGCGCCGGTGTCGGCTGAGGCGACGCCGTAGCTGCGCGCAGCCACCCCGCGGTTTGCGTTGCCTGACGGGTGCCGCAGAGGAACGCGCCAGCAGTGGGCGCATGGCGGTGCGGCGACCACGGCCGGTACCCGGATGTCATGCGGCGCGGAGGGCTGTCTTGCGCTGCCCACATTCCGCGCCTCAAGGGCTTTCCTCCAGCCGTCGTTTCCACGAGTTCGGGGGTGAGGCAGTGCGTCCACGAGGCACCGGCCAGTCATCGGGCGCCACGGTTCCCGTGCCATGCGGCGAGCTGCACGTCGGCGCGGAATCCTGCTTTCCACGGGCCCCTGGGCGGTTCACGTCCCGCTACGGTTGGGCGGCTAGGCTGTGGGCCGCCCGGATGACAAGTACCGCAACTTCCGGCACTGTCCCGTTGTCCAAGCCATCCGCAGTCTCACTCCATCGCCTGGTGCCACGAGTACTTTGATGAACTACCGAGTTCCCGCTTTCCTGCTGGCTTTCGCGCTGACCGCGCCGGCCGCGCTGCTGGCGCGCGCCGACACCCCGGCGCTGCCGTCCACCGCGACGGTCGACCAGGCGACCACTTCCAAGCTCGTCTACGGGCTGCTGTCCGACAGCCGCTATGCCTACCGCCCGCGGCCGTTGGACGCGGCGACCTCGCAGGACGTGTTCAAGCGCTACCTGGAGTCGCTGGACAGCGGCAAGCAGTTCTTCACCCGCGAGGACGTGGACCGCTTCGCACCGCTGGCCGAGCAGACCGGTACCGCGATCCGCACTGGCGAACTGGACCCGGCGTTCCAGGTGTTCGCGGTCTACCGCCAGCGCGTGACCGAGCGCGTGGCCTACGCGCGGCGCCTGCTGAAGCAGGAACCGGATTTCACCGCCAGCGAGCGTTTCGACTACGACCGCAAGGACGTGCCATGGGCGACCAGCGCGGAGCTGGATGAGCTGTGGCGCAAGTCGGTGAAGAACGACTGGTTGCGGCTGCGGCTGGCCGGCAAGCCGGCAGCAGACATCCGCAAGACCCTGGACAAGCGTTATGCCACCCTGCTCAAGTCGGTGAGCGAAGTGAAGGGCGAGGATGTGTTCTCGTTCTTCATGAACGCCTATACCCGCGCGGTCGATCCGCACACCGATTACTTCACCCCGCGCACGGCCGAGAACTTCAACCAGGCCATGTCGCTGTCGCTGGAAGGCATCGGCGCGCAGCTGCAGCGCCAGGACGACGTGGTGGTGATCCGCGAGATCATCGCCGGCGGCCCGGCCTCGGTGGACGGCACGCTCAAGCCGGGCGACCGCATCGTCGGCGTCGGCCAGGGGCGCTCCGGCCAGGTCGAGGACGTGATCGGCTGGCGCATCGACGACGTGGTGGCCAAGATCCGCGGCGCCAAGGACACCCAGGTGCGGCTGGAATTCATCCCCGCCGCCGAAGGCCTGGACGGCAAGCACCGCATGGTGACGCTGACCCGGCAGAAGGTGCGCCTGGCCGAGCAGGCCGCCAAGGGCGAGACCATGACCATCCCGGGCGCCGCCGGCGAACCCCAGCGCCGCATCGGCATCGTCAAGCTGCCGACCTTCTACCAGGATTTCGAGGGCCGCCGCCGCAACGCTGCCGACTACGCCTCGGCTACCCGCGACGTGGCGCGCCTGCTGGCCGGCTTCAAGGCCGACAAGCTTGATGGCGTGGTGCTGGACCTGCGCAACAACGGCGGCGGCTCGCTGGACGAGGCCATCGAACTGACCGGTCTGTTCATCGAGCAGGGCCCGGTGGTGCAGGTGCGCGAATCCGGCGGCCGCGTCACCGTCAACAGCGACCGCAATCCGGCGGTGGCCTGGGACGGCCCGCTGGCGGTGCTGATCAACCGCGGTTCGGCCTCGGCCTCGGAGATCTTCGCCGGCGCCATCCAGGACTATGGCCGCGGCCTGGTGATCGGCGAGACCACCTTCGGCAAGGGCACCGTGCAGAACGTGGTGCCGCTGGACCGCTGGCCGGCCAGCGAGAAAGAGCGCTTCGGCCAGGTCAAGCTGACCATCGCCCAGTTCTTCCGCGTCAGCGGTTCTTCCACCCAGCACAAGGGCGTGGTGCCGGACCTGGCGTTCCCCGCCAGCGTCGATGCCAGCGAGTTCGGCGAAAGCACCTACGACAATGCGCTGCCGTGGACCCGCATCGCCGCGGTGCCGCACACCCAGTACGGAAATTTCGTGCCGATCCTGCCGAAGCTGGAATCGCGCCATGCCGCGCGCATCCAGGGCGACCGCGAATTCAAGTGGTGGGAAGAGGACGTGCAGCAGTTCCGCACCGAAGCGGCGAAGAAGTACATCTCGCTCAACGAGGCCGAGCGCCGCGCCGAGCGCGACAAGCAGGATGCGCAGCGCAAGCAGCGCCAGGAAATCCGCAAGGAGCTGGGCCTGCCGCTGGACCCGCTGGCCGACGACGGCAGCGACGACGGCCTGACCGGCAACGAGCGCGACATCGTCAAGGACGCCGCGCGCGAGAAGGCCGCCGAGAAGCGCCCCGACCCGCTGCTGAAGGAATCGGCTTCGATCCTGTCCGACGCGGTGAACCTGCTGGAGAAGGACCGCCCGCTGTCGGCGCAGGTGCTGCCACAGTCCACCGGCCCCGGTCGCTGGGCTGACTGAGAACCGGTGCTGAGCGCCGGGGAAACGGCGTTCCTGCACGACATGACGCCGTCAACGTGGCTCCACGTTGGCGGCGTTATGCTGTCGGCCTTCCCGATCGTGGAGGTGCCATGCACAGGCATGCTTACCGTGTATTGCTGGCCCTGGCCTGCGCCATCGTGGCCGGTTGCGCCAGCCACGCCGTCGACAATCCGCTGGTGCGCGAGTCGTTCGATTCCGGCGACACCTATACGCGCGATGTCGAGGCCACTCCGGCGCAGGCCTGCGAGGCCGCGCGCCGCGCGCTGCTGGGACAGGGCTATGCGATTGCCCGTGCCAGTGCGGACAGCGTCGAGGCCAACAAGAATTTCCAGCCGAAGGAAGAACTGCACGAGCAGCTGGTGCTGCGCATCTCCTGCGCGGCGCGCGACAACGGCGGCGCGCAGGTGTTCGCCAGCGCGGTGCAGGACCGCTATGCACTGAAGAAATCGCCGACCTCGGCCAGTGTCGGCGTCGGCGCGCTGGGTTCGGTATCGCTGCCGTTCGGCAGCAACGACGATTCACTGGTGCGCGTGGCCAGCAGCACGGTGCAGGACCCGGTGTTCTACCGGCACTTCTTCGAACGCCTGCAGCAGTACCTGGCCCCGGCGGCGGCCGCTCCCGGAGATGCCGCGCGGTGACGCGCGCGCGTCGTGTCCCGGCCTGGCTGAAGGGATGCGCGTTGGCGCTGCTGGGCGTTGCAGCGCCGGCACCCGCGGCGGACAACGCGTCATGCGTGCTGCCGCTGTTGCAGCGGCTGGGCTGGCAACTGCATGACGCCGGGATTGCCGCGCCGGTGATCCACGGTGGCGAGCCCTGCCGGCGTGCGTCGCTGGACGATGCGCGGCAGCAGGGCGATCTGCGTGCGCAGCTGCCGCGCAGCTACGACAACGCGCAGCGCGAACGCTTCTATCGCGACCTGCTCGACGACCCGGCGACGCTGTGCGCCTATGCGTTCGAGCTGGGCGATGCCGCCCGCCGCGCCGCCACGCGCCTGCAGGACAACCGCGGCTACCGTTTCTCCGCGTTGCAAATGGGTTGGGTCGGCTTCGGCCTGCGTGGCGCGCAGGCGCAGGGCTGGCAGCGCTTCCGCAGCTTCGGCCGCGGCTACGCGCCGGTCGCGTCCAACGCCGCCGCGCTGGAGGCGTTCTACAGTGGCCGCGTGCGTTCGGAATGCGGCGTTGGCCGCCAGGTCGCGCAGCTGGCCACGCAGCGCGAGCTGTACGGCGATGCCGGCTTCGACCGTGAGTTCGCCCCGGGCGAACTGTCGATCGGCACCTTCCTCACCCTGCACGACACGCCCAGCGTCCTGCTCGGCGCGAATGCGGGCGAGTTCTTCGCCGACGGCAAGGCGGTGCGCACTTCGCGCCTTGGCCGGCAGGCCTTCATGGGCGTGCCCGGCTTCATCGAGCATGTGTTCGACAAGCGGCATCTGGACGACATCAACAACCAGGCCGAGAACTTCGTCATCACCGACGTGAGCGCGGAGGCCGCCGGGGCGCTGGCGCGGCACGGCGGCTTCGCCTACTACGACGATCTCAACCGGCGCCTGTGGGAGCTGTCGCAGCAGATGCCCGGCAACGGCGGGCGCTATTTCGAGCGGCTGCTGCACGAACGCGACCCGGGGCTGCGTGACGCCATGCCCGAAGCGCAGCGGCCGGTGCTGGCGCAGATGGATGCGCTGCTCGCCGACCCCGTCTATCGCGGGCTGATGCTCTACGTGCATCCCAAGGGCATCCGCCCGCTGGGCTACCACATCGCGCGCCTGCTCGATCGCAATCCGCGCACGCCGTACAGCATCGACCTGGCCCTGCACAATCTGCACACCACGCTGTTCCGGCGCTGGCTGCAGGCGCAGCTGCGCGACTGTGCGGCGCGAACCGCTTACATCGACCAACGAGGTGGAACATGGAACTGGGCATGATCGGGCTGGGGCGCATGGGCGCCAACATGGCGCAGCGCCTGCATCGCGGCGGTATCGCCGTGACCGGCTTCGACCCCGGGCCGGAGGCGCGCGAGCGGCTGGCCGCCACCGGCGTGGCCACGGCCGCGACGCTGGAGGCGCTGGTGCAGGCGCTGCCGGCGCCGCGCGCAGTGTGGCTGATGGTGCCGGCCGGCGTGGTCGATCCGTTGCTGGAACAGCTGCTGCCGCTGCTGTCGCCCGGCGACCTGGTCGTGGATGGCGGCAATTCCTGGTACCGCGATTCGCTGCGGCGCGCGCAGCGCTGCCGGCAGGCGCGGGTGGCGTTCATCGACTGTGGCACCAGCGGCGGCGTGTGGGGCCTGCAGGAAGGCTATTGCCTGATGCTGGGCGGCGAGGACGAGGCGATGGCGCGGCTGCGGCCGGCGCTGGAGGCGCTGGCGCCGGCGGCCGATCGCGGTTGGGCGCACGTCGGACCGGTCGGCGCCGGGCATTTCTGCAAGATGGTCCACAACGGCATCGAGTACGGAATGATGCAGGCCTACGCGGAAGGCTTCGCGCTGATGCAGAAGAAGCAGGAGTTCGCGCTGGACCTGGCGCAGGTGGCCGAGGTGTGGCGCCACGGCAGCGTGGTGCGTTCGTGGCTGCTCGACCTCAGTGCCGATGCGTTGCAGCGCAACCCGCAGCTGGAAGGCATCGCGCCCTATGTGCAGGATTCCGGCGAGGGCCGCTGGACGGTCAGCGAGGCGATCGAGCTGGACGTGTCGGCGCCGGTGATCACGCTGTCGCTGCTGGAGCGCCTGCGTTCGCGCGAATCCAATTCCTTCGCCGACCGGATGCTGGCGCAGATGCGCAGCGGTTTCGGCGGACACGCGGTGAAGGCGGCCAACGATGGCCAATGACGGCGACGGGAGCGGGATGATGAAGATCGGGCGATCGTGGGTGCTGTGCGGCGGATGGCTGTGGGGCCTGTCGGCGGCGGCGTCGCCGCTGCAGGTACAGGAACCACATGCGCCGCCGCAGGCGGCGGTTCCGGGGCAGATGGACGATGCGTGGATCACCACCCGGATCCGTGCGGCGCTGGTGCCGTTGCAGCGCGACGGCAATGCCGATGTGCGCGTGAGCACCCTGGAAGGCATCGTCACCCTGGAAGGAGTCGTCGACAACCGGATCACGCACGACCAGGTGGTGGAGCTGGCGGGTCGGGTCAAGGGCGTGCGCGGCGTGGACGCGCAGGCCCTGCAGACCGGCGGGATCGCGCCGCATCCGTGATGGCGGCAGCCGTGCGCCTCGTTCACTCCGGCGGCGAATCATGCAATGCTTGCGGACCGGTTCGCATGCACTCGGCCGGCTCCAGTCCCAGGGGAGCCGAGCCCGCGGCAATGCGCGCGGACTGCCTCGTGTCCCTGGGAACCTGTTCACGTTCATCCCGGTCTTCGTACCGGTCCTAGGCAAGGAATGAGGATGGCCTATCGATTCACCGACGAGGGCTGGGACCGCTGGCGTTTCGCCGGCCTGGGACTGGCCGCCCTGCTGATCGTCGTGGTGCCTTCGCTGCTGCTGCTGCAGATTTCGCGCGACAGCGTCAATGCCGCCAACTGGGTGGCGCATACCCAGGCGGTGAGCGCGCGGCTGTACATCCTGCAGGCCGATATCCGCGACGTGGAGTCGGCCGCGCTGACCCTGTCCAAGGGCGTGGAATCGGATGCGCTGCGGCAGCGCCTGCGGCGCGCCGACCATGTCGGCCGCACGCTCGAAGAGCTGTCCAGCCTGGTCAGCGACAGCCCCGAACAACTGGTGCGGATCGGGCGCATGTCCTCCATGCTGGAGCGGCGCATGGCGCTGGCCAAGGAGATCGCCGCCAGCACCGAATCGCAGCGACAGCGCGAGCTGATCGAGGAGATGACGTTCAGCTATCCGGTGCGGGAAACCGCGGTCGAGCTGCAGAAGCACGAGAACGAACTGCTGACCCGGCGCATCGCCGCCGCGCACCAGCAGCAGCGCCTGTCGACGATCGTGACCTGGAGCACCCTGGCGGCGCAGCTGCTGCTGCTGGGCCTGGTGCTGTGGCTGCTGAAGCGGCAGATCGGCCGTCGCACGCGCGCGGAGCAGCGCATGCTGCAGGCCAGCGCCCGCGCCAGTTCGGTGCTGCAGACCGTGCGCGAGCCGATCGTGCTGCTCGACGGCGGGCAGCGCATCGTCCTGCACAACGCCGCCTTCGCCGAGCTCTATGGCGTCGAGAGCGGCGATGCCAACGGCCAGCCGCTGCAATCCATCGGCGACGGCGCCTGGGCCGATGCCATCATCCACCAGCGCCTGGCCGATGTGCTGCTGCGCGGCCGCGAACTGTGGGACTACGAGCACGAACAGCGCGGCGTCGACGGCCTGGTACGCATCATGCTGGTCAATGCCCGGCGCATGCCGCTGCCCGACAGCGACGACGAAGTGGTGCTGATGACGGTCAGCGATGTCACCCTGCAGCGCGCCGTGCAGCTGCGCGTGGAAGAACTGAACCGGCAGCTGGAGGGCAAGGTCGAACAGATGGCCGAGGTGAACCGCGAGCTGGAGGCGTTCAGCTATTCGGTCTCGCACGACCTGCGCGCGCCGCTGCGGCACGTGGCCGGGTTCTCCGACAAGTTGTCCCGGCATCTGGGCGAGGCTGCCGACGAGAAGTCGCGCCACTACCTGCAGGTGATCGGCGATTCGGCGCGGCGTATGGCCGCGCTGATCGACGACCTGCTGGTCTATTCCCGCCTGGGGCGCGGCGCGATGCGGCTGCAGGCGGTGGACATGCAATCGCTGGTGGCCGATACGCGTGCGTTGCTGGATTCCAACCTGCATGCCGAAGCGGGTGCGGATGGCGTGGTGCGCGATGTCCAGTGGAACATCGGGCCGCTGCCGATACTGGTGGCCGACGAAAACATGATGCGCCAGGTGTGGCTGAACCTGCTCGGCAACGCGGTGAAGTACACCGCCGGGCGCGGGCATGCCGTCATCGATGTGTCCGCGCAGCAGCTGCCCGACGGCAGCCAGCAGTTCACCGTGCGCGACAACGGTACCGGTTTCGACATGCAGTACGCCGGCAAGCTGTTCGGCGTGTTCCAGCGGCTGCACAAGGCCAGCGACTATCCCGGCACGGGCATCGGCCTGGCCAGCGTGCGCCGCGTGCTCACCCGCCATGGCGGCCGCATCTGGGCCGAGGCCCAGGTCGACCAGGGCGCAACCTTCCATTTCATCCTTCCACCCCCTGCGCCCGAGGCGCACAGCTGAGGTCCAACCGCATGAGTCCGCTCCGTACCATCCTCATCGCCGAAGACAGCCCCGCCGATGCCGAAATGGCGATCGACGCGCTGCGCGACGCGCGCCTGGCCAATCCCATCGTGCACGTGGAGGACGGCGTGGAAGCGCTGGATTTCCTGATGCGCCGCGGTGCGTACGCCAATCGCGAAGAGGGCCTGCCGGCGGTGCTGCTGCTGGACATCAAGATGCCGCGCATGGACGGGCTGGAAGTGCTGCAGCGCATCCGCGCCGTGGATGAGCTCAAGCGCCTGCCGGTGGTGATCCTGTCCTCCTCGCGCGAGGAAAGCGACCTGGCGCGCAGCTGGGACCTGGGCGTCAACGCCTACGTGGTCAAGCCGGTGGACGTCGACCAGTTCTTCAACGCGGTCAAGACGCTCGGCACCTTCTGGGCCGTCATCAACCAGGCCCCGGAGCTGGAGTAAGGCGCCATGCCCAACAAAGGGACACCGTTGGGGCCGCTGCGCATCCTGCTGGTCGAGGACTCGGCCGAAGATGCGGAACTGCTGTGCGACCAGATGCTCGAAGCCGGGCTGGAAGGCAGCTTCGAGCGGGTCGACAGCGAGGCGGAGATGCGCGCGCTGCTGGCGCGGTGGACGCCGGACATCGTGCTTTCCGACCTGAGCATGCCGGGCTTTTCCGGCTACCAGGCGCTGCGCATCCTGCGCGAACTTCACCCGCAGGTGCCTTTCATCTTCGTCTCCGGGACGATGGGCGAGGAGACCGCGGTGCAGGCGCTGCATGAGGGCGCCAACGACTACATCATCAAGCACCTGCCGGCGCGCCTGCCTTCGGCGGTGGCGCGCGCCATCCGCGAGGCGCGGCGCGAGATGGAACGGCTGCGGGTCGAGGACGAACTGATGCGCGCGCAGCGGCTGGAAAGCCTGGCCCTGCTGGCCGCCGGCCTCAGCCACGACCTGCGCAACATCCTGCAGCCGCTGCTGATCGTGCCGGACCTGATCCGCGACCGCAGCGACGATCCCAAGGTCGTGCGGCTGGCCGACGTGATCGCCGAATGCGGGCGGCGCGGCCATGAGATGGTCGAATCGATGCTGTCTTTCGTGCGCGGTTCGCGCCTGCCCAGCGAGCGCATCGTCCTGCAGCGCCTGTTCCAGGCAGTGGGGATGCTGCTCAAGAGCAGCCTGCCGGGCAACGTCGACCTGCACCTGGAGGTGCGCGACGACCGCATGGCGGTGGAAGGCAACTACACCGAGCTGCAGCAGGTCCTGCTCAACCTCGCGCTCAACGCGATCCAGGCCATGCCCGATGGCGGACGCCTGGGCCTGCTGGCCGAGCGCGTGGCCACCACCGACGACGAACGCCTGTGCATCCGCGTGCAGGACGAAGGCATCGGCATGGACAAGGCGACGCTGGCGCGGCTGTTCAGCCCGTTCTTCACCACCAAGGCCAGCGGTACCGGCCTGGGGCTGGTGTCGTGCAAGCGCATCGTGGAAAGCCTGGGCGGAACCATTTCGGTTTCCAGCCGTCCGGGCGAGGGCACCTGCTTCGACCTGCTGCTGCCGCTGCATGCCGCGGCGGTGGAGCACGGGGACGGCGCGGTACCGGCGGTGCCGGCGGGCCGCGGCCAGCGGATACTGGTGGTGGACGATGAAGCCACGCGCCTGTCGCTGCTGGGCAACGCGCTGGCCAGCCAGGGCTACCGGCTGAGGCTGGCGGCCGATGGCGCCGCGGCGATGCGCCACCTGCAGGAAGCGGGCATGCCGGACGTGGTGCTGGTGGACAGCGGCATTCCGCTGCTGTCCGCCGGCCAGCTGCTGACCGAGATGCGGGACATGGGCTATCGCGGCCCGGCGATCGTGCTGGAGGAGAACGGCAACGAGGCGTTCGCCGACGGCCTGGCCCCCCCCGGCATCAGCGTGCACGTGCTGCCGCGCCCGCTGGAGATGCAGCGCGTGTTCCGCGCCGTGGCCAGCGCGCTCGGCATGGGGTGAGAAGCGCAGGAACGAGCAGGGGAGCCAGGAGCGCAGGGAGAGCAGGGGGAGCAGGGGGAGCAGGGGGAGCAGGGGGAGCAGGAGCCCGGCGGGCGCTGCGTTTATCTGTTGCCGGCTCCTCATCGCTGGTTCCTCGCTCCATGCCGCAGGTCCTATCATGTGCATCCCGATTCCGCGGCACGCCGCGACCCATACAACCCGATGACGACCGTCCTACTGAGCCTGGGCAGCAACCTGCGCCCGCAACACCATCTGCAGGCGGCGGTACGGGTGCTGCGCGAGCGCTTCGGGCAGATTGCCGTGTCCCCCGCCTACCGCACGCCGGCGGTGGGCTTCGACGGTCCGGATTTCCTCAACAACGCGGTGATGCTGGATACCGACCTGCCGCTGTCGGAGCTGGACGACTGGCTGCACGCGGTCGAGGACGCACATGGCCGCGACCGCAGCGGGCCGCGCTTCAGCGACCGTACCCTGGATATCGACGTGGTGTACTACGGCGAGCTGGTGGTGGAAGGCCCGGGCCACCTGCGCATTCCGCGGCCTGAACTGAAGCACGCCTTCGTGCTCAAGCCGCTGGCCGACATTGCCCCGGATTTCATCGACCCGGTCCGCGGCCTCAGCCTGCGGCAGATGTGGCAGGCGCACCCGCAGCATGGCGACGTGTTCGATACCGTGGACCTGTAGATGCGAACTCGGTAGGAGCGCACTTCAGTGCGCGAAAGGGCTTGCAGGTAGATCCTTCTGCGGCAGCCCGCGAATGTGGGGTTCACGGGCAAGCTCCTTCGCGCACTGAAGTGCGCTCCTACGGTGGCTCCTACGTCAGCGTGCGCCCGCCATCCAGCCGCAGCGTCTGCCCGGTGATGTAACCGGCGTCGTCGAGCAGCCAGCGCACCGCCGCGGCGATCTCGTGCGGCGTGCCGGTGCGCGCCATCGGCGTGCGCTCCATCAGCGCCTGCTTGGCCGCCTCGCTCTTGCCCTGCTCCGGCCACAGGATCGCGCCGGGTGCCACCGCGTTCACGCGCACATGCGGCGCCAGTTCCAGGGCCAGCGAGCGGGTGGTCATCTCCAGCGCGGCCTTGGCCGCCGAATAGGCCGGGTGGTCGCGCAGCGGCTGGGTGGCGTGCAGGTCGGTCAGGTTGACGATGGCGCCGCGCTGCCGGCGCAGGTGCGGGGCGGCGGCCTGCGCCAGGAAGAACGGCGCGCGCGCGTTGACCGCGAACAGTTCGTCCCACTGCTCCACCTGCACCTGGCCGAATGGCGTTGGGAAGAAATTGGAGGCGTTGTTGACCAGCGCGTCGAGCCGGCCGAAATGCGCCACCACGTCCTCGACCAGCTCCGGCAGCGCCTGCGCATCGCGCAGGTCGGCCTGCACCGCCAGCACGCTGCCCGGGCGTTCGCTCTCCAGGTCGAAGGCCAGCGCCTGCAGTTCCTCGCCCGACTGGTGCGCATGCAGGGCCAGCCGGTAGCCATGGCCGTGCAGGTGGCGGGCGATGACCGCGCCGATGCGGCGCGCGCTGCCAGTCACCAGGGCCACCCGTTGCGGATCGGTCATCTGCGTTTTCCTCGCTCGGCTATCCTGTGCATTGTCCCCGCAAACCGCCGTCCCATGCATTCCGACCTGCCCCTGCCCGAATCCGACGCGCTGGCCCATAGCGGGCAGCTGGCCGCGCACCTGCGCGCGGAGATCCTCGCCCAGGGCGGCGCGATGCCGTTCTCGCGGTTCATGGAGCTGGTGCTGTACGCGCCGGGCTGGGGCTATTACAGCGCCGGCGCCAGCAAGTTCGGCGCGGCCGGCGACTTCGTCACCGCTCCGGAAATGGGCTCGCTGTTCGCCGCGGCCACCGCCAATGCGCTGGCGCCGGCATTGCGCGAACTCGGACCACAGGCGCGCATGCTGGAGCTGGGCGGCGGCAGCGGCGCGTTCGCCGAGGCCGCGCTCGGGCGCCTGGCCGTACTGGACGCGCTGCCGGCGCGTTACGCCATCCTCGAGCCCAGCGCCGACCTGCGCCAGCGCCAGCACCAGCGCCTGCAGGGCGCACTCGATCCGGAAGTGTTCGCCCGCGTGGAATGGCTGGACCGCCCGTTCGAGGACGAATGGGACGGCGTGCTGTTCGCCAACGAGGTGATCGACGCGCTGCCCACGCCGCGCTTCCTTGTCGGCGCGGGCGAGGTCTACGAGGAGACCGTCGAACTCGACGGCGAGGGCCGTTTCGTGCGCGGCGCGCAGCCGGCGGACATGCTGCTGTCAGCGGCCGTGCGGCACGTGGAGCGCTACCTGGAGCGTCCCTTCGCCGACGGCTACCGCTCCGAACTGCTGCCGCAGCTGCCCTACTGGATCCAGGCGGTGGCCGGCGGCCTGCGCCGCGGTGCCATGTTGTTCGTCGACTATGGCTACACGCGTGCCGAGTTCTACCAGGACGATCGCCGCGACGGCACCCTGCGCGCGTTCTACCGCCACCGCGTGCACAACGATGTCTACCTGTGGCCGGGCCTGCAGGACATCACCGCCTCGGTGGACTTCACGGCGCTGGCCGAGGCCGGCACCGGTGCCGGCTTCGACCTGGCAGGCTATTGCCACCAGGCCGGCTTCCTGTTCGGCAACGACATCGCCGGCCTGCTGGAAGCAGAGGATGCGGATGCCGATGAAGTCGGGCGCATGCGCCTGCGCGAGCAGTTCAAGCGCCTGACCCTGCCCACCGAAATGGGCGAGCGCTTCCAGGTGATGGGCTTCAGCCGCGACGTGGACCTGTCGGCGGCGTTCGCGATGGGCGACCTGACCTGGCGCCTGTGAGCCATCCCCTCTTCAAACCGCTGCGCCACCTGCCGTTCTGGATCGGCCTGTGGACGCTGGCGGTGCTGGGCGTGATCGGGGTGTGCCTGATCCCGCCACCCCCATTGCCGCCGCTGCCGGAGAACGGCGACAAGGCCGAGCACTTCATCGCCTATTTCCTGCTGTCGGCCAGCGCCGTGCAGCTGTTCCGCCGCGGCCGCTCGCTGCTGGCCGTCGGCCTGGCGCTGGTGGCGCTGGGCGTGTGCATCGAATTCGCGCAGGGCGCATTGACCGACACCCGCAGCGCCGACCCGTTCGATGCGCTGGCCAATACCATCGGCATACTCGTGGGGCTGGCGACGTCATTCCCCCCTCTGCGCGACCTGCTGCTGCGGCTGCAGCCCGCAAACCCGGTACGCGGCGCCCTGTAGCGTCGGGCGGAGCTTGGCGGGTAATGCCTCAGCGGGCAGTTGCCCCGCTCTACAAGGTGATGGGGGCTGTGGCCCTGCAGCCCCCGGGCGTTGCCCGGCGGGGCTTGGCCGGTGTGATGCCCCAGCGGGGCGTTGCCCCGCTCTACGGTTGCAGCGTCACCTGCTTCACCACCCACATGTCGGGACGGAAGTCGCCGCTGAAGCGGATGCACAGCGCTTCGGTGGCATCGGAGCGGCGCAGCAGCGGTGCGTGCAGGGTGACGAAGCCATCGGCATCGGGGTGGGCCGGCAGGGGCGCGGTGGCGATGATTTCGCCGTCGCAGGAGCCGGCGCGGATGTCGAGTTCGCCATGCGCGCTGCGTGCCGGCAGGAAGCGGCGGCGGGCGTTCTCGGCTTCGCTCTGGTCGATGATGTAGGGCAGGCGGCCGGCGCGCACCTCGATGCTGCCGGCGCCGGCCATCGGCGCCTGTTCCCAGCGCCAGCACGGTTGCATGAAGGCGACGTTGAACAGGGCGCGCTGGCCGTCGGCTTGCGTGGTGTCGTCCTGCATGCGCAGCACCGGGCCTTCGGCGATGCAGGGCTGCAGTTGCGCGTTGCCGCGGCTGCGCAGGCTGGCGGCGGTCACGTCGAAGCGGTCTGCCGGTTGCAGCGCGGTGTCGTTGGCGAATGCGGCGGTGCGCAGCTGCACTGGCAGTCCGGCTTCGATGGGGGCGGCATACAGCGGTGACCGGGCCGTCGGCTCGCTGCCGTCGAGCGTGTAGCGCACCGGGTAGCCGAGCGGATTGGACAGGCGCAGTGTCGCCTTGCCGGCACCGGCAGGCGCATCGGCCAGCAGCACGCTGAACGGCGTGTGTGCGTAGCCGACGCCCAGCGCGGCGTAGCGCCGGGTCCAGGCCGGCAGGCGCTGCAGGAAGCTGGCGTAGTCCTTGCCGGCCCTGGGCGTCCAGCCGGTCTCGGCCACCGCCAGCAGGCGCGGGAAGGTGTTGTGTTCGACCGCGGCGAAGCGCACGTCGTCGGTGGTCCACATGTTCGCCTGCAGGCCGAGGATGTGGTGGCGCTGGGCCGCGTCCAATGCTTCGGGCACGGGTTCGAAGCGGTAGAACCTCTCCATCGGGATCAGCTTCGGGCTGGGCCGGCCGCCGGGCTCATGCGGGGAATCGGTCTGCAGGTAGTCCAGGTACAGGTCGGCATTGGGCGACATCACCACGTCGTGGCCCAGCCGTGCGGCGGCGATGCCGCCGTCGATGCCGCGCCAGGACATCACCGTGGCGTCGGGCGCCAGGCCGCCATCGAGGATTTCGTCCCAGCCGATCAGGCGTTTGCCGTGCGCATGCACGCTGGTTTCCAGCCGATGGATGAACCAGCTCTGCAGCGCGGCCTCGTCCGTCAACCCGAGTCCGCGCATCTTCGCCTGCACGCGCGGCGATGCCTGCCACTGCGTCTTGATGGCCTCGTCGCCGCCCACGTGGATGTATGGGCCGGGGAACAGCTGCGCGACTTCGGTGAACACGCCATCGAGGAAATCGAATGTGGCGTCGTCGACGTTGAACAGGTTGGCGTGGATGCCGCGGTGCGCCGAGACCGGAATCTTCCGGCCCTCGGTGCCGAGCGCCGGATAGGCGGCGATGGCGGCGGTGGCGTGGCCGGGCATGTCGATTTCCGGCACCACGGTGATGTGCAGCGCGGCGGCATGGGCGACGATGTCGCGGATGTCGTCCTGCGAATACCAGCCGCAGTACGGCGCGGGCCTGCCGCTGGCCGGATCGATGCCGGCATCGCCGGCGGGAATGCGGCAGCCACCGATCTGCGTCAATCGCGGGTAACGCTTGATCTCGATGCGCCAACCCTGGTCGTCGGTCAGGTGCCAATGGAACGTGTTGAGCTTGTGCAGCGCCATGGTGTCGAGCAGCTGCTTCACCTGCGCCGGCGTCTGGAAATGCCGCGCCGAGTCGAGCATGTAGCCGCGCCACGGGAAGCGCGGCGCGTCCTCGATATGCATGGCTGGCAACGTCACGCGTGCGCGGTCGCCTTGGGTAAGCAGCTGCCACAGGGTCACCGTGCCATGGAACAGGCCGGCTTCGTCGCTGGCGCGGATCACGATGCCGTCCGCGTTGACGGTGAGCGCATAGCCTTCGGCGGGAATGCCGCTGTCCGCGTCGATATCGAGGTGGATGCCGTGCGCGCTTTTGCTGCGTGCGGCGATGGGCAACGGCGTGCGTCCGGCCTTGGCGAGAAAGGCATTGAACTGGCCTGCCACGCGCTTCGCCGCATCGCCGTCGGCATGCAGGAGGGTGCCGGTATCCACGGGGAAAGCAACCGCTCCCGCATCGATCTGCATCGAAGCCGGCTGCGGGATCAGCGAGGGAACGATGGCGTCGTCGCCGGCGCGCGCCTGGTTGCAGAGTGCCAGCAGGCAGAGGGACAGCCACGCGGATCGACGCATCATGGGTTCCGGTTGGGCGAAGGCCAGGCCGGATTATCCGATGATCGGCTATCGTTGCCCATCGCTTCCCCTATCCCGGATACGCGCATGCATGGATACATGAGAAACCTTTTCCTGTGCGGCCTGCTGCTGGCATGGATGGCGCCGGTGCAGGCCATCGCGGCGCGCGACACCGGCCCGGAACCCGGCATAGAAGTGCTGCTGCGCGAGCGGGCCGGCGAATTGAAGGGCAAGCGCATCGGTCTGGTCACCAACATGACCGGCGTGGACCGCGCGCTGCGCAGCGACATCGACCTGCTCGCCGCACGCAGGGATATCCAACTGGTGGCGCTGTTCGGCCCCGAGCACGGCGTGCGCGGCGACGTGCAGGCCGGAGGACACGTGGATTCGTCGCGCGATGCGGCCACCGGATTGCCGGTGCACAGCCTCTATGGCGAGCACCGCGAACCGACACCGGACATGCTGCGCGGCATCGACCTGCTGCTGTTCGACATCCAGGATGTCGGCGCGCGCTTCTACACCTACCCGTACACGCTGGCCAACCTGCTGCGCGCGGCCTGGCGTGACGGCATCCCGGTATGGGTGCTGGACCGCCCCAATCCGGTCGGCGGACTCAAAGTGGAAGGCCCGGTACTGGAGCCGGCGCAGGCCTCGTTCATCGGCATGTTCCCGATCCCGGTACGCCACGGCATGACCATCGGCGAGCTGGCGCGCCTGTTCAACGGCGAGTTCGGCATCGGCGCCGACCTGACCGTGGTGCCGATGCGTGGCTGGCAGCGGGGCGATGCCGAGCCGGGTGGGGCGATGCCGTGGGTGCCGCCGTCGCCGAACATGCCCACGCGCGATACCGCGCTGGCCTACCTGGGCACGGCGCTGCTGGAGGGCACCAACGTTTCCGAGGGGCGCGGCACCACGCGGCCGTTCGAGACCCTCGGCGCGCCTTTCGTCGATGCGCGGCAACTGGCCGATGCGCTCAACGCGCTCGACCTGCCGGGCGTGCGCTTCCGTCCGACATCGTTCACGCCCAGCTTCTCCAAGCATGAGGGCAAGGCCTGCGGCGGCGTGCAGGTCCACGTGACCGACCGCGAGGTGTTCCAGCCGTTCCGCACCGGCCTGGCGGTGGTCAAGACGCTGCACGACCTGTATCCGGACGCGTTCCGCTTCCAGTCCGATGCGCCGGGTGCGACGCCCGGCTTCTTCGACAAGCTGGCCGGCAACGCCTGGCTGCGCCAGGCGATCGAGCGCGGCGACACGCTCGATGCGATGCAGGCGCGCTGGCAGCCGGAGCTGCGGCGCTTCGAAGCGGTGCGCGCGCGCTATCTGTTGTATCCGTGAGCCTGCTTCCTTCTCCTTGCGGGAGAAGGTGCCCGAAGGGCGGATGAGGGGCGGACGGAGTCCTGATGGTCAACCATCATTGCCCCTGCTTTCCCTCTCCCCAACCCTCGATCCGTGCCCGGCCCACACCAGCGGCGTGGGTGCTCCAAGGCACGCGCGCCGCTGGCGCGCATGCCGTGCCTTCTCGCCCCGCAGGGAGAGGGGCTTTATTCCCTCGGGCGCTATCGAGCGTTATTTCCCTGTCCGCAGCGTCACCTGCTTCAGCACCCACATCGTCGGCCGCGTATCGCCGCTGAAGGTCATGCACAGGTTGGCGGTGGCACCGGCCCGCGAGCGCAGCGGCGCGTCCAATGCGATGAAGCCATCGGCATCCGGCGTTTCCGGCAACGGCACCGAGGCCAGCACCGGCCCTTCGCAGCCATCGCGGACTTCGAACTCGCCATGCGCCGCCACTGCCTTGCGGAAGCCGCGTCTGGCTTCCTCTTCGCGCAGCAGGCCGAAGTTGTAGGGAATGCGCCCGGCGCGTACCTGGATCGACGCCACGTCCTGCAACTGCGCGCCTTCCCACAACCAGCATGGATTGAAGATGGTCACGTCGAAATTCTCGCGCGGGCCGTCGGTGGGATTGTCGTCCTCCAGTCGCAGCAGCAGGCGGCCGCCCTGCGGGCACTGCGCCAGCGTCTTGTCGGTACGGGTGAGCAGCGAAGCGGCGTCCAGGGGCCACCGGCTCGCCTTGTCGGCCAGCGGCCTGCCGTCGAAGAAGGCGGCGGCCTTCAGGTCCGTGGGTACCTGCAGTGCCAATGGCGCGGTGTAGGCGGGCGACTGTGCCGTCGGTGTGCTGCCATCGGTGGTGTAGCGGATGTCGCCGTAGCCCAGCGGGTTGGACAGCGCGACATCGACGCGATTGCCGGCGCGGTCGTCGTGGCGCTGCATCGCCACCGACAGCGCGGTCTGGCCGTAGGCGATGTCCAGCGCCTTGTAGCGTTGAAGCTGCGCCGGCAGGCGCTTGAGGAAGTCGTCGTAGTCCTTGCGCTGCAGCGGCGTCCACGCGATCTCGGCCAGCGCCGCCATGCGCGGGAACAGATTGTGCTGCAGGCGCTCCCAGGTGCGGGTGTGTTCGGTCCACATGTTGGCCTGCACGCCGATCACATGCCGGCGCTGCTCGGGCTGCAGCTGCTCCGGTACCGGATCGAAGGCGTAGATCTTCTGCATCGAGGTGAATTTCGGCCGGCCCGGCGGCTCGTCCGGCAGGTTGGTCTGCAGGAAGTCCAGGTACAGCGTGTTGCCCGGCGCCATCACCACGTCATGGCCGTGCGTGGCGGCTTCGATGCCGCCCTCGATGCCGCGCCAGGACATCACCGTGGCCTGCGGCGGCAGCCCGCCCTCGATGATCTCGTCCCAGCCGATCAGCCTGCGATCGTGTTCCTCCAGGAATTTCTCCAGCCGCTTGAGCATGTGCGACTGCAGTGCCTCCTCGTCCTTCAGCCCGAGTTCGCGGATATGCGCCTGCACCGCGGGCGACGCCTGCCACTGGTACTTCACCGCTTCGTCGCCGCCGATATGGACGTAGGGACCGGGAAACAGATCGATCACCTCGGCCAGGACGCCTTCCAGGAACTGCAGCGTCTCCTCTCGCGGGTTGAACAGGTAGGGATTGACGCCCCAGTTGTGCGATGGCTCCGTGGGGCCATCGACCACGCCGTGTTCGGGGTAGGCGGCCACGGCCGCCTGCGCGTGGCCGGGTACGTCGATTTCCGGAACGATGGTGATGTGGCGGGCGGCGGCGTAGGCCACCACGTCGCGGATCTGGTCCTGCGTGTAATGGCCGCAGTACAGGTTGGGCGTGCCGTCGGTCCCGCGACCGGCATCGCCTTGCGGCACGCGGCAACCGCCGGTTTCGGTGAGCTTCGGATAGCGCTTGATCTCGATGCGCCAGCCCTGGTCGTCGGTCAGGTGCCAATGGAAAGTATTGAGCTTCTGCGTGGCCATCGCATCGAGCAGTACCTTGATCTGCTCCACGCTCCAGAAATGGCGTGCCGAATCGAGCATCAGGCCGCGCCAGGCGAAGCGCGGCGCATCCTCGATGCGCATCGCCGGCAGCGAGACCGCTGCGGCCTGCTGCCCGGCGAGCAGCTGCCACAGCGACATCGCGCCATTGAACAGGCCATGCTCGTCGCCGGCTTCGACGACGATGCCGGTGGGCGAGATATCCAGCGTGTACGCTTCGGGCGACGCATCCGCGCCGGCCGGGGTCAGGCGGAACACGATGCCATCTTTCGCCTTGCCCGCACCGGTGGCCAACGTCAGCGGCGTGGTATGGCCGAGCAGTCCGGTGAACTGCGCGGCGACGCGGGCGGCGGCTTCGCCCTGCGCATGTACGGGCGTACCGGCATCGACGAGGTAGGCGCCAGCGGCCGGCTGCACCGATTGCGGACGTGGGATGATCGTCGCGCCTTCCACCTGGACCGGCTGCACCTGCACTGCTGGAGCAGCTGCGTCGTTGGTTGCGACACAGGCGGTGGTACCGCCCAGGACGACGAGCAGGGCGCTTGCGAGAGCGGCGGTGGTGGTGCGGTATCGGTTCATCGCGTGTCCTCGTGGGTGAAGCCTGGACGCGGGTGCGGCCAGGGAGTTGCTGCGGTACGACGTGGAAGGATTCGGCTCAGCGGAGGGAGGGCTGGGAAGAAAGGTCGTTCGCGTCCGCCTGCGGTGTGGGCCCGTTGGGCAGGGCAAAGCCCATCAGCGTGCCGCCGACGGTCGCGGCGACCAGGGTGTCGCCGCCGCGCGCCAGATCGCCAGCCACGCCCCATATGAAGCCCTCGCCGGCGGGCAGGGCGGTGCGCGCGGCGATCCGCCCATCCGCGCGGTCCAGCATGGCCAGTTCCGCCTGCAGCGGCTGGAAATACGGCGCGCCGGCGGCGGTGGCGACGAACAGGTGGCGGCCGGCGACCAGCGGCGTTCCCCAGCTCCAGCCGGCCACTTCGCTCCGCCAGCGCACGTTGCCATTGCCCGCATCGATGGCGCTGATCCGCTTCAGGTCGGACGAACCGATGTAGAGCGTGTCATCCACGATCACCGGTGCCGATTCCACCCACGAGGTCCAGAACGGCAGCAGCCACAGGCGGTGGCCGTCGCGCGCGTCGAGCGCGTGCAGCAATGCGCCGCGGTCGCTGGCATAGACGCGGCCCTGGTGGACCACCGGCGCCGCGCCGGGCTGGCCGGACAGGGCATGGCGCCACTGTTCCTCGCCGGTGCGCGGGTCCAGGGCGTGCACGCTGCCCGGCTCACTGACCACGTAGATATGACTGGCGTCGGCCGCGGCGCCATGGCGGATGCGGCCCGGTGCGGCGAAACACCACAGCCGCCGGCCGCTTCCGGCATCGACCGCATGCAGGCCGCCGTCGGCGCTGCCGACGTAGAGAACGGCGCCCACCAGCAGCGGTCGCGGCGCCTGCCAGTCCCAGTGCGCGCTGTCCGGATGCGGCAGCACGCGCGCCGCCGGTGCCAGCGGATAACGCCAGACTTCGTGGCCTCCGGCCTTGTCCAGGCGATGCAGGAAACCATCGCTGACCACGTAGACCGCATTGCCCGCGACGGCGGCGCTGGCGAACACGGGAAAGCCCAGCGCCGCGCTCCAGGCGCGGTGGCCGTCGCGCACGTCCACCGCCTCGAAGGTGCCGCCGGTGGTGCCGACATAGGCGATACCGCCATCCACGACCGGCGAGGCGTATACCTGACCAGACAGGCGTACCGACCAGCGCGGCGCCGGCAATGCAGGCGTATCGGTGGCCGCGGTCGATGGCATGGCGGATGGGCGTGGTCCGGCGCGTCGCAGTTCCGCACGGCCGGCGGGGTCCAGCAGGGTGCCGGTCAGGCGCCCCGCCTTCCGTTCCAGCGCCAGGTGCAGGCCGGGAAGGCGCAGGATGCCGTCCTCGATACGCGCGCTGCCCATCGCCATGGACTGCAGGTGTGCGATGGGCAGGTCCAGACTGACCGACAGGCTGCCATCGCCATCTGGCTGCAGGTCCAGGCCGACGGCGACGCGCTCGCGGCCGCCGCCGGTATGACCGGACCAGTAGCCGGCCAGGCCGCTGGTGTCCTGCGCGGCGGCGGTGGAGCATGCGAGTACACAGGCGAACAGCCAGCATCGCCATCCTGCCTGCGGGCCGCGGGCATGCCGGTGTCGAGGTGGCGCGTGCATTGTCATGGTGTTCGTGGTCCTTCGTCCGGTGCTGACGGCATGGTGCAGCAGGCGTCAGGCAAACCGCATCGCGTTCCATGCGCCTTGCCTGATGTCTGCGGGGAAGAGCCGCAGAGGGGGGCGGATCGGTCCTGCAGGTCCGTCGGCTCCTACCGTATTGCCTGCGGCATCGGAAGGTGAAGCGCAGCGATGCCATGCAACGCTCGCCACTCCTGCGGGCGCCGCGAGCGGGTTATCCCATGCCGGCATGGTTGCCGCTCCGCGTTGACGGTACGAATGCCGGACAAAAAGCGGGCCTGGAATTCCAGGCCCGTTGGAGGAGAAAAACAACGTGGAACGTATTGCGGCTTCAGCGGAGCCGGATCAGAACTGGAAGCGCAGCGTGGCCATGTAGCGGCGGCCGGTGCGGTACAGGCCGCGCACCAGCTTTTCGGTGTTGGCCACACCCGGAACTTCCGCGTAGGAGCGGTATTCGCTGTCCAGCAGGTTCATGCCGTCCAGTCCCAGGGTCAGGTTGTCGGTGAGCTTGACGTTGACGCTCGCGTCCAGCGAATCGTAGTCATCGGTGACCAGGTAATTGCCGCGGTCGACGTTGGTGTAGTACTTCGAGCGCCATGAGTAGGTCACGCGGGCGCTGATGCGGTCGCTCTCGTAGAACGGGCTGAAGTTCAGCTGGTCCTTCGAGTTGTACGGCAGTTGGGCACCGTTGTCGGCCTCGGCCTTGGCATGGGTCCAGTTGGCCAGCAGGCCCAGGCCGGCGCCGAAGGTCTGCTGGTATGCCGCCGAGAAGCCCTTGATGGTGGCGCTGCCGGCGTTGTTCGGACGCGAGACGTCGAACTCGGTGATGCGCTGGTCGGCCTGGTTGAAGTGCTGCTCCTTCTGGGTGCTGACCAGGATGTAGTTGTCGACCTTCTTGTGGAACAGGGTGCCGGCCAGGATGGCGTTCTCGGAGAAGTACCATTCGGCCGAGAAGTCCAGGTTGGTGGATTCGTAGGGGTCCAGGTCCGGGTTGCCGCCGCCGCCGGTGCGGGTCTGGTCGCCCAGCCACAGGTAGGTGGACATGTCGCCGTAGTTCGGGCGGGCGATGACCTTGGCCGCCGAGCCACGCAGCACCACCGTGTCGCTCAGGTCGTAGACCACGTTCACGTTCGGCAGCACGTCGTTGTACTTCTTCGACGTGGTGGCCAGCTGGTAGCTGTGGACGTAGTTGTTGGCTTCGTTGGCGACGCAGCTGGGCTTGCCGATGCACTGCCAGCTGGTGCTGTCGGACTCGGTGCGCACCAGGCGTACGCCGAAGTTGCCGCGCAGCCGGTCGGTACTGAAGTCGGCCTGCAGGTAGGCCGCCGTCACGTCTTCGGTCACGTTCCACGTATTGGCTACGAACGAGGGATCGTAGAAGGTGCTCGGGGCGCGCATGGTCTGCCACGGGGCCAGCCATTCGCCGCTGAGGATGTAGTCGGCCAGCTTCCAGCCGTCGATCATGAAGCGGCTGTTGAGGTCGCCCACGTCACCGAAGCCGGAGAGATAGTTGTCCGGCAGCGACTTGGGGTCGAATTTTTCGGCGCTGACGTCGCCATACCCCTTGATCGAGGCCAGCGTCACGCCGGCCATCGACTGCGAGGTTTCATGTTCGCGGCGCTTGACGCCAAAACGCAGCTGGTAGATCGGCGATTCCAGTTGGACGCCGAAGTCGACCTGTGCGTACTTCTCCTCGTCGCGGGTCGGCTTGGTGACGATGTTGCCGCCCCAGCCCGATTTCCAGTTGTCCTTGGTTGCTGGATCAGCATGCCAGCCGCAGCCCCAGGAGAACTGGGTACAGGGTTCACCGCGGTCGAGCTTGTAGGCGTTCGGATCGTTGAACGGGCTGCCCGGGTTGGCGGGGGCGAAGTGCCTGGCCACGTCCTGGATGGCATCGGTCTGGTAGCCGTCGAAGTGCAGCTTCGGCACTTTCCCGGTCAGGTCGTAGCTGTAGTTGGCCTTGTTGAGGAACTCGCCGAACACCTGGCGGCCGGTGCCGCCGGTGGCCTTGGAATAGCCGGCATGGGCCGAGGCGAACCAGCGCTCGTCGGTCCACTTGAACTTCACGTCGTAGGAATCGGTATCGACCGTGGCCTGGCGGTTGATCAGGTCATACACGGTCAGCGCATTGCGGAACTTGGCCTTGGTGATGACGCCGCCATCGACGGTGAGGTCGGTCAGGTTTCCCAGTGAATTCCAGGTGTTGCCGTTGAAGGCGAACATGGCGTGGCTGATGTTGTCGTAGCCGGCCTTGACGTCGAGCAGGTTGAACTCGATGTCCAGCTTCTCGTGCGGCTTGAACTGCAGGGCCAGCGACAGGGTGTCGCGCTCGCGCTTCTGCTCGAAGTAGTGGGCGCTGATCGAATTCGGGGCAACCGCGTTCGGGTTGGCAAGCAGGGTGGTGGCGCAGCTGCCGACGCAGCTCGGCGGCATCTCGGTCGCCGGGTCGGTGGACCAGTCGGTGGTGGTGCTGGTGATCGAGTTCGGCGCGCCATCGCGGCTGTGGATGTAGTGGTCGCCGGTCACCGTGCCGTAGGACTCGATGCCTTCGCGGCGGATGCTCTCATCCGAGCGCTGGCCCGAGATGATCACGCCGAAGGTATTGGCATCGTTCTTCCAGCCGAACATGGCCGAAACCGAAGGGTCGCCGCTCTCGATGCGGTCGTTGTAGAGGTAGCCCACCGAGCCGGAGACGGTGGTGCCATCCAGGTCCAGCGGTTTGCGGGTGGAAATATTGACGGTGCCGCCCACCGAGCCTTCGTCCAGCCACGCTTCCGGCGACTTGTAGACCTCGACCTTGCTGACCAACTGCGGCGCCAGCAGCGAGTAGTTGAAGGTGCGGCCGGGCTGGTCGGTGATGAACCAGTCGGCCGAAGCCACGGTCTGGCCGTTGAGCACGGTGCGGTTCAATGCCGGGTCGGTGCCCAGGATGCTGACCTTCTCGCCCTGGCCGAAGGCCTTGTCGATGGTCACGCCGGGAATGATGGTGATGGCCTCGGCTACGTTGGTAGCGGGGAACTTGCCCACGTCCTCGGCGGTGATGACGTCGACGATGGCGTCGGCGTTGCGCTTGGTCTCCAGCGACTGCTGCAGGCTGGCGCGGATGCCGGTGACGACGACGCGATCCAGGTCGGTCGCCTGCTTGCCGGCTTCCTGCGCGTGGGCCGAGAAGCTCAGGCAGGTGACGATGGCGGCGGACAGTACGGACTTGCGGTACCTCATGATGTCTCTCCTCATCATTGGCGGATGGTTGGGTTGAACCGCGGTTGCTGGTGGTGGCCGGTGCAAGGGCCTTGGCCCGTGCGAGCGGTATTGCCTGCTGCGTGGGTGGGAGCGTGATCAGGTGCTGCGGTGCTGCAGATACCAACTGGCCGCGCCGATGACGCCCAGTTGCCCGTGCTCGACCAGCTTCACGGGGATGCGCTGCAGCGCCTTGGTCATGGGCCCCTTGTTGAGGAAGCGTTCGACGAAGGTGCTGCCGATGAGGAACTGGCCGAGCTTGGGCA